>CAZDPT010000032.1:0-1540 GCA_964507665.1 uncultured Candidatus Saccharibacteria bacterium | reverse complement strand
TGACGATCCTGAGTCCCAGCTCCGGATACGTGCTGAGAAGGTGAGCGGCGATGTAGCGTACGTGCCCGAATCCCAACCCTTCCGGATCATCCCGTCGCTCGCAATCGGTGATACTGTCTCCCTGGAAGAGAATTGTCATTCCGTGTCTGAGCATGAGCATCCCTTCTTCGACGCTGCGGTGGATACGGAGCGGCACCCCGGGGGGGGGCATGTTCCTCAGGGAGTGAAAAGCCGCTCGAGGTGTCGATGGTAGATGTTTTGGAATACATGCTGTCCGATAATGTCGGCATGTTCCGTGAGCCCGTCGGTGAATCGGGCACCCATCTGCGCGGCGACACCATAGGCGACATGGAGCAATTGCCGGAAATCGGGGTTGAACCGCGGGTTGTCCGGGTCGTGCTGAAGGGCGGCTGAATACTCCTCGGCGCTCCAGTTTTGCACTTCATCGGGAGGGGGAAGCCGTTGCGCGGTAATGTCGACAACCGAAGCATACGGGGCACACAGCTCATCGATACGCTCCCGAGCGCTACAATAGATGTCGACGGCCGTTTTCAGCCCTGAGCCCCCGGCCCGTGCCAGACCGATAAGCTCTTCCAGCCATGTGGTTCCCGCGGTCTTGAGATGAATCCCGCATCGGCGTCGCCGGATGATCTCCGCGACGGGACCGTAGAGGGAGAACTTGTCGGAGCCCGAGTGGACACTTAATTTCAGATTCGCGGGCAACCCGAACGTCCGGACCGCATGTGCGATCACGCAGACATCATCTTCAAATTCCCTGCAAAAACGCCCGACATCGCCCACGTAGTCGACTCCCTTGTTGAAACGGCCGGTGAACTTGGGGGCAATGGCTTGAACCGGAACCCCTTCGCGGGCAAGGGCGGCGAGAATGACAAGCAACTCAAGCGGAGTCTGCGGCACATCGGTTTCATCCATCGACACCTCGGTCACAAACGTTCCCACGCCCCGTGATGCCTCGATTTTCCGATAGATACGCCCCGCCTCCCCGGTTGCCCGCAGATACCGCCGTGCGGTCTCCTCAATGCGCTCCATACTCACATCCATCGCACCCTCAATCCCGTCGATTGCAACCGTGCCGGCATACGGTTCCCACTCCTTGAGGAAGGCCGCAAGGTCAGCCTCGGCCGGAGGTTCTCCAATCGCCTCCGCAACGTCGAGTGTGAAGTAATTGCCGGATGCGGTGAAGGTGTCAACGTTGGCTTCGGAGATATGATCGGCATCTACAAACCACGCGCCCTTCCAATCGAGTTCATCCACGGCTTCGCGTGCGGCCTCGAGCACACCTTCCGGCTTGCTTCCTACGATCGAATGCTCTCGAAACGATTTGTTCCACACCGGTGCAACCGCCAACCCGTTATCCGCTGCCCGCACGAAGGCCCTAAGCTGTGCTGCCGCTTCGTGCCCGAATCGATCTCCGACGCCGAGACTGTACGGCGGCAGGGTTGTGCCGATTTTACCTTGAAGCCCGCGTGAGTTGCCGGTTAGCATCATATTCCCCCCGCCCTCACATGATCCGCATTGG
>CAZDPT010000031.1:0-1575 GCA_964507665.1 uncultured Candidatus Saccharibacteria bacterium | reverse complement strand
ATTTTTTGAGCCCAGAAAGAATAACTTTTCCAGAAGCAAGATCAGCTTCAGTTACAGGGGAACCATCTTCTTTTTTGTAAACTTTGTAATCTTTTTTGTAGATTTTTAAGGTTTTATCACCTGCTCTTTTTGCTATTTCAATAACATCTTTTAATAGCTTATCCATTTTTAAGATTCTTTAATGTCTATCTGTCTTGCTTCTTTTATAATTTTTTTGAGACATTCTTGAATGCTGTTATTTTCTGTGTCAACTACCAGTTCAGCTTCTTTTGGTTCCTCAAAGGGAGCTGAAACACCCGTGAAATCTTTAATTTCTCCTCTTTCTGCTTTTTTGTACATTCCTTTTACGTCTCTTTTTTTACAAGTATCTAAACTGCATTTGGCATAAATAAAGGTTAGATTTGGTATAATTCCTCTTATCATTTTTCTCATCTCTTCGGTTGGGGTTATAAAAGAGGCAATTACAGTATGCCCCATTCCATTTAAGAGTTTTGATAGGTGGGCTGCTCGTCGTAAATTTTCTTCTCTGTCTTTATTTGAAAATCCCAAATCTTTATTTAAGCCCCCTCTTAAAACATCACCATCCAAACGGATAACGTGTCGGTTGCTGTCTGCTAAATAACTTTTAAGGTTTTTGCCTAAAGTGCTTTTACCAGAACAAGGTAAGCCTGTGAACCAAAAAGTGGGGGAGATGGTAGTTAAATATTCTCTTACTTCATCTGTAACGGTTGTGGGAAAAGTTTGTTTTCTTGTTCTTGTTCCAGAAATTTCTTCAATATGGTCTGGAACATCTATTCGATTAACATCATAACCTACTTTACGACCAATATTTACACTTTTAATATCACAGACAGGAAAGACTTTTACTCTATCTCCATAGTTTTCATATACTCTTTTTATCATCTCCATTCTTTGTTGAACAGTATATGGGTTTTTTTCAGAAAGTTCTGTTTCTCTTACAGCAATAGCAACATTTTCTCCTTGTTCTAGGGCTTTATCTATGATAAATTTGTGTCCTCTATGGAAAGGTTGCCACCTTCCTATGAATAAAGCATATCTTTTGTGTTTTTTCTCCATAATAAATTTGTTAATTTTATACTTTTATTTTTTAAACCAATTTATGGTTTTTTTCAACCCCTCCTCTAAATTATATTCCGGAGTCCAATTTAACTCTTTTTTTATTCTAGAATAATCTAGACAACTTCTTTTTTGTTCCCCGGGTTTTTGAGGACCGTGAACTTCTTTACAATCAACTCCAGTTAGGTTTTTGATTTTTTCAAATAAAGTGTTAATATCTGTTTCTTTTGCTCTGCTGACATTGAATATTCCTGTTTTGTCTTTTTTCATAGCTAGAATTCCTGCTCTGATGACATCATTAACATAAACAAAGTCTCTGGTTTGTTTGCCATCTCCGTTAATTACTGGTTGTTTGTAAGATAGCATTTTCTCAGTAAAAATAGCAACAACTCCCGCTTCCCCTTTTGGGTTTTGCCTTGGACCATAGACATTTGCTAATCTTAAAGAAATAAAAGGAAGATTAAAAACTTTATAGTAATAATTTAGATATTTTTCTGT
>CAZDPT010000030.1:0-1601 GCA_964507665.1 uncultured Candidatus Saccharibacteria bacterium | reverse complement strand
AGCCATAGTTCTTTGGATAATTTCATTAATAATAATTTCACCACCTTCATCCAAATTATTAATATAATCCATAATGGCTAACCTTGCATTGCCAAATATAAGATCTTTATCTGCACCTGGAATAAATCTAAGATTAATTCTCATACTTACCCCCAAATATTTTGGAGGTTCTACATAGACTATTGTTCCAATAGATTTATCAAAATTAACACTCTCTTTAACAGCAGATAAAATACCATCAGATACAATAGGATCTTCAGTTTTGGGGAAAATAGTAAGAGTACCATTCCCATGACTTCTAGTTATTATTTGCATATCAACAACACCAGGAACTGATAATACAGCTTTTCTAATAGCACTATTATTACCTTTTGTTGCTGAAACTGTCTTATTAGCAAGTCGAAATCTATAATTACTATCAGATTCAGTTCCTCCACCATTCCCAATTCCATATATATTAGTAACTTGTATACCATTAATAATTTTACTAAGAATAGGATAAATAGTAACTAAATTATGCTTTACAAGAACATTTACACCAACATTCCATCCATCACCAATACCATTTGCTATAACTGGAGTATAATCAAAGTCTTGTGTGTTTGATAAAGTAATAGGTCTTGTAGTTGAGTATGATATTTTTCCATCTCTAGATATTACATAAATACCTTCATCGAATGTAATTTCAGTTGGATTAGTAGGACTATTAGTTAAACCAAGATCATTTAATTCAGCTAATTCTGATGTATTATAATACCTTATAAGAAGATCACTAATATTTGTTGCATAGGTTGTATCTAGAGAGAACTTAATATTTGAGGTAGAAAGATCCATTGCTCTTGTTGAATTTCTTCTAGATTCTTGAAGTAATTCTCCTATAGCATCAAGAGATTCACCATAAGCAGTCGTAATAAAATTCCTTTTGAGAAGATCATTCATCGTATCCCACATATTTGAGATTTCACGACTACTTAATTCTAAAAGAGAAAGTGCGGAAGATGTTGAATTATAAGCAGTTATACCAACATTATCTTCAAGTTTTTTTCTTCCATCTCTAATTATTTCTTCGGATGATCTTTTATTAGTAATAATAGCCATAACTTCATCTCCTGCTAGTCTGCTGGTAATCTTGCGGCTTTCTTTCAAAAGCCACGGGGATTCCCCCGTGGTAGGTTACTCATATCTCCTAATTCTATTATATATTATACCTTATTTTTCGCATAATTTCAATTTTAACGAATTCTATTGATATATGGTTTATATTTTTTATTAGATGCAGCTATAGTTTGATTTTTTGGTCTTTGAGGTTGTTGAATTTCTTTTAAAATTCCATTTTCTATGTCAAAAATTGTCTTACTTACTACAACAGGTTGTCCATCTATTATTAGATTTATATGAATATTTATTGAATCTTTATTAATTGGAACGACTCTAATTTCTAATTCTCCAGGATAATGTAGATTTTCGGCAGTTATTTTTGAGTAGATTCTTTCTTCAATTGCTTTACCTACAGCTCTTGTATTTGGTTCACCTATAAAATCTTCTACCCTCCCAGTGGCCATCCCGGCGCTCGAAGTGCAGCAGCCCGCCCCGGGGGTTCC
>CAZDPT010000029.1:0-1686 GCA_964507665.1 uncultured Candidatus Saccharibacteria bacterium | reverse complement strand
AATAAAATTGATATTTTTTTTATCTTCTACTGTAGATTGCACGTTTATCTGTTCAAAGTTTGTTAAATCTTTAGCTGTAAACCTTGTAAATGTTGGAGAGGAAGTGTTAGAAAAATAACTTTTTTGGAGTTGTTTACCAATTAATGCAAAAGCTTTTTTAAAATCGGCATCTGAAAAACTTAATGTTGCTTTATCAAATTGAAAATCAAATGCTTGGGGAATGGAATTTTTATTTAGATAGGGGATAGCAAGGCTTATTCCATCTTTTACCCATAAGATTTCTCCGTACATATCACCAGAGGGGTTTATGTTAGACGTGGGTTCTCCTAGGACTTGTTTAATTTCAACAATATTTTTATTTGTAATTTTGTTGACATTAAATATGGGCTCAATTTGGTTAATCGGTTTGGGAGAAATAATTTGCTTTTGACTAGGAGTTTCCACCGGATTATTCACAGTTGAAGAACTTTTAGATGAAGAAAACATGTTGCCCAAAAAGGGTGGAATAATGAATAAGGCAAGAATAGCAGTTAGGATTGGGTGACGTTTAAACCAGTTTTTGAGATGTTTACCGCAATACGGACATTTAGTTATATTGGCCGAAATCGTTTGTTTACAGGAAGGACAAGTTTCTGTTTTGGGTTGATTATTCATATTTTTTATTTAAAATAAACTAAGGTTTTTCTTTCTCTCGTTCCATTATTACTTGAATCACATTATCTTTTTTCCCTAAGAGTGCAAGAGGTAAGAAAATGACACCTAAGCAACACGTTTTACTAAACCCCCAACCCTGTTGTGCTACCTCCTTGCTTTTAACTTCCCAACCTTCATTGGCTAATCTGTCAATTTCTATTGCCATTTCTCTGCGTCCCTTTTCACTGTCTTCAAAAGTTAAAGTTTTATATTCCTTAGCCATAGCAAACCTCCTTTTTATTTTTTTTTAAATAAGCATTTATGGGATTACACTTTAATAGTCTAATGATAACAAGAAAGTAAGCTTTTAAAAAGCTATTTTGTTCTAAACAATTTAGTGCATATTCAGAACACGTTGGCTTAAAGAGACAATGATATCCTTCTTGTCTAAGAATTGGGGAAACTCTTTTCTGATATTTTTTGATTAACGTTTGAGTTATGGTTTTAATCATTTGATGAAAAATTTATCTTAATAGGATAATCACCCCATTCGTTTGAAGCTTGTTCTCCGTCAGTAGTAATATAGCCAGTACATTCAAGTTCAGTTAGTGCTGTATCTGAATAATTTAAGTTTTCACATTGTTTGTTCCCGTCTTTGTCATAAGAGCATTTTTCAAAACCAGTACTTTTTCTTCTATACCCCTCAATATCAGTAAGTACATCTTTGGCAATAAATGTTTTTGATTCATTAGGTAATATTGCTTTATCAAATACAATATCATTGCTAATTAGATTTGCGGAAAGTTTTTTTCCGTTAATGCTAAATTTACATTCATACATAGAGAAGCTGGTAATGAAAGGTTCTACTGAAATATTTTTAATTTTAGCTTTATATGTTAGTCCATGAGAATTAAGTGTTGGAGGTGTAGTAATAATTACCTCATATTTTGTTTCTACACCCTTAACCTGTTTGTTACTATCTTCAATTCCACTTTTTATTTTATTAATTTTGCTCTGAATTTGATTACTTTTTATATTTTTCAGTAAAAGAGT
>CAZDPT010000028.1:0-1701 GCA_964507665.1 uncultured Candidatus Saccharibacteria bacterium | reverse complement strand
AAGTTGTTCTATGATCATGAGAAGGCGAAGCGCGAACTGAATACGTGCGCATGGACAACGCAGGCACCGCTCTTTGCCGATTCAGTCTTTTCGAGGGATTCTTCCGGAGAATTTCACGGATTGTTCCTGGATTTCAGGGGGGATAGTTTGAGCGGGTACCAATTGCGGTTCTATCACCATGGCCTCATTGACTCTGTTACAATGCTTTACGGCTGCGAAGGGCTTAGGCAAATTGCCAGATACAAGAACGGTGTTTTGCATGGTGTCTCTGAAAGCTTCAATCCCGATGGATCGAGGAGCACCTTCTACAAATACGACCACGGAACGCCTGTCGACACGCAGTACATGTGGTACGACAACGGAAATCCTATGAGGGTGGGAGTGTTCGAGAACGGGAAGCTGGTCTGGGAGAAATGCTACGAGGAGGACGGCGCGACTGAGATGGAGTGCGACTTCTGAAATCCGATTGAGTGGTGCGCGCTATTTGATGATATGGGAAGGAATCCGAAAATGAATGCTGAAGCGGCAGTCGTTGTATTTCTTCTCATATCGATATGTCCCTGTTCGGGTGCAGACAAAAAGAAGGATGCCGCCAAACAAGCGAACATAATTGTTCAGGAGATTGAAAACAAGATACGACACGGGTCCGTGTCAACAATCCACATCACTGAGGATAGTGAGACGGAGGCTGTCCCGCCGGACATCAGTCTGCACTATGAAAACGATGTGCTGGTCTGCGCGGTGGTGACTGCACCTCACGAAGTATGGGTTAACACGTACAAGTATTACTACCGACCCAACGGAATTCCAATTAAGTACCTGAAGATGACCGAAGGCCGCCCGGATGCGCCGGCGCGGGAGGCAATCATATACGGCAAGGATGGTTCCATAGTCTGGAAGAATGTCGATCGACCCAATCTTGAAACTGAACGTATTGCGGAGTTGTTCACTGCGATTAATGAGATACGGAAGAAATCATCAAGATACTGAGACCTTGAAAACGTTGTCCCCAATCTTGCCTTTCCTGGGGCACAGAGCAGCGACGTCTCTATCTGCGGTCTTCCCCGGGAATCGGTAACAGGATTCATGCATGCATCTTCCTCGGCCACTGATAAGAACAGGACGAGTCCGGAACAGAACAAGGACACTACGTCGTGGCTTCGCTTCTGAATATCAAACTGCGATGCTGTGCCTGATCATTGTCCTGTGTCTCACGGCCTCTCCCACCTACCTCACCGGCGAACTCACCGGCAGCCTTTCCGGCACGTACTACATTGTCACCGGCAATATCTACGTGCTCCCTCACGATACGCTGACAATCGAGCCCGGCTCCCGCATCCGCTTCGAGCCGTTCACGGCGATTGTCGTGCGGGGCACGTTTCTGTGCAAGGGAACGGCCCGGCAGCCGGTGCTGCTTACCTCGGTGCGCGATTCGCTTTCGGCCAAAGCGCCCCGGGCTTTTGACTGGAACGGGGTGGAGGTGACGCCCGAGGCGGGGAAGGTGGTGGTTGGGCATACGAGGATCGAGTTCAGCACGTACGGGGTGAATATCAAGTCGTCCTACACGCCGGTGGTGCTGCGCAAAGTGGTATTTCATGAGAACGGCTATGCATCGCTGACCCGGGACAACAACCTGGTGCGTGTGGAGGACGGGGCCCCGGTCAGCTACTCCTGGAACCTCGGCGAGTCGGAGCGCGCTGC
>CAZDPT010000027.1:0-1733 GCA_964507665.1 uncultured Candidatus Saccharibacteria bacterium | reverse complement strand
ACAGTGAAGATGAGATTTACTCGAGAGTTATATACTCTCGTTTTTTATTTTTTAGCAAAGATTGACTTCTTTTTTGAGTTTGTTATAATATCAACAGTCATTGATATAATTATGAAAAAAAATTGTTATAAAAAGTCATCTCCTGGTTACAAAAAGATTAAGAAGACGGCTCAGTTTTTGAATATTATCTCAGAGGAAAATAGACTGAGAATCCTTTGCCTTTTAAAAGAAAACGAAAGGTGTGTTTGTGAAATCAATAAATCTTTGGATCTCCCTCAAAATTTAGTTTCTCATCATTTACATAAACTTAAAGAAATGAAATTAATAAAGGTAAGGAAAGAGGGAGCAAAGCATTTTTATTCTTTAAACGAAAAAAGGTTTAAAAAATATTTAAAATTATTAAATAAATTTTTAAATTAAAAATAAAATAATGACTATTAAAATATTGGGCTCTGGCTGCCCTAATTGCCAGAAATTAGAAGACAATGCTAAAAAAGCTGTTGAAGAACTTGACCTTAAAGACGTTCAAGTTGAGCATGTTTATGATGCAACCAAGGTTGCTGAGATGGGAGTAATGTCTACCCCGGCTATTGTTATTGATGGAAAAGTTAAAGTGGCAGGGAGAATCCCGGATGTAAAAGAAATAAAAAACTGGTTAAAGTAATTGAATTTTATTAAAAAGAGAGCATGAGGAAAAAAGAAATTAAAATTTTTATTCTCCTCTTGGGCTTGTTTTTGTTATTCTATTTTATGCCCATGGAGTCCGGTTTGTTTACAGGGGCTATTCTTTCCGGATTTAAGATGCTTCACGAATACGCCCAAGACCATGTTTTAACTTGCTTGGTGCCTGCTTTCTTTATTGCTGGGGCGATAGCAGTATTTGTTAAAAAAGATTTTGTTTTAAAATATTTGGGTCAAAAAGCAAAAAAGGTAGTTTCATATTCTCTCGCTTCTATCTCTGGAGGAATTTTGGCTGTTTGTTCTTGTACTGTTTTGCCTATGTTTGCGGGTATTAGAAAAAGAGGAGCTGGGTTAGGTCCGGCCGTTACTTTTCTTTTTTCCGGTCCGGCTATCAATATTGCCGCTATCTTTTTAACCATTTCGGTTTTGGGCCCGGCCATAGGTTTGGCTCGGATCTTTTTAGCAATCCCTTTAGCTATTTTGGTAGGGCTTTCTATGCAGGCCATTTTCCGAGAAAAAACTGAGGAAGGTGAACTGTTTGTTGAAGAATCGGAAGGCCCTTCACAAAGCAAGTATGTTACGACCGCCTTTATGCTTTCAATGGTTGGTATCCTTGTGGTGAATGGATTACAAATAAATCAAATTCTCAAATATGGGCTAATGATTGTTTTGGCTGGTTTAACAGTGATTATCGCTTTGATCAAATTTCGAAGAGAAACCAGCAAGGAGTGGTTGGGTGAGACTTGGTCTTTTACCAAAAAGCTTTTACCCCTTCTTTTTGTAGGTGTTTTTATCGCCGGTTTTATAAAGCCTTTTCTTCCTCAAGAATTAATTACTAATATTGTAGGTGCTAATACGGTGACAGCCAATATGGTAGCTTCAATCTTTGGAGCGTTTATGTATTTTTCTACATTAACGGAAATTCCTATTCTACAAACATTTATAGACAAGGGAATGCATTCTGGTCCGGCTTTGACTTTGCTTTTGGCGGGGCCATCCTTGAGCTTACCTAATATGCTGGTGATCCGAAGCGTTCTGGGTAATAAAAAAAC
>CAZDPT010000026.1:665-2103 GCA_964507665.1 uncultured Candidatus Saccharibacteria bacterium | reverse complement strand
AAGAGTTATTGGAAAAGGTGGAAGAACAACTTCCTTTTTCTGCTCAGCGCAAGTTTTCTGCCGGTAAGATGGATGGGATTATTTATATTTACGGTGCGCCGGAAATTTTATTAAAAAACTCGCAGTTAAAAAAAGAAGAAGTTAATGATTGGGAGAACAAATTACAAGAAAAAACTGCCGAAGGGTATAGGGCAATTGCCGTTGGGATTATAAAAGAAGATGTTTGGGAAAATTTAGTTGAAAATGATTGGCAGGGCGTTGATGTTGATTTCCAAGGGTTGATTTTTTTCGCTGATCCGGTTAGAAAAGGTGTAAAAGAGTCGCTGAATTTGGCTAAAAAAGCCGGAATAAAATTAAAAGTTATTACCGGAGATTATTATCATACTGCGGCGGCAGTGATTAACCAGTTGGATCTTAACCACGGACCGTTAAAGCCCTCGGAACTGATGAACGGAAAAAGTTTGGAAAAAATTACCGCCTCTGCCTTAGCCGGTAAGGTTGAGGAAATTAAACTTTTTTACCGAGTATCACCGGAGCAAAAAATTAAAATTGTTACTGCCCTACAGAAAAATGGAAAGACGGTAGCGATGATGGGCGACGGGGTTAATGATGCTTTAGCTTTAAAAAAAGCCGATATTGGAATTGTAGTTGGTGAGGCAACCGACGTTGCAAAACAAACCGCTGACATGGTTTTAATGGACTCAAATTTTTCAACAATAGTTACCGCGGTTGAACAAGGAAGAATTATTTTCGAAAATATTAGAAAAGTTATTGTTTATTTGCTTTCCGGAAGTTTTACCGAGTTAATGCTCATTGGTTTTAGCTTTGCGGTTAAACTGCCCTTACCGGTTCTTCCGGCCCAGATATTGTGGGTAAACTTGTTTCAGGATAGTTTGCCGGCCTTAGCATTGGCTTACGAGGAAGGAGTGGGTGATGTGATGAAACAAAAACCAAGAGATAAGGGTAGCCGTCTTTTAGATAGGGAAGTAAAGAGAATTATTTTTATTGTCAGTGTGATAAGTGACATTTTGCTCATCGGTTTATTTTTATATTTTCTTAACTTGGGATATTCAATAAAAATAGTCCGGACAATTATCTTTTTGTCTTTGGCCTTTGATTCGCTTCTTTTTGTATTTGCTACCCGCAGTTTGTCAAAAAATATATGGGAGTTTAATCCTTTTTCAAACAATATACTTAATTTTTCAGTGCTGATTGGTTTTTTCTTTATGCTGTTGGTAGCTTATCTTCCCTTTCTAGGCAAAATTTTTAATACAGTGCCATTACCTCCGCGTTTATTGGTTATAGTTATTATATTTGGTTTATTAGACTTAATTTTAATAGAATTGATTAAGCTTTGGTCGAAGAATAGAGTAAAAAAATAATCTGGTGGGCCGTTCAGGACTCGAACCTGAGACCTCTGTCTTATCAGGACAGCGCT
>CAZDPT010000026.1:0-655 GCA_964507665.1 uncultured Candidatus Saccharibacteria bacterium | reverse complement strand
AACGGCCCGCTTTCGTATGACTACGGCGAGGCAAGCCCGCCATGTACCGTGCTTGCCATGTATCCAACGTGGTACATGGGTGGGCGGTAGAGGACTCGAACCCCTGGCCTTTTCTACGTCAAAGAAACGCTCTAGCCAACTGAGCTAACCGCCCGACTTTATAAATTGTCAAACAACGAGCTTATATGCTTTGTTAAGCAAACTCTAGCCTCAGCCAGAGGCTGATGAGCCTTTGGCTCAAACTGAGCTAACCGCCCTTGTAAATTAGATTTTAACATTACTCTTATCTACCTTCAACTAATGTACCGTATCATAGTTTCGTTTACATTAGCAGGATTTACACCCTGATAATCTTCAATTAAATTATTAATGAGCCATTTATCTAACTTTTTCTTTGGACTGGTGTTCATCCCATATCCCAAATGTTTTCTTTTATGATTATACCAAACCAAGTATCGATTAAGCTGATATTGCGCCTCTGTCAGTTTGTCTGGCTTTGCTCCAACCCGCCAGAGGCATTCCTCTTCTATTGTTCGATGCATCCTCTCCACTTTGCCATTTTTCTGAGGACTGCTTACAGGGTTTCTTATTAGCCTTATCCCTAATTCCTTTGTCTTTTTAATGAATTTGTCTTTAAACTCTGACCCATTATCCA
>CAZDPT010000025.1:0-4444 GCA_964507665.1 uncultured Candidatus Saccharibacteria bacterium | reverse complement strand
CTTTTTGAATTATTGATTCTTTAAAATAATTTGTAAAAATATTAGGAAAAATTGTAATAATATCGAATTTCATATTAAAAATTTAATTTAGGAAAGCAAAAAACGAAAACCGCACTATTCGTTATAATAGCACGGCTTCCGTAGCTCTGTAAACGTTAAAATTTAACCTTTACAGTTTTAAATCTTCTTCGATTCCTTCTGAAGAATCTTCTTTTTCTTCAGATTTTTTAGACTCTTTTCCTCGAGATTTCTTGCCTCCCTCTGGTTCTGCTATCTTCAGATTGACTCGAGCATGATTTTTCAAGCCAACAATTCGAACCAAAGTTCTTATTGCTCTAGCAGTTGAGCCATTTCTTCCAATAATTTGGCCCATGTCTTCAGAGTTCACATGTAAAGTAAGTAAAACTCCCATTTCATCCACTTTTCTGTCTACTTTGACTTCTTTAGGATTATCAACTAGAGCTTTGACAAGATACTCAAGAAACTCTTGGTCTTTTGTATCTTTAGCCATACTTCAATTATTACATCTAATCTTTATTATTTCTTCTCAGTAGCTCGACCTTTAACTACTTTCCTTTCCTGTGGTAATAATTCTGTCAACCAGAATTCCACGATTGTCAGAAATTCGGAAAAGCAGTGATTTCGAGATAAGCTACTATTCTTCAGTACTATCTTACTATTTTACTCATTTTTAAAAAAATGTCAAGTGTGTGAATTTAATAAAATAGGGAGATATAAAAAAAAGAAGCCGACCAGGAGAAGAGAAGTTTTAGGAGCCTTCGGCTTATCCGATCAGCTCAACCTCTCTTTCCTGGTCGGCCATGCATCACACGTCCTCAGACGTGGATGGCGTCGGGCAGGTGCGTTATAAGGTACTCTGAAGTCTCAGATGCACCCCCATAAGAGGGAGCTCCTTTCTAGGGGTTATTTTAATACCCCTCTTGAGTACTTTACTTAAGATCGACATTTTGTACGCACCCGATTACAGACCGGGGATGCCAACCACCTCCACAACTGATTATCTTTCTAATCTAATTGTTTAAAGAAAGATAAGCAGTTCCGGAGATAGTTAGCAAGTTATAATATTAAAGAACTATCTTCCCTAGATTTAAACTTTTTTATCATTACTATACTATTAAATCCTTTCCAGAGAAATCCTAATTGTTCTTATTACTCTTCAGGATTGCTTTGGAAAAGATCGGCTGGCAGTCAAGTACTTGTCGTGACCCAAGGACAACTCGCTACCGTAATCTCGAGGCGCGAAATTGCCACCAGCCGATATTTCTCTAGTCTTTCCTTGGTTCCCCCAAGGAAACCAGAGATACAGGGAGTCCTTCTCCCTGCCACTGTCCACGCAATTAACTACCAGTTGTTCGATAATCAATTCCGTGGAAGGTGACAATTTGTTCAAAAGAACTATACTCTACCTTACATTTTCCATTGTATCATATTATGTATTTCTTGTCAAGGATAGAACAAAACAAATATAAAAAGCTTTATTATTTTTCTGTTTTCTTTGGTTTTTCTATTTTCTTTTCTTCTTGTTCCCTTTGCTGGGCTTTCTTATCTTCAGCTTTTTTTGTCTCAGTTTTTTTTGTTTCTTTTTTGTCTTCCTCTGTTTCCTTTTGAGTCTTTTCTGGTTTCTCCTCAGATTTCTCTGGTTTTTCCTCAGATTTCTCTGGTTTCTTTTTGCCTGTCTTTTTTTCTTCTTTTTCATCCCTTTTTGGTTTATTATGAACTGGTGTCTTTTCACCATCAATAACTTCATTTTCAATTAACAAATTATGGACTCTATTTGAAGGTTTAGCCCCTACTGATAACCAGTATTTAATTCTTTCTGGTTTGAGGTTTGTCTCTTTTGTTCGAGGATCAAAATTCCCTAAAATTTCCAAAAACCTTCCTCCTTGAGGAGGATTTCTTTTATCAGTAACTACAATCCTAAAAAATGGCTGATTTTTTTTACCTGTTCTAAAAAATCTTATAACTAGCATAGTGTTAAATAAATGATTTTAAATTTCTTTCACCATCCTTTTTCTTTTAAAGCTTTTTGGGCAGCTTTTTCTTCTGCTTCCTGTTTTGAAGAACCTTTACCTTTAGCAATTAAGTTTTTACCTAAAAATACTCCAACAATAAAATTCTTAGCATGATCTGGACCCCACTCTTTTATAACTTTATATACAGGCGTGATTTCTTCCTTTTCCTGAGATTTCTCTTGGAACTGAGATTTAGCGTCTTCAAAAAGTCCTTCTTCAATAATGCGAGGTAATTTTTTTAAAAGATGACTTTCTATAAACTTAGAACATTTATCATATCCTAAATCAAGATATAAGGCTCCAATCAATGCCTCAAAAGTATTAGCTAAAATATATTGTCTTGCTTTTCCCTTTTCTTTTTTTTCACCTCGAGAAAGTAATAAAAAATTATTAAAACCTAATTCTTTCGCAACTTCAGATAGTATTTTTGCGTTAACTAAAGCTGCCCGCCAACTAGTTAGTTCTCCTTCTGGTTTCTCAGGATACTTTCGAAAAATATATTCTGTAACTATTAGTTCTAAAACTGCATCTCCTAAAAATTCCAATCTCTCGTTGTGATTTAAATGAAAATTTGGATTCTCATTTAAAAAAGAGCGATGAACAAAAGCTTTAATTAAAAAGTCTTTATTCTTAAATTCCAGATTTAACTTTTCTTCAAGTTCTGAAAATCTTGCTTTAAGTTTCGAAAAATCTTTCACAAAAAAATTTATTTCTTATTTAATTTATTTTTCATCTCCCTATAAACTGTTCCCAAAACCCCATTTACAAATTTACCGGAATTTTCCCCGCTAAATGTTTTAGCCAGTTCAATTGCCTCATTAATAGCAACTTTCGGGGGAACCTCTTTTTTGTCTGCATACAATAATTCGTAAAGACCGATCCTCAAAACATTTCTGTCAATAATTGATATCTGGGAAATTGGCCATTCTGGTGCTGCCTTCTCTATAATCTTATCTATTTTACTTAATTTTTCAGTTATTCCTTCTATTGTTTTACGAATAAAATCTGGATTTTCAAGCCCAGGACCAAAATTCTCAATATTTCTTTCAACAATTTTTGGTAAGTATTCTTTCTTTTTTTCCATGAAATCCCATTCATAAAGAGATTGCATTACAATTGAGCGGGATAAATGTCGCTGTCCCATAAATAATAATATAAGTTTATTATTTTATCTTCTTAAATTATTTTCTGGACATCTCCTCCCAAGTTAAACCTTTTTCTTCTGACTTCTCTTTTTTTCTTTCTTCAATTTCTTTTTCTTTCTTTTTCCTCTCTTTTTTAGTTAATTCACTTAAAACATCAATTACTTGCTCACCTTTGTAATAACCACAATTTAAACAAACTCTATGTGGTCTTTTAGGTTTTTTACAATGAGGGCAAAGATTAAGCTCGGGAGACTCAGTATAAATATGCATTCTCCTTTTATTCCTCCGAGATTTAGTTGTTCTTTTCTTTGGAACTGCCATGTTTTAGTTCATTTTAATAGATTTCATTCTAACAGAAACTCCAGAAATAAGCAAGCCCCACTATTAAAATAAAAGGGGCAATCCTTAAAGAAATATATCTTTTTATTATCCTTCACTCAAAAGGAGAAATCTCTTTCCATTCGGGAAGTTCACCTCCCGCTCCTACACCAACAGAAATATCATGTTGTTGAGAACAACATCCCAAATCATCACAGACGGTTAAAATTACCCTGTATAATCCGTCACTAGAATAAGTATGAGAAGTATGACCTCTGGTGTAATCAGTAGCAGAACCTCCAAATTCCCAAGTGTAACTGTTGGAGGAGTTTTCATTACAATCGTAGGATTGTTGATTTGAATCATAACAGATAGATTGATCAATGAAAGTCACTTCTTCTCCAGGTTGAGGACTCTGGGGAGTGAAAGTGAATTCGGGAGCAGGATAAGGATGGGGTTCTTTAATAAAGGTTCTCTGGGTTCCATCTGGATGAGTATACTGCCATCCTGAATTTACATCGTCTTGGTTCCAATCTCTTGTTCTCCAATAATAGGTAGTGTTATAAGTTAGATAATCACAATCAAGACAAGTAAATTCTGGTTTAACTAAAACTATTTGATTATTCTGAGAACCATCTGAATTAGATAATCCCGTATAGGTTCTATTAACCTCAGGTGAGGAAAAATCTTGATCGTTATCTACTTGGAAATCAAATCTTGATTGAGTTTTATCTTGACCTTCAGGATCATGATAGACCCAAGTGAAAGAAACCTCACCTAATCCTTCAATATCTATACAATAAGCTTCCTCTTCTTCCTCCTCTTCTTCTTCCTCTTCTTCTTCCTCTTCTTCTTCCTCTTCTTCTTCCTCTTCTTCTTCTTCTTCCTCTTCTTCTTCTTCTTCCTCTTCTTCTTCCTCCTCTTCTTCTTCTTCCTCTTCTTCTTCCT
>CAZDPT010000024.1:0-5322 GCA_964507665.1 uncultured Candidatus Saccharibacteria bacterium | reverse complement strand
TCTTAAGAAAGAAAGAGTAAAATTTGAAATTCATTCCCAAAGAGGAAGAATTTTTGTTGAAATTCCGGGAGTAGAAGAAAACTCCTCTGTGATAAAAAAGGCCTCTTCTGTCATAGAGAGGGTTTTTGGTATTGTCTGGTTTACAGAATGTTTGTTTTTTCCAGAGACAGACCTTGAAGATATTTCAATTTTTGTTAAAAACAACTGGCAGCAATGGATCAAAGAAGGTGAAACTTTTGCTTTAAGATTGAAGAGAAGTGAAGGAATAGAAGAGAAGAGAGATGATATTATTGATAAGATAGCTGAGAATATTAAAAGGGAGGTTAATCTTGAAAACCCAGATAAAACTATTTTTATTGAAGCAAGAAAAGAAGGATGGTTTCTCTATTTTGAAAAAAGAAAAGGACAGGGAGGTTTGCCGGGCGGAGTCTCAGGAAAAGTTCTTTCTTTAGTTTCGGGTGGTATTGATTCTGCTGTTTCTTCGTTTTTGATTACCAAGAGAGGTGCTGAAAATGTTTGGTTGCATTTCCACAGCTTCCCTTTAGTTTCAAAAAAGAGCATTAAAAAAACAAAAGAATTAACTGAAGTATTCTTAGATTATCAACCCCATCTTAAAGTTTATTCCTCACCTTTTGGGGAAGCACAAAAAGAAATTAAGACAAAAATAGAGGCAAAATACAGAATTCTACTTTATCGAAGATTAATGTTTAAAATAGCAGAAAGGATAGCAAAGAAAGAAAACTGCAAAGCTTTAGTTACAGGCGAGAGTTTAGGTCAGGTAAGTTCCCAAACCTTGCCTAATATTAAAATAATCTCAGAAGCAATTGAAACGCCCGTTTTAAGGCCTTTGATTGGTAAGGATAAACAAGAGATTATTAAATTGGCGCGTAAAATAGGAACATACCGGATTTCGATAAAACCCCAGGAAGATTGTTGCAGTTTATTTGTTTCCGGAGGCCAGACAGCAAAAGGAAATTTGAAAAAAGTTAAGGCTTTAGAAGAAAAATTAGATATTGAAAAAATTATAACTCAAGTTGTCGCAAAAACTGAAATAAAAAAATATTAATAGATTTTTGCTAGTTTAACTTCTCTTTTTAATTAATTTAAGTTAAAATAAAGGAAAGGTCGGATTTTTAATAAAGTTTTAAGTAAAATTATGGCAGAATTAAAAAATAAAGTAGCAATAATTACTGGAGCAAGAAGGGGCATGGGGAAAGCCCACGCTAAATTATTTGCCCAAGAAGGAGCAAAGGTAGTTGTTTCTGATATATCAAAAGAGGATTGTCAAAAAGTAGTTGAAGAAATTGAAAAAGAAGGTGGGGAAGCAATAGCTTGTAAATGTGATGTTACCCAAAAAAAAGAAATTGATGAAACGATAGAAAAGGCAGTTGAAAAATGGGGGAAAATAGATATCCTTGTTAATAATGCTGGTATTGCTCAATTCAAATCTTTTTTTGAGATGACAGAGAAGGATTGGGACAGGACTATAGATATAAACTTGAAAGGTTATTTCCTCTGTGCTCAGGCTGCAGCCAAGCAAATGAAAAAACAAGAAAAAGGAGTAATTATTAACATTGCTTCTGTGGCTATGGGAGGGCAAGGAATAGGTTTTCCTGAAATTGTTCATTATTGTGCCAGTAAAGGAGGAATTGTTGGGATGACTGAAGCTTTGGCAGTTGAGTTAGCTTCCCATAAGATTCGGGTTAATGCTGTTTCTCCGGGCTTGATTGAAACTAAAATGATTGATCCAATAAAACAAGACCCTAAGACAGAGAAAGCAATGTTAGGAAGGGTTCCTATGGGAAGGGCAGGAACTCCCGAGGAAGTATCCAATTTAGTCTTATTCTTAGCTTCAGATAAATCCTCTTATATCACAGGCTCTACTGTTGTTGTTGATGGTGGTTGGCTTGCTGGTTAAATAGTGTTAAGATATAAAAATGTATTATGTTTTTTAGTAAATTGTTAAAAACTTTTTTGGTGGCTTCAGGTTTCCTCTTAGTTGGTTTTGGAATAGGTATGGTAATTTCTGAAAACTTCCAGATTGAAAAGAGATTATTTTGGTTTATTGTTGTGGGGACGTTGATTTTTGGTGGTTTTTTAACTGCTTTGGGAATGGCCAAAAGGGTTCCCGAAGATAAAAAAGCAAGCCAGGAGTTAACACCATCTTCTTTTTCTTCCTCTGAGAGCGAAGAAGAAGAGAACTTTTAATAAAGGTCGGTTAAAAATTAATTTATTTTTAATATTAGAATAATAAAAAATTATGGCAGAAGCTTATTGTGTAAAATGTAAAAAGAAGAGAGAAATGAAAAACGAAAAAGAAGTTGAAATGAAAGGAAAAGGAGGCAAAAGAAGGGCTGCTACTGGAGTTTGTCCAGTTTGTGGTACTAAGATGTTTAAATTCTTACCCTCAAAAAAGAAGAAGAAATAAAAATTTTAACTTTTTGAATAAGAAATAGAGGATTTTTATAATCCTTTATTTCTATTTTTCTTTTTAAAGATAAAAAATAATAAACTTAGAAAATAACAATTGTGCCTCTTTTTTTAAAAAGAGAAAAACCTCTTTTATTTTTAATAGTATTTTTAATTGTTCTTAATTTCTTTGTTTGGCAAGAAGTTTTTGATTCGCTGGATGAAAGATTGGAAGTTGTTTTCTTTGATGTAGGACAGGGGGATAGTATTTTTATTGAGACCTCCCAGAATCACCAAATCCTGATTGATGGAGGACCGGGAATTGGTTTGACAGAAAAACTTGAAAAGGAGATGGCTTTTTGGGATAAAACTGTTGATCTTGTCATTTTAACTCATCCCGAAAAGGATCATATTAAAGGCTTGATTGAAGTTTTAAAAAGGTATAAAGTTGATAATATTTTATGGACAGGTATTGTCAGAAGAACAGATCAATATAGGGAATGGGAAAGAATTTTAAAAGAACAGGAATTTAATGTCGTTATAGCGAAAGCCGGACAAAAAATAGAGGCAGGAGATGTCTATATTGATATTTTACATCCTTTTAAAAATTTAGAAGGAAAGGAAATTAAAAACAGTAATGACACTTCAATTATTGCTCGGATGGTTTTTGGAACAAACAGTTTTCTTTTTACGGGAGATATTACAAGCGAAATTGAAACTGAATTAATTAATAAAGGGGTGGTGTTGAACTCGAATATTTTAAAAGTTAGTCATCATGGTTCAAAATATTCAAGCGATAAAACTTTTCTAGGAGAGGTGGCACCCGAAGCTGCTGTGATACAAACTGGCAAGAATCCTTACGGTCATCCAGCTGAAGAGGTTTTGCAAAAATTGAAAAAATTTGGTATATATGTTTTAAGAACAGATAAATTAGGAAATATTAAAATATTTTCTGATGGAAATAATCTTAACTTGAAAATCCAAAGAGCGATTACTAAAAACAAAAATATTTGGTAATTATCTTTGCTTAGTTGGGTTTTCAAATTTTATGTCAAATCCAAAACAAGAAAAAACAGTACTTTTAATAAAACCAGATGGAGTAAAAAGAGGCTTGATTGGTGAAGCTATTAAAAGAGTTGAAAAAAGAGGTCTTAAGGTGATTGCTCTTGAAATGTTCCGAGCAACAGAAAAACAAATAGATAATCATTACCCTAAGAGTAAGAAATGGATAACCAGAGTAGGAAAAAAAACACTTAATAATTATAAGAATTACGGTGTTGATCCAATAAAAGAAATGGGTACAGATGATCCTTATAAGATAGGAAAAAAAGTTAGAGGATGGCTTATTGATTACTTAACTTCAGGACCTATGGTTAAAATGGTAATTGAAGGAGTGCATGCAGTTGATATGGTAAGAAAGATTGCAGGTTCTACCGCTCCCACCGATGCTGCTCTGGGAACAATAAGGGGAGATTTTTCGGTAGATGATGCTTCAGCTGCCAACAGAGAAAAAAGAGCTATTTTTAATATAGTTCATGCTTCCGAAACCAAAGAAGAAGCAGAGCATGAATTAGGCTTTTGGTTTGCTGCAGAAGATATATTTGAATACAAAAGAGAAGACGCAGAGACATTTTAACATCTTGCTCCAATTTGGCCTTGTTGCTTGACATATTGTTTTTTGGGGAAGTAAAATAAAAATAGCCCTGCTGTTTCTAGACAAAATTCTAGACAAACCTTCTTAAAGGGAGCCCTATATACGCTCTGGCCGTGGTCAGGGTGTGCGGGCACCCACTTAGATTATTTTCTGGAAGAACTCTGGAAAACGGCAGGGTTCTAAAGAGCGCCTTAGGGCGTTTTTTGGTTTGTTAATACCCAGCGGAAGATTGTCTTCCGCTTGACTTTTGTGGTAGAGCATTATATAATAAAAAAGTTGAGGTTGGGGCACATCCGACCTTTTACAAAACAGCACCTCAAAACCAGGAGGAAGGGGCGATGATATTCCCCATTGAAAACGTAAAGGTTGGTCTTTTGGTGGACAGCAAAGAACAGGAGATTCCCCACAGCGGCTTTATGGGAACTCTTCTTTCCCACCAGAATGTAGTAATGTTTGCTCTGATTGGTTCTCCGGCAATATTCGGGGTCTCAGTAGACGGCAAAGGAAATATGGTTCCCAAGAGGGATCATAACAAACACCAAGATTTACCAAGGATATACAAAGCAACTATTCCTATTAAGATTGATAGGCAGGGGATGCCCCACACTGAGTATCCGGGGAATCATTTCCGGTTGCTCTATTTTACCCCAGACGGGGAGATGTGGACCTGGGAGATTGCTTTAATCTCCCAAGCGGGTGATTTTTTCCTCTCTCTGCAAAGAACGTATAGAATAAGATGTTACAGGCAAGAAGAGGGAACTATTTGTTGGCCTTCTTTTGAGGAGGGATCTTCAGTAAAAGCAGTGGTTGAGAGTTTATGGAGTGAGGAGTTTCTTTCTCCTCATTTTGTAGACAATCTCCCCCTTCTTGAAAGTTATACTCCAGAACCTATCCCTTCTTCTGAGGGGATTCCAAAAGACGCTGCCCAGGTTCTGTGGTATAATCAGAGCCAGCAATTTGGTTGTCTGCTTTTGCCTGATGGCAGGCAGGCAAGGGTTCATTGGACATCTATTTTGGGAGAGAGAAGGCCTGCTTATCTTAGGGCAAGGGAATTAGTAAGATATAAGGATTTGGTGAAGCCCCGCGAAACTAAAAACCGCCCTACCACTTTCAGGTTGGAGGCGGTTAAGGTTACTCCCTTATCGTTGGAGTAAACCAGGAGGGAATATTCAATCCCGTTGTGGCTCGTGCCGCGACGGGATTTTCTTTTTAGAAGTTTTGTACAGAATACTTAGAGATTTTATAAAAAATACTTATCG
>CAZDPT010000023.1:0-5954 GCA_964507665.1 uncultured Candidatus Saccharibacteria bacterium | reverse complement strand
GGCGGAGCTTTTGTTTTTTTCTTCAATTTTTTTACTTAACTGCCTCTTTTAATCCTTTTCCGGCTTTAAACCTTGCTACTTTCATAGCTGGAATTTGAATTTCCTCACCTGTCTGAGGATTACGTCCTTTTCTTGCTTTTCTCTGAGAAACTCTAAAAGTTCCAAATCCAGTCAAGGTTACTTTTTTACCCTGAGAAAGAGACTTTTTAATTTCATCTAAGAGAGTGTTAAGATAATCTCCGGCTTTATTTTTAGAAAGACCGGTCTTTTTTGCTAAAACTTCGCTTAAGTCCTCTTTAGTAATTTTTGCCATTTTATTAAAAATAATTTAAAGATTTCTTATTTCGACCTTTCAATAAAAATATCTTAAGGGAATATAACATAATATAATGCATAAACTTTTTTCAGTCAAGATCTTTTTGAAACCTCTGTCATTATCGAGCGTGTTCAATAACTCTACTTTCTCTTATCACATTTATTTTTATCTCACCTGGATAATTGAGTTCTTTTTCAATTCTCTTTGCAATATCCCTAGCTATCTTCTGGGCTCGGACATCATCTACTTTTTCGGGATTTACAAAAACTCTCACTTCTCTCCCTGATTGAATAGCATAGGCTTTTTCTACTTCATTAAAAGACAAAGCAACTTCTTCTAGGTCTTCTAATCTTTGAAGGTAATTTTCTAGAGTATCTTTTCTTGCTCCAGGTCGGGCTCCAGAAATAGCATCGGCTGTCTCAACTATTACCGCTTCGAGGCTCTCTGGGGGATATTCTTCATGATGAGATTTCATAGCATCAATAATTTCTTTGCTTTCACCAAATTTCTCCAAAATTTTAATTCCTATATCCACATGAGAACCTTTAATCTGGTGGTCCACTGCTTTACCGATATCGTGCAAAAGTCCTGCCCTCTTGGCAACTTTACTGTCTGCTCCCAACTCGTTAGCTAGAGCCTCTGCCAAAAGAGAAACTTCCATTGAGTGCAATAATACATTCTGGCCATAACTTGTTCTGAAATAGAGTTTTCCTAGCAATTCTGTTATTTTATCTTCTAAACCAACAACTCCTGTTTCATAAACTGCTTTCTCGCCTGCTTCTTCTATTTTGTTCTTTATTTCCTTTTGGGCTTCTTTGACCTCGTCTTCTATTCTTGCTGGTTGAATTCTCCCGTCCCGAACTAGATTTTCTAAGGCTAACTTGGCAATTGCTCTCCGGACAGGATTAAAACTTGAAATAACTACAGCTTCGGGGCTTTCATCAACTACTAATTCAACTCCAGTTACTTTTTCAAAAGCTCTAATATTTCTACCTTCTTTTCCAATAATTCTACCTTTAAGATCCTCTGATTCTAATAAGACTGTGCTGGTAGTTAAATCTTGAGTTTGAGAAACAGCAAGTTTTTGAATTGTAGAAGCTAATATTTCTTTTGCCTTTCTCTCGTATTTTTTAACTTCTTCTTTTTCTAATTTTTTTATCTTCTGTAATATTTCTTTTTGATTCTCCTCCTCAATATTCTCCAAAAGCTGCTGTTTTGCTTTTTTCTGTGAAAAGCCAGAAATTTTTTCTAACTTTTCTTTAGCTTTTTCCTTAAGTTGATTCAGTTCTTTTTTTATTCCTCTAAGCTTGTTTACTTTTTGTTGGAGAGCTTCTCGGGCCTTATCTAAACGAGATTTTCTTTGGTCTAAAGAATTTTCTCTTTTTAGTAAAAGTTGCTGGGTCTTTGACAATTGACGTCGTTTTTTTTCTTGTTTTTTTTCTGTCTCTTCTTCTATTTTTTTTGCTTTTTGTTCCGCTTTCTTTAATATTTCTTTTCTTTTTTTCTTTGCCTCATTAATCTTTTTCTGAAGTTTTTGTTCTATAGTTCCTGCTCTCCTTTTGGCAATTGACTGTCGAGCATAATAACCTAAGATTGCTCCAAAAGCTACTCCAGCTGTTGTGGTTGTAATAAATATGGTTAGATTCATGTTTTTGATTTGCTTTGTTAAAAATTTGCCCTACAAGCAGTAATTTTCGCTTCAATCCAGTTTCTTCTAAAAAATTGTTGTTTAAAAACCAAAATTTCAACAAACAAGTTTCTGTTTTTATCTCTTTTATCAATGATTTAGTTTTTCTAATTAGCTTTATCATTTTAAGCTAAATTTAACTCCATTTGCTAAAAACTGTTTGGCAAATCCCTTGCACACAAAGCAAAAAGATTAAATTATTTCATTAATGTATATCCTTTAGTTTAACAAAAATAGCTGTTTTGTCAAAGTCTCAGACCTCCTTTTGTTAAAATAATTGAATTATAAAAGCTCACTCCATCAGTGAGCCTTCAGTTATCTTAATAAATATTTTTTACAAAATCTTATGGAATTATTTACTGGGTTTAATTACCTCGTCAATAATTCCATATTTCTTTGCTTCCTTTGCGGTCAAATAGAAATCTCTATCAGTGTCTTTTTCTACCTTCTTTAAAGATTGACCGGTATGTTTTGCTAAAATCTTATTAATCCTATTCTTAATCTTAATAATCTGTTGGGCGGTAATTTCTATCTTAGCTGCTTCTCCTTTTACACCCCCCGCTACTTGATGAAGTAATATCTCAGCGTTGGGAAGAGCAAACCTTTTCTTTTTGGTTCCCGCAGCCAGAATAATAGCAGCCATGGAACCTGTCAGTCCAATACAAATAGTAGAAACAGGAGGTTTGACATACTGAATAGTATCATAGATTGCAAGACCCGCTGTCACCGAACCCCCAGGACTGTTAATATATAATTTTATGTCCTGTTTTGAGTCTTTGGAAGCTAGATACAACATTTGAGCAATAACCAAATTAGCACTCTTATCACTGATGGCTCCTGCTAAAAAAACAATTCTTTCTTCAAGTAATCTTGAAAAAATATCATAGGCTCGCTCACCACGTTTTGATTTTTCAACTACTGAAGGAACTAAAGGCATGAAATTTTAAGAATCTTGATTTGTTATAAAACTTTCAAGTTTTTGAAATACTTTTTCATTAAAGATTGCTCCTTTAGTATACTCTCTAAGCTGAGGAACGTCAACTTTTTCTCTTTGCTCAGGGCTATATTTTCTCAAAGTCTGATTAACTTGCTGTTTTGTCTCATCTTGAGTCACTTCAATTTCTTCTTTTTTACCAACAGCTCTTAAAATTAAGAAGTTTCTTACTCTTTTTTGGGCCTCTTTACCAAGAGAGTCTCGAAGTTCTTGCTCGGTTTTTTTAATAGAGGATAAATAATCTTTAAAAGAAATTTGATTATTCTGAGTAATTTGTTTCTTTAAGTTATTAAATAAACGTTTTTTCTCAAATCCTATTAATTTTTCTGGAATTTGAAAATCAATTTTTTCTGCTATTTTATTTAAAATCTCCCCTCTAACTCTTTGTTTTTCTTTTAGTTTCTTCTCTTGGGTAAGACCCTGTTTGATATTATTTTTTAAAGATTTCAAGTTAGAGAATTTACCCATATCAGAAGCAAATTGATCATTAAGTTCAGGAAGTTCTCTCTTTTTAACTTTTTTCATCTTAACCTTAAAATTAGCTTTCTTGCCAGCTAAATCTTTACGGTAAAATTTCTTAGGAAAAGTTAAAGAAAACTCTTTTTCTTCTCCTTTTTTCATCCCTATCAACTTTTCTTCAAAGCCTGGAATAAAGTATCCTTTTCCTAACAAAAATCCATCTTCTATTTTATTCGAATCTTCTTTCTGGGAAGTGCCTTTCTGTTCCTCTAATGCCTTCTTCAAACGTTTTTTATGCTGACTGAAGTCTACTTGAGGACTTTCATATTCTATTTCTACAAAATCTCCTTTTTTGGCTGCTCTTTTTAAAGGAGTAAAATTTGCTCTTGAATTCTGGAGCCACTTTAGAGCATCTTCCATCTCCTTTTCGGAAACAGAAACTTTTTTCATTTTTATTCCTGAAATAATTTTTTTGTATTCGGGTAAATCAATTTCGGGCAGAGTTTCCACTTCAATCTTAAATTCAAAAGAGTTGCTGGGAGCCATTTTTAAAATTTCGACTTTAGGTGATCCAATTGGTTCAATGTTTTTTTCAGAAACAATAGAAGAGTATTTCTCTTGAACAGCAAGGTTAGCAGCCTCAGCTAAAATCTTATCTTGTCCAACTTCTTTCTCAACTATCTTCTTGGGAGTTTTGCCCTTTCTAAATCCTTTAATTTCTAGGTCTTGGCCTAGTTTTTTGGCCGCTTTCTCAATAAAACTATTAAACTCCTCTGCGGGAATTTTAATTTTTAATTCAATTTTTGTTTCTGAAATTTTTTTAATATCTGTTTTCATTTTTTTAATATCTGTTTTTATTTTTTTAGAAAATTAATTAAAGGAGGAAGGATCTGCTTTTTTCTGGAAACCACTCCAGGCAAAAAGATTAGGCTGCTTTTTTCTTCTTTTTTAAATACTCTCTGGGCTATCTCTTTTTCTTTTTCCCCTACCAAAAACAATTTAGCTTCTCTCTTTAAAATATCAACAGAGGCAAAAAATAATAATTTAAGTTTTCTTTCTTTTTTAAGTTTCTTTAGGGAAGAGATAATTTCTTTTTTTCTTTCTTCTATCTGAGAAGGATTTGTTGTTTCCCAAACTCCAATTCCAAACTTTAGACCATCTGCTTCATATTCTTTATAATCTTTTCTTACTAATTCTTGAGTTGGAATATCACTTATATCTGATTTCGCTTTAAACATCTCCCCTGCTAATTTCTCTGGCTTTTCCCCAGAAATTTTAGATAATATCTTAACAACCTCTTTGTCTTTCTGGGTGGTAGTTGGGGAACTAAGATTTAGAGTATCAGACAAAACACCCGCTAACAAAAGGCCTGCTTGTTTTTTATTCAAAGAAATATTATTCTCTAGAAACATTTTAGTCAAAATTGTACTTGAACTTCCCTGTGGTTCTGCTCGATAAAAAATAGGTGAAGAGGTTTTTATTCCTCCCATTCTGTGGTGATCTAAAACAGCCACAATTCTCGACTCCTCCAAACCTTCAATAGATTGTTCGGGCTTACCACAATCTACTAAAAAAACTTCTTTGTCTTGAATATTTTCTATTAAAGCAGGAGTTTCTTGGTTGAAATAATTTAGTACAAATTTTGTTTCTTTATTTAATTCCCCAGCTCTCCCAGTCTCTACTTTGAAATCTGAGAAACCCAGAATTTGTTTTCCTCTTTTTTTTAAGAGAACACCGAGAACTAAACTAGTTACGATAGAATCAGTATCTGGGTTTCTGTGACCAACCACAGTTATTTTTCTCATAAATTTACTCTTTATCTTTATTTTTCTTAGAATCCTTTTCAGTTTTCTCTTTTTTCTTTTCTTTTTTAACCTCCTCTCCCTTTTTATTTTCTGTCTTCTCTTCTGTTTCTTTTTCTTTTTTCTCTTTTGCTTTACCGGGCATCTCCTGAGCTCTGACATCTATTTTCCAACCAGTTAAATTAACTGCTAACCTAACATTTCTTCCATCTTTACCAATAGCTAAAGAAAGTTGATCTTCTGGAACTAAAACTTCGGCTGTGTTCTTCTGTCCAATTTTAACATTTAAAATTTTAGCTGGAGATAAAGCGTGGGCTATATATTCTTCGGGGTTTTCTGACCATTCAATAACATCAATTTTTTCGCCTCCAATCTCATTAATTACAGCCATTATTCTGGTACCTTTCCGGCCGACACAGGCCCCAATAGGATCAATTCCTTCAGTGTCTGATGTAACCGCAATTTTTGTTCTGAAACCGGGTTCTCTAGCAATTGATTTAATCTCAACAGTTTCGGAAGAAACCTCAGGAACCTCCAATTCAAAAAGTTTTGAAATAATTTTGGGGTGAGCTCGTGACAAAAAAATCTTAGGTCCTTTCGGACCTTCTTCAACCCTTGAAATATAGAATTTCATTCTGTTCCCGGAACGATAATTTTCTTTCGGGACTTGTTCATCTTTAGTTAAAATTCCAAGAG
>CAZDPT010000022.1:0-7396 GCA_964507665.1 uncultured Candidatus Saccharibacteria bacterium | reverse complement strand
GACCTTAACTTCCTTTTTTGAAAAAACATTCAAAAAAGTTCCTATTGCTGGTCTTGATGAGAGTTGGTTTGTGGATAATATAGAGGGAAGCAGCAAAAGAGTATATAGGGGTTTGAAGAGATTAATAGATATTTTAATTGCCTTTATTTTAGGTTTAATCTTTTTGTTGTTTTTGCCTTTTGTTGCTCTTACAATAAAGCTAGATTCTGAGGGTCCTGTGTTTTATTCCCAAAAAAGAATTGGTAAAAATAATAAGGTTTTTTTACTACATAAATTCCGTTCAATGAAAAAAGGAGCAGAAAAAGGGGCTCCTGTTTGGGCAAAAAGAGAAGATAAAAGAATAACCAGAGTAGGTAA
This sequence comes from uncultured Candidatus Saccharibacteria bacterium, assembly GCA_964507665.1. Taxonomy (GTDB): domain Bacteria; phylum Patescibacteriota; class Minisyncoccia; order Minisyncoccales; family CAYZYK01; genus CAYZYK01. The sequence continues at coordinate 7,039 of CAZDPT010000022.1, read as the reverse complement.
AGTTTTAAGAAAAACCTTAATTGATGAATTACCTCAATTTGTGAATATATTGAAAGGGGAAATGAGTTTCATTGGTCCAAGACCCGAAAGGCCAAAGTTTGTGGAAAAATTAGAGGAGCAAATTCCTTTTTATCAAATAAGGCATATAATAGAACCTGGTTTGACTGGTTGGGCTCAGGTAAATTACAGATATGGTAATTCTGTTAAAGATGCCAAAGAGAAACTAAAATACGAACTTTATTATATTAAAAACCGCTCTTTATTTTTAGATTTCAAAATAATTTTAAAAACAATAGACCTTATATTCAAAGGGGGAACCCAATAAAAAAATTTACTTTTGTTATAAACAAAAAACCCCTCTTTGTTGGGGGTTTTGTTTAATATTTTCTTTGTTATAATCTTTCTTTATTGTTCTGCCGCCACTCAGCACAAAAAGCAGCACACAACCCCAAGAACAAACCTATTATAGCCCCAAGGGCAAGATTTATTTTCTTTCTTGGTTTTGTAGGTCCTGAAATAGTTGGTTCTTTTATTATTTTAGTTGGAGTGAAATCCTGGAGTTTGTTTTTTAGATTTATGATTTCAATTTTGAGTTTAGCTATTCCTTCAGAGGTTAATCTTTGATTTTTTATAAAATTTAGTTCTTGTTTGAGGGCGTTAATATCTTCTTCAATATTTTGTTTTTCTTTTTCAATTTCTTGTTGATGTTCTTTTAGAATTAGATTGTTAAGTTCTTCTAAAACCATTTTTGCCTTTTGTGGATTTTCAGATTTTATCTCTATTTTAACTAAGTTTGTGTTTTCGAAACTCTCTGCTTTTATTTTAGGATATTCTTCAATATTTAAACTTTGTTTAATTTTTGATTGATAAACATTATTTTCAATTTTTTTAACTGTCTGGAGGGCTTCTTTTTCTTTTGTACTTATTTCCAATACAGTAGTTGCTTTATAAACTCTTGTTGAAAAGTAATTTAAACTGAGAGCTAAAATTAAACCTAAAATAAAAAATGCTACAATTATCCCTTTTCTTTTAAGGATTACTCTCATGTAGTCCATTAAGTCTATGTCTTCGTATTGAATTTGGTTTTTTTCTTGCATGTTTTAAACTTTATTTTTATCTCTTTCTACCATTTTTTTAATCCATTGATAGTTTTTCTTAAGTCCTTCCTTTAAAGGAACTTTAGGGGTCCAACTAAGAACTTTTTCACACAAAGTGTTGTCTGAGTTTCTGCCCCTTACTCCTTGAGGCTTATTTTTATTGTAAGTTTTTTTAATGTTTTTTCCAGCAATACTTGAGATTATATCTACTAATTCATCAATAGTTACTAATTTATCTGAGCCAATATTTAAAGGTTCTTTGTAATTTGATTCCATCAGGCGATAAGTTCCCTCAAGACAATCATCAATGTAACAGAAAGAACGGGTTTGTTTGCCATCTCCCCAGATTTCAATTTCCCCGCCATCTTCTATTTTAGCTATTTTTCTGCACAAAGCAGCAGGAGCTTTCTCTCTTCCACCAGCGTAAGCACTTTCGGGACCGAAGATATTATGATATCTTGCTATCCTTATATCCAATCCGTGGTCTTTTTCATAGGATTTGTAAACTCTTTCAGAATAAAGTTTTTCCCAGCCGTATTCATTATCCGGGTCTGCAGGGTAAGCCTCTTTTTCTTTTAGGGCAGTAACATCTGGACTTCCTTGTTTAAATGTTGGATAGACGCAGGCGGAAGAGGAGAAAAATAATCTTTTAACCCCAGACAATCTTGTTGCTTCTGCCATGTTTGTGTTTATTAAAACATTATCTCGCATGACATCAGCTCTGACTGAGGTTATAAACCCTATACCCCCCATATTAGCTGCCAGGGTGTAAACTTTATCAATATCCTTTACTGCTTCCATGCAATTGCGGAAATTCCTTAAATCTAAAAGTAAAAATTCATTTGCTTCGTTGCTTGATGAAAATTCAGGGTATTTAATATCAACGCCTCTTACCCAATACCCTTTATTTTTAAGATAGCGTACCAGGTGATGGCCAATAAAACCACCAGCACCAGTAACTAAGATTTTTTCTTTTTTATTAGTCATAGTTTTATATAAGTATTTATAACAAAAAAATTTGAACAAAACAAGAAATATTTTTATTATTTTCTTATTTTTCTACGTTTAAAAACTGATGAATTTTTATAAATATTTTTCTAAAGAAAAGAAAGACAGGAAACTTTAAATTGTTTTCTTTCCAGGCTTTGTATATTTCTTTGTTTCCCCTGAGGATATTCTTAATGTTTTTGTTGCTATTTCCTCCAATTCTCATTTTGACTAAAACCTTTGGCACATAACAAGACTTTACCTTGTTTTTTTCTAAAATTTTTAAAAACCATTCATAATCTGCTGCCATAGGAAAATCATTTCTATATTTTCCATATTTCTCGTATATCTTTTTCTTCACAAATAAAGTAGGATGTGCTGGCACCCAACCTTTAGCAAATAGACCCTTTTTGTAGGGGGAGGACCTCCAATATCTTATTGGTTTTTGAAGATTATTTCGGGAAGTATATATTAAGTCTCCCCAACACAGGTTAGCACCAGTTTGAGATAATTTTTTTACAATATCTGTTACAACAGAGTTACCAGAATAGACGTCATCTGAATGTAAAATCCCAATTATATCTCCTTCTGCTAAGGTGATTCCTTTGTTCATGGCATCTGAAAGACCTCTGTCTGGCTCTGAAATTATTTTAGAAATCCTACCCTTGTTTTCTTCTATTATTTCTAAAGTCCCGTCGGTAGATCCTCCATCAATAATAATATATTCAATATTAGGGTAATCTTGTTTAGAGACGCTTAAAATAGTGTCTTTGATATATTCTTTGTTGTTTAAGACACAAGTTATAATTGAAACTAAAGGTTGTTTTTTTGTTTTTTTCTTCATCTTAGAGGGTATGAATTTTCCTTTCTTTCCAATATTTATAATATATTGGAATATTTTTTAAAGCTTTAATCGTTTCTTTTGGTGCTTTGTCGTAGTTTATTTTTTTTACGAATATTGGTTTGTCTGGATATTTTAAATTTCTTTTCAGTTTACCCCTTTTGTCATGATGGGGATATTTATGCCAGTTTTTCATTTCTTTTGCGAAAGGAATATCTAAGAATTTACACAAGGATTTTACCTCTTTCTCAAAATTTTCACAGAAATCTTCATAATATAGAAGATAAACCTTGCTGGGGTGTGCTTCTTTTAGTTTTCTGTAATTCTCTATGTTCTGCCTCCAAGAAGAAATGTAAGTTAGAGCTCTTGATTTGAAATTGAGTAAAGAATTTTTTTTAGCTTTCTTATTATACTCTCTTTGGTAATTTTCTCTTTTAAATCTGGACAAAGAAACAGCTACGGGGTCCCGAATAACAAAAACTATTTTGAAATCTTTGAATAAACTACAAAAAAGATTAATATCGTCTGCTGCCCAAACATCAGGGGTGGCGACTTTATTTCCTACTATTGGCTCTTTTAATTTTGAATATGCCTTTGCCACCTTTTTCTTTAACTTCGTAGTGGAATTCCAAAACTTAGCCTTTTTCCAGTGGCGGCGCCGATTACCGAAAATGTTCTCCATAAGACAAGCTATGTTAGGATGAGTATCAACTACTTTTGTGACTAATGAAGTTCCAGATCTCGGAGTTCCAGTAATAAATATTAAAGGTTTTTTCAGGGGAGATTTATATATATTAAACATTCTTTGTTTTAATTAGTCTCATTTATCTTATCGCAAGCTTTGATCCAGGTTTTCATATAACTCGTTATATTTTTAAAATAGTTTCTTTCTGGTTCAGAGAAATCTGTTTTCTCTATTTCTTTTTCTAGTTTTTCTACTAACTGCCAGTAAGAATCTCGATAAGTCTTTCTATCTAATTTAATTGACATAAGTATGGGTTCCAACTTTTCCGTTAAGATTATTCCCGGCAATTCTCTTTCTAAATCTTTTAAAAGATTATGTTCGTTTCGTTTATGAAGGGTGACGGGTCGTCCAAAAGTAATTTTATCTTTCATATGATGAATTACCTTCTCTGCAAAAAAACTGAGCCAAATATCTCCATAACGACCAATTTCTTTATTTTTAGCTATTTTTTCCATTTTCACATACCAGATGCAAGGTAGTATATCTATATGAAAGGCGGTATTTTGTGTATTTATTGGGCAATATATGTCCTGATAGAACATGTATTGTTTTTTATCTGTACTTTTAATCTCTACTGGAGCTGTTAAGTTGATAAAAGCATCTGCATCTGGCTCTTTTAGCCACAAGCCAGTATTCATTACTACCCTTCCTTGGTCTTCTTTAAATTGCTGAGTATCATCTTTTCTTTTTTTTAAGGGGAATCCCCTTGAATATATATTTACATCCGGCTTTACTGTAAGATGACGGCAGATGTTGTACCACCCGTTTTTGGAATAAACCGCCTTCATCTTTTTTTCTTTATCTACTATTTGATGATAAGTAAGAAAATCTTGGTCTTTTTGGGGCCAGTTATCATCATCTATACTAATAATAATCTTTGCCCCCCTTTCTTTTGCTAAAAGATAACCTATATTTCTTCTATTGTCTGAGTTATATGGTATTATTTTATCTAATTCCGGAAATCTTCTAAGCCACTTTTTTTGTTTGGAGACATTAAAATAAATACCTTTAAAGCCTCTTTCTTTTATTTCTTTTATGATTTTCTCAGTTCCGGCAGGGGTTTTAAAATCTCCAATTACTATAAAGTCTATCTCTTTTTTGTTATGTTTATATTTCTCGAAGTTATCAGCATAGTCCAGAAGTAAACTGGGGAGATTTATTGTGGTTAAAACAAGGGCTGTTTTCATAATATTAAATAATTATTTAAACTTTAATTTGTTAGATAGTTTTTTAAAAAAGAATCTATCCTCTGGTCTAGATAGTAAGGTGACTATTAGAGAGAAATAGATTGATATAAAAAGAAGAGAAGTCATCACCAGATTAACAAAATAATGAAGGTTTTTCAAGAAAAATATTTTAACTAGATAAGCAACAATTGTTGCTAAGAGGCCATAAGCTATTACATATAAAGTCCTTTTAGATAAAGAGAAAAGAGAAATTTTTTTGTATACTACTATTATTTTTATGATTCTTATCAAAAAGATACTTATTAATGTTGCCATAGCAGCCCCCATTAAACCCCATTTAAAGATAGACATAAATAAGAAGTTCATAATAATATTAGCAATTATTCCTATGCTTATAATAATTGCATTAATATTTTGATAAACAGTCATAGCCAAAACAGAACTAACTCCAAAAGTTAAGACAATCATTAATTGAGCAAAACTTAGTATAATAACTGGCCCTGTGCCCTGAACAAATTCTGTTCCAAATATTTTTAATATTTCTTTGGGAGACAAAAATATAACTAAGAGAATAGGAAGACTTAAGGTTAATACCCAGGTTCCTATAATTTTAAATAATTTGTTTAATCGTTTAATTCTACTTTTGCGAAAATATTCTGATAATATGGGATCAAAAATAGATAAAAATACAGTTGAAAAAATTATTATCGTATTAGATATAACTATCGCTACCTCGTAAATACCTATTTTCTTTGCAGACAAAAAATGACCGATCATAAGAATATCTGTCCAGGAAATTAAGAAAATTAACATACCCAACCATATTAAAGGAATTGATTTTTTCAATGTTTTTTTTATCTCCCAAATAGGTTTTATTGACATGTTAGTTAAAAAGGGAAATAGTTTTTTCAGTCCAAAAAAGATAAACAAACTTCCTGAACCGAGACCAATTAGATAGGCACCTATCATTCCGAAAATCTTATATCCCAAAAAAGAGAAGAATCCAACAAATAATAATTGAATAGAGTTTCTTATAACAAGCCGTCCCAAAGCATCATATTTTGTTGTTTTGAATCCTCTGGTACAAGAGCCTAGGCTATTTAAAAGAACAAAAAGAGGGATAGCAAAAGAAAAAAGCTTAAGGGGTTGTTCAAGCAAGGGTTCCTCGAAAAAAAAGGAGATTTGTTTTGAGAATAAAAACAACAAAGAGGATACTAGCAAAGCAGAGGTAAAGGAGGATAAAATAGAGGTTAATATTAATCCCTTAACCTTTCTGGGGTTACCCCTTAGATTGGGAATACTTTTCACTGCTTGTTTATCAAGGCCCAAAGAGGCAATACGAGCTAAAAAAGAAGTTAGAGTCAATCCGAGAACATATAATCCAAAAAGATAAGCCTTTAGGGTTCTGGTTAGTAGAACCACAACAAGAAAAGTAATTATTCTTGCAAAAAATATCCCTATTAACGACCAGCTTGCTCCTTTTCCAACTATTAAAAGTTCTTTTTGGAGGGCAGATATTTTCTTTCCAGGTTTTGTATTTCTCATTTCTTAATAAACAGTTTTTAAAGTATTTGTTATAGAAACTTATTTTGGCTTTTTATAATTTAATTTTTCTGCGTATTTCTTTACTTGTCGGTTAATAATCGTAATATGTTCTTTTTTTATTTCTTGAAGATATTTTCCGTTAACGTCTTTTCTTATTGGATACCATTTCTTATCACCTAAAGAACGAGTTCCTAATCCTATTTTATGAAAAGAACGGGGGATCATGTCGGGAATATATTTAAGCTCTGTAAATTTACAAATCTTTTTTAGGTTTTCTTCTGGTTCTCTTAGAACATCCTCAAATCTAACAGTTAAAAAATTTTTAATCTTTCTTTTATCAATTAAAGAATATTTAATTGAATTTTTCCAATGTTGAGCTATAAAATCTAAACTTTTATTGAACCCATATTCTCTAGTGACCTTATCAAACTCGGGGACAAATCCTTTTCTAGCTACTGCTCTGTAGCAGAGAGCGTAGGGATTTCTTGTTATTAGAATAAATTTTGGATTTGATTTTTTTAATAGTTCGTTTATAAAAGAGGCTTTAACGGTATAAACCTGGCTTTTATCAGTAAATCTTATCTTTTCTTTTTTATTTGTGTGTCGTGATATAGTCCACCTTATAATCTTCTGAAAC
>CAZDPT010000021.1:0-8002 GCA_964507665.1 uncultured Candidatus Saccharibacteria bacterium | reverse complement strand
CATCTATCATATCTGTGGGAAAAAGGGAGGTGTATAAAAATATTGATGTTGTTCGGGGGTTAGAAAAGTTCAAAAATAAAATTAAAAAACTAAGTTGAATTAATAATAATATTATTCCAATATTTTCATACTATTAGTTATCGATTCTTGATGAATTCGATCCTGTCCTTATAATTGTTCCTCAATTGGGTGATGTAGTGTCTGATAGAAGCTGATTGTTTCTTTATATCGATGTTATCATCTTTTAGGAAGCGTTCGTGCAGTTCTATTGTAGCTTCGGTTAATTTGGTGGATTTTTCTAGTATGGTTTTATCGAACCTAACAACTTTTTCTATATCCTTTTTCTTAGCACTCTTTTTAGGGTCGTAGAACGGATATTTATGACCCATCTCAGACAGTTCGATCTCGTTTGAGAACATATCTATCTCGTCCATCACCCTTTTGATCATTTGGATGTCACTAGCCCTGTCTGCATCATGCAAAAACTCGAAAGTGTTACGGAGGTACTCTTTACTTTTGTTCAGTTCTGTGTTGAGTTTTTTTCTCACGGCTAGGTCATCTTCCTTTGCCTTTCCCCTTTTATATCCCGTATATCCGACTATTATACGAGCGATTCCTTCGATCACTGCAGTCAATACCATCTTAATCCCGGACCTAGATAATAGTACAGGTTCATAAATATTTTGCCGAAAGATTATTTACAACTAAAGGCTTTATCAGGAAATGTAGATGTATGTTATTGCATGGTGATAATCATGTCTGAGGAAAAAACGATAATGGAAGAGATATTGGAGAAGAGTGAGAAAGAGAAAAGGGTGAAGAGGAAGAGAAAGAGGGTGATGGAAAAGGTCGAAGAATGGGAAGAAGATGGTTATCAAGTAGAAGATCTCAAAGAATTGCTTAAAGAGGATTGGAAGGAAGGTAAAAAACTGTTCGAAGAATATCGTAAGAAGATACAGAAGCTTAAGACGTTACAGGCCAAGTACGAAGCTTTAGATGGCAAAAGTATCGAATCCTTGGATTTGGATAAGGATTTCAAGAATCCCGAACTTGTGGATTTTCTTGAAGAGAGGATAGAAGCCATCATCGAATTACTAGATAAGGAAAGAGATGTAAAGTGGAAAGCGATCGAAAATCAAATCGAGATGAAGACGGAGTTAATCGAACAGCAGGTAAACCAGCAAACACAAATGAAGACACAATCGCCTGCTGTGGGAGATGTAACGCAAGAGACAGGAACTGAACAGGGATCATTCGAAGAAGAAGCTATGCCCTCCTCTGTGGAAGAGTGGATCAAGGTGTTGAAGGAACCAGATGACCACTGGTACGTGTTCGGAAGAACGAATTTTAACGTGGACACAGAAGAGAAATTCATCGGTTACTTGATCGAGAACAAAGAACTGAGAGAGGAATTCCAGAACTTTACGACATATTGGAATCTAAAAAGGGATAAAAAATATTATTCGAGAAAAAAGGATCTAGAAGAAAGTTCAACGATAGACATAAAAGTATACGATATAAATAATCCGCATTTCGTCAGCATGCTTTATTGCCTGAGTAAAATAATCGAGCTAGATCAAATAGGTATATTAAATGGACCGTATCTAAACTATTTTAACGATTACATCAAAAATTACAACGGTAACAAGACCGTGATACGTGATAAGAAGATGATCGGTTCTGAAAATAAAAAGGATTATATTAGATATTATATAAAAGAACGTGATTAGGGTAAAGTAAGATATTATGTCCATCGCTGTAATCGGAGAGAAAAACACGGGCAGATCAACATGGATCGGATTACTCCTACAGAGTATGGAAAAATACACAAATGAACATCCTAAACGGTTTTCGTATTATATGAACAGGGAAACTACTAACCACGTTATCAACAACATACGGAATCCACTGCTGAGAGGTGAATTTCCTGATGATTTTGTTGGGGCTATAAAATTAACTATGAGTTTCAGGAAAAGCACGATAAAATCTATGAAATATAGTTTGATTAATAAAAATAGTAAATCCATCAAAAATGTTTTTGGAAATAAACGTAATGAAATGACGTTGGAAATAATGAATATCTTAGAGCAAACGCGGGATGAAAACGATATCAATAAGGTTGTGAATAGAAAGATACGTAAATTGTTCACGTACAATGCACTTGTTATCTTGATCGATTGTTCAAAACTATTCGATGAAAGTGATGACTATGTCGTAAGATTGAGGAAAATATTTTCTAGATTGAAGAAGTACAGTATGAGACATACAGAGAAATCTATTGTACCTGTAATGTTTTTTACAAAGGTAGATAAAATACCCATGGATATAATCAGAAAATTACCAAATTATAGTGAAAATCTATTGTATGACTATATTGAATACGATGAAGAGAAGATTGAAAAAGATTTTAGATATATATTAAAAAATTACTCCATTGGATTGTTTCATGAATTATTTGGGGAAAAGAAAGAAAATAATATTTTGAAAAATATTAGATTCTATATCAGTTGGTTGGGGTTCACCAAAGATGATAAAAAATTAAGGGTGACGAGATATAAAACTGCAGTAGGTGATGAATTAGTATCAAACCACTATCCATACAAACATTATTTTGAATTTATTAAATTGTTAGAAATGTTGAGTTACAAAAATCCTGATTCTAAAATAAAAATAGAGGATAAGTTAAGTTAAATTTACCGTAAAAAGTTTATAATTAAATATCGTTACCATGGATATGAGTGTAGCGATAATTGGGACGAGGGGAACTGGGAAGTCCACATTGGTTGGATTACTCCAGCAGTCCATGGAAAAGTTTACGAACGAATATCCAGATAAATTAGCATACTTTATGGATTCTGAAACAACCAAGGTATGCTTAGAAAACATCAGAAATCCTTTATTAGGTAGATCTTTTCCCGTTTCTACAGTGAGAGGTGACTTTGATGAGCTAAACTTTTTGATCGGTTTTCAAGGTTCAGCAGTAGATAAAATAAAATATGCATCCAAGAATCTAAGTTTAACTGGAATGAGAGACATAATGGACAGATACAGGAATATGATGATAATGACTGTCCTAGATGTTTCGGGTGAAGATATCGAAGAATTTGGCAGACACCCAAGAGTGACCGAGATAATAAAAAAGATATTCAACTCGAATATAATGGTCGTACTCATAGATGCTTCAAAATTCACTAGGGAACTACGTGGACCAAAGTTCGAAAGATTACAAGCTTACGATGCTGAAATGGCAAAAATACTATCTGCCTACGAAGGATACCGTGCCAAAAATATGCCTGGTGAAGAATTATATCCTATCGTTTTCTTTACTAAAATGGACACATTAGATGAGGAAATATTAGACCGGCTAAATCATCATAATGATATGGATATGAATAAAAACGATATGGGTAGAGAGTATTTAGAAGAAAAAGTAAAAGAAGACAGCACAAGATTACTGAAAGAATTTCTACCAGGTGTAAGTGCTAACATTATAGGTTCTGAAAACGTAAGAGTTCCGATGCATAACGCTAAATTCTATTATAGTTGGGTTGGTATAGAAAAGGAAGATGGTATGGCTGCTGCAGATGCTGAACTTATGGTTGATCGGTATGAAACTCATGATGGAACAGAGCTAAAAACCAACATCTACCCACTTAAACATTACTGGGCATTCATAGATTACCTTGGTGATTTGAGTTTGGATTACTCGGACCGCAAATCACTGGTCAAAAAATATTTAGATCGGGATTGAAATGATTGAATTAGAGCATTTTACATGGAGACCTCTCCCGGATGAGGGATACGTTGAACACACTTATTCTGAATCAGAGAGGATAAATCCCAATCACTTCAAGCCATGGTTTGACGAATACCTTCCAATCGACTGGGGCAGCTTCTATTCCAACCCTGATTTTCGTGGGTATATGATCTTCAATAAGCCTCAAAGTCCTTTTATCTTATTCACCTCAATATCTTGGTTGGAATCGGCGGATGAGCAAGGCAGACCTGGGCCCCACCATCATTCGGTGGCTATCAAAAAACCTCTAGTCAAGAAAGGTAAGATATCGATCCTAAATGTCGATGATGTGCTTAAAGAGTTTAAAGACGAGGGAAATTACGAGATAAAGGGAACCATCGAACCACTGCAGGTTCCTGAAAGAACGGTTTCTAGGAAAGAGATGCTTGAAGACCTGAAACTTCTATTGACCAAACCGGCTATTGAAGGCGTTGTTACAAGATTTTTGAAAAATAAAAATAATAAAACTATACTGAGATGCCAGGGTAGTAAACAATCTGATAGACTGAAAGTCGCTGTTTTTTTACTTGAATATTTAAATTTTAACTTGAAAGTGGCTCCCCTGAGTATAACAACGGAGAGGCCAAGAGATAAGTATTCTAACCTTTTTAACATGGCAGTAACTGCAAGGAATTTTACTCCTAAGAGAGGAAAGGAAAGTTGGAGGTTCATCGAATGGGATGCTCAAAAATCGCCTTATAAAAAATTGAAGAAACACCCTAAGGTATACAAAAGGATAGATAAATGGTTCTCATATGATTGGGAAGAAACCTCTGGAAAAAAGGATCGGTTAAAAAAAAACGACCAAAAGAGGATAAAAAGCGAGAAAGCAAGGAAGAAAAAGTAAAGCAAACTGAGAAAAAAGTAAAAACAAAAAATTCTTCAGCTAAAGTTATTAAAAAAGAACCTCAAAGACATCCTAAAATAATTCCTGATGAGGAGATCGACGTTTTATTGGGTAACAAAGATGACGGTCAAGAAATTTTTTGGAAACCCGCGGAACTGCTCAACGGACATGTGCTGGTTGTTGGCGGATCTGGTTCTGGGAAGAGCGAAACTGTAAAGGGTATCACGTATTCATTGGATGAATGTGGAGTCCCGTGTTTGATTTTGGACTTTCACGGTGATCTAAATATAAAATCTATCGATAAAGAGATATCCTTCGGACAAAACTGCAGGGTCGGCCTTAATCCACTTGAATTGGATTCTTACGATCCTCAGGGTGGAGGACCAATCAATCAGATGTATTTGGTAGCCGACAGGTTGAAGAACGCTTATCCTACGCTGGGCGATAAACAATACGCCACGATCATCAATGCACTGAAAGTTTGTTACATGAGGAACGGTATAACGAAGGATCCGAAGACCTGGGAGAAGGAGCCTCCGGACTTCAGTGAGGTGGAGGAATATCTTCTACAGGAGGACTCTAGATTAAGGCACAAGTTCGGGAAGATGTTCGAGTACGGTATCTTCTCTACCGAAGAAAGTTTGAATGTTGAAGATCTGTTCTTCGAAAGTCACTATATTAACCTGTCAAACCTGCCAAACGATCTGCAGTACCTAACCGCTGAAACACTGTTAAGGAAGGTGTACAGAAGTGCTAAGATGTTCGGGAACATTGGGACTGAGAAAGGCTATAGATTGTTCGTGTTGGTGGACGAGGCGAAACTGCTTTCACCTACTAAGAAAAACGACCCGAAAGCTATAATCAATATCCTCGGAACAGAGGGTAGGAAGTTCGGGATCGGCATGCTTATATCTTCTCAATTGACTGATCATTTTGGGGACGATGTGTTGGGCAACATGGCGACGAAGATCGCCTTGAAACCGCTGAAAAGAAAGATAGCTAGTAAGAATGCCAAAGAGATGGGTATCGAGGCGGATGAGTTGATGGGGATTACAGGTCCTGGAGTAGGGTTCGTAAGGTTCTCGAATCAGCCTGCGACAAGGCTCAGGATCAAGCCGTACTTCAAGCGAGTGGAGTGAGCGTATAAAATAAATAATTACCTGGTTGGTGTATAATAAATATGGAATTCATCTTTAGTTAATAAGTTATTGATAAAATATTAGCAAAACACTCTACGTAAAAAAAGAATTACAATATATATAAAAACAATGATATAAAGGATTATTTGGTGATTAATATTACCTTTGTTGTCTCTAGAGAATAGAAAAAAAATTAAAAAAATAATGCGAAAAACTGTTTTCTCTCATGGCATCAGAATATCTTGAATATGTTATGCATAATAATCTAAGTTTTTCAATAATTGTATATATCTTCTGTCCCATCTTTAAGTCTATCGATAGATATTATGTCATCTACATGTATTGCTATTTTTTTTTCAATGATTATACCTTCTTCAGCAATAACATCTAAAATACCTTCAATTTCTACTGCACCAATGCCGTCGCAAGCATATCTAACCCTATAAGTCTTTCCTGTTCTTAATCGACTCATACATTATATGGTATAACTTCATATTAATTATGCTTTTTGTTTTAGATATATTATAACTATTTTAAAGATAAAAATTAGATTTTTATGGGATATTAAAACAATTCTATTCTAGAGATTTAAAAGAATATATATTATAGTCATTCTATAAATGCATTATAATTTATTCTACTATATTTTTTTCAGCTAGAGATTTAAATGTGAATCTTTTTTAAAATTTATATTACTAGATAAAGTGTAATTAATTTTATAGTACTGTTAAAATCTATATGGTATAAATTCGTTTGTCTACTACGTTATTTTTGCTCATACCCCTTAATCTCAACACATAATATTATCTAATTTGTTTCTTCATAATATGATGAATCTATTGATTATACTCGTATTTATCTCCCTCAATATTTTCTACTCTTCTACTCCCTTCTCCATAGTAATCCCTGCCTACTTCTATATTTTTACTTAATTGTATTTTTTCTTTTGATTCTGGATATTTATTTTTATATCTATCTTCCTTTTTACTAGTTGACCACATTATATGTAATGATATTAGACTCAAACCCCACATGTTGAAGGTTTTTCTCATACTTGTATATACTTCATTTTCGATTTCCTCTATGATTTTTTTATTATTTCTAAGTTCCATCTCAGAATATTTAGATATAATTGGTGAAAATATGTCCCCCATAACTTCAGTTTTCAATTTATTTTTTAAATCGAGTTTTGTTAATTTTTTCGCCCCTCCAATAAGGTTAAATACCTTAGAAATTTCGTTTAGATTAATTTTAAATCTGAATGTATATTTTCCACTTTGTTCTTTATTCTCTGCATTAACTATATCTATTAGATAGTCTTCGATATCTAATAGGCTAGTATTGACGAGAAGAAGGTCAGAATCATGAGAACCAAATATTATATCCATTATTTTATTTAATATGTTCGGAGTGAATTCTCTTACTCTTGTTTGAGTTATCGTGTCATCTATCTTTCCATCTTGAATCAAAACTCCTGCTTCGTTTGGACCTAAAATTACATCGGTTCTTCTAAAACCTTGTAGTTCACTTTTATTTATTTTTCTTGCAATGATGTTTTCACTATGTTGCCATTTCCAATCCCTAGCCATCTACAGCCCCCTTTATATTATTAGTATTATTGTTATATAACTATGATTTTATCAATTATACTCATGTTTATCTCCCTCAATATTTTCTTCCCTTTTGGCACCCTGCTCGTAGAAATCTCTCTTTGCCTGTTTGGTAACATTTATATGTTGGTCTTTTTTCATACTCCAAGAAATTAACAATATTATTATAAATATCACTAGGCATGCAAATAAAAAAATCCCTAGAGGGCCAACAATCTTAACAAATTCTAAAAAACCCTGAAATATGTATAAAATGAATACTAAAACAATTAGCACAACTATGGCTTTTAGCCCATTAGATATATCATTGCCCATATCACTTAACATAAATAGTTTTGATTATTTATAATTTATTAGATCTAAGGTATGTTATCCGCAAAAGTCTATGCGAGGTGAGTTTAAACGAAAGAAAGGAACAACATAATTTAATTACTTCAGATAGCATTGCATTTTTTGGTTTTGTTATAACAGGAGGTAAAGGGTTTACCTGTATGCTAACTAATGCGATGTTTAACTATCTTACATTTATTCGGGACAATTATAGTATTATTACTGTCCATACGTCATCGGTTAAGGATACTGGCTGCATATATAGATGATTTTTATTTGA
>CAZDPT010000020.1:0-8730 GCA_964507665.1 uncultured Candidatus Saccharibacteria bacterium | reverse complement strand
GAAGGGTTGGAATGGGATGGTAAAACACCAGAGAACGGGTATTGTAAGTAAAAGACAGGGATGTTAAACAAACCCCTGTCTCTTGAGGAAGGGGTTTGTTTTTTTTGGCTGATATGATATAATAAGATAGAGTAAAAGGTCGAACAAAATTAAAAATTACAATCTTAATTAAATTAAGAAAAGAGGTGAATTGCTATATGACCAAAAAAATTTATATTCCTATCTTCAGCTTGCTTTTGATGGGATTGGTTTTTGGAATTGTTCCAGTACAAGCCCAAACTGAAGCCGAGTTGCCTTCAGCTGGACTCACCCCCGATAGCCCTTTCTATTTTATGGAAAGGTTTTTTGAGGGAGTGGGCACTTTCTTTACTTTTGGCAACTTAGCTAAAGCGGAAAGATACGCTAATTTAGCGGCTGAGCGAGTAGCTGAAGTTCAATCTTTAGCGGATAAAGGAAAACCAGAATTAGCAGAAAAAACTTTGACCAAATATCAGGACCAGTTAGGAAAATCTTTAGCCAGAACCGAAGAAGCCAGAGAAAAAGGAAAGAGCGTTGCTGGGGTTGCTGAAATTGTCAGCCAAGCTACGGCCAAACATTTGACTGTTTTGGAAGAAGTTTTAGAAAAAGTTCCCGAGCAGGCCAAGCCAGCTATTCTTCGGGCAAGAGAAGTTTCCAAAACCGGACAGGTTAGAGCTCTTGAGAGTTTATCAAAAGAAAAACCAGAAAGAGCAGCTGAGATTAATATTCAAGCAATTCAGAACAGATTGGGAAAAATTAAAAGCGAAGCAAGAGAAGGAGATGAAGAAGGTGTAGAAAGAATCATGGCTGATTTTGCTGTTTTCCGAACTTCGTTAGAAGAAATGGGTAAAGAGAATAAAGTGGTATTGGCTAGTCTGGTTTCCGAGGATATAACAGGACAGATTGAAGACCTAGATGAGGTGGAAGATGAAGTAGAAAACTTTTCTCCCCAAATGGCTGAAAAAGTAAAGACAATCAAAGCCAGCGCTATCAATGGACAAGTAGATGTTTTAAGGAGTTTGGCAGAAGTTAATTCAGAAAAAGCAGCTGAGATCTTTTCCAAGGTGGCTGAGAAACGATTAAACAAAGCAAAGCAAGGGGCAGAAGATGAAGACGCTGAAGAAACAGAGGAAGCAATAGAAGAATTTGAGAAATATGCTGCGTTCGGGCAAGAGATTTCTGGAATTGCTCAAGGCATAGGCAAGGACACAACCACTGTTGAACAGTTGGTTGCCAGAGCGACCACTCATCATTTAGAGGTTCTTAATGATGTCTATAACAAAGTACCTGAGCAAGCCAAGGAAACAATTCAGAAAGCAATGACTGTTTCAGAAACAGGACGTCAGCAAGCAGTAGAATCTCTAAAAGGTAAGGGAGCTTTAGAAAATATTCCAGAAACGGTGCCCGTGCCCCGGGAAGTTAAAGAAAAAGTATTTGAGGAAAAAGGAATTCCTGAACCAGGAATTCCCGAAAAAGAGGAATCTGGAAAACCTGAAGTAGAGACGCCAGAAAAGCCAGAAGTAGAAAAGCCAGAAGTAGAACAACCGGGAACACCCGAAATTTCTCCAGGTCCGCCAGCCCGATAACTGCGACATTTTACTTAATAAAGATGTCTCTCGCCCTTAGTCCCGCTTTGCCGGGCTAAGGGCGGGAAGTGTTGGGCGGGCCCTGTTCCCGTTAGGGCCCAGAATGTTGCTCAAAAAAGTTAGGGGTTCATTCAGTAATTACGACAATTTATTGTTTATTATGAAAAAGGCATACATATTAATATGTGCTCTTTTTTTATTAACAATAACCTTTTTGGTTTTTAAGTTTACTACCAAACAAACAGAAACAGCACAAGTTTGTTTTAAAAATAATTGTCTTGAAGTGGAAGTAGCAAGAAGCAAAAAAGAATTGAAGGAAGGTTTAATGTTTAGAGAAAAACTAGCCCCCTACCAGGGAATGTTTTTTGTTTTTGAAAAAGAGGGAAAACATTCTATTTGGACCAAAAACATGCTTTTTGGTTTAGATATTATTTGGATAGACAGAAACAAAGAAGTTGTTTTTATAAAAGAAAATGTTGCTCCTTGTTCTGAAAGAAATTGTCCTTCTTTTGAACCAAATAAAAAAGCTCTTTATGTTTTGGAGCTGAAAGAGGGAAAAGTTGAGGAATTGGGGATAAAAATTGGAGACAAAATTCAAATTTTAGATTAATTTTAGGAAGAACTGTTTATTATTCTCCCTAAAAGTTATTTTCTTTAAGGGTAATTATCTGGTAAATAGCCCATAAACTTTTTGTTTGCTTCTCTTGGTAATAAAGGGTAAAATGAAAACAGTAGATTGTGAAAAAAACTTTGTTTAGAAATTAGTTTTGTTTTTAACAAAAATTATGAAAGAATATTTCTCAATGAAACCAAAAAAAAGAAAGAAGGTTGTTAAAAGAATAAAAAAGACTCTTCAACAACAAAAAGAAATTATTTTTTCTTATTTATTCGGTTCTTTTTTAGATAATCTTACTTTTCGAGATATTGATGTTGGAGTTTATCTAAAAGAAATTAACAAAGAAGAAGTTTTTGATTACGAACTAAAATTAGCTGAGAGAATTTCCAATAACTGCGATGTTCCCTTTGATATTATAGAGGTTAAAGTGTTTAATTTTGCTCCCAATCCCTTTCTTAACTCCGTTTTCAGAGAGGGAAAATTACTTTTCAGCAGAGACAATAAATTATTAACGGATATGATAGAAAAATCTTCATTAGAATCTATTGCTAATGAATATATAGCCAAACAATCTTTAAAAGAACTTGTTCCAGATTAATTTATGAGTTTAAATAAAGAGAAAATAAAAAAAAGATTTTCTGAAATTAATGAATCGTTAACAGAAATTGAACACCTTGTTTCTTTAAGCGACAAGGAGTTTTGGGCTGAGAAAGAGCATATGGCTGCCGTAAAATATTATCTTCTAAGAGCTATTGAGGCAGTAGGAAGTATTTGTGTTCATATTGCAGCCAAAAAGTTTAATCAAGGTGTTTCGGTTTTTGGGGAGTGTTTTGGGCTTCTAGAAAAAAAGAACTGTTTAGAAAAAGATTTATCTTCTAAGTTAAAGAAAATGGTGGCGTTTAGAAATAAGCTAGTACACCGATATTGGGAAATTAATGACAAAAAAGTACTAAAATATACCAGAGAAGAAATAAATGACTTTCGAGATTTTATTAAAGCAATTGATAAGATTTTATAAGATTAGATAAAAAGTTGTTTAGTAAAAAACCTTAAGATATTGGAAGGTTTTTTTATTATTTTTAGCAGATTATTCCTCCACCCAAAAGTTCCTTTCCTTTATAAAAAACAGCTGATTGGCCTGGGGTTATTGCTCTTTGTTTCTTTTTAAAGACAAGATGTAAAGTCTTCTTTCCTAAATGATGAATAATTACTGGTGAAGCTTTATGACGATATCTAATTTTAGCTTTAGCTTTTTGAGGAAGTTTTGGTGAAACTTCTAAGATCCAATTAATGTTTTCAACCCGAACTTCTTTTTGATAAAGCTTCTTTTTATTTTTAGTTACTCTTAGAATATTTTCTTCTGGTTCTTTATCATAAACATAAAAAGGACCCCCTGAAAGTTTTATTCTTTTTCTTTGCCCGATTGTGTACAAAGCCAAACCCTGGTGAGTTCCTAGTTCCTTGCCTGTATCATCTATTATTTTACCTGGTTCTAATTCTAAGTGTTCTTTTAAGAACTTCTCTGTACTTTTCTGAATAAAACAAATTTCCTGGGATTCTTGAATATTTAGAACAGGGAGGTTAAATTTTACAGCCAAAGATTTTACTTTCTTTTTTGTATATTCTGCCAGAGGGAATAAAGTTTTAGATAATTGTTTCTGATCCAATTGCCAAAGGAAATAGGATTGGTCTTTATTTTTATCTTTTCCTTTCTCTAAATAAAATCTATCTTTCTTTTTTTGAATTCTTGCGTAATGACCCGTAGCAAGAAAATCAGCTTCAAGTTTTAAAGCTTGTTCCAAAAGAAGCCCGAATTTTATCTCTTTGTTACAGATAACACAGGGGTTTGGTGTTCTTCCTTTTTGATATTCTTTTAGAAAACGATCTACGATTCTTCTTTTGAATTGTTCTCTGAGATCTAAAACATAAAAAGGAATATTAAGAAGATCAGCTATTTTTCTTGCTCTTTTTTCTGCTTCAGGTGAGCAGCACCTGTTTCCTTTTCCAATTAAACCATTTTTTTGTGGTGGGGACCAAAACTTCATAAAAATTCCAATAACATCAAACCCTTTCTTTTTCAAAAGGGCTGTTGTGACAGAACTATCAGTTCCACCCGACATAGCAGAAATCACCTTTTTGCTTTTTTTATTTCTCATCATTAATTTATTTTACAGTTTGATTTTAAAAAAGAAAACCCAGAGAGGAAAAAACTCTTTTCCTCTCTGGGATAGGGCTACTATGGCTGTTTGCGTTCCAAGCACCATCCTTCTGGCAGTTTAAGGTACCTCTTTTTAATAGAGAGATGTAGCATTCTTGAAAGAGGCAAAGAAGGCAGAGAAGCAACTTCAGAACCAGGGGGAGGTTTCTCTTCAAGATAAAGAGAAACCCTTTGGGAAGTTGCGCTTGTTACTCTTTTTATCCCCCACCTTTTTCCGTCGGGGGAGATTAGCTTGTCTTGGGGTTGTGGAACGCCCGAAATAATTATGCCGGGCCCAAAGATTACGCCTACTCTTCCGCGGAGCACTTTAGTTGTTTGCCCCGTTGCTTCTTTGGGGTCAACCACAGCAACCTCCTTCTTTAGGAATTGTTTTTGTACAACGTTGTTATCTTAAATCTGAAAAAAAGTTATGTCAAGGATTGATGTTTCGAGATTTTTATTTTTCTTTGTGTATTTTTTCTTCTGTTTTAATCCAGTTTTTGTATTTTTTTTCTGTTAGTTTTTTCTCTTTTTTAATTCTTTGGTGTTTTTGTTTAAGGGCTTTTGGGATTTTTCTTTTTTTCTTTGATAAATAATTATAAATGGCTTCAGAAAGACCATCAATTACCAAAACAGAACAGTGAATTTTTACAGCAGGAAGTCCGCCCAGAGAGTCTATAATTTGTTTTTTATTAATTTTCAAAGCTCCCTTTAAAGTTTTACCTTTTATTGTGTCTGTAATAACACTGCTTGTAGCTAGAGCTGCCACGCAGCCGTACGTCTCAAATTTAACATCTTCTATAATTTCTTCTCCCCTTTTGTTCTCTTTTATTTTTAAATAAATCCAAAAAACATCTCCACACCTAATATTGCCAACCTTGCCTATGGCGTCTGGGTTTTTTATCTTTCCATAGTTGTGGGGATTTTTAAAATGCTCCATTACTTTTTTAGAATAAATATTATTTTCCATAAGGTGATATTTCTCTTAATTTTTTAACTATATCAGGTAATATTTTAAGTAGATAATCAATATCTTCTTCTTTTGTGAACCTTCCTAAACTTAATCTTAAAGATCCGTGAGCTTGTTCTGGTTTCAATCCAATTGCTAAAAGGACATGAGAAGGTTCTAATTTTGCAGAAGAACAAGCAGAACCAGTTGAAGCTGCTACTCCTTTCAGGTCAAGTTGCATAACTAAAGATTCACCTTCAATAAAATCAAACCAAAGACAAATATTGTTTGGTAATCTCTTCTTGGAATCTCCAGCTAGGTGAGAATTTTCAACTTGTGAGAGAATTCCTTCTATTAATTTATCTCTTAATTTTATCTGTTTTTTTGATTCTTGTTCCATTTCTTCTCCACAAATTTTACAAGCTTCCCCGAAACCAACGATAGAAGCTACATTATGAGTGCTTGATCTTAATCCTTCTTCTTGACCCCCACCGTGTAAAAGGGGTTCGAGTTTAATTCCTTCTCTTAGAAACAGACAAGCTGCTCCCTTGGGACCGTACATTTTATGGGAGCTGCCTGTTAATAAGTCAATATTCATTTCTTTAACATTTATTGGGATTTTTCCTAAACTTTGGGCAGCGTCAGTGTGAAACAGAACCTTATTTTCTTTACAAATTTTAGCTATCTTTTTTATTGGTTCTACAGTTCCTATTTCATTGTTAGCCTGGATTATTGATACTAAGATAGTATTTTTATTTATTGTTTCTCTAAGTTTTCTTAATGAAACAAAACCAAATTTATCAACAGGCAAAAGGGTAATTTTAAATCCTTTTTTTTGGAGCCATCTTGCTGTTTCTAAAATACAAGGGTGTTCAATCTGGGAAATTATAATATGGTTACCTTTGTTTTTTTGAGCCCAAGCAATTCCCTTTAGAGCAAGATTGTTGCTTTCTGTTGCAGAACCAGTAAAAATGATTTCCTCGGGGTCAGCTTTCATTAGTTTTGCTATTTTTTCTCTTGCTTTTTCCAGGGCTACTTTTGTTTTCTGGCCGAAAGAATGCAGAGACATTGTATTTCCGAAGTTTTCCTTTAAATAGGGAAGCATTACTCGAAGAACTCTTGGATCAACAGGGGTTGTTGCTGCGTGATCTAGATAAATTTTTTTGTCTTTTTTCATTTTTTAATTAAATCAGCTAATGTAATTGAATTTAAAACAGAATTAATTTGTTTTTGAATTTTTCTCCATATTGTTCTAGCCTGACAACTTTTAAAATGAGGGCAACTCTGTTGGTTTTCTTCTGAAACACAAGAGGCGGTAGTTATTTCCTTTTCTAATATCCTAATTATTTCTCCAACTTTAATTTTTTTGGCAGGATAAGCTAAAAAGTATCCTCCAGCCTTACCTTTTTTTGATTTTAAAAGTTTTTTATCTTTTAATTTACTGAGTATTTTTTCTAAATAGTATGGGGAAATATCTTTTTCTTCAGCTATTTCTTTAACAGAACAAACCTCATTCTTTTCTGCTAAATATATCATTGCTCTTAGACCATAAAGAGAGGCAGTGGAGAATTTCATAATTTGTTTAGTTTTAATCAGAGTAATTTGCTCTGATTTAAGTTTACAGAACAGAGATTAAATGTCAAGTGATAAATTTGATTTTTGCGGTATTTATGCTAATTTAATAGAGGGAAAAACAATTGATTTTAATACTTAATTATGGAGACCAAAAAAGAAATTGATGAGCTGAAAACTATTGAGGGAGTAATAAACAGACATCTTTATTTAATTTGTGGAACTATTACTCTGTTTGTGATGGCAATGATTCTGATTGAGTTTTTTACTCGGGGAATATTTTCCCCTACCAGAATCCACGTATTTTACCTAGGAGTTTTGATTATTTATTCTTTACATAAAGAATTATTAAGATGGTTGGGGGAAAGAGAGATAGAACGTCAAGGAGAATATTTTGTTTATGTTTGGATAGCATTAACTACTTTTTTGTATTTAATAAACTTCATATCCGGAGATTATTTCGGTTACACGCCCCAAGGTATCCCCAATCCTGTTTTAAAGGAAACATCTATTCTTGCTCTGGAAATCTTAGCAATATTTATTCTCACTAGAGGCCTGAAAATTTTAAAAATTTTCTTAATTGAACAGAAATCAAAAAATAAATAATTAAAGATGGCAAAAGCTACTTTGAAGATTAAAGAGAATTGTTATCGTTTTATGCGCAAACTAGGATATATTCCCCAGGAGGAAAACGATAAAACAAAAGAGATAAGTTTTATTAGGAAGATAAAAGGTTCTGATTATCCTCGATTTCATATTTATCTAAAAAAAGAAGATTGTAAAGAGAAGGGAAAGCAAAAAATTAAGATTAATTTACATTTAGATCAAAAAAGGCCGATTTTTGATAAATCTTCTTCTCATGCTGCAGAATACAAAGGGAAAGTTGTTGAAGAAGAAATAGGGAGAATCAAAAACAAAAGCATATCTTCTGATTAATTTTTTGGGCCTGTAGTTTTAATGGCAAAACGGTACATTCGCATTGTACAGATGGCAGTTCAATTCTGCCCGGGTCCACTATAAGGTTTAACTGGAATTAAAATCTAATATTTTTAAACAAAGTCGGTACTTGACAGGAGATAAATTTCTGTTAAACTTAAAAAATACTGAAGGAATTGAGAAAATTGTCCGTTTGGAAACGGACATTAATTTTTTAAAACTTTAATTTTAGAAACTACTCTACTAAAAACATGGATATAAAATCTTTTAAGAGAGCGATTGAACAAATTGCAAAACAGAGAGAAATTTCCAAAAAGAAGGTTCTGGAAACCTTAGAGTCAGCTATTGGAGCTGCTTACAAAAAAGATTATGGAGAAAAAGGCCAGAAGATTGAAGCAGACCTTGATACTGAAACTGGAAAGGTTAATTTTTGGCAATTAAAGATTGTAGTTGATGAGTCAATGATTATGACAGAAGAAGAGATTGAAGAATTAAAAGAAGGGAAAAGAGAAAAAAAGGAAGACGAGGTAATTTTTAATCCTCGTAGACATATTAAAATAAAAGAAGCTAAAAAAATTGATTCGGATGCAAAACCAGGAGATGATATAAGGATTCCTTTAGAATCCCAAGAAGATTATGGCAGAATTGCAGCTCAAACTGCTAAACAGGTAATTTTACAAAAAATTAGAGAGGCAGAGAAAGAAACCCTTTTTGAGGAATATAAGCAAAAAGAAGGAGAGCTTATCTCGGGGTTAGTACAGAGAATTGAAAAATCTACTGTCTTGGTAGATATAGGTAAAACTCTTGGAATTTTAACTAAAGATGAACAAGTCCCGAAAGAAAATTATCGTTCCGG
>CAZDPT010000019.1:0-9448 GCA_964507665.1 uncultured Candidatus Saccharibacteria bacterium | reverse complement strand
CATAAATATATGAGTAAATTTATGTTAAAAGTTAAAATTCCAGTTTCTATAATGAGAGAAGATAAAAAGTTTGTGGCTTACAGCCCCGCTCTTGATTTATCTACTTCGGGAGAAAGTTATAAAGAAGTAAAAAAGCGATTTGGAGAAATCGTTAATATTTTCTTTGAAGAACTTATTAAAAAAGGAACATTAGAAGAAGTGTTAAGAGATTTGGGTTGGAAGAAAGTACAAAAGAAATGGACCCCTCCGGCAATAATTTCGCAAGAATCTCAAACCGTAGAAGTGTCGGTATAACAAATTATGGCTCGTTTAACCTCCATTCACTGGAAAAAATTTGAAAAATTTCTTTTGTACATAGGGTGTGAGTTTAAAAGAGAAAAGGGAGACCATAGAATTTATTGGCGAGAAGATTTAAAACGTCCGGTAGTTATACCTCGGGATAAAGAATTACCGGTTTTTATAATCCGTAACAATTTACGAACTTTAAGTATTTCACCTCAACAATATTTAGATATTTTAGAGAGAATTTAATAATTTAAAAATAAGTAAAAGAAAAAGTTAAAATACTTGAGGTTTGATAAAGAAATTAAAAAATTAATTTAAAATAAAAAATTTCATTAAAAACAAAATAAAAAAGTTATTTTACCCATTAAAGAAATAATTACTAATTATCGTTCTCGGGCTTGGTGTAAATTATCTTATCCTGATCATCCAGAGAGCTGTTCTAATTTTAGAGAAAAAGAAAACTTGCCCCTCTGTCCTTTATTTAAAGATATTGTTAAACCCCTTTATGTTTTAGTAGGGGTTAGATTTAATCTTGAAGAACACACAGAGAAAATGAAGAGAAAATGAAGAGAAAATATCTTGATTTGAGCGAAAGACAGGAGGTGTAGTAAGCAGGGCCGCTTGACATCAGTGCTATTGAGTAGGTAGGAGACTAACACTAAAAATATTACCTTTTTCTAAAAGGTTCTATTTTTTTGACAATTCTTAAATCGTCTGCTAAACTGATTTAATTCGTGTACAAGTTGCTGAATTCTCAGTAACAGCTCTTTAAAAACCAAGGAGGGAGAAGATGTCAGTGAAGAAAAAAATTCAGTTTTGTGTTGAATTTGTTGGTGTGCTTATTATCATTATCTTCTGTGTATATTTAGCAATTATGGCCCCAATCCCAGATACCGATACTTCAAATGGAAAACCTCGGATAAACACAACCGAAGAAGCCAAAAACAAATTGTCAGAAAGATCGCGAGAAACAGAAGGAATTAGTGTCTATTACGGAGATCCTTCTCGGGTCGGCGAACTAAAAAAAGCAGCGATGTATTTTATGCGGGAACAAAAATGGCAGGACGCAGAAACAACTCTAAGGGTTATAATTGACTCAAATCAGAAGCACAACGACAAAAGAGGCCTTGTAAGCAATTACTCTTTACTTGGTTTTGTATTAAGGAAGCAAGGAAAACAGCAGCAGGAACTGCAAGCATATAGGCAGGAACTTGAAACCGCGAGAAACCTTTCACCACATGATCCTTATTTAGAATGTAATGCCTTTATAGATATGGGCGGAGCGCAGATTTCAATGAAGCAATTCAAAGATGCTGAGAAAAGCCTGAAAACCGCAAGGAAAATCGCTCAAAACAACAGTTTAGATGACTTGATACCCTTAATAAATCATAATCTGAGAATAGTAGAGCAAAAAATCTTATTCGGCTTCGGCCAACCCCCAGAGAAAAGAAAAGGCGCCGTCGAGCCCGACATTGAACGAGCCAGAAAAGCGGTCAAAGTTCTCCTAAGAGCAACTGGGAAAGATAATGTTGTATTGAATACTTGCGCCCTTGCTATTCGACAACCCGATTTCTCGGGAGTTGTTGCCGAAGAGGGGTGCATTGTCATGTTTGATGATAAGGGTGAATTAGTATTCGGTATCACTACCCGAATATATGATTATAAAACCGGTCGAAAGGTCCAAAATAGGTCACTTACAAGAAGAGAGCTGAAGAACGCAAGTTCTTCGCTTAAAAGCTATTACGAAGGTCTCGACATCCCTTCTTATATAAGGACAATTGTTGTTTTTAGTGACAGTTTCAAAGCCGCTGCCTGCGAAGCCATTTTGAATATGGCGGAAGGCAGGGAGTATTTTTTAGAAGCAGAAGGGAAAGTAGCCAAAATATACAGAGTTGAGAATGGCGAACGTGAACTAATTGCAGCAGAAATGATTTATTATAGAAAACAGTAAGTTTCTCATCAGTTAGGGCCTGTCAACCAGACAAGCCCTATTTTTTTTAAAATTTTATCTTTATTCTCCTGTAGTTTTTCCAAAATTAATAACTATTTTTTTATTATTTTCAATAATCTTTGGTTTGTTTTGCTTTCAGGAGACTCTGAAAAGTAAAATAAACGAAAACCATCCTCCGCGAGAAAGATGGCTCTTGGATGTAATACTCTTACAGTTCTATATCAACCGTAAGACATCTTTATTATAGCAAAGTAAGACCTCGAATTAAATCATCTAAAATGTAACCGAAAGGTTGCTGGTTAAATCATTTACTTACATTTTTTCTAATTTTATTTTCGCTTTTTCTTTTTTTAGAAAATAAGTTAAGATATAAGTAAAATATTATGAAAATAGAATTAGAAAGAACCTTTTTATTAAAAGAAAAACCAGAAGGATTGAAAGACTGTAAATCTGTTGAGATTTTAGATATTTATTTCCCAACTATTGCGTCTCATCCTGTTTTAAGATTGAGGAAAAAAGGTAATCTCTTTGAGATAACCAAGAAAGCACCCCTAAAAGGAACAGATTCTTCAAAACAAAAAGAAGAAACTATTATTTTGTCAAAGGAAGAGTTTGAAGAACTGTTTGAATTACCCGGCAAAAGATTAAGAAAAACCCGCTATTTTTATCCTGTAGGAGATAAAACAGCAGAAATTGATGTCTTTTTGGATGGTTTGAAGGGTTTGGCTCTTGTAGATTTTGAGTTTGACTCCGAGGAGGAGAAAAATAAGTTTAAACCACCCAACTTTTGTTCTGGAGATGTTACCCAAGAGAAATTTGTGGCTGGAGGTTTTCTTGCTGGGAGAAAATATTCAGATATTAGAGATTTTTTAGATGAATATGAATATCAAAAAATTAATTGAGAAATAAAGTTATGGAAATTGCAATTGTGGGAAGTATGAGTACTGCTTCCAAAATGATACAAATCAAAAATGAGTTAGAAAAGATGGACCATAAAGTAATTCTTCCAAGGCATACCAAAAAATTTGCTGATGGTGTTTTATCTAAAAGAACGAGTAGTGAATCAGTAAAAAACAAGATTGAAAATGACTTAATCAGGGATTATTTTAATAAAATTAAATCTTCCAATGCTATTTTAGTGGTTAATGAAACTAAAAACGAAATAAAGAATTATATTGGCGGGAATGCCTTTTTGGAAATGGGCTTTGCTCATGTTTTAGATAAGAAAATATTCTTATTAAATCCCATTCCCGAAAATTTACCTTATTCTGATGAAATAAAAGCTATGCAGCCTGTAGTTTTGAGAGGTGACTTTTGTAAAATTTGATTTAAAACTAACTGAAAATGAAAAGCAAAAAGACTTTATTAGCTCTCCTTGTTGGTTTTCTTGTTATTTTATCCTCTTTGCTGGGGATTAGTTTTTATGAAAGAGAGGATCAAACTGGCAGTTTAGGGGGTAGAGAAGAGGTGGGGGTGATTGAAGTAATTGACGGGGATACTATTCGGGTGAAGAGAGTTGATGATGAAAAAGTCTTCCGAGTCCGTTATTTAGGTATTGATACTCCAGAGTTTGAAGGTGACTCTTTTGAAACTTGCTTTGGTTTGGAGGCTGAAGAGAAGAACAGAGAGATGGTTTTGGATAAAAACCTGCTTTTGGAGTTTGATAAAGACAAATATGATAGATTCGGCAGAGCTTTAGCTTATGTTTGGACTCTAAACAATGAAGGAGAGAAGGAGAGTTTTGTTAATTTAGAGCTTTTGGAGGGAGGGTATGCTCGATTTTATCTTGATAAACAAAACACCCGTTATCAGGAAGAGATGGTTGAAACTGCCAGTTCTGCTCATGATGAATTTTTAGGTCTTTGGGGTTCTTGTGGAGAAGGCAGGTTCGATGGAAAGTGTGTCATTAAAGGAAACATTACTTATTTTGGGGAGGAGAATTACCAAAAACACTATCATCTTCCAGGAGATAAATATTATTCTCAGACAAAGGTTAATCTTTTAAAAGAAGATAAGTGGCTCTGTACTATTGAAGAGGCTCAAAGCAAGAATTTTGAGAGGACGGACTGGGATAAATAAGGGGGCCTGATTTTATTGTAAGAGAGGTTTTTTTAGTTGGGCTTGACAAGAATTCTCTGTTTGCTATACTTTAGTTAAGTAAAGTAATTATGGAAGATTGGGATAATTCAAAAACAGAAGAATTGTTCAAAGCAGTTTTAGCTTTAAATAACCTTGAAGAGGCAAAGGACTTTTTTCGGGATTTGTTGACCCCTCAGGAAATCATTGAGTTTTCCAAGAGATGGCAGGCAGCGAAAATGCTTAATAAAGGAGTATCCTACAAAAAGATTGAAAAAGAAACAGGTTTGAGTTCAACTACGATTGCCCGGGTGGCAAAATGGCTGAATGACGGCAAAGGAGGTTATAGATTAATAATTAAAAGGCAAAAAGAAGATAATTAATTTTTTTTGCTTTTCTTACTTTAGTTAGATAAAGTATTATGAAAGGAACTTCAAGGAAAATACAAATAGGAGTGATGGGCTCAGCAGCTGATGTTGAGTACGCCGAAGAATTAGAGAAGAAGGCAGAGAAGATAGGATATTGGGTTGCTAAAAGTGGGGCTGTTTTAATGTTTGGAGCAGAGAAAGATTATGACTCACTTTCAACAGCAGCTTGCCGCGGTGCTAAAAAAGAAGGAGGGTTAACAGTTGGGGTAACTTACGGAAAAGGAAAAGAGATTTATGAGAAAAACGTAGATGTTGTTTTAGTCTCTGGCCTTGAAAGAGGTGGTGGCAGAGAATTCCCTCTTGTTTTAAGTTGTGATGCTTTAATTGCTCTTAATGGGGGATCGGGAACCTTAACTGAGATAGCTATTGCTTATCAAGCTGATATTCCCGTAGTGGTATTGAAAGAAAGTGGTGGCTGGAGCGAGAAGTTAGCTGGGCGATATTTAGACAAAAGAGGAAGGATTAGAATTGAGAAAGCAGATTCTCCAAAGAAGGCTGTTAAAAAAGCTATTAAACTAATAAAGAAATATGAATAAAACAGAAAAATATTTTGGTTTTGCTCATCATCACAACTATCCTTTCTGGGAAGGGGATGGTTGTGTTTAATAATCCTAATTAAAAATCCTAAACACCATCACCCCCTTCTTGGAAGGGGTTTTTCCTTTCAGGATGGTGTTTTTTGTTCCTTTAAAATTAGGAGGGAAGAGACAATGTTTAAAGAAAGGAAACCGTTTGTCCTGTCAGAAGACATTGAGGTTCTTTTGAAGCAGTGGGCAGAAAAAAGCGGGTTTTCTCTGCCTTCGGGGGAGTTCTTTGATCAATTAAGGAAGGAGATGAAAGATCGCTTAACTGTTATTTTCGGAGAAGGTAATGTGGATATGGTTTCAGCTGGTGAGTTACGAAGAGGAATGATAAAATGCCTCCAAGAGGTAATTGAGTCTTCTGTTGGTGTGATTTCAATGGATAGAGTTTACCTTAGAACTAATCCAGCAATTCAAGTAACAAGAGTAATGGACGAAGAGTTAAAAAAATGTAGGACAGGAGCTCGTTTCGGATGCTTATGTCTCGAAAAACAGATAGATCTAATCAAAGGGCGTTATGAAAAAGTTATACTAATTGATGATGTTTTGTTTTCAGGGCAAGTAATGACTGATGTAATTTCTCTTTTAAAGGAAGCTGGTATTGAAGTTACCGCAACAATAAGCGGTATTGCTATTGGAGAAGGAATAAGAGAAGTGAAAAAGATGGGAACTGATGTTTTCTGGGCTAGAAGATACCGGGAAGTAATTGATGAGATCTGTGAAAGAGATTTCTATCCAGGAGTTCCTCTTTCTGGAAGGTCTTTAAACGAAGGAGATGTTGAAAGAGGAGTTCCTTATCTTCTTCCTTTCGGGAAGCCAAGAGAATGGGCCTCGATTCCAAAAGAAAAAGAAAAGGATTTCTCTATATTTTGTTTGAAACAAACAGCAAAATTGTGGAGGGAAATAGAAGAAGTAACAGGCAGGAAAGTTAGATGCTGTAACTTAGAGAGGCTACCGTCAATTTTCCCCTGTGATAAAGATTACTTTTTGGATTATTTAGAAAAACTTCTTTAGGCTTTTATTCGGGGAGGCAGATATTTTCTGCCTCCTTTTTTAGTACTAGAAAGAAATCTTTGCTATAATAAACATACTATGAGCTTAGTTAAACTTCGAAAAAGGTGGTCGGTTATTTTTAAACCAGAATCTCCTTATAACTTTAATGCGACTTTACACAAACCATCTCATTTTCCTTCTTCTGATAATGAATGGCAAAAGAGTAACTATTGGATAACAATGGTTTGGAGGGACAAATATTTAGGATTAAAGTTTATTGATAAGGGAAGTGTAGCTGAGCCAAAAGTTACTTTAGAGGTTTATTCTAAAAAGTCATTATCAAAGAATTTTAAACAAAAGCTGAAGCCCGAGATAGAATGGCGTTTTAATTTTAGAACTGATATTTCTGAATTTTCAAAAAAGTTTAAAAATGATAAAGTTTTAGGACCTCTTATTAAAAAGTGGAGGGGAATGAAGCCGGTAGCTGCCAACTCTTTATATGAAAGTTTAATAATATATGTTGTTTTACAGAACGCCAGAGTGAGCCGCTCAGTTCAGATGTTTGAGAATCTTTTTGAAAAATTTGGCAAGAAGATAACTTTTGATGGAAAAACACTTTCTACCTTTTGGAGACCCAAGGAAATTAACAAAGTTCCAGAAAAAACCTTAAGAGATTTAAAGCTGGGATATCGGGCTAAATTTATAAAAAAGATAAGTTCCCAATTTGTAAAAGGAAAGATTAACGAACATAAAATGAGAGAGATGAGCAGAGAAAAGGTAAAAGAAAAAGCCCTTCAGATATATGGAATAGGACCTTCCTCGGTAGAGTATCTTTTATTTGAAGACTTTTATCATTATTGTAAATTAGAAATAATTCCACCCTGGGAACAGAAAATATTATCTAAGCTCTTATTTGACAAGAAAAAAGTTTCTTCCAACAAAATCCTTAAATTTTTTAAAGAAAATTACCCAGGCTGGGAAAAACTAGCTTTTCATTATATCTGGGAGGATGTTTTTTGGAAAAGAAAAAACCAACATATTAACTGGTTAGAAAAAGAAATCAGGCTTTAGTTAAAGCTATGAAAAAAGAATTAAAGAAAATTAAAAAACTAGCCGAGAAAACAGAAAATGACAAAGAATATTATGTTAGAAAAACCCTTGCAGTGGCTGAAAAGAGAATTAAGAAAGTAAATAATTATTATTGAAATTTATGAAAAAATGAAACTATTTAACAAGAAAATTTCAACAAAATTAGGACTTTCAATTATTATAATAATTATGGTGGTGATTGTTGGAGCTTTGTTTTTGTATTCTGATTTAGGCTGGCAAAGAGAAAAAGTTGTAAAAGAAAAAACAGTTTCTGTTTATTTCAGTAATTTTGAACTCTCTGAGGATTGTGGTGATGTTTTTCCTGTAAAGAGAAGAGTTTTTCGGAAAACCCCCGAGATTGCTTTAAAAGAACTTTTTTGGGGACCCACCCAGGAAGAAAAAACCGAAGATTATACCTCTTGGTTTTCTGAAGAAACAAAAGCAATTCTTAATTCAGTAAAAATAGATAAAGAAAATATTGCTTGGGTTGATATTAAAGATATTCGACTGGTGATTCCAGGAGCAAATAGTAGTTGTGGTAGTTCCCAATTTATATCTTCAATAGAAGCAACCTTAGAACAATTTGGAGCAGAGAAAACAATAATCTCTTTTGGTGGTGATATTGAATTATTTTATGAGTGGATGCAGATAGGATGTATTCCAGAAAATGATTATTGTGGAGAAGGGGAGAGCTCCTCGGTTAATTTTTCCAAAGAAGGAAATCTTGTTATTAATAATCCTGGCTTTGAGAAAAATAGGTGGTATCTTTTATATGATGAGCCGGGTTCTGCTGGAGCTTCTGTTAAATTGTTTTTTGATGATTCGAGTTCTTGTGCAAAAATGAGTTGTGAAAAGATTTTAACCCAGGATTTAATAGGAAGTAGAGTTAAAGTTAAAGGTAACAGAGAAAAGAGAGAAGTTTTGGTAAGGGAGATAATATTTTTAGAGAATAAAGATTAAAAAATTAAGAAGAAAAGATATTTTAAATTTTTAAAACATTTTTAAAAAAGATATGGCTTTTATTTGGCTTTTAATTTTTATAGCAAGTTTGGCTGTTCTTGTTAAATCAGCTGATTGGGTGGTTGAGAGCGCAGAGAAAATAGGGCTTGCTTTAAAACTTTCACCTTTTGTTGTGGGAGTGAGTATTGTTGCTTTGGGTACTTCTTTTCCAGAGGTGGCAGCTACTGTAACAGCTACCCTAAAAGGAAATACAGAATTTGTAGTTGATACAGCCTTTGGTTCTAATATTGCGACAATTCTTCTTATTGTTGGGGTTTCAGCTGTTATAGCAAAAACTTTAATAGTAAAGAGGAGTTTAATTGATTTAGATGCTCCTCTTTTGTCTGTTAGCACAATAATGATTGCTTTTATAGTTTGGGATATGAAAGTTACTTTTTGGGAAGGAGTTTTATTACTTTTGGGTTTTTTAGTCTATGCTGGATATATGGCTTTTGATAGAGAAGGTAGGGAAGAAAAGAAAGAATCAGAAAAAGAAAAATTAGAACAACTTCCTTTCCGGGAAAAAAGGAGAAAGGTAAAGAGTTTAGAAAAAGAAAAAGCAAAAAAAACCAAAAAGAAAATTAGTTTTAAAACCTTTATTTTACTTTTTCTGGGAATTATCGGTTTAGCTTTTGGGGCTAACTATATAGTGGAATCAGTGGAAAACCTTTCTTTAATTTTTGGGATAAGCGCTTCTTTTATTACAATTACAGCGGTTGCTATTGGAACCTCTCTTCCAGAACTTGTTGTTTCTATTAAGGCTGCTTTTAAAAAGAAATATGAACTTGCTTTAGGAAATGTTTTTGGCTCTAATGTTTTTACTATTTTTTTGATAATAGGGATTCCCGCTTTAATAAAACCCTTGAAAGTTAATCAAACAACCCTTTATATTGGATTGCCTTATCTTTTTGTATCAACTTTTCTTTTTGTGGTTTCTGGAATTTCAAGAAAAATTCATATTTGGGAAGGATTAATGTATCTTTTGATTTTTGTTTTATTTATTATTCAATTTTTTGGGGCATCTTAATCTTTTTTCTTTGATTGTT
>CAZDPT010000018.1:0-9858 GCA_964507665.1 uncultured Candidatus Saccharibacteria bacterium | reverse complement strand
AATTTTCTCATTTTTTTATATTAATCCAAGATTTTGCTTTCTTCAACACGGTAAACTTGACAAACTTTTATAACTATGATACAATAGAGACAGTACACAAAAAGGGTAAGTCCTGGGTTCTGTATGGTACAGAACAAGGGATAAGCCCATAACAGAAGGAGGTGCCATTATGGCACAGTCTAGGAGTGAGTTGTTGTCTGGTGTTGGTGCTGGCTTTGAGATTCTCAAGGCTATTGTTGATGCGGTTCTTGCTCGCGGCGGAACCGACGAGAACGTCAGAGAGATTCTCAGGAATGGCGACATTCCCGACCAGATCGCTGAACTTCTCGTCCAGTCCTCAGTGATCCAGGCTACCTACTCAGTAGTCGTGGATTACACCAAGTCCCTGTCCCAGATGGTCAAGGCTGGTAAGTATGAATTGGTCAACTCCAACATTATTGCCGACCATTTCCCAATCAAGGGAGAGGGCCAGCAAGAAGTGGAAGTCACACTTTTCCACTTTGGGAGGACGATGTCCTCTGAGGAGGTCATCTCTGAACTGAAGAAGGCAGGCTACCGCCCTGCCCGAATTGAGGAGCTTCTGGCACTTGGTGCTGAGAGGCCCGAACTGCAAAAGCAGTTCTCAGTTGTCGCTCTCGGCTCGGTTTGGCGGAGCCCGGTTGGCGGCCGCAGCGTTCCGTGTCTGGACTGGTGCGCTGCTGGGCGCAACCTGCGCCTTCGCTGGCTCGGGTTTGGCTGGGGTGGGGGGTGGCGTTTCGCCGCCGTCCGTAAGTAAGATGTCCTTGGAATCTTGGACTTCTAACCCTTGTTGGAACTCTTGATTCCTTGGACAAAGGTCTCGTGTATCGCACGAGACCTTTTTTTATTGATTCTTTTTTTTCATAAAAGTTTATCCAATTAAATCCAATTAAGCTTAATTCGCAGGCGTCTTTTAGATCGGACAGGTTGACAAGACGATTTGTTTCGAATATAATAGAAACGACCTTAAAAATAACACTCTGAAATCGAAAATAATTAAAACTTTTACTTTTTAATAAAAAAACCTTATATGAACAAAAAAGAAGTAATTTGGCGGGAAATTTTATTTCAAGCCACAGAAAATAAAAAAAATAAATGGACACAGAAAGCACTAGCTCAAAAATATAATATTTCATTGAGTACCGTTTTTAATGCTCTAAAAGTTCCCCGAAACTCAGGTTGTATAAAAGTTGGGGGAAGGGGGTTTAAAATTCAGGACATAGAAAAGTTCCTATATCTCTGGGCTACTTTCCGTAATCTTAAAAAAGATATAATTTATCAAACAAAAGTTTCAAAAAATGTTCAGGAGATAGAGAATGAAATGCCCCCTAAAATAATTTTTGGTTGTTTCTCTGCTTTTATTAAAAAGTACAAAGAAGCTCCCGCTGACTACGATAAAGCTTATATCTATTCTTCTGAAAAAAACCTAAAAAAGATTAAAAACCGTTTTCCTTCCCAAAAAGGTTCTTCAAATTTAATTGTTTTAAAAGCAGATCCTTGGTTGAAAAACTTTGGTGATTTAACTCCAGATTGTCAAACTTTTGTTGATTTGTGGAATCTTTCAGAATGGTACGCCAAAGATTTTCTGGAGGACTTAAAAGAGAAAATTATTTAATATTATGATTGAGTTTTATCACAATTTAATAACCCAAAAAAGTTTTAAAATACTTCAGGATTTAAAAAAAGATTTTAATTTTATTCTTATTGGAGGATGGGCCATCTTTCTGTATACTAAATCTTTGAAATCAAAAGATGTTGATATTATTGTAGATTATAAGGAATTGGGTGAAATAAAAAAACATTTTGATGTTTTTAAAAATCAAAGATTAAAAAAATACGAAGCAAAAATTGAAAATATTGATGTTGATATTTATTTACCTTTCTTTTCTAATTTAGGATTGCCAACAGAAGAGGTTAAAAAGCACACTCAATCTTTGGAAGGATTTCAGGTTCCCGTTGCTGAAATTTTACTTATTTTAAAAATCTATGCTTTTTCTCAGAGGAAAACAACCCCAAAAGGAAAAAAAGACATAATTGATATTTTTGGTTTGATTTCCCAAAACAAAATCAATTGGAAGAAATACAAAGAACTAATTGAAAAATATAACTTAGAAGATTTAAACCAAGAACTAAAAGAAACTGTTTCTTCTCAAGGTTCTATTTCTGAACTTAATCTCAACGAACATAAAATAGCCAGAATAAAAAAGAAAACCCTTAAAGAATTACCTTAATTTCTTTAAACAAGAAAAATTTTAAAAACGGGAATTTCCCGGTTTTTTTAATTACATTTACCAGATAAATTTCTTTTTTAGGAATAGTGAGAATTTATCTTAATCTCTTTTTTCAATTATTCGGGAATATTAATATATATTACTAAGATAATACCCTATCTTGGTAAAAACCGCCAAATGTCCTTACACATTACCAACCGAACTTGAAATGTTTTTAAATTTGGAGTATAATAGTTTTTCATTATGGTAGAGGACAAAGATTATATCAAAATAAAGGGTTGTCAGGTACACAATCTCAAAAATATTGACTTGAAGATTCCCAAAGATAAGTTGGTTGTTATTACCGGAATTTCAGGTTCTGGGAAATCATCTCTAGCTTTTGACACTTTATACGCTGAAGGACAGAGAAGATATGTTGAGAGTCTATCAGCATATGCCAGACAGTTTTTGGGAATGATGGACAAGCCTAAAGTAGATAAAATTGAGGGAATATCACCTGCTATTTCTATTGACCAAAGAAAAGCAGCTCATAATCCTCGTTCAACAGTGGGGACAATAACGGAGATCGCAGATTTACTCCGTCTTTTATTTGCCAGGGTAGGGATTCCTCATTGTCCTCAGTGTGGAAAGTTAGTTTCTTCCCAAACTATTGACCAGATAGTGGAGCAAATTATGAGCTTACCTCAAGAAAGAGAGATTATGGTTTTGGGACCTGTGGTAAAGGGAAGAAAAGGTGAACATAAGGGAATTCTGGAGGAAGTACAAAGGGGAGGTTTCGTTAGAGCAAGGATAGATGGTCTGACTCACCGGATAGAAGAAGCTTTGGAATTAGATCTTAATAGATACAAAAAGCATAATATTGAAGTGGTAGTAGATAGACTCATAACAGGAGATTTAGATAGATCCCGAGTAGTTGATTCAGTAGAGACGGGTCTGAAACTTGGAAAGGGGGTGGTGATGGTATCTCAGAAGAAAGAAAACAAACAACTTAAAGATTTAATATTCAGTGAACGTTTTGCTTGTGAGGAATGTGGAGTGAATCTTCCCGAAATTGAACCTCGACTCTTTTCTTTTAATTCACCTTATGGGGCTTGTTCTGAATGTGATGGTTTGGGGGAGAAATTAGAAGTGGATCCCAAATTAGTGTTGCCAAATCCAGAATTAACTATTGGGGAAGGTGCTGTTTTTCCTTGGGCTCATGCTTCCCATAAAATAGGACGCCAAAGTTATTTCAAAGGACAACTTTCAAAAATGGCACAGGAATATGATTTTTCTTTAGATACCCCCCTTAAAAACTTATCTCAAAAAGCAATAGATGTAATTCTTCAGGGAGATGATGAATTTGAAGGAGTTGTATCAAATTTGAAAAGAAGACACAGAGAAACAGATTCCAAACATACTCGTAAAGAAATTGAAAAATATATGGTTAAAAAAATATGCCCTAAGTGTAAAGGGAAAAGATTAAAACCCGAAGCCCTGGCAGTTAAAATAGATGGCAAATCGATAGCCCAAATTGTGAAAAAAAATATTTCCCAGAATATAAAGTTTTTTAAAAACCTTAAAGATAAACTTTCTGCTGAGAAAAAGAAAATTGCAACTCCCATAATAAAAGAAATTGTTAATAGGTTAACTTTTTTGGAAAATGTTGGATTACACTATATTACTTTAAATAGGAAAGCAGCTACTTTGGCGGGTGGGGAAGAACAGAGAACAAGGTTAGCTACCCAAATTGGCTCCAAATTAACTGGAATTCTCTATATTCTAGATGAACCTTCAGTTGGACTTCATTCCAGAGACCAGGGAAGATTAATTGAGACCTTGAAAGAGTTAAGGGATCTGGGGAATACAATAATTGTGGTTGAACATGATCCCCAAACCATAAAAGAGTCAGACTGGGTAATTGATATAGGTCCTGGAGCCGGAAAGAATGGAGGTAAAGTTGTTTTTGAAGGAACCCCAAAACAACTGAAGAAAGCAAAAACCATCACTGGTAAATATTTATCTGGTAAAAAGAAAGTTGAAGTTAAGGAATCAAATTTAAAAAAGGAAAGTAATGAAAATTCTAAAAAATCTTCCAAATCTGGAAAATTAGATAAAAAAAAGAAGTCCGATAATCCAGAAGAAAAAAAAGAGGAACAATCAGACAAGTTTTTAATAATTCGGGGAGCTCAAGAACATAATTTAAAAGGCATTGATGTTAAGGTACCCTTAGAGAAATTTGTTTGTATAACGGGGGTTTCGGGCGCGGGAAAAAGCAGTTTAGTAGATGATACTTTAGCCAGGGTCTTACACCAAAGATTTTATCAATCATTTAAGAAACCAGGAAAATCTTCTGTTTCTTTATTATTTTCTGAAGAAAAGGGAGTTGAAGAACCCGGAAAGTATAAAGAGATTTTAGGAACAGAGCATTTAAATAAGGTAGCAATTGTTGATCAATCACCAATTGGCAGAACACCCAGAAGTAATCCTGCCACTTATACTAAAGCTTTTGATTATATCCGGAAGATTTTTGCTAAAACTAAACAAGCAAAACTTCGAGGTTACAAACCAGGAAGGTTTTCTTTTAATGTTAAAGGAGGAAGGTGTGAAGCTTGTGACGGTCAGGGAGTTAAAAAAATTGAAATGTATTTCTTACCCGATGTTTATGTAGAATGTAAAGAGTGTAAAGGAACCCGTTATAACAAAGAAACCTTAGAGATTGAGTACAAAGGTAAAAATATTTCCCAAGTTTTAAATATGACAGTGGAGGAATCTTTAGAGTTTTTTGAGAATATCCCTTCGATTAAAAGGAAACTTAAAACTTTAAATCAAGTAGGATTGGGGTATCTTGAATTAGGTCAGCCAGCTCCCTCTCTTTCTGGTGGTGAGGCACAAAGAATAAAACTTGCCAGGGAACTTTCAAAAAAATTAAGAGGTAATGCTTTATACATTTTAGATGAGCCAACTACTGGTTTACATCCTCATGATATTAAAAATCTTTTATTTGTTTTAAAAAGATTAACTGAACAGGGAAATACTGTTCTTTGTGTTGAACATAATTTAGATGTAATTAAAAACGCTGATTGGGTTATTGACTTGGGTCCTGAAGGAGGGGAGAGAGGAGGCCAGATTGTAGAGGAAGGTTCCCCCGAGAAAATTGCCAAGAATAAAGAAAGTTATACCGGAAAATATCTTAAAAAAGTTTTGTAATGAATTGATATTTTTAAGATAGACTTGACAAAGATATTTCTAAAACTTAAAATAGAAAATTAGCAGTCAAAGGTCGAGTTTGCTAAAATTAAAATGACAGAACAGGATAAAAAATTTCTAGTTCTTGTTCTGTAAATTTATTCTATGAAGAAAATTAAACCATTATCTAATCATCTGGTAGTGGAACCTGTAACCGAAGAAGAAAAAACAAAGAGTGGGATTTTACTGCCAGAAACCGCTCAAAAAGAAAAGCCCGAGCAGGGAAAAGTAATTGCTGTTGGTTCCGGCAAGAGACTCCGCTCGGGGAAAAGAGCACCAATGGAAGTAAAAAAAGGAGATACTATTCTTTTTACTAAATATTCTCCTAATGAAATAAAGGTCGAAGGTAAGAAATATCTCATTGTTAAAGAAGAGGACGTTTTAGCTGTTCTTGAATAAAATTAACTTTAACAAAAATTATGGCAAAACAAATAAAATTTAAAGAGGAAGCTCGAAAAAAATTAAAAGAAGGTATTGATAAGGTAGCTGAAGCAGTTAAAGTTACTTTAGGGCCCAAAGGTAGAAATGTTGTTTTAGATAAAGGTTTTGGTTCTCCCACTATTACAAATGATGGGGTGGCTATTGCTGAAGAAATTGAAGTTGAAGATAAATTGGAAAATTTAGGGGCAGAGATTATTAAAGAAGCTGCCTCCAAAGCAAATGAAGTAGCTGGTGATGGAACAACCACCGCTGTTTTACTTTGTCAATCAATAACAACAGAAGGTCTTAAAAATGTTACTGCTGGAGCTAATCCTCTAGAATTAAGGAGAGGAATTATGAAAGGAGCTGAGGCTGTGGTTAAAAAATTGAAAGAGATGTCAAAGCCAGTTAATACCAAGGAAGATTTTGCTCGAGTAGCTACTATTTCAGCAGAAGATTCAGAAGTTGGTAACTTAATTGCTGAAGTGATGGATGAAGTAGGTAAAGATGGAGTGATTACAGTAGAGGAATCTAAGACCTTTGGTATTGAAAAAGAAATTGTAAAGGGTTTACAATTCGATGAAGGTTATATCTCCCCCTACATGGTAACAGATACTGAAAGAATGGAGGCCTCCTATGAGGACCCTTACATTTTAATTACCGACAAAAAGATATCTGCTATTCAAGATATCTTACCAGTACTTGAGAAGATTTCCAAGACCGGAAAAAAGGAGTTGGTAATTATTGCAGAAGAAGTAGAAGGAGATGCTTTAGCTACTCTGGTGGTGAATAAACTCAGGGGAACTTTTAAGGCTTTGGCAGTTGAATCTCCAGGATTTGGAGATAGAAAAAAAGCAATGATGGAAGATATAGCTACTGTTACTGGAGGTGTGGTAGTTTCAGAAGAGAAAGGAATGAAATTAGAAAATACTGAAATGGATATGTTAGGTAGAGCAGACAAGGTCGTATCCAGCAAGGAAAATACAACCATTATTGGTGGTAAAGGAAAGAAGGAGAAAATTGAGAAAAAGGTGAATCAACTTAAAACAGAAATTGAAAGAGCAGAATCTGACTTTGATAAAGAGAAAATTCAAGAGAGACTGGCTAAATTAGCTGGCGGTGTAGCTGTTATTAAAGTTGGGGCAGCAACTGAAGTTGAACAGAAGGCTCGCCAACATAAAACGGAAGATGCTCTGGCAGCTACCAAAGCAGCTGTTGAAGAAGGAATAGTTCCAGGGGGCGGTGTAGCTCTCTTAAGATCTATTGGAGTGTTAGAGAAACTTGAAACAGAAGGAGATGAAAAAATTGGAATTGATATTCTAAGGAGAGTTTTAGAAGAACCCATTCGTCAGATTGCTAAAAATGCAGGAGTGGATGGTGCTGTAGCAGCTAATGCTATTAAGAAGAAAGAGAAAGGGTATGGTTTTAACGCTCAAAATTTAAAATATGAAGATTTGATGAAAGTTGGAATTGTTGATCCAACCAAGGTTGTCCGAAGCGCCTTGGAAAATGCCTCTTCAGCAGCAAGTATGCTCTTGACTACAGAGGTAGTAGTTGCTGAATTACCAGAAAAGGAAGGTAAAGAAGGATCCCAAGGTCCACAGATGCCCCAAAGACCCCCAATGGGAGGTCTCGCTGGTTAAGTAAGTTAAGATAGGATTAGAGAAAACTTCAAAGACCCACCCTCTGGTGGGTTTTTGAATCATTGAATTTATTGAATTGAATTTCTCTTCCTTTTTTATTAAAATAGAGTAATGACAAAAAAGGAAAAACTTTCTAATCTAACTCAGCGGCTTTCGAATAAGAGTTGTCCTCTTTGTAAAAAATCTTTAGATAAGACTATTTTTTTTGGAGTTGAAGTAGATTACTGTCCTAAATGTTTAGGGCTTTGGTTTGAAAGAGGGGAGTTAAGATTAGCTAAAGATAAAAAGGATAAAGACTTGAATTGGCTTGATTTTGATTTATGGGGTGATAAGACAAAATTTGAAATTTCTCAAGAAAAAAAACTATGTCCCGAATGCAGAATGCCTCTTTATGAAGTAAAGTATGGGGACTCAGAAATTAAAGTTGATGTTTGTAATATTTGCTATGGTATTTGGTTAGATAGAGGAGAATTTAAGAAAATAATTGAATATCTTAAAGAAAAAGCAGATTATGAAGTTTTGAACAATTATGCTAAAAATATTGTCAAAGAAAGTTGGGAAATTTTTGTGGGGCCTGAGACCTTCAGAGAAGAAATTTTAGATTTTCTGACTCTTTTGAAACTTTTGAATTATAAGTTTGTAACTCAACATCCTTACTTTACAAAAACAATTGAGAAACTTCCTCAGTAGTTTAATTTATTCTAAAAGGTCGATTGAATTTAAAAATAAGGTATTAAATTATGAGCACTTTATTCTACATTATTATAGGAGTTGTTGTAGTTGTCGTTTTGTATATCATTTTCGTTTTTAATAGTTTGGTAAGGAAACGTAACCGTACAAAAGAAGCTTGGTCAGATATTGACGTTCAGTTAAAAAGAAGATATAACTTGATTCCTAATTTAGTAAAAACAGTTAAAGCTTACGCTGCTCATGAAAAAGATGTTTTTCAGAAAGTAACCGAAGCCAGAGCAAAAGCAATACAGGCAGGAACCGTAAAAGAACAACAGGAAGCAGAAAATGCTTTATCCCGAACCTTAAAATCTTTATTTGCTGTTTCAGAGAATTATCCTCAACTTAAAGCCTCCCAGAATTTTTTGGAATTACAGAGAGAATTACGTGATACTGAAGATAAGATTCAAGCAGCCCGCAGATTCTACAACAGTAATGTAAGGGATTTAAATATTAAGGTTGAAAGCTTTCCTGCTAATATGATTGCTCGACTTTTTAATTTTAAGAAAATGGATCTTTTTGAAATTGAAGAACCAGAAGAAAGAGAAACACCTGAAGTTGATCTTTAACTTTTAAGTTCACTTCAACAATTTAAAAATGGTAACTCTTTATACTCAAGCAGATTCTAATATAAGAAAAACTTGGGCTATAATATTGGGCTTTTTAGTTTTTATTATAGCCCTGGGTTGGCTTTTCAGTTTTTTATTAGATAGTATTTCTATTTTAGTAATAGCTGTTTTTATTAGTATTTTAATGAGTTTTGGAAGTTACTGGTATTCTGATAAATTGGTTTTAAAAATAACAAAATCCCAACCCCTTGATAAAAAAGACAACCCAGAACTTTACCGTATTGTTGAAAATCTTTGTATTACAGCAGGCCTCCCTTTACCTAAAATTTATATCATTGATTCCCAACAACCTAATGCTTTCGCTACTGGAAGAGACCCCGAGCATGCTGTGGTTGCTGTAACCAAAGGCCTTTTAAATAAATTAGAAAGAGTAGAATTAGAGGGTGTAATAGCTCATGAACTCAGTCATATAGGAAACAGAGATATGCTTTTGGGGACAGTGATAGTGATTTTAGCGGGAATTGTAGCTTTAGTATCCAATTTATTTTTAAGAATAAGTTTTTTTGGTGGATTGAGAAAAAGAAACTCCCGCAGTTCAGCAGGCTCTCTTTTGTTAATTTTAGGTTTGTTTGCTGCTGTATTAGCACCAATTGCTGCCACTTTAATTCGGCTGGCTATTTCCAGAAAAAGAGAATTTTTAGC
Organism: uncultured Candidatus Saccharibacteria bacterium; assembly: GCA_964507665.1. Taxonomy (GTDB): domain Bacteria; phylum Patescibacteriota; class Minisyncoccia; order Minisyncoccales; family CAYZYK01; genus CAYZYK01. The sequence continues at coordinate 318 of CAZDPT010000018.1, read as the reverse complement.
AGATGCTTCAGGATCTCTTTTAACAAGATACCCTGAGGGTTTAGCTCGAGCACTTGAGAAAATTTCAGAAGATTCAAGTAAAATGAGAGTAGCTAATCCTTCAACAGCTCACCTTTTTATTTCTTCACCCTTCCGGGGAAAAGAAAAAAGAAATTGGTTCACAAAACTTTTTATGACTCACCCTCCAATTGAAGAAAGAGTAAAAGCTCTGAGAGGAATGAAGGTGTAACCTCAAAGTCCTTGAAAACCAAATACAATTGAGAGGAGGGGTGCTCCGAATGGTAAGGAACACGCTTGGAAAGCGTGCGCCCGCAAGGG
>CAZDPT010000017.1:0-11196 GCA_964507665.1 uncultured Candidatus Saccharibacteria bacterium | reverse complement strand
AAGAAATAAAAGGAAGATTAAAAACTTTATAGTAATAATTTAGATATTTTTCTGTAGTCAGTTTACTTACCCCATAAGGTGAGACGGGTGAAGCTGGATAATCTTCTGGAGTGGGAACAACATCGGTGTCACCGTAGATTGCTCCTCCGGTTGAGGTAAAAATTATTTTTTTAACCTTATTCTCTTTACAATTTTTGAGAACATTCAAGGAACCTAAGATATTAGTTTTGGCATCTTCAATGGGTTTCTCAACTGATTTTCTAAGATTAGCTTGAGCTGCTAAGTGAAAAACAATTTCTGGTTTTTCTTTTTTGAAAATTTCAGAAAGTTTAGGGTCTTGAATATCTTTTTTATAGAATTTAGCTTTGGTATTCAAATTTTCTTTCTTTCCGGTTGATAAATTATCAATAACTGTAACCTGATGTTTTTTTTCAATTAATTTGTCTGTGAAATGGGAGCCAATAAAACCCGCCCCACCTGTAATTAGAATATTCATGATGAATTAATTTTACAACAAGATTGTAGTTTTGGCAACTCTGCGAATTAAATCATCTAAAATGTAACCGAAAGGCTATTGGTTAAATGATTTGACACGGGGGGTCATAAATCTATATTGGATGGTAAAATAAATAGCAGAAGTAAAAACAGATTACTTCCGCCAAATTGATATTACAAGATAATAATAGTTTCTAACAGTACTTATTTATTTTTAACATATCTTTTTACGGTTGTAGTTAAATTTTCTTTAACTTTCTCCCAACTTGCTTTTTTAATCATTTCTGGCATTTGGCTTTCTTTTGCGTCTTTAAAATAAGTAAGGGACTTAACTAAATGGGCTTCATTATATTCAATTCCGGTGAATTTCTCTTTTAAAAAACCCAAAAGGGTTTCAAGGTCATATTCCTGTAATAGAAAATAGATATCAAAAAAGTCCTTATAGGTTCCCCGACTTGCGATAGCATCTAACTTCATAACAGCTATATCTAGCTTGCTTGCTAAATATATGTTGTTTTTATATTGAGTTTTAGGAGCGATAAGTGGATAAGGGTATTCAAAAAAACTAATTTTCACACCGTTTAAACTACCGTTCAGAGTTTTTTCTGACTCGCTGTCAATACTTAAATTACCTGCTTTTGAAAGTTTTTTTCTAAAATTGGGGGTATAAGAAAAGTTTTCAGCAAACCAATCAAGATCCACCGAAAAGCGATGCCCCAAATAAAGCGCCAAAGCAGTACCCCCAGCAAGATAGAATCTTTTTATAAAGCTAACTTTGTTTAGCGCTTCAAGAACGCGTTTGGTATTTTTAGTGAGGGATTCCTGGTGCATTTTAAATCCTTAAGAGGGATGTTTAATATTATTGCCCAAAAATGGATATTGCGAACATCAGAAAAAATATGTTCTCGGGCTACTTTCCTTATTCTTTTTAATCCGTAGAATTCCTTTATTGCTTTCCATTCTTTAAGATTTCCAAAATCTAAAACTCGTCCAATAATGAATTGGGCATTTTTTTTGGAATCTAATTTGTTAGGATCAACGTCCCAGAACAGTGATTTGCGTAATTGAGAGGGAAAATTATCTTTCATAAGATTATTTATTATACCATAGATTGGGCTATATTTCTACCTCCTTTTACTTTAGATTGTTGAATGTGATTTGTTTTTGCACTTATTTTAATTTGAAGTTATAATTTAAAAACAAATTAATTATTAGATCATATTAAAGATTACTTATTTTATTGTAAATAACTTGGCAAGCATTCCATATTCTATAATTCATAATTCACTATCTGGCTATGAGTAAATCCTTGGAGAAAATTTTAATAGGCGTTATAAGGTGGGGAAGTTTTCTGATTTTATTTTTACCTCTTTTGGTTTTCCGTAAAACATTGTATCCTTACATTTTTCCCAAAATTATTGCTTTTCAAATTTTGGTTGAAATTATTTTTGCTGCTTGGTTAATTTTGATAATTAAGGAAGAAAAATACAGACCTAACTTTAAACACCCCTTGGTTTTAACTTTGACAATTTTTATAGCGGTTTTGTTTTTAACAATGATATTAGGGGTTGATATTTCAAAGTCGTTTTTCTCAACTCAGGAAAGAATGACAGGAGTTCTGACAATGTTTCACTTTTATGGATGGTTTTTGGTTTTAACAAGTTGTTTTAAAAAATGGAAAGATTGGAGAAAGTTTATTTGGATTTCTTTGGGAGTTTCTTTTTTAGTGGGCTTGTATGGTATAGGCCAGAGATTAGGTATTGATTTTTTAATACAAGAAACAAAAAAGAGAATGAGTTCTACTCTTGGTAACCCTATTTACTTATCTGTTTTTTCTATGTTGCATGTTTTTTTGGCTGGTTTTTTGTTTTTTATTGAAAGAAAGAAGATTTTAAAAGTAATTCTTTTTATTTTACTTCTCTTTAACTTAGCTATTATGCCCTTGGGGGCTTCAAGGGCAGTAGTTGGTTCTTTTGTTTTGTGTGTTCCTTTGTTTCTTTTGTTTTTAGTTTTTGTTTTACCTTCCAAAAAATTAAAAATTGGAGTATTAATACTTTTAATTTTAATAGTAGGAAGTGGAATTTTTCTATTCCAAAACAGAAGAGCAGATTGGCTGGAAACTGACATTTATTTTGTAAATAGATTGTTAAGAAGTAGGTTTGAACGGAGTTTATGGAAAAGAACTGAGGCTTGGAAGATAGCTTTTAAAGGTTTTAAAGAAAAACCAATCACTGGTTGGGGTTGGGAAAATTACAATATTGTTTTCAATAAGCATTTTAATCCAAGATATAGTGAAATCGGTAACAGGTGGTACGATAAATCCCACAACCAGGTTATGGATATTCTGGCTCTGACTGGTATCTTGGGTTCTTTTTCTTATTTCCTCCTTTTCTTTTTTATTCTTTTTTTGCTTTTCTGGAAAGTGAGAAAAGAAAATGCTTTAAATAAAAAAATAGGACTGGGTATTTTAGGAGTTATGTTTATCTCTTACTTTTTACAAAACCTTTTTGTTTTTGATACTCCAGCACCCTTAATTGCTTTTTATTTCTCTTTGAGTTTAATTTATTTCGTAACAGAATCAAAAAAAAGGGAAAAAAGAGAAGAAAAATATTTTCAAGAAGGGGATTTAAATAATGTTTTAATACTTTTAATTTTAATAGGTCTTTGTTTCTCTGTTTATAATTTTAATGTGAAGCCTGCTTTAAAATCTCATTTTGCTTTCAGGGGAGCTGTTGTTTCTGAGATTAATTTAAAAAAAGGCCTTGGTTTTTACAAAAAATCATTGGCAGCTCCCAGCTTCACTAATCCTGAAGTGAGATTGCAACTTGGCAAATCAGTCCTTGAAGCAAGGAATAGAGGAAACACCGATCCTGAAATTCTTAAATTGGGCTTTCAGTTTGCTGTATCTGAGATGAAAAAAAGCATTGAAGAACACCCTTTAGATGTCCGCCATTATTTAAATATTGGTAAAGTTTGTAATAATGCTTCAAACTTTGATATGAGATTCCTTGAAACAGCAGAGAAGTTTTTGGAGCAAGGAAAGCCCTTCTCTCCTAGCAGGTCCGAGATATACAGGCAATTAGGATGGGCTAAGTTGTTACAAGAAAAAAATAAAGAAGCAATTGAAGCTTTTAAAAAAGCTGTTGAACTAAACAAAAATATATCAGAATCTCATTGGTTTTTGGGGCTTGCTTTATTGAATAATGAGAATTACAAAGAAGGAATAAAAGAGGTTGAAACAGCCCAGAAAATGGGGCACAGTTTAGGAAAAGATCCAAACATTATTCTATTCATCGCTCAAGCTTACAGCAGACTCTCAAATCTCAAGAAAGCAATATCTCTTTGTGATGAGGTTTTGAAGATAGAGCCTGAGAATAATAAGGCTCTATCCCAGAAAGTCCTTTTTCTTATTCGGGCAGACAAGAAATCAGAGGCTGTTTCTGTAATTGAAAAACTATCTGAGATTAACCCCGAAACAGCAGAGAAATTGAGAACAATTTTAGAAAATTTTTAAGAAACAAAAATAGTATTCTGAAGCATATTTTCTCAGAACCCTTGCTATTCTTGGTTTGGGAGTTGACAAGGCTTTTAAAATAATTAAAATAGGTAAACACAACAGTAATTAAAGGTTTAAATAACATGCCAGAGAAGAAATATTATCTGACCAAAAAAAAGTTAAAAGAATTGAAAGAAGAGTATAAAAACTTGGTTTACCTTGAGCGTTTTAAAACTAAAAATGAAGCTCCCAGGTTTTTGGAATCAGAAGAAGTAAGTTCTGAATATTTAACCTATCAGGAAGATGTTGGGTTTTTGAGGGCTCGAATAGGGGAGTTAGAAAATATTTTTAAAAGTTACGAAATAATCACACTACCCTCAAAGAGCAAGAGAAAAGAAGTAGGAATTGGAGCTAAAGTTAAAGTAAAGGTTGATGGGGAAAAAGATGAATTTACAATTGTTGGAACCATTGAAGCTAATCCTTCTTTGGGAAAAATTAGCAATGAATCACCAGTAGGTAAAGCTTTAATGGGACACAAGAAAGGAGATGAAGTTGCAATTTCCTCACCAATTAAAGTTACCTACAAGGTTTTAAAAGTAAAATATCCACGGCATATTAGTTAAATAGTTTAATTTTTTAAACATGGAAAATATACTTAACTTTTTTATTAAAACAGGAAAATTAAAGAAAATGCCAAGAAGAGGTTGGGTGTTGAGAAAAATAGATAACCCAGAGAGTATCGCAGGACATACTTTCAGAACCGCCCTGATGGCTTGGGTTTTAGGGAATAAAAAAGGACTCAACACAGAAAGATTACTTAAGATGGCTTTAATTCATGATTTGTGTGAAGTTTATGCTGGTGATACTACTCCCTATGATTCAATTCTTCCCGATAATGAAAAAAAATTACAAAAAATTCTTAAAAGATTGCCTCGTTTTTCAGAGAAAAAGAAAAAAGAATTGGCTGAGCAGAAATACCAAAAAGAAGAGAAAGCCCTAAAAGAACTTATCTTAGATCTTCCTTCTGGTTTAAGAAGAGAGGTTAAAAACTTATGGCTAGATTATGAGAAAGGGTTAACCCCTGAGGGAAGATTTTTTAACCAAGCAGATAGATTGGAGAACTTACTGCAGGCTATGGAGTATTGGGAAGAACAAAGGAAAGGCCCCCAGAAACCCTGGTGGGAGTGGGCCAGAGAATCTTTTGATGATCCGGTTCTACTTCAATTTGTTGAAGAAATAGATAAAAGGTATCGTCAACAAGAAAAATCTAAAGATTAAATTTATGCCCCAAACTTATATCGGAACTTCGGGCTGGGTTTACCCTCATTGGGAGGGTATTTTTTATCCTCAGAAATTATCATCAAAAGAGAAACTTAAATATTTTACAAAACATTTTAATACCGTTGAAGTAAATTATTCTTTTTATCATTTACCAAAAGAAACAACTTTCAAAGATTGGTACAAAAGAACTCCTTCTGATTTCCTATTTGTTATTAAAACTAGCCGATATATAACTCATATTAAAAGATTAAAGAATATCAAGAGAGCTTGGAAGAAATTTATTAAAAAAGCCCAGAATCTTAAAGAGAAACTGGGTCCTGTTTTAGTTCAATTTCCTCCTTCTTTTAAATTTAACACAAAGAATCAAAGAAGATTGGAAGAATTTTTAAGTTATACAAAAAAGAACTACAAAAAACAAAGAATTGCTGTTGAGTTCCGGCATAAAACTTGGCTCTGTAATAAGGTTTATAAGATTTTAGAGAAAACAAATACTGCTTGGGTTATTGCTGATTGGTCCGGAGACTCAAAGAAAGGAAAAGCAACCACAAACTTTGTTTATTTCAGATGTTCATGGTCCCCAGAAGAGATATTCTTCTAAATACACAAAGGAGCAACTTAAAGGACTTGCTAAAAAAATTAAAAAATATTCAAAAAGAGACTTAGACGTTTTTGTTTATTTCAATAACGACGCTCAGGGTTTTGCTATTGAAAACTCCAAAACTTTAAAAAAACTCTGTGGAGTAGATTGATTTTTCTAAAAAAATAGAATATATTTGTTATAACAACTGAGTTGAACTTTCACAAAAAGGAGAAGGAGATGGAAGAAACAAAATTGGAAGATAATGGTGAGATAGCATTAACTGAACCTGTAACACTTAAGACAATAGATGAAGCAATAGAATATTGTATAAAAAATTGGTGGCTTTGGCCCGCTCTCATCTTCGGGCCCCTCAAGGAAAGAGAAAGGGAGATTAGCCTTAATGTTTCATTATTTAAAGAAATGGTTGAGGGTGTTCCTCAAATAGAAGTTGCTTTCTAAAAGATTAAATTGTTCTTCAATTAGCTCCCTGCTTTTCAGCTAGGAGCTTTTTTCTTGAATTGACATTTCAGTTTTTAAGAGATATTATTAAACTGTTATATTAAGTTGCTTCTATAAACATGGAAAAGAAAATAAATTCAGGAGTTACAAAAGATACAGCTATTAATGAAGTAATAGAGAAATATCCCGATACTATTTCTATTTTTCAACAATATGGCCTTCATTGTATAGGGTGTCCCTTAGCTCAAGCAGAAACAATTGAAGAGGCTTGTCAAGTTCATAAAATTGATCTAAAAAAGATTTTAAAAGATTTAAACAAAACAATTAGAGCAGACACCAACTGAAAGGAGGGATTATGAGGTGTGAAATCTACAAAAAAAAGATTGACGTATTTGTAGTTCTTTCTATAAAGAAGTTATCAAGTACAAATCTTAATTTTTCTGTATAATATAATCTGAGATTTTCTCTCATCTTTTTGTTTTTAATAGATTAGTTATTTGACATAAAAATAAAGGTGTTGTAATGTAGGGAGGAAAAGAAGGGTTACTTTACTTTCAAGGAGGGTTCTAAATGTTCTCTCAGGGAAGGTTTGTGGATGGTTGTAAGAGTTGTCAGCAATTCGAGGGGAAAAGTCCCGAGGAGGTTGAGGCTCTAGAAAAGGATTATGTTCTGATTGGTAGAAAACGAGTTTGGTGGGTTCTGTTGGATATAAGTCCAAAGGGGGCAGAAACCCATTTGATATTTACTACTCTTGAACATGTCTCCCCCGAGGAGGATGTAGTTAGAGCTCTTCTTATTAAGACAGCGATGAGAATAGCTGCTCGCCGTCTCGGTGATGAATATCGACTTGCAGTGAATTCAGGTCTGAGAACTTCCACTCGAACTCACTTTCATGCCCACATTCTCTCTCCGGGAGAGAATGAGAGATTACCTCGGGTGGTAGCAGATGTTCAAAAAGTTATCTCTGAGGATCTTCCTCAGGAATTTCCTGATCTTCCCGAAGAGGTAGTGGAATTCTTGGATAAAAATCTTCTCCAGCAGAAGGTTTAAGAATAAGATTTAGTATAGCGGGTCTATCTTGACCCGCCTTTTTATTTCAGTTGAGTTATGAAAAAAGATTGGGTACAATTAATTAATATGAAGTTTTCTATTTCAACCAAGGGTCACAATGACATAATTAATATTACATCTCAGGTTTCAGAGAAAGTTGAATCCTCTAAAGTAAAAGATGGGATTTGTTTGATCTCTTGTCCTGGTTCAACTTGTGGTATAACTACTATCGAATATGAAACAGGGTTAATAAAAGATTTAAAAAGAGCTTTAGATAAAATAGCTCCTGTTTCTGAAGATTACGAACATTGTAAAAAATGGGGGGATTGTAACGGTTATGCTCATGTAAGATCTGCTTTAATTAATCCTTTTTTGACAGTACCTATTGAAAAAGGGAGGTTAAAATTGGGCTCCTGGCAACAGATTACTTTTTTGGATTTCGACAACAGGGCCCGCCAAAGGGAAATAGATGTTAAAGTTTTAGAAATTTAATTTATTAAGATTTTTTTATTATGCCCAAGTTTATGAACAAAGTTGTAAAAATGATGATTACTAGTGATTTTTTCTTGAATTGTGGTTGGGGGCTTTTGAGTCCTATCTTCGCTATATTCATTGTCCAAAATATTACTGTGGGTGATGTAACAGAAGCAGCTAAGATAGCTGGTTTTGCTGCTCTTTTCTATTGGGGTGTAAAATCAATCCTACAAATACCTATTGGACTTTATCTTGATAGAATTGGGGGTGAAAAAGATGATTTTTGGTTTATGGTAACGGGTACTTTTATAACTGGATTAGTTCCTTTTGGTTTTTTGTTTGCTTTCAGTTCCTGGCATATATATCTTCTTCAGGTGTTATATGCTTTAGGTAGAGCCATGGTTGTTCCTTCATGGAGCGCTGTTTATACCCGACATATTGATCCGGGCAGGGAAGCTATAGAATGGAGTGCAGACAGCACCGTTTTAGGAATAGGTATTGGATTGGGTGGAGCTTTTGGTGGTCTCTTAGTTGCTGCTTTAGGTTTCCAGGTAATATTTGTCTTAGTTGGTGGATTTACTATGATTTCTGTTGTTTTGCTTCTTTTCAGCCATCGGGTTGTTCATCCAAAAGATGGATTTTTTCCTAATTTCTTCCCTTTGACTAAGAAGAAAACAAGGATTCCCAGAAACCCTTTTGAAAAAGAATAATTTTTATCTTTTTTGGATATTATAAGTAGATAATTTTAATCAGTGAAAAACCAAGAGATAGCTAAAATACTGCGAGAAATTGGAAATTATCTTAAAACAGAAGAAGTAAAGTTTAAACCCTACGCTTACAAGAAAGCTGCCATAACTCTGGAAACATTAGAGAAAGATGTCAGCCAAATTTATAAAGAAGGAGGATTGGAGGCCCTAAAAAAAATTCCAGGTGTGGGGGAGAGTATTGCTAAAAAAATTGAGGAGTATATAAAGGAAGGGAAAATTAGATATTATCAGAAGATAAAAAAGGAGTTACCCGTTGCTACAGAGGAGTTGACCAAAGTTGAGGGTATGGGTCCCAAAAAAGCAAGAAAGCTTTTTGAAAAACTAGGAGTAAGAAACTTGGAGGATTTAGAAAAAGCAGCCAAAGAAGGAAAAATTAGAAATCTTGAAGGTTTTGGTAAAAAAACAGAAAAAAACATTCTACAAGGAATAAAGTTTTTAGAAAAAAGTAAAGGTAGATTTCTTTTAGGAGATATTTTACCAACAGCAAGGGAAATAAAAGAGAAACTTAAGAGAAGAAAAGAAGTAAAAAGAGTGAATCTGGCTGGCTCTTTACGTCGTATGAAAGAAACAATAGGGGACGTTGATATTTTAGTTGTTTCAAAAACCCCCCAAAAAACAATGGATTTTTTTGTTTCTTTACCTGGAGTAATGAAGGTTTGGGGGAAAGGCAAAACAAAATCCTCAGTAAGAACAAAACAAGGGTTTGATATGGACTTGAGAGTTATTCCTCAAAAAAGTTATGGTGCTGCCCTACAATATTTTACAGGTAGTAAAGAACATAATATTCATACCAGAAGAATAGCTATTGATAAAGGATTAAAACTTAGTGAATATGGAGTATTTCGTGGCAAAAAACAGATTGCGGGCAAAAAAGAAAAAGAAGTTTATGAAGCTATCGGGCTTTCTCTAATTCCACCTGAGATGCGATTGAATAAAGGAGAAATTGAAGCAGCTCAAAGAGGAGAACTTCCCCAAGTTATTGGGTATGATGCTATTCGAGGAGACTTACACTGCCATTCAAAGTGGGATGGAGGAAATAACTCAATTTCTGAAATGGTAAAGATAGCTCAAAAAATGGGTTATGAATATTTGGGAATATCAGATCACACTAAATTTTTAAAAATTGAACACGGTTTAGATGAAAAAGAACTTACTCAACAAAGGAAAGAAATAGATAAACTAAACAAAAAGTTTGAATCTCAATCTAAAAAATTTAAGATTCTTCAAGGAGCTGAAACAAATATTTTAAAAGATGGCAGAGTTGATATTAATGATAAAGCTCTTCGTAAATTAGATTATGCTATTGCTGGAATCCATTCTCACTTTAAAATGAAAGAGAAAGAGATGACAGAGAGGATAATCAGAACAATGAAAAATCCGAATATAAATATTATTTCCCATCCTACGGGGAGAATATTGAAAAGGAGAGATGAGTATAAGATAAATTTTAATAGGATTTTAAGAGCAGCAAAAGAATATAATGTTATTTTGGAAATTAATTCTTTTCCAGAAAGATTAGATCTTAATGAAAAGAATATAAGAAAAGTAAGAAATGCTAAAGTTAAAATGGTAATTAATACTGATTCACATCACAAAGACCAACTAAGATTTATTGAATTTGGGATCGGCCAGGCAAGACGAGGTTGGGCTACCCCCGAAGACATTATAAATACTCGTTCCTTGAAACAATTATTAAAATTTTTTAAAAACAATGAATAATCAACCTAATCTTTTTAAAAGAGAGATTCCAACTCTAGTGGGATTTATCATTATTGGAATAATAGCTGTTCTTTTTGTTTTTGGTATTATGTTTTATCGTTATTGGAAAATAGAGAAGAGATTACAGGATTTAACTTTTTCTTATCAACATACTTCAAAAACCTCCCTTATTATTTGAGTTTTTATTTGAATTGAACCAAAAGAAAGCTCCATTTTTGGAGTTTTTATTTCTTCTAAAATTGATATAATAGTTTGAATATGCCAATAGAAAAATCAGCCGGAGCTGTGGTTTTCCGGAAAGAAAATAAAAAAATTAAATATCTTTTAATTCAATATAAAGCAGGTCATTGGGAATTCCCTCGAGGTATGATAGAAAAAGGAGAGACATTAGAACAAACCGCCAGAAGAGAAATTAAAGAAGAAACTGGATTGAAAGATATTAAGTTTATTGAAGGATTTAAAGAATGGGTAAAATTCTTCTTTAGAAGAAATGAAAAAACAACAATGAAGATTGCCACTTTTTTGTTGGCTAAAACAGAAACAGAAGAAATTAAACTATCTCAGGAGCACAAAGATTATGTTTGGTTGAGGTATAAAAAAGCTTTGAAAAAATTAACTTATAAGAATTCAAAGAAAATTTTAAAAAAGGTAAATGACTTCATTTCAGAAAGAAGTTTATAAAACAGTTAAAGCTATTCCCCGAGGAGAAGTTAAAACTTACAAAGAAATTGCAGCTAAAATAGGTTCTCCAAAAGCTCAAAGAGCAGTTGGTAGTGTTTTGGCTAAAAACAAAAATCCAAATATCCCTTGTCATCGGATAGTAAGATCAGATGGTAGAATTGGAGGATACAACAAAGGAAAAAGAAAAAAGAGGT
>CAZDPT010000016.1:0-12600 GCA_964507665.1 uncultured Candidatus Saccharibacteria bacterium | reverse complement strand
GGAGGGGTGCTCCGAATGGTAAGGAACACGCTTGGAAAGCGTGCGCCCGCAAGGGCTTGCAGGTTCGAGTCCTGTCCCCTCCGCCAATTAAAAGATGGCTTGCCTTGACTGAAGCGAGCCATCTTTTTAGATTTCAAGTTATAATTTTGTAAAGAAAAACAACAAAAGCACGATTTTGTCTTTTTTTATAATGGGCTTTTAATATCTTTAAGTTTTGGGTTTGTTACTTGAGTGTAGCGTTGTGTTGTCCTTATATTTTGATGCCCGAGTAATTTTTGTACATAACGTATATCAACTCCATTTTCCAAAAGGTGGGTGGCAAAACTGTGGCGTAAAGAATGGAAGGTGGCGTCTTTTTTGATATCGGCTTTTCGGAGAGCGTTTTTTAAAATTTTTTGTGGCGTTCTTTCTGTTAACTTTTCGCCTTGTTTACTTTCAAAAAGATAATTATTTGAGTTTTTCCTTGCTGTAAAGTTTTTGATATTGTTTTTAATTTTCTCTGGAAAAATAGTAATTCTGTCTTTTTTCCCTTTAGTGTTTTTAAGGTGGATAGTTAATTCTTCTAAATTAACATCTTTTATTTTTAAATTAACAACCTCACTAACCCTTAATCCTGCTCCATAAGCCAAAGAAATTATTAGTTTATGTTTTGGATTTTTAATTATATCAATAATGTCTTTGATTTCTTTTCTTGATAGAACAATCGGCAGTTTCTTATTTCGCTTGGCGAATTTTAAGTTTATTTTCCTGGGGATTTTCAACACTTCCCGGTAAAAAAACTTTATTGCGTTTAAGTATAAATTTATTGTTTGGGGGGCATAATTTTTATCTTGTTTATTCAACAAAAACTGTTTTATATCCTCTTCATTTATTTTTTCTAAATTAGATTTTTTAAAATCAAAATATTCCTCCAGACAGCGCAAATAAGCTTTTATAGTTTTTGAGCTGTAATTTCTTAATTTTAATTCTTGCCTTGTTTGTTCTAAGTATTTTTGTTGCATAATCTAATAAAAATTGCTAAACTAACTTAATTAAAATCTGGTTAAGTGATTATTAGTAATTTTACTAACAATTATACATTAGGTTCGTATAATATACAATAAAAGGTTAATATTGTATATTCACTTCGTATAAAAACGAGTTATATGAAATTCCGCCTTTATCTGTTTACAAGAATAAAATTTTTAAGATTTTAAAATTTGCCATTTTTTTATTTTATGTTAAGATTACAACATGAAGCTTACAGACACATACAATCAAATAAATAACTGTTGTTGCGGTCTTGGAATCGTTCCGAGATCCGCCTGTTTGTGTTTGTAATAAATTTATAAGAATTTAGACAAAGGAGGCTCTCGGAACACCGAGAGTTTTTTATTTATTCAATTAACTTAAACATTATGAAAAATTTATTACAAACAATCGGAAAGACCCAATAATTAAACTGGGGAAAATCCTCAACAACAAAAATATAAACCTATTCGCAAAACTGGAAGGACAAAATCCAGGGGGATCGATAAAAGACAGAGCCGCCTTGTATATGATTGAACAAGCGGAGAAAAGAGGTGATCTTAAACAAGGCAAAATTATTTTAGAAGCCACCAGTGGCAACATGGGAATTGCCCTTGCAATGATAGGAGCTCACAAAGGATATGAAGTTCACATTGTTATGTCTGAAGGTATGAGCGAAGAGCGTGAAACCATGCTTAGAGCACTTGGAGCAAGGTTGATACTCACAGATAAAAGACTTGGCACGGAAGGGGCAATCGCAAAAGCAAAAAAATTGGTTAAAAGCTCGCCTCTTTTATACTGGTTTTCTAATCAGTTCAATAATCAAGATAATGTTTTAGCTCATTATCATAGCATTGCTTCCGAAATACTGAATGAAGTCCCTAACATTAATTATTTAATCGCAGGTGTCGGCACTTCCGGCACTATTATTGGAATTGCAAATAGGTTTAAAAAGGATTCACCTTAAACGAAAATCATTGGGGTGTTTCCTCCTGCTGGCTATAAAATTCAAGGCTTGCAAAATCCACAAAAAGATTTCAGTGGCAATATCTACAAAAGTGACTTAATAGATGAACACTTTCATGTTTCCAAAGAAAACGCTTTTAAAATGACAAGGAAAGTTGCAAAAAGAGAAGGACTTTTTGTCGGTATGAGTTCAGGGGCAGCCCTTTTTGCAGCCAGCCAAATAGGCGGATCTTTGAAGGATGGAAATATAGTTGTTATAATACCAGATAGAGGGGAGAAATATTTGAGTACAGAGTTATTTAAAAAAATTGCAAATTAGTTTGTGATAGTAAAGACAATTAATCTGAAGCAAAATGGGCGGAACAGTATATAAATACCGAAATGTTAAGTGAAATTTGGCGAGGGCACTATTGAGAATTATGAAGTGCCGTTTCTTAGAATTTCATTTACAGTCGCTTTGGCAAATATTTCAACAGTATCCAAAAATTTAATTTTAGAGTCTTTTTGAGATAGTAATAATTGTAAATCTGTACATCCTAAAATTATTGCCTCCGCTCCTTTCTTCTCTAAACCTTTTACTACTTGTAATAATTGTTCTTTATCATCTTTTGATTTTTTCCCGCTTAAAATTCTGAAAATTATCTCAGATACATTTTTTTGCTCTTGAACAGTTGGTGTAAGTAATTCTATATTGAAGCGTTCCAGTTCTTTATCATAAAGTTTCTTTTCTATTGTCTTTTTTGTGGAAAGAATGCCTACTTTTTGATAACCTTTTGTTTTGCATTTCTTAGATGTTTCTTCTATAATGCTTAGAATTGGAGTAGAAATGATTTTTCGCAGGTTATCAATGAAAGAATGCACAGTATTACATGGAATGACTATGAAATCTACTTTTGATTGTTTCAATTTTTTAACTCCATCAATCAAAACAGGAAGCATTTTTTCTTCATTCTTTCCCATTTCTACTATATCTTGTTCTACTTTAAATGGAACCGGAACGCTATATATTAAGATTGGCGGATAATGAATTTTATTTTGCTTTCTACATAAATTAATTATTTTCAAATAAAATTCTGATGTTGTTTCTGGACCTAATCCGCCAATTACACCAACTGTCCTCATATTATAATAAGATAATAAAGATTATTTATAGAACTTCTTAAAACAAAATGGTACTTTAATTATATCATTTTGTTGTACCTTCGCCAAAGTTCTCCGTTCGCTTCGCTCACTACGACCACGCTGCGTCCTCACTCCACTTCGTTTCGCTCCGTGCGTATTCAGGGCTTAAATCGAAAATGTCCCAGCTTGACATTTTCTCAAATTGCTTTCTTCAGTCACAACTTCGTTTAAGCCCGATGTTAAATGATATATATTTAATCCTAATTTCTTATAATTCTAATTTCTATTCTATAGATTTTATATGAAAATTAAACACAGGGAACTTCATAGGGTTGTTTTAACAGCAATCGTTCACAAAGAGGGCAAATATTTAATTGTTAGGAGAACTAAAAACAAAAAAGCTTTTCCAGGTAAATGGACGGTTCCGGGTGGGGGATTGGAGGTTGATGATTACATTAATTTGCCTAAAACTACTTCTGAACATTGGTATTTTGCTATTGAAAATTCTCTGAGAAGAGAAGTAAAAGAAGAGGTTGATTTGGAGATTAAAAGACCAAGGTATCTTTGTGATTTAATTTTTATTCGCAAAGATGGCATCCCTGTTGCTATTTTAAGTTATTATTGTGGATATAAGTCAGGGAAGGTTAAATTAAACGAAGAAAATATTGCCGCAAAATGGGTGACAGCAAAAGAAGCAAAAGATTATGATTTAATTCCAGGAATTTCAGAAGAAATAGAAATGGTTGATAGAATTCAGAAAGGAGAAGATCCTAGTAAAGTAAAATCAACTACAGAAATAAGATAAATTATCTGAGATAATTTTTATGAAAGAAAAGAATTGCCCTTATTGTTCTCCTTATAAAAGTAAATTATGGCATTGGCCAGAAAAAACAGAAAATTTATTTTTTTATCTTCAATTATTTTTCTCTCCTTTAGTAAATTTAATTAAGAAGAATCATAAAATATACTCTTTTTTAAAAAGAGCTATTTTTTATAATTTTTTCCGACTTCTTTTACTATTTGGTATTTTTAAAGAAGTAAAAATTAAAAAAAACAGTAGCCAGTTTCATAATAGAATTTTGGTAGTAGTAAGAGAGGCAGAGAAAAGAAATATTCCAATAAAAGTTATAAAATTTTTAGGTAAAAATATTAATTTTTTCTCTATTCTTATTAATGGGAAGAAAGATTTTTTTGAGGGCTTACCTGGATTAGAGTTAGATAGAGTTTTTAAAATAGATTTTGATGATAAGTATAAATTAAAACAAGTTTTAAAAGAAAATAATCTACCTGTACCCCAAGGAGAAAAATTTTATAGCAAGAAAAAAGCACTCAAATATATTGATAAAATTGAGTTTCCAGTGGTTGTGAAACCAAGGTCGGGTTCTCTTAGTAAGCATACAATCTGTAATATAAAAAATAAAGAGAAGTTAGAGGAAGCGATAAAAATTGCAAAACAAATTAGTTTTGAATTCATAATAGAGAAATTCATTGAAGGTGATCTTCACAGAGTTACTTTAGTTGATAGAAAGATGGCAGCTTGTTGTAAGAAAACTCCCGCTAACATAGTAGGGGATGGGATACATACAATAAAAGAATTAATTGATAATAAGAATTCAGATCCCAAGAGGGGAGAAATAAACCAGAAAAATTATTCTTTACATAAAATAAAAATTACAGAAGAAACTCCTTCTTTGCTTAAGAAACAGAATTTGAGGCTAGGGAGTGTTCTTAAAAAAAATCAAAAATTATATTTATCTGACAAAATTATTTTGGCTGCAGGAGCAGATATTATTGATAAAACCAATGAAGTTCATCTTGAGAATAAAAAAATATTCCAAAAAGTAGCTGAATTCTGTGGAGCTCCTCTCTTAGGATTAGATTTTATTTGCCAGGATGTTAAAAAGCCTTATTTTGAACAGAGGTTTGGTATAATTGAAGCAAATAGTTTACCCTATATTGATATGCACCATTATCCAAGTGATGGAGAAAAACAGAATGTAGCTTCAGTTCTTCTTGATTTTAAATTAAAATCAGATGAGATATAATAAAACAATTACAATTAATAATTTTATTCATGGATTTTCAAAATTTTATTCCTAACTTAATATCTTGGTTTTACTCCTCGGGCATAAAAGTAATTATTATCTTATTTTTTGCCTGGTTGATTAGTCTGGTTGGTAAAGTTTTAATTTCAAGATTAATTAGAACTTTTCTTGAAAAAAAAGAGAGGGTGGGGAAAAACGGTAAGGTCAGAAAGAAGAGAGGTGAAACTTTAATAAATATTTTTAATTCTACTCTCAAAGCGGCAATCTGGGTGATGGCTATTATAATGATTCTTCCCGAATTTGGATTAAATATTGCTCCGCTTTTGGCAGGAGCTGGATTGGTTGGTTTAGCAGTTGGAATGGGAGCTCGGAATTTAATTCAAGATTATTTAGCAGGAATTTTTGTTTTACTTGAAGACCAATATAGAATAGGAGAGGAAATTGAAATTGCAGGAGTAAAAGGGGAAGTTATAGATTTAAACTTAAGAAGGAGCGTTATAAAGGATTCGGGAGGTGTAATACACTCCATTCCTAATGGTCAAATTAAGAAATCTTCGAATCTTTCAAGATAAATATTCTTTTAAAAACAAAAAACCGCAAACTTGAAGTCTTTTGCGATTTCTTAAGTTTAGTTTATCCTTTTATATCCTCCCTTTTGCTGTGAACTTTCTTACCCAAGCGGGTCTTTCTTCTTTATAGAATTTAAGTTTATATATCCTCCCTTTCAAAAAGTTATGATTTCCCGGGGTCATATCTTTTAGGAGATTTCTAGTTTTATGAAGAAGATATTTTTGTCTTTTTTTTATTTTTTTCTTTTTACCTCTGTCTTCTATTGGTGAAGTAACTGGAAAAAATTTAAGTTGATATTTTTTACCGAATATCTTTTTGAATATAAATTTTACTCTTTCTAAGTGAAACTCAGAAGTTACAATAAATGCCCTTTTTTCTCCCTTGGGAATAAAATAAAGCTTCTTTGAATAGTAGGCATTTCCAACAGTATCTTTTGATTTTTTTTCAAGATAAACTTTTTCTTTTGGGGCCCCTAACTTCAAAAGATATTCTTTCATAGCTTCAGCTTCAGTTCGGGGAGGAAGTTTATTTTTTGGGTACAGGAAACTATATTTACCACAGAGAAGAATATTAGCTCTCTTGTTTTTCTTAGAAATAGAAAACCCCTTTTCTACTCTTCCCTTAGCAATTTCTGGTAGATTACCCTTCTTAGTTATTCCCGCGCCTAAAATTACAATAGTACTCATATGCTGTATCTTATCAATTTTAACTTGCTTTTTCAAGTTAAATCAGCCTTTTAATTAATTTCTTTTGTTAAAAATTGATTTTTTACCAAATTTATAGTTAAATGAAAAATAGAAGTTAAGAAAACTTTTTTAGAAAAAAACCTAATAAATTATGGCTGATTTTTCTCGAGATCCAATTCAGGAAATAAAAGAAAAACTGGATATAGTAAAAGTTATTGGAAATTATATCAAATTGAAAAAGGCAGGAGCAAACTACAGAGCTCTTTGTCCTTTTCATTCAGAAAAGAAGCCATCCTTTTTTGTTTCTCCAGCTCGTCAGATGTGGCATTGTTTTGGCTGTTTTGTACCTGGTTCTTTAATAAAAACTAGAAATGGATTTCATAAAATAGAAGATCTTCAACCGGGACAGGAGGTTTTGACCCACCAGGGACGGTATAGGCCGATAACAAGAAGTTTGATTAGGCCTTACCAAGGAGAAATTATAGATTTGAAAGTAAAAAAATCAAGTAAGGTTACTTCTCTGACCGAAGACCATGAAGTGTATGCGATAAAAACTAAGAACTGTAAAAATAGAGCAAATAATATTTGCACCTGGAATTGCGATAAAAATTGTTCAACTAAGTTTTGGCAGGACTACCATATAGAAAAAATGCCTGCAAACAAGCTCTCCAGACACGACCTTTTGTTATATCCAGTTAATGAACAGGTGCAGGACATGGAATACGTTGATCTTGAGGACTATTATGATCGAGAGGAAAGTAATTATGGCCCCACCATTAAAAAAATTCCCACTAAGATAAAAGTTGACGAAAAACTTTTGAAATTACTTGGTTATTATATAGCAGAGGGAAGTAACCACCGTGCTTATATCAGATTCAGTTTAAATCAAAAAGAGAAGGGTCTTGCTAAAGATATCCAAAAACTTATTAAAGATCTATTTAGTCTTAATTCGTCTCTTCATAAGAGAATAGAAGACAGGAATGGATTAGAGGTAACTGTTTGTAATTCTAAACTATCTAACATTTTCGAAAATTTATGTGGAAGCGGAGCCTCTAATAAACATATTCCTTTTGAGTTTGAAAATTTGCCTTTAGCCAAACAAAAAATACTGTTAGAAGCTTATCATAGGGGAGACGGAACAGTTAGTAAGGTTCCAAAGTGTAAAACCGAGCGGAACTATAGATCGGTTAGTACTACTTCTTTAATTCTGGCCAAACAGGTAAGAGATATACTTTTAAGACGAAAGATTGGCCCCGGTCTTTATATTGAAAAGGAAAAAGTTGACAAAAAAGGAGTTCATCATAGAGAAGCTTACCGGCTCAAATGGCAGGAAGATTATAAATTGCATTACTCTCATTTTTATCGCGATCCAGAAACTAAAAATTTATACTGGAGTTTTCCAATTGAAGAAATTAAGAGAAGAAAATACAAGGGTAATACTTATGACTTAACGGTAGCAGAAGATCATTCTTATCTGGCTGAGAATTTCGTGGTTGGAAACTGCGGGGCAGGATATGATATGTTTGACTTTGTAATGAAGATTGAAGGAGTAGAATTTGGAGATG
The DNA here is from genome assembly GCA_964507665.1 of uncultured Candidatus Saccharibacteria bacterium. GTDB lineage: Bacteria > Patescibacteriota > Minisyncoccia > Minisyncoccales > CAYZYK01 > CAYZYK01. Next base: position 4,638 of record CAZDPT010000016.1, on the reverse strand, counting down.
CTCTCCGGATTTTAGCAAAGAAGGCAGGAGTCCAATTAAAACCACAGAATCCAGAGTTAAAGACTAAAAGGCAAAGATTATATAATATTTGCGAATTAGGATGTCAATTTTTTGAAAAACAACTGAAAGAAAGCAAAGCTGGGAAAAGAGTAAGAGAATATCTTTTAGGGAGAGGAATAACAAAAGAGAGTATTAAAAAATGGAGATTAGGTTATGCTCCTGATACCTGGAGAGGACTATCTGATTTTCTAGTTAGTGAAGGCTTTAAGAGAGAGGAGATTGTTAAGGCAGGCCTTGCTGTTGATTCTGAGAAAGCAAAGACCCCTTATGATAGATTTCGGGGTAGAATAATGTTTCCAGTTTTTGATTTCAACAATCAAATTATTGGTTTTGGGGGGAGAATAACAAAAAAAGAAGAAAAAACAAAGAGCGAGAAGAGTATAGCCAAATATATAAATATACCTCAAACCCTCCTTTATGATAAAAGCAGAATCCTTTATGGTTTAAATAAAGCCAGAGTTCCTATCAGAAAAAAGAATAAGTGTATTTTAGCAGAAGGGTACACTGACGTGATATTATCTCATCAAAATGGCTTTGAGAATACTGTAGCCAGTTCAGGTACAGCTCTCACTCCCTTTCATCTCAAAACCTTAAAAAGGTATTCAGATAATTTGCTTTTAGCTTTTGATATGGATGTTGCAGGTGACACAGCTACTAAGAGAGGAATTGATTTAGCCCAAAGAAGAGGATTTGAAATTAAAGTAATTAAAATGCCCCAGGGTTCTGATCCCGCAGACATTATTTCAGATGATCCTCAAAAATGGCAAAAAGCAATTGAAAAAGCCCAATCAATCCTCGAATTTTATTTCAATTTTTCTTTCTCAAAATTTGATAGAAAAGATCCTGCTCAAAAAAAAGAGATAGCAAAAGTAATTTTACCTGTAATTAAAAGGATTCCTAATAAAATTGAGCAATCTCACTGGGTTCAGGAGATAGCCAAAAGGTTAGAGGTAAGAGAGGAAGATATTTTTGAAGAACTTAAAAAAACAAAACCTTCTGTTTCTTATTCTGGAACAAAAGAAGTTCCAAGTTCTAGCCAGGATAATTTTTCAGAAAGAGAAGATCTTTCCCGGAATAAAAAAAGCCGCAAACAAATTTTACAAGAGAAAATAATTTCGTTACTTCTAGCTTACCCCAAATACTTTAACTTAATTGAAGAAGAATTAATTTCTTTTTTCTCTGGAAAATCACAACAGATTTTAAGTAAACTTCAAAAAAACGATAAAAAAGATTTTGATAAAGCTCTAACTAATCTACAGAAAAAATCTGACGAAGATATTAAGCAGTTTTTATCTGGACTTCTCTTGCATTCTGAGGTTGAGGAGGAAGAAGAACCCGAAAAAGAGATTTCTCTTTGCCTTTCAGAATTAAAAAGAATTCAGATTAAGAATAAGTTAGAGCAAGTATCAACAGATATTAAAAAAGCAGAACAAAAAGCAGATGATTCCCAAATTAACAGTCTAGTTAAAAAATTTAATAAATTAAGTCAACAACTCAGAGAAATATGACCAAGAAAACTAAATTAATAAGAAAATTTGAAAAAGAAACAGGAAAACACGCTATTTGGGGTGGAAAATTAACCCAAAACTTTAAAGATTGGAGAAAAGAAAGAAAGAAAAAAAAGAAAAGTAAAAAGAAATCTAAAAAGAAATCTAAGAAAAAGAAATCCAAGAGGAAAAGAAAAGTAGCCCAAGATAAAATTGACACCCTTATTAAAAAAGGGAAAAAGAGAGGTTTTGTTACTATTCCAGAAATCCTATACTATTTTCCTAAAATTGAAAAAGATATTACAGAACTTGAGGATATTTATGAAAAGCTAGAAAAGGAAAACATTAAAGTTAGAAGAGCTAAAGAATATTTAGAAGTTCCCAAAAAAGATAAAAAAAAGAAAAAGAAGAAAAGTGCCAGGAGAAAAGTAGATCCGATCCAGATGTATTTGAAGGAAATTGGTAAGGTTCCCTTTTTGACCGCTAAAGAAGAGAAACAACTAGCAAAAAGAATTGAAAAAGGAGATAAACAAGCAGAGGCAAAAATGGCTTTAGCTAATCTAAGATTAGTTGTTTCAATTGCTAAGAAATATACAGGTAGATCACCTAATCTAACCTTACTTGATTTAATTCAAGAAGGTAATTTGGGACTTTTTAAAGCAGTTATAAAGTTTGATTGGAGAAAAGGTTACAAGTTTTCAACTTATGCTACTTGGTGGATTCGTCAAGGTATAACTCGAGCTTTAGCTGATCAGGCAAGAACAATAAGAATTCCTGTTCATATGATAGAAACGATTTCAAAATACACTAAAGCTAGAAAGAGTTTATTCCAGGAATTAGGAAGGGAGCCTTTAGCTGAAGAAATTGCTTCTGAAATGGGGATTGAAGTTGATAAGGTTCATCATGTAAGAAGAATTGCCCAGAAAGCTATTTCTTTAGAAACTCCAGTAGGAAAAGACGAAGATGACAGCGTTTTAGTTGAGTTTGTTAAAGATGAAAAGGTAGCCCCACCTTCTCGTGAGGCAGCAAAAGAACTTTTAAAGAAGAGATTAAAAGAAATCTCGAGTGATTTAACTCCAAGAGAAATGAAAATTCTTTCAATGAGATTTGGCTTGAAAGATGGAGTAATGCATACCTTAGAGGAAGTTGGTAAAGTATTTGGTGTTACCAGAGAAAGAATAAGACAGATTCAAGTTAAGGCCCTAGAGAAGATAAGAGAGCATAGAGAACTCAAAAAACTCAAAGATTATTATTAATAAGTTGAAAAATTGCTAAAAATTAGTTAGAATTAAAAGTATTCCGGGGTAGTTCAATGGTAGAACGGGTCCCTGTTAAGGATCATGTTGTCGGTTCGAGTCCGACCCCCGGAGCAACCACGAGCGCGGTTCGAGAGAGTAACTTTCTTAAATTTAAGAAAAAAGCCCGAGATTGTTTTCTCGGGTTTTTGTTGTTGTATTAAAAACAAGATTATAAAATATATGAATATCTTGAGATTATTGTTTAAGGAATTTTTATAAAAAAATGGACTCATTGAGTTTTGCTCATTGAGCCCCTAATTTCTCTTGCAGCTTTCTTAATTCATTATTTCCTTCTCCAGGTCATTGAGGTTTTACCTTCAATAACTTGTTTGAGATAAACAAGGCCCTCTCCTTGGGAAAAATATAAATGTTCCTCGAACCCTTTATTTAGAAAACTAGCCTCAGAATTTCTTTCTTTCACATTAGGTTCTACTTTTCTAACGAAATAAAGTCCCGACTTTTTTGATTCGGGGATAGGGGAAAATCCAATAAAAAATATTTTATCTTTTCCTCCTCCGGTGCTAATTCCGATGCCCGGTTTATCTCCGAAAAATAATATTCCTAGAGAATAACCATCTTCAGCTCCCCAGGTTCCCCACATTCCGCCGCGAGGGGCTCCAATGGAATCAGGTGAATGCGTTATAACTTCATGGCAAATGAATCTACCATGAGTAGTTGCTGCCCAAAAAACCTTTTTAGCACCTTTGTATATGCCCAAATCATCTTTCTCTACAGTTAATTCAACGCCGATCGGATATTCGAGCGGTCCTTGTTCGGCGGCCAATCCCTTAATTACAACTTTTAAAATAAATTTTTCACCAGAGTTTTCTTTACCAATTGCACTAGCATATCTTCCCCGAGTAGCCATTACAATACTACCTTTAGTCTGTGGCCAAATCACTTCTCTATAAAAAAGTGGTTCCACTTCTCCGATCTCAATCTCGTAGTTTAGAACTGTTCCTGGTTCAAGAGAAAGATAGTCTATTGGTTCCACAATAGGGGGCTTGCTTATATTGTTCGACCGAGAAATTGAAGAATTAGATTCTTCAATTTTGTCACATCCCGTAAAAACTCCTAAGACAATTAGAAAAAAAACCAACAATGATTTTTTAAATACCCTTTTCTCCAAAACCTTTTCCATCTTGCCCTCCTTTCTTGATCCGAAACGCTCGGAATGGCGGCTTGCCTCTAAATGAGACGAGCATTTTAGAAACCAATTTTATGACGTCCAAAAGGCTCATCTCATTGCTCCAAGTCTTAATTTAAAAGAACTAATGTTTAAGATTACTTTAAAATTAGAGAAAAGTCAAGGTTCTTGGAACTAACCTATAATGAGCAAAAGGGTGGGGCAAACTTATTATTATTTAGAGCATTCCCTTAAATAAGGAATACAAATATACTCATCTTTCTCTTCTGTCTTAGTTCTAATGTCGTCCAGACAGGGGAGCAGAGAAGCCCGAGATTGTTTTCTCGGGTTTTTTTGTTTGGAAGACTATTAGATAAAACCGCCAAATGTCCTTACACATTATCTATTATGGTTGACATAGAAGAAAATAAATGATATACTATAAATAGTAAAGGTTATGTCTGTCGTATCGGTAGCGTGCCGCTAAGGACCTGAAGCTAATCAATCACACTGGTTTCAGGCGACCAAGAACGGTGATACCCTAATACTGGTAATAGAGCCAGCCAGGGCAATATGACAGACAGTTCGAGCCTGCGGGAGCGTCCTGTGGGCTTTTTCTTTTCAAATTCCCACCAATCCAGTTCTAACGTCGTCCAACACTGGGAGC
>CAZDPT010000015.1:0-14031 GCA_964507665.1 uncultured Candidatus Saccharibacteria bacterium | reverse complement strand
TTACAGTTTGACTCATTTTCTATAATAAATTACTATATTATAACATACCGAAAATATTGCGAAAACCCAAAAGGTGTGGATAAATTTTGAAATAGAGAAATTTTTGTTTTTTTTGTTTGTTTTTTTGTTTGAAATTAAGTAAAAAAAGATATAAAGTGGAAGTATATGAAAAAGTTTTATGCACTCTATAGTCTACCAGAACAAAATCGTCCCAAAAAACGATTAAGAAAAGTTGGAGTCGATAATTTGTCTGTTCAAGAATTTCTGTGTTTAACACAAAAGATTTAAAATAATAGCGAGCGTCCTCGACATTTTACTCAATTATTTAAAAGTATGATAGAAGGCTTATATCTAAAACTAAAATTGCAGGTAAAACAGTGGCGTAAGGACGGCTATCCCAGCTCTTACTCTGGACTTGCTACTATTCTTCGTCACAATCGTGATAATCAAAAAAGCGGGTTTAAATTAAGAGAAGCTCAAGTTGAGGCACTTGAGATATACTGGTATCTCCGAATGATGGAAGATACTACTCACATTTTGGATCTTTACAAAAAGTATTTTCAGAAAAAGACCGATCTTTTGGAAGCCTTGGGAGTTCACAAACAAGAAACAAAAGACTTTGCATTTAATGAGGGTATGGAAAGATTTTGGAACAAGATTGAAAAAGATAATGATTTCGTTAAAGAGCACAAACTCCAAACCCTTAGAGAAACTATCTCTCTAAATTATTCCAGTTATATCTTGGCTTTAGCTATGGGAGCGGGAAAGACTGTTTTAATTGGAACAATCATTGCTACAGAATACGCTTTAGCTTTAGAATATCCAGAAGATGATAGGTTTGTGCGCAATGCCTTAGTTTTTGCTCCTGGGAAGACTATCCTTGGAGCTCTACAAGAGATAGCACAAATGCCCTACGAAAAAATCCTTCCGACAAGATTTTATAAAAATTTTGCTGCCAATGTTAAATTCACTTATACTCGTGATGGAGAAAAAGATATTCCTGTTATCAAGGGTAGTAATTTTAACGTAATAGTTACCAATACCGGAAAGATAAGATTACGCAAAGAACAAGTTTTAAAGAGGTCCTTGGGGGGTAGACAGCTTGCTTTAGACGAAGACCGCGCCAAAGAGTTAGTAGCAAACCTACGACTTCAGACGATTACTTCTCTGCCTGACTTGGCTGTTTTTTCTGACGAAGCTCACCATCTTTTTGGCAGGCGACTAGACCGAGAGTTAAAAAGAGTTAGACAAACCATTAACTATATTAACCAAAACACTAACTTAAAAGTGGTTATCAATACCACTGGCACACCTTACTATAAACGTCAGCTCTTACGAGATGTAGTTTATTGGTATGGCCTTTCACAAGGGATTAACGATGGAATACTAAAAGAAGTAAGAAACAATATTGTTGCCTATTCCAAGGTAACTAATGAGGATTTTCTAAAAGACGTGGTTAGTGATTTTTTCGACAATTATCGAGATGTCCAAATCTATGACGGAAGTCCGGCAAAGATAGCTATCTACTTTCCAAAAATTAAAGATCTAAAAGAAGCAAAACCAGTTGTTGAGCAGGTTCTTATTTCCAAAGGTTTAGACCCTTCGGTTGCTCTCTCTGTTCACAGCAAATCCCCACAAGAATCCCAAGACCTTTTTGATAACAGAGTAAATGACCCAAATATTCCTTATCGCGTGTTTTTATTGGTAAATAAAGGCACGGAAGGCTGGAACTGTTTGTCGCTTTTTGCCACCGCTCTGGCGCGAAAACTTCGCTCCAGTAATAACTTTGTTCTACAAGCAGCGACCCGTTGTTTAAGACAAACTAAGGGCAATACTGAAAGAGCCAAAATTTACCTCTCCAAAGACAACGTTTCTATTCTTGATAAACAATTGCGCGAAACCTATGGTGAAACATTAGAAGATCTCAACCAAGCAGAAACAGAAAAAGAAAAGGTTATTATCAAATTGAGAAAAACTGAGATAGAGCCGCTTAAGATAAAAAAGATAGTTACCCGGTTTGTCCCCGAAGACAAGGAGGCAGTAAAAAAACTGACTTTTAATAAGCCAAAGACAGGGGAGATAAAAGAGGCGGAGAAAACCGTCTACACTCTCCGAGAAACTAAACACAAAGTTCTTATTGCTACCGACAAAAGAAAACTGGAGAGACGTAATCTTGGCATAGATATTTATCAGGCGGCAGTAGAACTGGCAGAAATTTACCGGGCAGATTCACTTTTACTTTTTAATAAACTAAGCAATCTCTATTCCGACGGTGAAATTCCATTACCGGAATGGAAAGCTTTAAGATTACAGATTGAAAAGCAAGTGAGTAATTATAAGCCGGTGGAAGAAACAATTGAAGAAGTACTGGCTATTGTCAGAAAAGATGGTTTTGAAAAAGGGGAAACGGACGGCACAAAGAATTATTATGCTGAACTTAAAATTAAAAAGGATCGCTTAAATGACTACATCCTCAATTTAGAGGATCATAAGCAAAAAGGGGGTCAGCTCACTTTTGGTTTTCATTATAATCCTTATAACTTTGATTCAATCGACGAGAGGAATTTTTTTGAAACTTTACTTACTCATCTTGGCGAAGACCCTGACGACATTGAAGATATTTATTACACAGGCGCTATCACCGACGCTCAAAAGACCGACTTTGTTTTTGAAGTGCAAGATAAAAACGGAGAGTGGCACCCTTATACACCCGATTTTCTTATCCGCAAGAAAAACGGAAAGAGTTTAATTGTTGAGGTGAAAGGTAAACCCTACTATGACAAAAAAGCCAAAAGCGCAAAGGATATGATGAAACGGTTAGAAAGGATTAACAAGGAAAAATTAAAATACGAACTTCTGTTGTTGGATAAAGACGATTCAATCATTAATAAAATCAACCCCGTTAAGGATTGGATTTATAAGCAAAAATAATATGACAAAAAAACAAAACAGAAAGAAAAAACTAAAAGTTACTGTGCCAAAAAGTCGCCCCATGCTTTACTGGGTGGGTAAACAGCCGCCGGAGTTTGTGCAGGGTTATCCTTGTCAATCAATGGAATCCTACGACCCACAAGAGAAAAATAAGATTCTTAAAACTCCTCGCTACGATGATTTAAAAAATAACTGGTATAACCTTTTATTCCATGGTGACAACAAGGATATCTTAGCTACTCTTTTAGAACACGGGTTTCGAAGTAAGGTGGATTTAATCTATATTGATCCGCCTTTTGCCTCCAATAAAGACTATCTTCGCAAAGTTGAACTAAGAGGACTCAAAGATTTAGGCCGGATTGAAGAAGACGATGCCTCAATTTTACAACAAACGATGTATGAAGACATTTGGAAAAGAGATGAATATTTTCAGTTTATGTATGACAGATTGATTTTACTTAAAGAACTTCTAGCCGAAACAGGCAGTATTTATGTGCATTTGGATTATCGCATGGTGCACTATATTAAACTTTTGATGGACGAGATTTTTGGGGAAGAGAATTTCAGAAATGAGATCAGTTGGAAAAGAGGACGTGCTGTCGTCCATAGTTCCACTAACCAGTTTGTAAGATTACACGATACCATTTTATTCTACACTAAAAATAATGAGCGCTCTGTCTTTAATAAGGTTTTTCAGCCGTACAAAAAGTCAACTTTAAAAATGTACCGGCATGAAGACAAACAAGGGAAATATAGACTACAAGAGTTACGGGACTATTCCGAACAAAATATAAAGAAATTTAAACAAGAAGGAAGGATAGAGAAAAAAAATGGCAAACTTTATTTAAAACAATACCTAAAAGATAAAAAAGGGGTCCCTCTTGACGATGTTTGGACGAAAATCGGTTCGGTTTCTTATAAACACAGAGGTGAACTTACAGGCTTTAGCACTCAAAAACCAATAGCACTTCTTAAACGGATAATTAAAGCTTCGTCTGGTTCTAACGATTTAATTCTGGATTCTTTTGTCGGTTCAGGCACAAGCTGTGTAGCTGCTCAAAAACTTGGTCGGCGGTGGATTGGAGTGGATGTAAATAAGGGGGCAATTCAGCTTACCAGCAAGCGATTACAAAAGATTATTCAAGGCCAGATAAAAGAAGATGAACCTGTCTCCGAGTACTTTCTCTTTGCTAGTTACAAGGTTAATAACTATGACCTCAAAATTCTTAAAACCGAAGCAAAGGAATTGGCTATCCAGCAGTACGGTATTACCAAAACTAAAACTGATACTTTTTTTGATGGTATCCGTGACGAGAACGAATTGGTAAAAATTATTGACTTTAATCACCCCCTAACCTTGCTTGACCTACAAAAAATTGAAGATGAGCTGGGCAAACGCCCGGACGAAGACCGCGATGTGATTGTTACTTGTTTGAGTAGAGAAACCAAAGTTGACGCTTGGGTAGAAGAAAGAAACAAAAAGCAGCCATATAGGGATACTCGCACTAAACAAAGGATGAATCAATTTATTATCTTTGACCTTAAAGATAAAAACTTCATCGCCTACGAACCGCCAAAGGCGGATGTTGAAATAAAACGAATCGACAAAAATAAAGTCAAAATTAAGATTAAGAACTTCATCTCTCCTACAATCATCAAGCGGTTGGAGATCGAACGTAACTTACTTTCAAAGAAAATTCCTGACTTTCGCTCAATGATTGATGTAGTTTTAATAGATACCAATTACGATGGCAAAGTTTTTAATATTAACTTCTCAGATGTTCCAGAGAAAAAAGATGACTTAGTTAAAGGTGAGTATGAGATTGAAATCCCAAAGGATGAAACCAAAATCGCGGTTAAAATAATCGATATGTTGGGTGATAACATTCTAGAAACAAAAGAAATCTAAAAAGAATTCTATATTTTCAGCGTTAAGGTAGTTATTATAACTACTTTTTTTATTGGCAGATATAGATATAGACTTGTTATAAGTATACATAAGATAAAAAATATGATATAATAGAAGAAGCATATAGGAAAGCAATAAAGTGTCTAGTTTTTAATATATATCTTTGGGTGGTATTTGACACCATTTCTGGATATGATAAAATGTTATATGGTGGTCGATAAAAAAACTTAAAAAGAATTATCTAATAAATAAAAAATGGAATATCAATTCAAAAAATTTAAAAACGTGAAAGGGAGATTTGAAAATAGAATTACTATTACAAAATCTTATTCATTCGGTTTTCCAACAAAATTTTATGATGATAACAATATTAATAAATTTAAATATGTGGTGTTGTTCTATGATGAAAAGAAAAAGGCTATTGCTTTTTTCTTTACCAACGACGAGACAGAAAGGAATAAATTTTCTTTAAATCATCATGAAAAATATGGTGGAAGTGTATCTGCTCGTAGTTTTTTTAAAACCTATGGTCTTAATCCTAAAAAGTATAAGGGAAAATACCAGTGGGAAAAGAAAAAACTTGAAGGCGTAGGCAAGGTTTTCATCATTAATTTAAGAGATAAATAAACAAACAAAGAGTAAAACCAAATATCGGTCATTAAAGGTTATTTTACTCTTTATAAAATAAAGAATTAAAAAGCGATAAAATTATGACTAATTGGTATCGGTTCAGAGAAGATCTTAATATTGCACCAACTACTGAAGGGGTGTATTTATTGGGAGACAGTATTCAGATTCCAATATATGTTGGCAGAGCAAATAATCTTAAAAAAAGATTATCTGAACATCCGGACCCAGATAATTCTTGTCTTCAGAGAAAAAAGATAAAATATTTTGCCTTTGAAGAAAATTCTAATTCTAAAGAAAGAGAGAGTGAGTTAATTGAAAAACACGATCCAGAGTGTAATCGTGTTTAATTGAAGCAGAGGTGAGGATTGTCACTTTTTAAAGTGGCTTCCTCACCCCGCGTTCATTATAAATTAAATGTGTAAAAATTACAAAATATGCCAAAAGGAGCAAAAGGAGAAAATTTAGATTATGAAGAAAATAAACAAGAAAAAATGTCCAAAATGTAATAGCTTAAATGTTTTTGATCGGGGCGACAGAATTGGTGATGTAATTGATTTAAAAGACACAGAAGGAAAGATTCCGAAACCACAGCATCTAATCTATGAATGTAAAGATTGCGGAGAATTATTCGTTTTTAAAGAAAAATCAAAAAATTAATTAAGAAATAAAATTTATGAAATTAAAAGATAAAGAAAATTTTGAAATAAGTTGTGGCGGGGCAATAAAAAATTTAGACAATTACCCAAGCCTGGAAGAATGTTTAAACCTAAAAATTTTAGGGGTTATCCAAGAAGAAAAACAAAATAAAGCAATGATAGAGTTGGGAAATGGAAAAAAGCTTTTTATTGAGACGAAAAAAGATACTGCTACTCGATACTTAGCAAAAGTTGTACAATTAGTTCGACAAAATTATATAGGAAAATCCCTAAAAACCTTAATTGAACATGGTTAAAGCAGAAGAGAAATAAAATAAAAGCAGGATTAAAATAAAAAAATTAATTGAGGAATAAAAATTGTAGTAAAGTCTTTATGTGGTAAAATGACAAAAAAATCTGCTGAAAAATTTAAATTGTCTAGAAAAGATATAAATATTTTCTGCCAGAATAATCAATATGCAACAATGATGTTTACAACAGCAAGTAGTGATTACGTCGCTTCTAGATGTTGTATATTAAACGGGTTGTTGAGATGTGGTTTTGTTTTATCTTGCCAGGCAATAGAGAAAATATTAAAGGTTTTTATTTTTCTTGAGACAAAAGAAAAAATTAAAAAGGGACATAATCCCTTTTGTTTAAAAGAAAAACTTAAAGAAACAAAGGATTATAAATTAGATAAATTTGATAATTTATTAAAACGACTATATGGTCATTACCAAAGTAGGTATCATGATAATGAAGATTCTAGTAGAAGTAAAAGCAGCAAAGAACTAGATGAGATAGATGAATTATGGGTACACTTGATAGGGGCAATACCATTACCTGATGAAGTGAAATACCGATTAAGATTTTTCACTTATTTGTTTGGAGAAAAATCTAGAAAATACTATTTTGATTATTACTGGGCAGAGAAAAACAACAAAGCATTAGCAAAAAAAATACAAGAAATGAAATTAAAGCATAAAGCAGTACGTCAGCATTTATACTCTCAGAAGTCATCAAAAAATAAAAATTAATTCAAAGTTAAAATTTTTAATAATTCATAAGATTTATGGTAGATAAAAATAGATTTAAAACTTTTTTCAAAGAATTTTTAAATAGAACTGAAGAAAAACTTGAAGAAATGATTCAAAAACAAGGATGTGGGGAAAAAGAACTTTGTGAAATAGAAAGAGATTATTTCAAAGGAATTAAGGAAATAATTAATAATAATAAAAAAGATGTTGATAAATATTTTATTTTAGCTACAGATATTGAGAAATTAGGGGAGAGAGTGATATTTAAAAAAAAAGATAAGCACGGACCTCTTGATAATGGTTTTCGCTTACATGCAGCAGAATTATTGGAAGAAAAACTAAAGGTAAACAAAGAGAAGACCAAAAAGGCAAAATTTTTCTTGCTGGGGGGATGTAATAAAGACGTAGGAAAATTTAGAACAGAGGCAATGAGAGAATGTTTAAAAGGGGCAGGTGTAAAGGAGGAATATTTGGAAGAATTAAGATGTTGTCCAGGTAATACATGTGGTAATATGATAGAGATATTAAAAACCATGGATGAATTAACAACTAAAGATAAAGATTCTAATTTTGGTCTTATTACAAATCTTTATCATTTGCCGCGGGCTATGGCAATTGGTAAATATCTGTTAAATAAGAAAAACCATTCTGTTGGTATTGCTATTTCTAATTTTGAAGAACATTTAATTCCAATACCAGCTGAGGAGGTAATTTGGGATCAGAAAAGAAAAGAAATTAAAAAGTTTTATAATTCAGAATCTATTTATAAGAGAATAAAAAGTGAAATTTCTGGATATTGTGAGGCAAAGAGAGATCGTTACAAGTGTAATTGGCCCTTGAGATTAAGTTGTAGAAAAAAACAAAAATCAAAAATTAATTGAAAAATAAAATTATGGGAATGGAAAAATTAAGTAAAATAGAAAAAGTTGATTTAAAGAAATTTTGGAAAAATGAGAAAGAATTTACAGAATGGTTAGCACGCAAAGAAAATCTTTTGTTATTAGGAAAAGAGATTGGTATTAATATTGAGTTAGTTCAAGTAGAGGCAAGTGCAGGTGATTTTAGTGTAGATATTCTAGCCGAAGAGGAAAATACGGGAAGAAAAATTATTATTGAAAACCAACTAGAAAGAACAGATCATGATCACCTCGGGAAGCTTCTTGCTTATGCCTCAGCTCATAACGCAAAATTTATAATCTGGATAGCAAAAAATATAAGAGATGAACATAAAGATGCAATCGAATGGCTTAATAGTCATACAGACGAAGAAGTAAATGTTTTTGCTGTTAAGATTGAACTTTGGCAGATTGCTGGTTCTCCGACTGCCCCTAAGTTTGATATTGCTTCAGAGCCTAGTAGCTGGGCTAAAACCATCAAGAAAGCTACTAGAAGTGGTGAATTATCTGAGTTAGCCTTAAAAGAATTAGAGTTTTTAAATAGGTTTATAGAATTTTGTGAAGAACAAGGAACCAATCTTAGACTGGGCAGACCTCAGCCTTCAGCTCCAGCTTATTATCAAATTCCTATAGGCGTTTCCGAGGCATGGATTGCTATTAAGTTAAATGCGTCTGCTAACAAATTAAAAGCAGAAATTTATTTCACCAACAAAGATTTATTTTATAAGATTAAAAAAAGAAAAGAAGAGATTGAGGAAGATTTTGGTAAAAAGCTTGAATGGAATGAAATGCCAGAATTAAAAGGTTCTTTAGTAGGAAAATATTTTGAGTTTGATTTAGATAGTGAAAAAAAATGGGAAGAATATTTTAAGAAAATTAAAGGTATCACAGAGAATCTCCAGAGAGTATTTTTAGACAGAATTATAGAATTGAGATAATTTTATTTAAAAAATGAGCAAATTCAATAATTTGAAAACTTTGAAGAAAACCAAAGCCAGGGTTAATCACTCTTGTGATTTGTGTAATGTAAATATTTCTAAAGGACAATATTATTATAGGGAGGATATAGTTGATGAGTTTTTGTATTCTCTCCATGCAAAAAAATATTGTAAAGACTGTGTAGAAAAGTACAAAAAACAACTACCGGAAATTAGAGAACAATAGGTCATTATGTTTGATATTTGCGAAATAATTGATTTTTTTCTAGTTGATCAATTAAATAGCATTGGTTTGTTTTTAGCACTTTTGGGAACAGTGTTTCTCTATTTTGGATCTAAAGAAACTCTTTGGGATATAAGAACTTGGAGTGGAAAAGGTGAAAGGGAAAAAGATTTTAATGAGAAACGAAGAAAAAAAGTGAAATGGGGAATCCTTTTATTAGGGATAGGTTTTATTCTTCAAATTATCGATAATTTTTTCCCAAAAGGATGATTTAAAACTCAATTAAATCAAGTTTAGATAATCAATAAAATTTATGGAAGATAAACAAAAAATTTTTACAAAGACTAAAGTTATATGTCAAATTGTGTTTAAGATTATCAAAATAATTACAGTTTTAGGAATGTTTTGTGCTTTAATCTTCTTTTTTTTGAATATCTTTACGGTTCAAGGTTTTTTTCCGGCAACTAAATTTAATTCAGTAAGTATTGTTTTGATAGTTTTATCCAGTTTAACGTTAATATTTACTATTTTTATAAGTATGCTTGCCTTAACTGCTCTGTGGGGATGGCAAAGTGCAAAGGACCTGAAGAGACAACGAGAGAAATTCAAAATTGAGCAGAAGAATATAATTATAGGAAGTAAAAAAGAAATAGATACATACAAAAAAAAGATAGAATTGTATTTAGAAAAAATAAGAAAAAAAGAAAAATGGAAACCATCCGAGGTTAAAAAATATGGGAAAAAAGCAGAAGTATTGGTCGGTAAACTGGAAAATGCACTTGAAAAAGCAGAAGAAAAAATAACTGATTTACAAATCTCAAGTAGTTCAAGTGATATAAGTTCTATCTCTTCAATTGGAAACATTGAATCATCTTTGTCTTCTTCAAAAATAAAGTGTAATAAGTGTGGTCGTTATTTTTATTCAAACAAAACATCTTCACTAAATGACGAATGTCCTTTTTGTGGAAATATTAATTAGATTTTAGTTTATTAAAAATAATTACATACATGAAAAACAAAAAATCTTCTTTAACAAAAGAGAGAAAGAAAAAAATAAAGAAGAAATATTATGAAACTACAAGTTTTAGATGTTCGGCATAATCCAATAAATTTGTTTAGTATTTCAAAGCTAAAAAAAGAATTTAATAGCCAAAAAGAATCTTTGTTGATGATTAATGGAACCTGGCAGGAGGTTTAAAAATTAAATTCTTTTTGTCATTGTGTTATAGGTCGTCTTGCAGGAGAAAAAGATGATATCTTTGAATGTATGTTTAATGGGTTAGAAGTTATAATAAAAGATTTTTATATTCATTTTTCAATTATATATAAGCTTTTAGAAAGAATACAAAGAGTTTGTAAAGGAGACAATGATGTTTTAATTAAGAAATTTTTTAAAGGTTTTAAGAAAAGCCTAGGAAAAAATATTCAAATTTTAAGGAATGAAGTTATCGTACACAAAGAAAAGTCTAGTTTTCGTAAAACACACTTGAGTATGTTTGATACTTCACATGGAGGTTTATTCCTTAAATTACACACCGAAAATGGAGATTTCGAATTGAAACCATTTGTTGATTCAAAAATTATAGAAGATCAACTTTTGAAATTAAAAAAATTAATTGAAAAATAAAATTATGAAAATTCTCAAACGAAGCGAGAAAAATAAAAAGTGGAAAAAGGTTTTTCAACACAGTTATAAAAACGAAGGAGAATTACAAGACCTTCTTTATGAAGATCCTAGTATTATTCCTGTTCAAGAAATAAGTGAGGAAAGAAAGGAAATTAAAATAGCTATAAAGGAATTTGGTCTCCCAGGAGCAGGTTCTTCTGACATTGTTGGCATTGATGAAGATGGTAATATCACTATTATTGAAACTAAACTAGCTATAAATCCTGATATTAAAAGGAAGGTTATTGGCCAAATACTAGAATATGCTGCTTTTCTTTGGAGAAAGACATATGAGCAGTTTGATGAAGTTGTTCAGTCTAAGAAAAATAAACCCTTATTAGATTTAATGGCTGACTTAGTTGAGGATGAGAATTGGTCCGAAGAGGAGTTTAGGCGAGAGATAAGCAATAACTTGCACGAGGGTGATTTCTCTCTTGTAATCGTGGTTGATGATATAGATGATAGCCTAAAAAGAATTTTAGAATTTGTTAATTCAAAAAGTTTTTCTGGTCCTCAGATATATGCTTTTGTTGCCCGATACTATAAGGATAAAAAAGGAGAGGAAATGATTGTACCTCAGTTTTATGGAGCTTCCATCAAAGAAACTGAAAGCAGGGAAGCTGCTACGAGCAAAAGAAAACAATGGGACGAGGAAAGTTTTTTTGAGCAAGTAAAAGAAAAAGCAGGCAAAAATAGAGAGAAAATAATCAAACTTTATAATTATTTTAAAAAAGAAGCCGACGAGATAAATTGGGGGACAGGCATTGTAAATGGTTCTTTTTCTCCTCTTTTCTATGACTTATGTAAAACTATTTCTCCGCTTACATTTTATTCTGACGGTCACATTTTAATTAAATTCAATTGGTTATTAGAACGCGTTTCCAGAGAAGATGTAACAAATAATGTCAAAGAATTTATTAACATATTAAAGAATGAAACCGATATTAAGATTACAGCTGATTATTTCAACGAAACTGGTAATATTACTGTCGAGGAATTAAATAATAACTTTAATGTTATTTTCAAAGCAATCAAAGATATGGTTTCAAAAATTAAAAATTAATTAAAAAATAAAATAGTTATATGAATCTCGAATAACTACAAAAGTTTATTAAGCAAGAACACAAAAGAATGGTTAAACAAGGAAATAATTTAGAGAACAAAGAGAAAAGAACTCTTTTTAGAACGATTAAATTAATGGAAGAAACAGGAGAGTTGTGTGAAGAGACATTAGGCTTTAGTGCTGTCCAACGAAAAGAAAAAAATAGAAAAAAGAACAAAAAGAAACTGGCCGAGGAATAAGCTGACCTTATAACAGTCGCTTTACTTTTGGCAGAGAATTTAGAAGTAGATATTTTTGAGGCCTTAGAAAACAAAATCAGGAAAATTGAAAAAAGATATAAATAAAAAATAAAAACTAAATTAGAAATAGAAATATGTTAGAGATATTTATAGGTTTACTTGGTGCAATTATAGGTTCAATTTTAACTATGGCTAGTAGTATTATTTGGGATAATCACAAAAATAAAAAAAGATTTAAAAGTTTGTTGGGTACAGTCTCTGTTGAACTTAGAAAGAATCAAGAACGTGTAAACGATACTATCAAAAATCTTCCTTCGGATATAAGAAAGAAGATTAATAAAAAAAGAGAAATATCTTTATCTAAAGAAGAAGTAGATAAACTGGGATGGAGATTCGCTAAACCGTATCCCACTGATGCGTGGAACGCCCTTATCTCCTCTGGGTTAATAGTAATGCTCCCAAATGATTTATTTCAAGAGTTATATAAAATGTATGATTTATTTTTTTCAATAAATTTTCTAAGTAATGTATCTATTAATTTCTTTGGAATCTTGGCTTCTCCGAATAAACTCGATAAAAAGACTAATGAGAATTTCGATATCTTTTGTAAGGGTGGAGCCTTTTCTCAAGAAATAG
Source organism: uncultured Candidatus Saccharibacteria bacterium (assembly GCA_964507665.1). Taxonomy (GTDB): domain Bacteria; phylum Patescibacteriota; class Minisyncoccia; order Minisyncoccales; family CAYZYK01; genus CAYZYK01. Next base: position 1,228 of record CAZDPT010000015.1, on the reverse strand, counting down.
CAGTATCTAAAAAAATACAAAATTTAATTGACAAGATTAATAAAATTATACAGCCCAGTATTCTCCAACAGATTATTAGTTGGGTTTATGATACAATAAATTTTAAAAGTAAAAACGTTAAAAAGAATCAGACAAAAATTAATTGAAAAATAAAATAATGCCACAAGATATTAAAATTTGGGAAATTAGTAAAAAAGACAAATTAAGGAAAATTTCCAAATCAAAATTAGATTTAGAAGAAAGATTAGAAAATTGGTTAGAAGAAGACATTTCAATAATTTCTAATGATTTATTAGTAATAGGAAGGCAGGTTTCAACAGACCTTGGTGGAATGATTGATTTGCTTGCTGTTGATTCTATTGGAGATGTTGTAATAATTGAACTTAAACGAGATAAAACTCCAAGAGATATAACTGCTCAAGTATTAGATTATGCTTCTTGGGTGGAAAATCTTTCGAACGAAAAAATAACGGAAATAGCAGATAAATATCTCGCCAAGGAAAACTCTCTTGAGAAAGCTTTTAAAGAAAAATTTGATACAGAGTTTCCAGAAGTGATAAACGAGAACCATAAAATATTAATTGTTGCTTCTAAGATAGACAGACAATCGGAAAGAATTATTGAATATCTCTCTGACCGTTATGGAGTTGGAATAAATGCAGTAACATTTCAAAGCTTTAAAGATGAAGAGAAAGAATATTTATCAAGGGTATTTTTGATTGATCCCAGTGAAGCAGAAGACAGAACTAAAACAAGAGCTACGTCAAAGAGGAAACCAAATTTAACCTTCGAGCAGCTAGAGAATACAGCAAAAGAAAATGAAATATTTGATATTTACGAATATCTTGTAGAAAACCTTGAGAAATATTTTGACCAAAGAGCGACCACAGGAAGCAGCATTGTTTTTATCGGGCTTATGGGAAAGAATGAATCAAGAAACACAATTCTAAGTATCTTACCCGGAGAAAGTAATTCAGAAAAAGGTTTACAATACAAAGTTTATATGGATAGATTCAAAGATTATTTTAATCTTGACAAGAAAAAAGCAATAAATATTTTTCCAGATTACACAGAAAGTAGAACAACTGATTGGGCTGGAGAAGAAGGGGAGGGTTGTTTTAAAAACAAATCTCAAGTTAAAGAGTTTTTACAAAAATTAAAAGAAGTTGCAAAAAAATAACATGAAAAAAATTGATAAAAAAATAAATAGGGTAATAAGAAAGGTTAA
>CAZDPT010000014.1:0-14553 GCA_964507665.1 uncultured Candidatus Saccharibacteria bacterium | reverse complement strand
TACTTCCTGTTAATAAAAAACCTATCATTAACCATCTAGTTGATTTATTTAATTCCCAGGGAGTAAAAGATGTTGCTGTTTTAATTAGTAAAAAACATAAAAAACATTTTTATCAATGGCAGAAAAAATATTATCAGAAAAAGAGTCCAAAAATTAAATTATTTGAAGAAAAAAAACCCCTTGGAACGTTTGGAGGATTTCATCTTTTGAAAAATTGGATAGAAAACAATTCTTTTTTTGTAAGTAATGGAGATGAATTAAAAGAAATTGATTTAAAAAAATTAACCCACTTCCATCAAAACAACGATTCAATTGCCACAATCGCTTTGGTTAAAGTTCCAAACCCTAAACAATATGGAGTAGCTGTTTGTAAAAATGGAAAAATTAAAAAATTTTTAGAGAAACCTAAAAACCCACCTTCAAATTACATCAGTTCGGGACTTTATCTTTTATCCCCAGAGATTTTCAATTATCATCAGGGTCCGAAGTTTACTATGATAGAAAAAGATGTTTTCCCACAATTAGTTAAAGAAAAAAAACTAGCAGGATTTAAATTCGAGGGCAAATGGATGGATACTGGAACCTGGAAAAGGTATGCGAAAGCACTCAAGAACTGGGGATAAAATTTGAGATAAGCGAAGATTTATCCTGATGACCCCTATTGACACCTGTTGATAGGGGGTTTATTATTAAATATAGTCAAAATAAATCAAAAATTTTAATTATGACAGATAAAACAGAAACAAATAAAAAATCTCCAGAGAAAATTAAACCTCATAAAGTTTACACAACAGAAGAAGCAAGAAATTTTCTAAAGGTATCGGAAAGCACAATTAAACGCTATTTAAAAAAGGGAATCATTAAAGCAAACAAGGTTGGAGGAAGATATAGAATTATGGGAAGAGAAATTTTAAAAGTAGTTTCCCCGGAAGCTGAAAAAAAAGCAGCAAATGCTTATCGTAAAATTAAACAAAAGGTTAAAAAAACTATTAAAGATTGGTAATTAAAAAATATGAATAGAACAGAAAATAAAAGTATCACCCAAAAAAATATTTTTATTACTGGAGGAGCAGGTTTTATAGGAAGCAATCTGATCAATCGATTAATAAACAATAATGCCATTACGGTTTATGATAATTTAAGCTCTGGGAAAAAAGAATATTTAGATGAATATCTTAAAAAAAATAATTTTAGATTAGTAAATGAAAATTTATTAGATTTTGACAAACTCAAAAAATCAATGAAGGGATGTAATTTAATTTTTCATTTAGCCTCAAATCCAGATATTGCAAAAAGTTTAAAGAATCCAAAATTAGATTTAAACCAAGGAATTATTGCTACCTTTAATGTTTTAGAAGCAATGAGGAAAAACAAAGTTAAAAATATTATTTACCTTTCAGGAAGTGGAGTTTATGGAGACCAAGGAGCAAAAAGTATTCCCGAAAATTTCGGTCCCCTACTGCCTATTTCAATGTATGGAGCTAGTAAACTAGCAGGAGAAGGATTAATCAGCGCTTTTTGTCATCTTTATGATATTCAATCTTGGATTTTTAGACCAGCAAACATAGTAGGCAAAAATCAAACTCACGGAGTTGGTTTTGATTTCATAAATAAATTAAAAAAGGATCCAAAAAAACTAGAAATACTAGGAGACGGAACACAAAGTAAGTCTTATCTTTATGTTAACGATCTTATTAATGCTATCATTCTCTCTCTTAAAAAAGCCAAGAATAAAATAAACCTGTTTAATGTAGCCTCAAATGGAGTTACTACTGTAAACAAAATAGCCAAAATTGTGATAGAAGAAATGGGTTTAAGTAAGGTTAAATTAAAATATACTGGTGGTAAAAGAGGATGGAAAGGAGATGTTCCAAAAGTAAGATTAGACACAAAGAAAATAAAGAATTTAGGGTGGAAACCAAAACTTAATTCAGACCAAGCAATAAGACAATCAATAAAAGATTTATTATCTAATTAATTTTATGCAATCTGTTATTCTATGTGGCGGGTTGGGCACTCGTCTACAACCCATAACCAAAAAGAAACCAAAATCAATGGTAGAAATAGAAGGAAAACCATTTTTAGAATATCAGTTAAAATTATTAAAAAAGAATAACCTTTTTGATGTAATTCTTTGTACTGGTTATAAAAGTAAAGAAATTGAGAAATATTTTGGCAATGGAAAAAAATTTGGAATAAAAATAAATTATAGCAAAGATAACAATGAATTACTTGGAACCGGTGGAGCTTTAAAAAAAGTAAAAGACCTGCTCGATAAATCTTTCTTAGTAATGTATGGAGATTCTTATCTTCCCTTCAATTTCAATTTAGCAATAAGTCGTTTTAACAAACTAAATACACTTGGATTAATGGTCGTTTATAAAAACAAAAATAAATATGAAAAAAGTAATGTTCTTTTAGGAAAAAACTTAATAAAAGAATATAATAAAGAAAAATCATCAAAAAAAATGCAACATATTGATTATGGAGTAAGTATTTTTAAAAAAGAAATATTAAAAAACTTTCCAAAAGATAAAACCTTTGATTTATCCAAAATACACAAAAAATTAATAAAAAAAGCAGAGCTTTCATATTTTGAAACTAAAACCCGCTTTTATCAAATAGGAGATTTTAAAGGTCTTAAAGAATTTAAAAAATACATAAAAAATAATAATATTTAACTTTTTAATCCAAAAATGATTATTGTTCGAGCACCAGTTAGGATTTCAATTGGCGGAGGAGGAACTGATGTTCCCTCCTACTATTCAAAATTTGAAGGAGAATGGACCTCAGCAGCAATTAATAAGTATGTGTATATTATCGTTAATAAAAGGTTTGAAAACAGCCTAAGAGTAAGTTATTCAGAAACCGAAATAGCAAAAGAGCCAAATCAAATCAATCATCCAATTGTCCGAGAAGCAATCAAATTATTAAAAATAGATGGCGGAATAGAAATAATTTCTATTGCTGATGTTCCTTCAAGTACCGGCCTTGGTACCTCTGGAAGTTTTTGCGTATCTCTTCTCACTGCTCTCCATACCTATTTAGAGAATAACCAGAAAAGAAACTTTCCCTCTAAAGAAGAAATAGCTGAAGAAGCTTGTCATATCGCAATAGATATACTAGGTGAACCCTCTGGTAAACAAGATGAATATATATCTGCAGTTGGTGGTTTAACATCATTTTCGGTTTCCCGGAAAGGGAATGTAACAATCAACCCTCTTTATCCAAATAATATCTCACCAGAAATTGTGAGTGAGTTGGAACACAATCTATTAATGTTTTATACCGGAATTAGAAGAAAATCCTCACCAATTTTAAAACACCAAGCTGAAGCTACAAAAAAAGGTAAGGGAAAAACAGTTAAAAATTTACATCGAGTAAAAGAAATTGGTCAAAAAATTAAAAAAGCATTAGAAAAAGGCAATTTGAACGAGTTTGGAAAACTATTAGATATCCATTGGCAAGAAAAAATAAAAAGGAAGGGAACTTCCAACCCTGAAATTAATAAGTGGTATAAAAAAGCAAAAGAAGCAGGAGCCTTAGGAGGTAAACTTATGGGAGCTGGAGGAGGAGGTTTCTTTTTGTTTTATTGTAACAAAAATAAAAATAAGTTAAGGGAAGCTATGAAAAAAGTAGGCCTTCGCGAGGAGTCTTTCCGGTTTGATTTACAAGGAGCAAAAGTTATGGCAAATTTTGTTTAATAAATATAATAACTAACTAAAATTCAATATATTAAAGCTTGTTTTATCTTTTTTAAAACGGTCTTCGTATATTGGATAATAAGAACATGAAAATCTCTAACTATATCAAAACTTACCTTTCCGAACTTTCAACTATTGCTCAAAAAATAGATCAAGATGAAATAAAACAGACAGCCCAAGTTATACTAAATGTAAAAAAACAAAAAGGTAGAATATTCTTTTTGGGAGTTGGGGGAGGAGCAGGAACTGGTTCTCATGCTGCTAATGACTTTAATAAAATCGCTGGCGTCTCTACTGTTTGTCTAAGCGACAATTCTTCTCTATTAACCGCTTTAGCAAACGATGAAGGGTGGAAGTCTATTTTTAAACGTCAATTAGAAATGCATGATTTTAATTCAAAGGATTGTATTTTTATTTATTCAGTAAGCGGAGGAACAGATAATGTTTCTAATAATTTAGTTGAAGCAATTGATTATGCAAAGAAGATTGGAGCTAAAATTGTAGGAGTAGTAGGAGAAAACAATGGGGCTACAGCTAAAAAAGCTGATTCTTGTATTGTTGTTCCTTGGATAGAGAAATCTAGAAGAACCCCTCATACTGAAGACTTCCAATTAATTATAGACCATCTTTTATCTAATCTATTAAATGAAATCTCAAAAGAAAATGTCAAAAACTAAAAGAGCTGTATTTTTAGATAGAGATGGAGTAATAAACGAAATGGTCTATAATGCTGACTTCGGCACAGTAGATTCTCCTCTTCGTCCTCGAGAATTCAAACTAAAAAAGAATGTAACGAAAACAATTAAAGAATTCAAGAAAAGGAACTTTTTGGTTGTGGTCGTTTCAAACCAGCCAGCTGTAGCTAAAGGAAAGATGAGTTTAAGTTTGTTAAAAAAAATTACAAAAAAAATGAAAATGGATTTAGAAAAGAAGGGAGCTGAGTTAGATAAAATTTACTATTGTCTTCACCATCCTGATCCATTACGGGTAAAAAACAAGAAATATCTAAAAGATTGTAACTGTAGAAAACCAAAGCCCGGATTACTATTAAAAGCCAGCAAAGATTTAAGTATTAATTTACCCCAATCTTACATGATTGGAGATGGTTTAACAGACATTGAAGCAGGAAGAAAAGCAGGATGTAATACTATATTCTTGGGAAAACTAAAGCCGTATTGGGAAGACAAAATGAAAACGAAACCAGATTTTATTGCTAAAAACCACCAAGAAGTAATTAAAATTATCAAAAGGTCGTAAAATAATTAACTATTAATTTATATCAAATTATGAAAATATTTATTGATTCTGCAAACCTAAAGGAGATTAAAAAATTCATCTCTTGGGGAATTTGTGATGGTGTCACTACTAATCCTACTATCTGTCTTAAAGACGGAGTCAGAGGAGGTTTGGAGGGAATAAAAAAAAGAACAGTAAAAATCGCGGAACTAATTGCCCCTCGATCAACCAGTGCTGAGGTAACTACTGAAGACCCAGAAGAAATTATAAAACAAGCCAAACAGTATGCTGGGTTAGCAGAAAATATAGCTGTTAAGGTCACTATCACAGATAGGAAGGGAAAATCTCTTTTGCCGACAATTCATAAATTAGTAAAAGATGGAGTAAGGGTTAATGTCACTGCTATGACTACTTTCAACCAAGCTATTTTTGCAGCCAAAGCAATCAACGCTGGCTTAAAAGCAAGCTCTCAGGCTAAGAAACCCCATTTCATAAGTATATTCGGGGGAAGAATCTCCGAAGAACAAGGAGCAAAAAGGGCCTTTGAGGTTATAAAAAATGTTAGAGACTGGTTAGATTTTCATGGTCTAGAAAATATTGAAATCATTGTCGGATCGGTAAGAAGTCCAGAAAATGTTGAGCATTGGGCAAGAACAGGAGCTCACGTTTTAACCATCACCCCAGAAAGAATTACCAAATCACTTTTGGGAGCAAGAACAAAAGAAACAGTAGCTCAATTCATAGATGACGCTAAAAAATCAATGAAAGAAATAAAAAAATAAGACATACTCTCTTTTATGAAAGTTGGAATTTTAGGAGGTGGATTGACCGGTTTAACTGTCGCCTCCAACTTAAAATGTGATACAGAGATAATAGAAAAAAATAAGGAATGTGGAGGACTTTGCAGAAGTATAAAAGAAAAAGGATTCACTTTCGACTGGGGCGGAGCTCACATTATCTATTCCAAAGACAAAAAAGCTATAGATTATTTCCAAAAAATCCTTGGAGATAATTATTATAGAAAGAAAAGAAATAATAAGATTTATTTCAAAAAAAGTTTTGTAAAGTATCCTTTTGAAAACGGTCTTTCACAACTCCCCCTCAAAGACACTTTTGAGTGCCTTTATTATTACTTAAATAACAAACATAAAGAAAAACCTTCAAATTTTAAAGAATGGGTCTACTTTACTTTTGGAAAAGGAATCGCTGAAAAGTATCTAATTCCTTACAATAAAAAAATTTGGAAATATCCCCTTCACAAAATGAGTCTTCATTGGGTAAAAAGAGTTCCCAAGCCCCCCAAGAAAGATGTAATTAAGTCATCTCTTGGAATTCCAACTGAAGGATATAAACACCAATTATATTTTTATTATCCAAAACAAGGAGGCATACAAACTCTTATTAAAAATCTAGAAGAAAAACCCTTTCAAATAACTAAAAATTATAAAATTAGAAAGATAAAAAAAGAAAAGAAATGGATTGTATACGGTAATAACAAAGAGAAAAAATATGACAAATTAATATCAACTATTCCAGTTTTTGATCTTGTTTCTTATTTAGAAAATGTACCTCAGAAAATTAAAAATTCTCTAAAAAAACTAAAATATAATTCATTAATTACTATACTTTTAGGGGTTAAACAAAAAAATATTTCTGATTTTACGGCAATATATTTTCCTCAACCTAAGTTTTTATTTAATAGAATAGCTTTTCCTAAAAATTTTAGTGAAAAAAATGCCCCTCCTGGAAAATCTTCTGTAATTGCAGAAATTACATCAAGACCAAACAGTAAATTATGGAAAATGGAAGACAAAAAAATAATCGAACAAGTGAGCAACTCTTTATCAAAACTAAAAATAATAGATAAAGATAAGATTTGCTACCAGAAAGCAATGCGAAGTAAATATGCCTATGTAATTTATAATCAAAATTATTTAAAAAATATAAAAATTGTAAAGAATTTTATAAAAGAAAGGGGGATTGAACTTTGTGGTCGTTTTTCAGAATTTGAATACCTCAATATGGACGCCTGTATCAAAAGAGCTTTAAAATTAGCCAAAAAAATAAACAACAAATAAAAAATGTATGCAAAAACTCTAAAAATACTTGCTTGTCCTGGTTGTGGCAATTTCCCTTTAAAACTAAACTCAACCAGACAGAAAAAAAATAAAATTATAAAAGGAACGTTATCTTGTCCAAAGTGTAATCAAAAATATTCAATAGAAAACGGAATCCCTGAAATGATAAAAAATAATTCCAAATCTGAAAAACACAAAAGAGTAATGAAAGCAAATATTAAATATCACGATGCTGTTGCTAAAGATTATGACAAGGGAATAGCCCAGTCTGTTCATCAAAATAGATTTAACCAAAAAAGAATAAGGGAAATCATTAAGAGTTTATCACAAAGAACACAAAATAATTATTTTTTAGATATCGGCTGTGGTACTGGAAATTTATTAAAGTTTGGAAAAGATTACTTTAAAAACGCAATTGGGATTGACTGTTCAAAAAAAATGTTAGAAATAGCAAGAAAAAAAGGATATGAGGTTATTCAGGCTGACGCTACTGCTTTGCCTTTTCGTCCTAACACCTTTAATGTCATTTCTGCTTTCTCTGTTTTACATCATGTTTATAATTACAATAAAATTTTAAAAGAAACAGATAAAATTTTAAGAAGTAAAGGGTTCCTATACACAGATTGGGATCCTCAAATTAAAACAAAAATAGATCAGGAAAAAATTTCTTGGAAAATATTTAAAATAATAAATTTTTTTTTGAAACTTATAAAGAGAGCAATCTTAAAAATATACCCTCCCCTACGACCAAATTCGATTAATCTTTTAAGAGCTAATCCTCACCTAAAAAATGTACATAAAACAGCAGAGTGGTATATGTTCAAGGGTATTAATATAGAACAAATACGAAAAAATCTTATTGCTAATAATTTTAAAAATATAGAAATTAGCTTTCATTGGCACGGTAGAAATTTAAATAATCTTCCTATGATCTTAAAAGTCCGCTTCTTCTTCTTAAGACTCCAAAACAATCCCCTTGAAAGATTTATGGAGAATATAATGATTATAGCCCAAAAGAAATAAAAATAATGTCTACTAAAAAAATAATTGCAGATTCAAAAAAAAGAATTGTAAGAAATACAAGTTTTTTATTGGTAGGCAAGGTTCTTGGTAAAATATGCCTACTTTTATTCTTTGCTATTGCAGCAAGACATATTGGTGTAAGTGGCTTCGGAAAATATACTTTTGCAATTTCGTTTACCGCTTTGTTCATAATTTTCGGAGATATCGGATTAAAAACTATTGCCATAAGAGAAGTAGCAAAGAATAAATCTTTAGCAAAAAAATATTTAGGAAATCTTATAGCTTTAAAATTAATTTTATCTACAACAGCCGTAGGATTAATCTTTTTAAGTATTAACTTATTAAATTATCCTCCTGATACTACTAAAATAGTTTATATTATAGGTATTTCAGTTTTTTTCACCTCTCTTTCAAACGCATTAAGATGGTGTTTTCAAGCATTTCAGGAAATGAAATATGAAGCGATGATTGACGTAATAAACGGCGTGTTAAAACTTGGCATTGGTGTAGGAATAATATGGCTTGGAGGAGGATTAATAAGTTTATCTTTAGCTTACCTTTTTACTCACATAACAATATTGGGTTTTAGTTTTCTAATTACAATTAAGAAGTTTACAAAACCAAAAATTGAGGTGGACTGGACCCTCTGGAAGTTTTTAATTCCAGCAGCAATTCCCATAGGCCTTACAACAATCTTCTCAACCATTTATCTTAATATTGATACCATAATGTTATCTTTAATGAAAGGAGACATCCCTGTTGGGTGGTATAATTCAAGTTACAAATTAGTTAAAACAATTAAAATAATTCCTGCTATGTTTTATATGGCTGTATTTCCGTCTATGTCTGGTTTTTATAAAAATTCAATTGACTCTTTAAAAATAATTTTTCGAAAATCAATGCAATATATGTTCATCTTAGCTCTACCAATGGCCATCGGAACCACAATTTTATCTTACAAAATTGTTCCTTTAATTTGGGGGAAAGAATTTATTCCTTCTATTCCTACTCTACAAATTTTAATTTGGGCAGGGGGTCTTGCCTTTTTAAGCGGTATGGCTGGTTGGTGTCTATACGCAACAGAAAAACAAAAAACACCAATGTATCTAACCGCCATAGCAACGGTAATAAATATTATTCTTAACTTGGCCTTAATCCCCTATTTTTCACATATTGGAGCAGCTATTGGAATATTAACAGCGGAGCTTTTCGTAACCTCCTTTGCTTTTTTAGCTGTTTTTAAATTTTTGAAGATAAACCCTTTTCCTTATCACACAATTAAAATAATAATTTCTTCTTTAATCATGGGGGGGATTACTTGGCTAATACGAGAACTTAATGTTATTTTAGTAATCTTTTTGTCAGCAACAATTTATTTCTATTTGTTATTTTCTTTTAAGGTCCTTAAATTAAAAGAATTTAAACAATTAGTGAAATATAAAATATGAAAATTAATTTTGCAGTAGGAAATATTGAAGGTTTCGGTGGAATTAAAACAACCTCTGAAATAGCGTCTCGATTATCCAAAAGAGGCCACACTATAACTGTTACTTTATTTGAGCCACAGCCTACTATTTTTGATTGGGGAGGAAAAATAATATATGCCCGGACAAATTTTCAATCCTTCAAGAGAAAAAGTGTTCGTTTGTTCAATAAACTATGTGGCTTTAAAAATGACGCCTACAGGTTTTACTCTAATCAAGAAGATATGATTAAAGTAATGCCAGATTGTGATATAAATGTAGCCCAACACGGAGGAACTGTTTTTGCTGTATACGAAAGCAAAAAGGGAATTCCCTTTATTCATCTCCAACATTATGATGCAATGCTTTTTGATAAAAATAGTTTTGTAGCAAGAAAGTTTAATGAAAGTATGCTCTTACCAATTCAAAGAACAGTAAACTCAATCTGGCTTCATAAAAAAATAAAGAAAGAATATAGATATAATTTACCCATAATAAATCCTGGAATTGATCATAAAATTTTTTACCCTCGCAAAACGAAAAAAGGATCTAAAAGAAAAAGAGTGGTTAGTTTAGGAAAAGACCTAAAATGGAAAGGTTTTCACGACGCTCTTAGGGCTATAAAAATTGTAAGAAAAGAGTATCCTAATTTAGAATTTATTGCTTTCGGAGCCCGCCCTTTAAAAATCAAGAGACCAGAAACTCATTATAAATTTTATCATAATATATCTGATGATGAATTAGCTACACTCTATTCATCTGCCGATGTTGTAATTTCTCCTTCGTGGTACGAAAGTTTCCCTGGGCCCCCAATAGAAGCAATGGCTTGTGGTGCTCCCGTAGTAACCACTAAAATAGGAGTAGGAGATTACGCAATCAATGATAAAAACTGTTTAGTAGTACCTCCCAAAAAACCAAAATCTATGGCAAGTGCAATTTTAAGATTACTTTCTGATGAAAAACTAAAGAAAAAATTTAAAAAGAATGGACCCAAAACTGCAAAAAAAATTACCTGGAAAAAAACAACTGATAAATTTGAGAATATCTTCAAAAAAATCTGTCTTAAAAATATTAACAAATAATGAGTAGAAAAATAGCCACAATTGTTCTTACCTATAACAGAAAAAACCTTCTTAAAAAATGTCTACAATCTTTATTATCTCAAACAAAACCTTTAGATAAAATTTTTATAGTAGACAATGATAGCAAAGACGGAACAAATAAAATGATAAAAGAAGAATTTAACTTTTCTAAAGTTGAATACATAAATATAAAAGGAGAAAATATAGGACCCGCAGCATGTTGGGCACCAGCAATAAAGAAGGCACTAAAAGAAAATTTTGCTTGGTTATGGTTAATGGATGACGATGCAGAACCCTTGCCTGATACTTTAAAAAATCTGTTTGAGATTATAAAAAAACAAAAAACTCCTCACAAAAACACTTACGCTCCTATCCCAATAGACAAAAAGGGGAGAATTTCCTGGATTACTAATATTTACAAAAACGGTAAGAAAATTAAAGTTGATTCTTTTGAAAAATTATCTAACTTAAAAAAAGACACCGTAGACTCTTTTGGGGTTGGATTTATAGGGGGATTATACCCTAGAAATATTATTCAAAAAGTTGGATTTCCTAATAAAGATTTTTTTATAAGAGGAGATGAAATCGAATATAATTATAGAGTAAAAGAAGCTGGTTTCGGTTCAAAGTTTGTATTAAAAAGTAGAATTTATCATCCTCGGGGGAAAAAATATAAAATTTCTCTATTTGGTAAAAAAATATATTATTCCCCCACCCCAGCCTGGAAAAGATACTATTGTCTAAGAAACACGGTTTTTGTTCACTTAAGACATCATAAATTTCCCAAAAATATTTTATATTTCTGTCAGGTTGTTCTCAAACATTTTGTATTTATGATTAAATTAAAAAAAATTAGTTTTACCAGAATCAAACTTTACACTAAAGCAATTATTGAAGGAATAATTGGAAAACTGGGAAAGACCATAGAACCAAAAGATTATGAATAAAAAAATTCAAAGAAAAGCTATTATAATTCCCGGGGCACAAAAAAGCGGAACAAATACACTTTTTGAAATATTAAGTTCTCATTCTGGTGTAACTAATCCCAGAATTAAAGAAACTGAATTTTTTGCCCTGGAAAAAGAAACTATATTAGAAAATTTAAACTGGTATAAAAATTTATTTCCCGATAAAGACAAGTTTATTCTTGATGCTTCCACTTTTTATTTTTCAAGCAAAAGAGCCCCTGTTTTTATAAAAAAGTTTATCACCGAACCAAAAATTATAATAATCTTAAGAGATCCAGCAAAAAGAGCGTATTCTGGTTTCCTGCAAATGAAAAAAAGGGTGCCCAGCGAAGATAAAAGAACTTTCCAAGAAATAATTAGCCAAATTGAAGGCCCTCAAAAAGAGAAAATCACACTAACTGAAAATAATAGTCTAAAAAAAGCTATTAAAGAAAATGAGATAAATAATAACTTCTTGAACGAAGATTATCTTAAAAAAGAATACAGAGCCCCTTTCAAGTCTTATTTTGAAGATTCTCTTTGGTCCTACAAATATTTCCAAGAAAGCTTGTATAAAGAAAGAATAGACAGATACAAAAAATATTTTGAGGGAAACAATGTTAAAATCGTCTTTTTGGAAAAATTAATAAAAAGACCAGAATTAACAATTAAAGAAATTTTAAATTTTCTTAATCTCGAACCAGAAAAAAAAGTATTAAAGCTCCCCCACAGCTATAAAACAAAAGTACCCAAGAATAAAAAATCAAGAAAACTTTTAAAAAATCTAAAAAAAAGCCCTTTAATTTACAGAACAGCAAAAAACCTAAGGAAAATAGGTTTTGGAAAAATTGTAGATTTAATAAAATCTCCTCTTTATAAACCAAAACCATCCTTACCCAAAAAAGACTATCAGCAAGCTAAAAAAATATTAAAAAAAGAATGTAGTTTTTGGATTAATAAAAACAAGGAATTAGAAAATCTCTGGAAATATTAATTTTTTAAAAATATGAAAATTTTAATTTTAGCCTCCTATTTTCCAAACCCAAAACAACCTACCGCCGGAATATGGGCTCTGGAACAAGCAAAGGCTTTAAAAAAATTAGGTAATGAGATAATTGTAGTATCCCCCACCCCTTGGATACCAAAAATTTTAGCTTTAACCCAAAAATTCAAGAAATATTCTCAGATTCCAAATTTTGCTAAGATAGAAGGGATACCTATATATTATCCAAAATGTTTCTACTACCCTACTTATTTTAATAAAAGGTTTATTTACTCTAAATTCCCCCATTTTGAATTCTTGTCTATGTGGTTGGGAACTAAAGAAATAGTTCAAAAACTTATCCAAAAAAATAATTTTGATTTAGTTCACTGCCATCACCCATATAGAGAGGGAAAAATAGCTCTGAAAATAAAAAAAATTTATAACCTACCCTATACTGTTACTGAACATACTTTAGATGTATTAAAATTAATTAAGAAAAATAAAGCGTCAAAAAACTATTACAAAAAAGTAATTAAAAACGCAGAAGCAACAATAACAGTAAGTAAAAAAGTGACAGAAGAAATGAAACCTCTAGTTGAAAAAAGGGAAATAATAATTATCCGTAATGGTGTCAACATTAACAAAGTTAAGAATATTAAAGCTGAAAGAAAAAACAAAAAGAAAATCTTATTAAGTGTAGGAAGTTTAATTGAAAGGAAAGGTCATAAGTATTTAATAAAAGCAGTTTATAAACTAAAAAATGAGTTTCCTAATATTAAGTGTCTCATTATAGGAGAAGGAAGAAAAAGAAAATCCTTACAAAAAATAATAAACAAATTAAATCTTTCAGAATACATAAATCTTTTAGGAAAAAAATCTCATAAAAGAGTACTCAAATACATGAAGGAATGTGATGTTTTTGTGCTTCCCTCTTGGAACGAACCTTTTGCCACTGTTTATCCTGAAGCGATGGGGTTTGGAAAACCAATTATTGCCTGTCAAGGAGAGGGTCTCGACGATATAATTATCCCTTGGAAGAATGGAATATTAGTAGAAAAAAAAGATACAGAATCTCTTATCTTTGCATTAAGAAAAATTCTAAAACACGAAAGAAAAGCTGAAGAAATAGGGAAAAATGCTAAACAATTAGTAGAAAAAAAATTAACCTGGATGTCTAACGCCAAAAAGTTAATGAAAATTTTTAAAAGAATTGCTTAAAATTTTATTTATATGTATCTTTCTTTCCTCTTTTTTTTAATACCCCTCTCATATTTATGGATTAAAAGAAAATCTTTTAAAAAAAGTTCTTTAATTTTAATGTCTCTTTTGATTTTATTTTTATATCTAAAACCGATATTAGAATTTATTTTTCAAATTTCTCCTAATGAACATGGAAGATATATTCTGACTCGAGGAGAAGGAATTATAGCTGGTGGAGTGTTTGTTTTGCTATTTGTTTATCTTTATGCTAATAAATTAATCAAAAAGGGAACATTCTGTAAGCTATTCCTTTATGAGAAAGTAATCGTTATTTTATTTTTCTTTAATTTCCTTACTCTAGTTGTGGGGCTAATAATGAAAAACGACATTGGTTATATTATTTCTGATTCCTATAAATTTATTCTTATTCCTGCCGTATATTTTTCTACCTTAAAAATCAGCAGTCAAGAAAAATCCCTGAAAATATTTAACATTTTTTTAAAGATAATAGCAATAGTTGTTCTCTTAACTTTGGCCTATCAAGTTTATACATTATTAAGCTCAACTACCCCAAAGGGTGCACCCAATATTATTACTTATTTCATCCCTTTTTTACTTTTATCGTTAGCTTATAGAAAAAAACATACAAAAAAACAAAAAATTATATTTTCTTCTAAAAAAAACATAATACTATTAATTTTAACCTTATTAGTAATTGTCTTGTCGTTTACCCGAAGAATATGGATAACCTCCATTTTTTCTTTAATCTCTTCTATTTTTATAATAGGAGTAGTTCTTTTTCCGAGAATATTGAGAATTCTTTTTAAAATTTCAT
>CAZDPT010000013.1:0-17189 GCA_964507665.1 uncultured Candidatus Saccharibacteria bacterium | reverse complement strand
TGGATAAAACTCCTTCATAGGGGTGTAACCGAATTATGGTTAGAAAAACATTCTTCAAAAGATAAAAATTCTTGAATCTGTCAGGAAAAATTAAGGATTTCCTTTCAAGATTAACATTAAAAAAGCAGTTATCATTGAGATTTCTGTTTTTTATTACTTTCTTTTTTGGGAGAAATTAGTTAGAATAAAACATATGATAAAAAATACCCAAAAAAAAATAAAAGAAGTAGTAGAGTCTAGATATATTGAAAGAGTATTCCCATCTAAAAAAACTCTTCTTAAAGCCTTAAAAAAGGGGGAGAAACTTAAGTTTTACATTGGAATTGATCCTACGGGTCCTAAGTTACATCTTGGTCATTCTACAAATTTCTTTTTGCTTAAAAAAATTCAGGAATTAGGGCACCAGGTAATTTTTCTAATTGGAGACTTTACTGCTCGAATTGGAGATCCTACTGGAAAGTCAAATACCCGGAAAGATTTAACTAAAGAAGAAATCTTAGAAAATTGGAAAGATTATAGATCACAAGTAGTAAAGATTCTAAATTTTAATAATGAAAAAAGCCCAATAAGAATTGAGTTTAATAATAAATGGTATAAAAAAATAAAGCTAGAAGAGGTAATTAAACTAATGGGAAAAATTACTTACGGACAGCTAATAAAAAGGGATATGTTCCAAGAAAGAATCAAAGAAGAGAAAGAAATCTATTTCCATGAACTTTTTTATCCTCTCTTACAGGGATATGACTCTGTGGTTCTAGAAGTTGACGGAGAAATTGGTGGCACAGATCAAACTTTCAATATGTTAGTAGGAAGAGACTTGGTAAAAGAATACCAAAATCGGGAAAAGTTTGTAATTACAACGAAACTCTTAATTAACCCAAAGACTAAGAGAAAATTAATGTCAAAAAGTAAAGGGGGCTTTATTGCTCTAAACGATCTCCCAAATGAAATGTATGGAAAAGTAATGGCTCTTCCAGACGAAGTAATTGTTCCTTGTTTTGAGCTATGTACTGAGATTTCTGGCCAAGAAATAGAAAAAATTAAAAAACAATCTAAATCCAATCCAAGGGACGCTAAAGCAAGATTAGCCAGGGAAATAGTTAAACTTTATCACGGAGAAAAAGAGAGTCAGAAAGCAGAAGAAGAATTTAATAAAGTTTTTAGAGAAAAGAAATTACCTTCTGAAATCCCTGTTTTTGAAACTTCTAAAAAATCTTATCCTATTTTGGATCTTCTGGCAGATTCGGGTCTTACTTCATCAAAAAACCAGGCAAAAAGATTAATTGAGGGTGGGGGAGTAAAAATTAAAAAAACAAAGAAAGTAAATTTTAAAAAAATTAAAGATTGGAAGAAAGAACTAAAATTAAAAGACGGGGAAATAATAAAAGTAGGGAAGAGGAGATTTAGGAAAATTAAATTAAAATAAACCCTTCTTTTTATGGAAATTGATCGATGGTTTGTAAAAGGAAAAGTTTCTAGTAGAATATATAAAAGGATAATTTAATTAAAAAAGATTTAAATTCAGCAATTTTTGGGAAAAAGATAACAAAGGTTTTAAAAGTGTCTGTTGTTAATAAAATTTTAATTATGAAAACTTCTATCTCAAAAGTAAAAAAGAAAATCACTCCTGTTTTAAAACGTTATAACGTAAAAAGAGCAGCAATTTTTGGTTCTTTTGTAAGAAAAGAGGCAAAAAAAGACAGTGACATAGATATTTTAATAGAATTTAAAGATAAAAATAATAAAAGCTTATTTGACCTGATAGACTTGCAACTGGAACTGGAAGAGAAATTAAGAAGAAAAGTTGATGTTTTAACTTATGATTCTCTTCATCCTCTTTTGAAAAATAGAATTTTAAAGGAACAAAAAGCAATTCTATGAAAAAAGATGTAAAAATTTTTCTTCGTCATATTTTAGAAAGTATCAATAGAATAGAAGATTTTATGAAAGGAGTTTCCAGAGAAAAATTTCTTAAATCAAATATAACTCAGGATGCTGTCATCAGGAGGTTTGAAATAATAGGAGAAGCCACAAAGAATATACCGAGAAACTTTAGAGAAAAATATCCAGAAATTCCTTGGAAAAGGATGGCTGGTTTAAGAGATGTTTTAATTCATAAATATTTTGGCGTTGATTTAAATCTTACTTTTAAAATTGCAAAGAAAGATTTACCCGAATTAAAAGAAAAAATTTTAAAGATATTAAAATAAATTCTAAAAGGCAAGGAATAAGAAAATGAAACTATTTTTTATCAAAAAAGATAGGGGTTTTCTTCTGTTTTTTATTAGAAAAAACTGGGGAGAATTATGACCAATAAATTAGAAAAAAAATATATTGAAATAATGCGAAAAAAAAGCGGTGAAGAACGGCTTAAAATTGCTATGAACTTAAGAAAACTTGCTTTAAAAATGGCAGAATCTGCAATAAAAGAACAAAATCCAGGGATTTCTCCAAAAAAGTTAAAAGCAGAATTGCAAAAAAGAATATATGGATTTAATTTCCCTTTTGGGGGCAGTAAAAAAAAGGTTAGATAAGGCTGGTATAAAATATATGTTAAGTGGCGGGTTAGCTGTAAGTTATTGGGGATTTCCCAGAACTACTCATGATATTGATATAGTTATAAAGGCAAAAGAAAAAGATAAAGATAAAATTATTAAACTTTTTGAAAAAGATTTCTATGTTTCTCCCAAAGCCGTAGAGCAAGCAATTGAAAATAATTTTACTTTTAATATTATTCATCAAAAGAGCGGTTTAAAAATAGATTTTTGGCTCCTGAAAAAAGGAAGATTCGGGGAATCAGAATTTAAAAGAAGGTTAAAAAAGAAAGTATTTAAACAAGCTCTTTATATTATCTCCCCAGAAGATCTTATTTTATGTAAATTATTAGGGTTTAAAGAAACAAACTCTTCTCGCAGACTAAAAGATGCTAAGTCTATTTTGCAAACCTCAAAAGTTGATTTAAAATATATTAAAAATTGGGCTAAAAAACAATCAACAATTAAAATTTTAAATGAAATAATAGAGAAATAATATGAAAAGAACTCTTAACGAAGAAACAATTAAAAAGACAGAAAAAAAAGTTAAAGTTGCAGGCTGGGTGAATAAGATTCGTGCCCACGGGAAAATTCTTTTTTGTGATTTGCGGGATAAAAGCGGAATTTTACAATTGGTTTTTACCCCAAAAAACAAAGAGCTTTACAAAAAGGCTAAAAAACTTAAACCAGAATGGGTAATTGAAGCTGGGGGTAAAATTAGTAAACGACCTAAAAAAATGGAAAACCCTGATTTAAAAACAGGAAAAGTTGAACTTGTTGTACAAAAACTTAAAGTTTTATCTGAAGCTAAAACCCCACCTATTCCGATTGAAGGTTCAGGTTATAAAATAAAGGAAAAGAAAAGATTAAAATATAGATATCTTGACTTAAGAAGAAAAAGATTAAAGAAAAACCTAAAGATAAGACAGAAAGTAATTTACTTTATAAGAAAATTTTTACAAAAAAAAGAATTTTTGGAAGTTGAAACTCCAATTTTAACAAAATCTACCCCAGAAGGAGCAAGAGATTTTTTAGTTCCTTCAAGGTTAGAACCAGGTAAATTCTATGCTTTACCCCAATCCCCCCAGCAATACAAACAACTTTTAATGGTAGGGGGGATTGAGAAATACTTTCAGTTCCCTCATGTCTTCCGAGATGAGGATTTAAGAGCAGACCGCCTTTTTGAACACACTCAAGTTGATTTAGAAATGTCTTTTACAACAGAGAAGGAAATAAGGAATTTAGTTGAAGAATTTGTAATCGGAGTAACAGAAAAGGTATTAAAAAAGAAAATAAAAGAAAAACCCTTTCCTGTAATAACTTACAAACAAGCCCTAAACAAATACAAAAAAGATAACCCCGATATTAGAGAAAACAAAAAAGATAAAGATTTAATGGCTTATTGTTGGATAGTTGATTTTCCAATGTTTGAAAAAAGAGAAGATGGTTCTGTAGCAGCGGTACATCATCCATTTACGGCAGTTAAAGAAGAACACTTAAAAGATTTAAAGAAAGGTCTTAAAGATAAAGAAAAATCAAATTATATTAAAAAAATAAAAGCAAAACAATACGATTTAGTTTTAAACGGCAATGAAATCTTTGGGGGTTCTATAAGAGAACACAGGCCAGAAATACTACAACAGGTTTTTGAATTTATGGGGCATAACAAAAAAGAAATAAATAAGAAATTTGACCACTTGCTTGAAGCCTTCAAATATGGAGTACCCCCTCATGGCGGAATAGCCGGAGGATTAGACAGATGGTTACAGGTTTTATTGAACGAAAAAAGCATTAGAGAAACAGTGGCTTTTCCAACTACCGCTTCAGGAAAAACCGCTATTATGGACGCCCCCTCAAAAATAACAAAGCAACAATTAAGAGAATTACACTTAAAGGTTCAAAAAGAAGAAAAGAAAAAATCTTAATTTTAGAGAATTTAACGGAGGCCTGTCTTTCGCTAAACTTTCTTCAGACAAAGAATTAAAACCAACAGGAAGATATCTTCCATTTGCTAAATGAAATCAAAAAAAATTGTAATATTATTGGGATTTCTTTTATTTATCCTATCTTTTTGGATAGGAATGTGGGCAATTCAAAAACCTCTGAGTTCATTTTTTTTAAAAAAAATAACCACTGAACAAAACATAACTTTTCGGGAAAGATTAGAGCTACCAAGTTTCTTAAATCCAGCTCGAAACTGGAAAGTTAAGGAATTAGATATTGAAGCAAGAGCTGCTCTTACTGCTAAAATTGATTCTGGGGGGAATAAAAGAATTTTATTTAAAAAAGCAGAGAAGGAGAAATTAGCTATAGCCAGCTTGACCAAACTGATGACAGCAATGATTGTTTTAAAAAATTATGATTTATCAGAAAAAGTTAAAATAACAAAAGAGGTATTTGAACAAGAAAAAGACAACGGCAACCTAAAAAAAGGAGATATCCTTAGTGTAAAAGATCTTTTGTATGTAATGTTAATAGAATCAAGTAATAATGCAGCAGTTGCTTTAAGTAAAATTAAAGGAGAAAGAGAATTTCGAGATTTAATGAATCTTGAAGCAAAAAATCTGAATCTTAAAAATACTTATTTTGGCAACCCAACTGGGCTTGATCCAGAACATTCAACAACCACCCCCACAACAATAATAAATTATTCCAATGCTGAAGATCTAGTAAAATTAACTCAGCATCTATTAGAAAATTATCCTTTAATCTGGCAAATAACTTCCCAGAAAGAATACAATCTTTACACTCCCGATGGCAAACTACATCATAAATTAGAAAACACCAACCAACTTTTAGGAGAAGTACCGAGTATAGTAGGGGGAAAGACAGGTTGGACTTGGAGAGCAGGGGATTGCTTACTTTTAGTTTTAAAAAGCCCCAGAACTAAAAGAAAAACTCAAAAAGAAGATGGGTTCTTAATTAACGTTATTTTAAACTCTCCCGATAGGTTTGAGGAGATGAAAAAATTAATTAATTGGGTCAGAAAGGCCTATAAATGGTACTAATAAATTATGCCTTCTTTTGGTGCTGATGTTATTAAAATATTTGTTTTAGCTGCAATTGCCTCTGTTTTTGCAGTTCTTTGGACACCAATTCTGACCCATTTTCTCTATAAATACAAACTTTGGAAAAAAGAGCCTCGAAAAAAAACCATAACAGGAAAAAAAGCATCTGTTTTTTACAACCTTCACCGAGAAAGAGAGACGAGAGTGCCTCGATTTGGAGGTCTTTTAATTTGGGTTACAACCGCTCTGGTAATATACTTATTTTATTTCCTATCAAAAATTTCAGATAATGCTTGGTTAAAAAGTCTTAATTTTCTTTCAAGGGCAGAAACTTGGCTTCCTTTGTTTACTTTAGTTGTAGCTTCTATAGTTGGGTTTGCTGATGATTTTTTACAAGTTTTTGGAAAAGGAAAATATATTGCTGGGGGTATGAAATTTACCAGACGCCTTTTAATTGTAATAATAATCGGACTTATTGGTGGCTGGTGGTTTTATTCCAAATTGGATTGGGACTATATTCATATACCTTTGATTGGCAATTTTTCAATTGGAGTTTGGTATGTACCCCTTTTTATTGTAGTTACTTTAGCTTGTTGGTCGGGTGGTATAGTTGATGGCTTGGATGGGTTGGCAGGTGGAGTGTTTGCTGCTATTTTTGGAGCCTTCACTATAATTGCCTTCTGGCAGGGAAAAATTGATTTAGCTACCTTCTGTGGGGTAATTTCGGGCACTCTATTTGCTTTCTTGTGGTTTAATATTCCACCAGCTCGCTTTTATATGGGAGAGACGGGGATATTAGGTTTAACTACTACTTTAGCTGTTGTTGCTTTCTTAACGGATTCTATTGTGGTTTTACCTATTATTGCTGGCATATTAGTTTTAGAATCTGGTTCTTCAATATTACAACTTTTATCTAAAAAATTTAGAAAAAAGAAATTATTTCGATGCGCCCCAATTCACCATCATCTTGAGGCTTTGGGTTGGCCTTCTTGTAAAGTAACGATGAGATTTTGGGTAATTGGAATTGTTTTGGCAATAATTGGTACAGCTGTTAGATTACTTGGATAAAAAATATCGGAAACAGAAAGTAATAAAGCTGCAGCTTGTATGAAACTGCGGCTTTTATAATCTTTATGTGCTTTTTTTTAATTGTGAAATTTGATAAAATTAAATTATGATAGGAATATTTGACTCCGGTGTCGGAGGACTAACAATTGTAAAACAAATTTTCAGGTATTTGCCAAAATACCAAATTATTTATTTTGGAGACACAGCCCACCTTCCCTATGGAACAAAAGGAGAAGAAGTTGTGTGTAAGTATTCGGAGAAAATAACTGAATGGCTTCTAAAAAAGGGGTCTAAGATAATTATTGTTGCCTGTCATACATCTTCTGCTCTGGCAGCTGGTTCTTTAAAGGAAAAGTTCAGTGACATCCCTGTTTTCGAGATGATAACTCCTGTAGTCAAAGAGGTTTCAAAAGATAAAAGTATAAAAAAAATAGGTATAATCGGAACCCCCGCAACCATTAAAAGTAAAACTTATCAAAGAAAAATTTTAAGAGAAAGGCCTGATTTAGAAATTATCTCCAAGGCTTGTCCTTTATTAGTTCCTTTAGTTGAAGAAGGTTGGATAAAAAGAGAAGAAACAAAAAAGATCACAGAAACTTATTTACAACCATTAAAAGAAGCGGAGATTGATACTTTAGTTTTAGCTTGTACTCATTATCCTCTATTAAAAAAAGTTATAAAAGAGATAATGGGCAAAAAAGTTAAGATAATAAATCCAGCTGAGAGTTTAGCTGAAGAATTAAAAAAATTCCTGAAACAAGAATCTGAAATTTCTTCCAAACTCAAGATAGGGGACAATCACAAATTTTTTTTCAGCGACAAACCCTACCATTTAAAAAAATTGAGCCAGCTTGCTTTAGGTAAAGAAATTAAAGGTAAAATAATAAATCCTCTTTAATGAAATTAAAAGATTTTAAAAACAAAAAAGTAACAGTAATGGGTTTAGGATTACACGGTGGGGGAGTGGGAACTGCTAAATTTTTTTGTAAAAAAGGAGCTCAGGTTACAGTAACTGATGTTAAAACAAAAAAAGAGTTAACTTCCTCTCTTAAAAAACTGAAAGATTTACCCATAAATTATACTCTGGGAAAACACAAAGAAGAAGATTTCATCAATGCTGATTTGATAATTAAAAACCCAGGGGTTCCCCAAAATTCTCCTTTTATTAAAATAGCAAAAAAGGATAATGTTCCTGTTGAAACAGCAACCACTATTTTTTTCAAACTCTGTTCTGCTAAAATTATCGGGGTTACAGGCACTAAAGGAAAATCAACCGTAAGTACTTTAATATATAGATTTTTAAAAACAGAAAACGAAGACACCTTTTTGGCAGGAAATATTGGTCTCTCACCTTTGGAAATTTTAGATAAGATAATTAAAAACAAAGAAAAAAAGAGAAGGGAAACTAAGGTGGTTCTTGAGCTTTCAAGTTTTAACCTTGAAGATTTAAAAAAAAGCCCTAATATTGCCTTAATAACAAATATTTACAAAGATCATCTTAATCGTTATAAAGATTTTAAAGATTACATCAAAGCTAAAACTTCTATCTTCTCTTATCAAAACAAAAAAGATATTTTAGTCTTAAATTATGACAATTCTCGAACCAGGAAATTTGCTTCCCAGGCCCCAGGAATTGTTTATTTCTATTCTTTGGATAAAAAAAACAAAAAGGGCTGTTTTCTGAAAAACAAACAGGTTTTTTTCAACAAAGATGACACTCCCATTTTAAATATTACAGATATTAAACAGGTAGGAACACATAATATTTCAAATATTTTAGGGAGTATATCTGTTGCTAAAATCATGGGGGTTTCTAATAATAATATTAAAAAAGTAATTAATAACTTTAAAGGAGTTCCCGAAAGAGAACAAAAGATAGCAACCAAAAAGGGAGTAAAATATTTTGATGATACAACAGCTACTATTCCAGAAGCAACCCAAGTTACAATTGATGCCCTAAAACAAAAATATCCCCAATCAAGAATTTTTCTTATTGGGGGAGGTGTAGATAAAAAATTAGATTACAAAAAGCTAGCTCAGAAAATTAAAACAGAAATAGAAAAGGTCTTACTTTTACCGGGAACAGCTACAGAGAAAATTAAAAAGGAATTAAAAGAAAGAGGAGCTTTAAAGAAAATAATATCAGTTAATTCTATGAAAGAAGCAGTTAAAAAGAGTTCTGTTTTAAGTAAAGAAAAGGATATTGTCTTACTTTCACCAGCAGCTGCTAGTTTTAATTTGTTTGAGAATGAATTTGATAGAGGGAAAAAATTCAAAAAAGCAGTAAGAGAAATAAAATAAAGATTTATGAGAAAAAGTAAAAAATCTAGTAAATTTGACTATATATTATTCTTTACAATATTAGGATTAATTGTATTTGGAATTTTATTTCTAAGTTCTGTCTCCTCTCACTTCTCTTTGCAGATATCAGAAAAAACAACATATTTCCTCTCACATCAAGTAAAATATGGTTTAATCCCTGGATTAATTCTTGCTTTATTTCTTTTTTTCATCCCTTTAAAATTTTTAAAAAAAATATCACCAATTCTTTTTATCCTAAACCTTATCTTCTTGGGTTTGGTTTTTGTACCCGGAATTGGAGCAAACTGGGGAGGTGCTAGTCGTTGGATAGAAATAGGAGGTTTTTCTCTTCAACCTTCAGAATTTCTAAAATTAACCCTAATCCTTTATTTCGGAGCCTGGATTAAAAGTAGATATGATGCTAGAAAAAGAAGAAAGTCATATTCTCTAAGGCAGAAAATTATTCAAGACTTTAAACAATTACTTTTGCCCTTTTTTGCGGTAATGACTGTCATAAGTTTAATTTTCATCTTCCAGCCGGATATAAGTACTTTGGGAATAATAGCAACAACAGCTGTAATTCTTTATTTCTCTGCCTCAACTCCTATCTGGCATATTTTGTTAATAGGAATTTCTGGTTTGGGAGGATTAATACTTTTAATAATTAAATCCCCTTATAGATTCTCCCGTTTATTACTGCTTTTAAGACCTGAGGTGGATCCTCTAGGAAAAGGATTTCAAATAAAACAAATTTTAATTGCCATTGGTTCTGGTGGAATTTTAGGGCAGGGAATAGGTCAATCTTCTCAGAAATTAGGATTTTTACCTCTCCCCATGTCAGATACTATTTTTGCTGTTTTCGCAGAAGAATTAGGTTTTATAGGGGTGTTTTTTCTTATTATTCTGTTCTTGTTTTTTTTCTGGCGAGTGGTAAAAATTTCAAAATCAACTAATGACATCTTTTTAAAATTAACTTCTATTGGAATCGGCTCCTGGATAACAATTCAGGCTTTTATTAATATCGGAGCTTTAATTGGAGTTTTACCCTTAACGGGTATACCTTTACCTTTTTTCAGTTATGGGGGCTCTCACCTTACAGTGGAATTGGCAGCTATGGGATTGCTTTTAAATATTTCAAAATCTTGTTAATCTGTAATTAAACTATGAAAAAATTAAAAATACTTTTTACTGGTGGGGGAACAGGTGGCCATATTTTCCCAATAATCGCTATTGTTAGAGCAATAAGACTAATTTATCCCAGAGACCCAGAAGAACTCAACCTTTTTTTTATGGGACCAAAAGATGAATTTGGAACTGCTTTACTTTCTCAAGAAGGAATTGAAATAAAACATATTTTGACAGGAAAACTTAGAAGATATTTTTCTTTTAAAAATATAATTGATATTCTATTTAAAATTCCTTTAGGCATAATACAGAGTTTCTTTTTACTCTTAAGAATTAAACCAGATATTATTTTTAGTAAAGGAGGACATGGCAGTTTGCCTGTGACCTTTTCTGCCAGAATTTTAAGAATTCCTATTTTTTTACATGAATCAGATATTGTACCGGGTCTGGCAAACAGGAATGCTTCCAAATATGCCAAGAAAATATTTGTTTCTTTCCCCAGAACAGAATACTTTGAACTGAAAAATATAATTTTAACTGGTAACCCTATCAGAAGAGAAATTTTAGAAGGCTCAAAAAAAGAAGCCAAACAAATCTTCGATCTTACTTTAGAAAGACCTATTATTCTATTCCTGGGAGGGTCTCAGGGAGCAGAAAAAATCAATGATTTTGTTTTATTAGGATTAAATAAATTGTTGGCTAAATTTGAAATAATTCATCAATCTGGAAATAATAACCTAGAACAAGTTAAAAAAGAATCACAAGTTATAATTAAAGAGGAACTTGAAAAATATTATCATCTTCAATCTTTCTTAAACGAGAACCAACTCAAACACGCTTACAGCGCAGCAGATATTGTTATTGGGAGAGCGGGCTCTGGAATCATATTCGAACTGGCTGCTTTGGGAAAACCAAGTATTTTAATTCCTTTACCTTCTGCTGCAGGCAATCATCAAGCCAAAAACGCTTATTTTTATGCAGGAAAAGGAGCTTGCGCTGTAATTGAACAAGAGAATTTAACACCAAACTTTGTTCTAGAAAAGCTTAATTATCTATTCTTTAACCATCCAGAAGAATTGGAAAAAATGAAAGAAAATGCTCTCAAGTTTTCCGAACCAATGGCTGCTAAAAAAATAGCAAGAGAAATTTTAGAAAGTTTGATATACTTAGAATAACATTATAACTTACAAGCATAATGGAGGTTGAAAATTTAAAATTAAAAAAAACAGGAGAAGTAAGAGTAAGAATAGCTCCTTCACCAACAGGTGCTTTACATGTTGGAACAGCAAGAACCGCTCTTTTTAACTATCTTTTTGCTAAAAAAAACCAAGGTAGTTTTATCCTAAGAGTAGAGGATACTGATCCTAAAAGATCAGAAAAAAAATGGGAAAAAGATATTCTCAAAAACTTAAATTGGTTAGGTTTGGAATGGTCAGAGGGTCCCGGCAGGGAAGGAAAATACAAACCTTATCGCCAAAGTCAGAGAGGAAACATTTATTTTAAATATCTAAAAAAACTATTAGATGAAAATAAAGCTTACTATTGTTTTTGCCCAGAAGAAGATCTTGAAGCTCATAGACAATATCTAATTTCAATCGGAAGACCTCCAATTTACAGTGGAAAATGTGCGGGACTTTCCGAAAAAGAAATAAAAGAAAACTTTAAAAAAGGAAGATCAGCTATTGTTCGCTTTAAAATTCCCAGCAAGAAGATAAAATTCAATGATTTAATAAGAAGTAAGGTAGAATTCGAAGGTGAATTAATAGGAGATGTTGCTGTGGCAAGTAATATAAAAGCTCCTTTATCCTCAATAAAGAAGAAAGATTTAAACAAAATTCAGTATCTTTATAACTTTGTTGTTGTGGTAGATGATTATGAAATGAAAATATCTCATGTTATTCGTGGTGAAGATCATTTATCTAATACTCCAAAACAAATTTTAATCCAAAGGGTTCTAAGATTACCTCAACCAAAATATGCCCATTTACCATTAATTTTAGGGCCTGATCGCTCAAAATTAAGCAAAAGACACGGGGCTGTTTCTGTTGAAGAATATAAAAAAGAAGGATATTTGCCTGAGGCTATGATAAATTTTATGGCTCTTCTGGGTTGGAACCCAGGAGATACTCGAGAAATCTTTTCTCTCAATTCTTTAGTTAAAGAATTCTCTTTAGATAGAGTAGGGAAGTCAGGGGCGGTTTTTAACATCAAGAAATTAAATTCTTTGAACGGCTTTTATATCCGCCAAAAATCAACAAAAAAAATAACAGAACTCTGTATTCCTTTCTTGATCAAAGAAAAATTAATAAAACCTATTTTGGAATCAGGAAAAGAACTATCTCCTCAAAAAACCTACAAGCAAGGGAAAATAATAACTTCCAGTTATAGAGTAATAGAAACAGAACAAAAAATACCTTTTAATTATCTTAAGAAAGTTACCTCTCTCTATCAGAAAAGATTAAAAAAACTGTCTGAAATAACAGAATTAACTGATTTCTTCTTTAAAGATAAATTAGATTATAAAAAAGATCTTTTAAAATGGAAAGATATGACCGACAAGGAACTTAAAACTACCCTTGACAAATTAAATAAAATATTATTTGAAATAAAAAAAGAAGATTGGAACCAAAAAAACCTAAAAGAAATTTTGATGAAAGAAGCAGAGAAATTAACTTTCAAAAAGGAAGGTAAAATCAAAAAGGGTAGGGGATATTTACTTTGGCCTCTCAGGGCAACTTTAACTGGAAAAAAAGCATCAGCGGGCCCTTTTGAAATCGCAGAGATTTTAGGAAAAGAAAAAGCTCAAGAGAGAATAAAACAAGCAAAAGAAACAATAAAATAGAGAAGTGCTGTGAATAAAAAAACATTATTTTTCAATCTGTCTATAATAATACTGATACTGGTTGTTGTTTTTTTCTCCCAACAACCTTACTTTAAATCCTATTTTAAAGAACATCCTTTTTTACAAAATATAATAAAAACTATATATCAAAAAATAAGAGAGGTTATCGGAAATATCTGGCAGAAAATAAAAATTGTTTTCGAAAACTATATCCTATCAAATCTTCAAAAAGAAGCAGAAAAGAGAAAGGAAAACATTGAAGAAGAATTAAAAGAAGAAACAGAAAAAGCAAAACAAAGTGCTTTCCAAAAAATTAAAGACTTTTTCAGAGTACAATTACAAAAAATATTTTAGAAGTTCTTCTCTGTTTATTTCAGATATTTCTCTGAGGTATACTCTCATACAGTAGAGAAGACTTGACAGGGGTCCTAGAACCCTTTATGTTATATATAGGAAATGTCGTACAAGGTATGTAAAGCGCCATTTAAAGAGGGGCTCCTTTATATAACACAAAAACAGTTATGACCTCTCCCCTAAAGAAAAATAAAAAAAGAGTAACATTTTTATAATTTTTTTTAAAAATAATATAAGATTTTTAAAATAAAAAATTTCTCCCCTACATTATGAAAAAATCTGACAAACCAATTATAAAACACTTACCTGACTTTCTGGATTACTGTGCTGTTGAAAAAGGCCTAGCAGATAAAACCCAACAGAACTATCACAGATATTTGAAGAAATTTAATAAGTGGCTCAAAGATAATAATTTAAAAGATTTAAAACCCCACGAATTAACTCCAGATCATGTTTGGAAGTATAGATTGTTTTTAGCTCGCTCTAAAGACAAAAAAGGTAAAACTTTAAAGAAAAGTACCCAAAATTACTATCTAATCGCTCTCAGAGCCCTTCTAAGCTATTTTTCTGACAAAGATATACAATCTATCCCAAAAGAAAAGGTAAAGCTTCCTCGAGACGCTCAGAAAGAGAAACCTCCAAAAGTACTTAATTTGGAACAAATAAAGAAACTTTTATCAGCTCCAAACACTAAAAAGAAGATTGGGTTGAGAAATAAGGCAATTTTAGAAACATTATTCTCTACCGGACTCAGAATTGCTGAACTTGTTTCTTTAGACAGAGATCAGTTTAAAAATATCGAGGATAAAAAGGATTTGGAAATAACAATTATTGGAAAAGGAGAAAGACCAAGAACGGTTTATTTCTCAGAAAGAGCTCTCAAATGGTTAAAAAAATATTTAAAAAAAAGAAAGGATAACTCCAAGGCCCTATTTATCAATTACAGAAAAAGAAAGGATGCTTCTCGGAGATTAACAGCCCGTTCTATTCAAAGAATAGTTAAAAAAAACGCTATCAAAGCAGGAGTTCCCACTTTCACAAGTCCCCATGTTCTTCGCCACTCAATGGCAACTGATTTGCTAACCCAAGGGGTTGATTTAAGAGCTATTCAGGAGTTTTTAGGCCATAAAAACATTTCAACTACCCAAATATATACTCATGTAACCAACAAACGCCTAAAGGAAATTCACCGCAAATACCACAGCGGCAAAAGATTAGAAGAAGAATAACATTTTTTTGTTTTTTCAAAAAAAAGAAGCAGGTGGGGTGGTCACCTGCCTGGTCTGAGCACTTTTAGCCCTCAGACCCTGATTCTGTTTCTTGGGCTTCCCCCTGCGGGGTCCTCTATTTTTTCGAGTCCCTCGGGGAAGAACGCGATAGGTGATCGCTGATTCTTGCCACCAGCATCACACCTTGAGCCTAGAACTCCGAGATGGTCTATCTCCCAATAGTAGTCACCGAAAAAAGGCTCAAACGATCTGCGATGTTGGGTGTGCTTTCCTAAAACCACGAGAATCAAAGCGATTCTCGCCCCACGACCACACTTGAAGTGGCGCTCGGGTTCAACAAACCCGAGGACACGCCAGAAGTTCCACCGAAGGTACTTGTCCCAGTCTCTGTCTTCTATTGACAAACCAAACGGCTGGTTCAGTTTTATCCTACAGGGGTCTCCGATCTGGAAACCTCCATAGGAATTAAGATCCATCCGGTAGAGAGCTTTACTCTCTTCGAATTTGACTCCCTCTATCCGGACTGCTGTCCGGACCTTTCCCTTGCTCAGTTTAAGGTGCTCCAGAAGGAGTTCTTTCCATTCTTGCGTGGTCCTAACAACCCATAGCTATTTTGTCTATATTACAGCATTTTTATATCTTGTTGTCAACAGGAAGATGAAGTAATAACTCACTTTTCCACTCTAAACAAAAAACGATTGGTATTAACCAACCGTTTTTTTCTTAAATAAATGTCGCGCAATATAGAAACGAAAAATGTATTTTACAAACCAAAAATATAAATTACAACAGCACAAAAATCGGCAATGCTATAAACTAAATCTTTTTGTCTTAAATATTATCTTACTCCCCTTCCCCGCAAGTGCACTCATCCATGGGCTTTCCACATTCTTCGCAGGTTTCTTCTTCTTTTTTGGGTTCACAACCGCAAGTATCACACATATTTTAAATTAGTACAAGTTTTATTAATTATATTTGTTTTCAACCTTTATATTATCTTACTATAAAGACCAAGGAAAAACAAAACACTTCTCATTATATAAATTATAATCCCCTTCTCCATTTATCACAAAGGTTCTTATAAGGGAAGCTTCTCTGAGATAATCTTTCGCTTTTTGAAAAGTAGCTCCACTTCTTGAAACGTCATCTACTAAAAGAATATTTTTATCTTCGGAATCAAAATCTGTTTTTTTAATTAGCTTGGGCTTTTTAAAAATAATTTTATTCTCCTCGTCCCTGTACTTTATCCATATCATTTCCAAATCTAAGTTTTTGTTTTTAGAAACTAAAAAAGAAGGGACAATACCTCCTCTTCCGATTCCAACAACCATATCAAATCTTTCTTTAAAATTAATATTTTCAATTTTTCTCTTTATTTCTTCTAAAGATTTTGAACTCATATCCTTGTAATAATTTTAAAACAAAATACCCCAGAAAAAGCTGAACCAATAATCCAGGATAACCTATTCTCCAATCAAAAAAAGCTAAATTAGTGTTTTGAGTAAGAAAGTAAATTATCAAAGAGCCCAAACCTTGATATAAAACAATCACAAATAATAAATAAAAGAAAGATAACACTTTATACTTTTTAGCTAAAAATCCAGCTATTGAAGCTAAAATCAACCCCTTTATTATAACAAAGAAAAGTATTGGAGATGGGGGCATTTGGGTTAAACCAAAACTTACTATTGGTGAAAAAAGGGCAGTTAAAATTCCTACTTTCCAACCAAATTTGTAGGCTCCAATTAAAACAAAAAAATAAATAGGAAGAAATATCTTAGCTAGAGGATATGCTCCAAAATAAAAATAATGTAGGATATAAGGTAATATTACATTTCCAGCAACAAAGATAACAGAAAATAAATAGGTCTTAACATCACTAAAGCTTAACTCCTGATAAATAAATTTATCATAAAATAAATTTTCTTTTTTAGAAACTCCAATAAACATTTTTTTTATTCTAAGAACTTTTTATTATAAAGATATTATAACTTGCTTTATTAAAAATTCAAGTCAGTTTCTCCATTATTTTTGATTTATAACCTTTGGGAAAAAATATATTCAACCAAAAAAACCCAGCAGGTTTTGCTGGGTGAAAAACTAAAAAGTTTTTACTTAAATCCTCCAAAGGCCTTACTTTGCCCGCTTTACATTTGTGGCGTTTGGACCCTTGGGAGAATCTGCTTTCTCAAAGGATACTTTATCACCTTCTTGGAGTTCTTCAAAACTTACTCCTTGAAGTTCGTTGGAGTGGAAAAATAAATCTTTATCTTCCCCCTCAACGGTAATAAATCCATATCCTCTGTCTGTCAGTTTTTTAATGGCTCCTTTCATTGTTTTATTTTAAATTAATTTTAATTCAGCGTCTTACAGAAACTCGACTAGGTTTTCGTCAGAAACTATATGAATGAATATTAACATACAAATAATTTAGGGTCAAATTACTATATAAAAGATAAAAAAGTAAGGGCTGCGCCTAAAAGAGCACGCAGCCCTCGGTACGATATAATGTGACTTCTGTTCCAAGGACTCCTGGGTGGGTTCTTCCAAAACCAGGAGTGTCACAAGACCCCAGAGAGCGGCCTCTCTCTCAACAAACGGGATCTTCCCGTACAAATCAAGCTAGATCAGTTTTCGCTCTCCTTCCTAACCCCTAATTTTCAAGGGGGATAAAAGGAAAGTTACCTACTCTGCTTGTAATTGTATCATATTATAGAATCTATGTCAA
>CAZDPT010000012.1:0-20980 GCA_964507665.1 uncultured Candidatus Saccharibacteria bacterium | reverse complement strand
AAGAGGAAGAAGAAGAGGAAGAAGAAGAGGAAGAAGAAGAGGAAGAAGAAGAAGAGGAGGAAGAAGAAGAGGAAGAAGAAGAGGAAGAGGAAGTTAAAGGAATGGTAGCGTATTTCTGTGTTCCTGATGAAGAAATAAATCCTTATTACATAGCAAATCTTGAAAATTTATATTTCAAGTGGTCCTATACTCCAGAAGGTTGTACAGAAACAAATGGATTAACTTTTGATTCAGAAAGTGGCTATTGTCTTGATTCAGGTACTAGAGAAATTAGCCCAGAAGCAAACATCTCCTTGAAGCCAGGGCTGTTTTTCTCCAATATAGGTTCTATAAGAATAAATGGTAATTATTGGGTTGTTCTCTATGATAAAAAGCAAGAAGAACAGATATTCGGAACCGGGGGAATTAATCCCTTTCCAGATACCTGGACTGGAAGTTGTAACGTATTTGAAAAAGATGTCAGCAATTTAAATCAAACCTGGACTGCAGGCGGAAAAAAACTTCCTCAATCACTACTAATAATCCCGACAAGAAAGTAAAGTTTTTCTTAAAATAAAAAAGGCCAAGTTTGAAAGCTTGGCCTTTTATTATTGCCGATTGAAGAAGTATAAACTCATCCTTCTTCAAAGAAACTTCTGTCAGGTTTGATAGAAACTAGGAATTTTATTTTTTTCTTTTTGCTCTCTCTAAGCCTCTCTTGATCTCCTCTTCTACTTTCTGTAGTGTTTCTCCAACTTCATAACCTTTGCGTCTTTTCTCTTCAATTCTCTCGAGAAACTTCTCGTCTGCCTCTAACGCTTTTGGAGAGACACCCAGCCCACCTGGAACTCTTACTTGATTATTAATAATAACAAGACTATCTCTTCTTATATTACAACGTAGCTTCACTTTCACTGGATATTCACCTTCTGGAAAAGTTAGACCTCGATGTATCTCTACCACTTTCTCTTCTTCTGTTATCACTGCTGGCTCTATTAGCAACGAACCAACTCTTATTTCTTTGTCGCCTATAGTAACCAAAGCACTACTAAAAACAACGGGAAGATTTCCTTGTTTCTTTAACCGAAAAGAAATAGGACCTACAACATAAGGCTCATCTCTTTTATAAAGAGTTCTATAAGGATTGTCCTTTTGACATCCTATATGAATTCTATCTATACTTATCTCTGCTGTTTCAAACTCTATTTTTTGTTTATAAACTACTTTTTCTGGCTCTATTGTTTTTATAACAAGAAAATAGGTTTCCTGTGGTTTAGGTGTTCTTTTAAAATAAAGAGTGATTTCCTCAATATTATCTATTAAATCTCTTTTTGATATTTCCCTTATCTTTATCACTTCTTCATTAGGAGCAATAAGCATAACAGCTAAATCAGTAGCCCTGCCTTTTATTTTTACTTCAAGCACCAGACTACGACCTCTTCCTTTCAGTCTATGCTCTACCTCATATTTTGGACCACAACCAATTGTTGACCCGACAACCATCAACGCTAGAACAAATCCAAAAATCTTCAATTTATTCACTTTCCTCCCTCCTTGTAAAAATTAAAGGTACTATCTCCAGTTTAGTTAACCTGGTGGTTTTGTCAAACTATTTTTTTAAGGTAAAATAAAAAATAGTTATGAAGAAAAGATACCTTTTAATTATTCTTTTAATAATTTTCTTATCTGTTTTAAATAATAGTTCTTGTCTTGCAAGAGAGCTTGAAGTTGATTATCCTTCGCTGCCGGGAGCACCAGATGTAACCTTTTTGCCCCAATACATACAATACCTTTTTACTTTAGGAGTTGTGCTCGCTGGCGTTCTATCTTTGTTAGCAATGGTTATTGGAGGAGTAAAATATATATTATCTGTTGGAGCTCCAGAGAAAAGAAATGATGCTAAAAACCAAATCTTTTCCGGACTTTTTGGTTTAATAATCTTACTCTCCTCCTATTTAGTTCTAACTAATATTAACCCTGAGCTTGAAGAGCTAAGAACCCCTGCTCTTAAAGGGGTGCCTGGAGTAAAATTAGTGAGCGATGAAGATAAAAAAGACTGCCCAGTTTTTGTCGAAAACACAGAGGCTAAAGGTTTTAAAAACTACCACACAGTAGAGTATATATGTACACTAAAAGAAAAAAGAGAAGGGTCTATAATTAGAATTTTTTCTTATCCTCATCCAGGTTTCCATTTAGAAGAAGGAGAAACTGCTTCAAAAATAGATTTAGAATGTGGAGATAAAATACCCAAGCCAGGAAAATCCTTTATATATATAAAACTTAAACCAGGAATTTATCTTTACAGAGAGAGAGGTTGTGTTCCTACTTTTCCTCCACCTTCCGTCCAAACTGGTCCAATTGCCGGTTTAGGAGAAAACTATAATAATAAAATAAAATCAATAGAAATTATTCATAATGACCATGCTTCTGCAAAAAATAGAGGATATTTTATTGTTTATCTTATAGACAAACCTTCCTTTAGGGGAGGTTGTGTTTTATTAAATACAACCTCTTCGGGGTGTTATGAAGTTAACATCGCTGCATCTTCAATCTATGTTTTTTTGAAAGAAGAACCCATCTTTCTGCTTCCCCCAGAAGAAATCCCCGAAGTCTCTGCTGGAGAAGGAATTAATTTATACTCCCGACCCTATAAAAACGGAGGGTATTATTCAATAGAAGACGAAAATATCCATCCAAATATTTCTAAACGCACAGACGAAATAGAATTTTATTACCACCGCGGAGCTCACACTCCTTTTTCTAGCCCAGCTCCTCTTGCTCCTCAAAAAGAACAAGAAAAATACAAAACTTTTTATGATTCTCCGGGCTCAATAATGATTAATGGTGATTATCTTGTTATTCTCTGGAATGGTACTAATTTCGAAAACGGTACTCAATGTCAAATCTTTGAAAAAAATATTCCAAACCTAAAATGGGAGTGGATTTCTCAAGAGAATCGATGGCCAATATTAATTCAAGTTTGGCCCACTAAATTAAATTATTAAAATATAAAAGTGCCAAATAATACTATCAGGCAACATAATAATTCAAAATATTTACCGATAATTCTTATTTTAATAGTTGTTTTTGTTTTCTTTCTAAATATAAATTGTTCTCTTGCTCAAAGAAGAGAGTTTGAAGTTGAATATCCAGAAATTCCAGGTGCTCCCTTAGAAGAGACTACCCCCCCTCATGAACTTTTGCCAGATTATATTTTATATTTATTCTATTTTGGAATAGCAATCGTTTTTCTTGCAGTCTTCGGGTCCTTGGTCTTTGGTGGGTTTCTTTATATAACCTCAGCTGGAAAACCTGAATTAAGGAGAAAAGCCAAAGACCAAATTTTTGCTGCTTTCTTAGGTTTAATTATTATGCTTACCAGTTACCTGGTTATAACTACTATTAATCCTCAATTAAAAATTCTTAAAATGAGGGAGTTAGAGCCAGTTCCAGAAACCCCTACTATTCCTAGCGAAGGTGGAGTTTATGTTTACGAAAGAGAAAATTGTAGAGGAGAACCTGCCTCTCGTCTTCGTCAGAGCGCGCCTGATCTAGGAGATTTAAGTCAAAGAATAAAGTCAATCAGAATTGTAAATGACCCTTCTGTATCTTACGGCTATGTTATCTTCAGCGATAAAAACTATAAGGGATTAGGGTTTGACGAGATTGAAGAAGACTGCCATAAAGAAAGACCTCCTAATTCTTCAATTATTATCTTTGAGCGCACCAATCTTTCAGGTGGTGAAATAATTTTCTACCGCAACCCTTTTTATAAAGAAGAGGGAGGAGAATTCAAAGTAAATGACAGAGAGATCGGTTCTGGAGCTTACAGAAAGATTTTTGGGTCTCCTATTGTTGCGGGAGAGGAAGTTCCTCGTTTTAAAAATATACCGGACTCAAATTGTTGGTGTGAAGATTTACAAATAGGCAACCCTCAAGAAAATTGTTATTATAAAAACTACGATTACAAAGAATGTAATTGTATAGAATGGGACCTTGAAGAAGGCGTCTCAGAAGGAGATTACTGTATTAAATGGGAACGACCAACTCTAGCAGAAAAAGGGATTTCTTCTATCAAAATAAACGGTGATTATGTTGTGCGTCTCTATTCAACAATAGATGTTCAGGTTTTTCCTACTCAATATGATATTAATAGGGAAGGACCAAAACAAGTAAAATGGGAATATATTCGTGGAATTGATAAAACAGGCAAGCCTAGATATCCTCGGGGAGTTACTATTTATCGAGGAAAAATAATTTATCCGCCTCAAAAACTAAAACCACAAAAATAAGATGTGGTTTTATAATTATCTAAAAAGTCTTATTTGGGTTTTATAACAACTTTTCTTTTGGGCTCTTCCCCTTCACTTTCTGTGGTTACATCTTCTCTGCCTGATAAAGCTAAATGAACAATCCTTCTTTCATAAGAATTCATTGGAGAGAGGGTTTTTTCTTTTTGGGTTAAGCTCACCTCGTCTGCTAAATCTTGGGC
Organism: uncultured Candidatus Saccharibacteria bacterium; assembly: GCA_964507665.1. Classification (GTDB taxonomy): domain Bacteria; phylum Patescibacteriota; class Minisyncoccia; order Minisyncoccales; family CAYZYK01; genus CAYZYK01. The sequence goes on along the minus strand of CAZDPT010000012.1, from coordinate 16,509 downwards.
TAGTTCTTTTAGATATTTGTTTTTTTTCTTTTTGTAATCATTAATATCAAGGTCTAAATAGAATCTATTTTTGCTCTTTTTATTTAAAATCATTCCTAAAAGACGCTGTAGTTCAATTAATGTCTGACCTTTCTCACCAATTAAAATTTGAGGCTCCTCTGTTTTTATATCCACTCTAACTGTTGCCCTTTCTTGATCTTGGTTTTGCTTTAGGTCTTCTACTTTTATAGTGACAGGGATGGTCATTTTTTGAAAAAAATCCTCTATTGTCTTCTTTATCTTTTTTTTATCTTCTGGTTTTATCATGTTTTTTGTTAACTTTTTTGCTCTGGAATTTTTTTCTTAAAAATAATGTATTGTTGAATAACAGCAAACAAACTGCTTGTTACCCAATAAAGCCCTATTGCTGAAGGTAATCTTAGAAGAATTATAACAGTTAATACCGGGAAAAAATAAACCATTTGTTTTTGCATTATTTGTCCAAAGCCAGATTTTTGAGTTTGAGATTTTTTCTTAAATTTTGGTGTTATCATTTTTGTCTGAATAAATTGAAATACTCCCGCAAATAGAGCTATAAAAATATTGGATTCTGTTAAATCAATCAGTCCTAAAAAAGATGGATTAATATGGCGGGGAATTGAAACAAAATTATATAAATTAGAAAACTGTTCAGCTCCCAATCCTCCTTTTAAAACTCGGAAAAGAGCAATTAAAATTGGAAGTTGTATTAAAATAGGCAAACAACCACTGAAAGGATTAACTTGTTCTTTTTTATAAAGTTTCATCGTCTCTTTCGCTTGCTTTTCTTTATCGTCTTTGTGCTTCTCTTGTATCTCTTTAATTTTAGGTTGAATGGCTCTTATAGCTTTTTGGGAACGAATAGCTTTCACTGAAGAAGGGTAGAGAACTAAACGGATAACCAAAGTGAGAACAATAATTGCTATTCCAAAATCGTTTCCAGGTAAATAATTATAAATCAAAACTAATATATTAAAGATAGGACGATACAATACTGTATTAAAAACCGCTATGAGTGTTTCAAACATTTTTTATGGTAAATCTACCCCCCCTTTGTTAAAAGGGTGGCATTTAATAATTCTTTTCAAACTTTTAAGGGATCCTTTCCAGGTACCGTATTTTTGTACAGATTTATAACTATACCTGGAACAGTTAGGATAAAATCTACAGTTTTTTCCTAAAAAAGGAGAAATAAATATTTGATAAAATTTTATTACACAAAGAAGACAACTCTTGATTGTTTCTGAAATAAATTTTAAAAACATTAATTTAATATTTTAATCTTAATTTAATTTAGTTTTTCTAATCAGTTTCGCTTTTCGGAAAAGTTTCATTACAGTTTTTTTAATTTGCTGGAAGTTCTTACCTTTAACAGAGGAAAGAACTATTAATACTACATCATTTCCTTTTTTTATCTTTTTAAGTGACCTTCTTATTATTTCGTTAATTCTTCTTTTTATCTTATTCCTTTCGGTGGCTTTCTTGGAGACTTTTAATCCAACTACTACTCCAAACCGAGAATTATTCAGGGTGTTAGGTTTTTTCTTTAAAATTAAAAATTTCTCTTTAAATTTTTTACCCTTTTTAATAACTTCTTTAATGTCTTTGTTTTTCGAAAGGCGCTTTTTTTTGGATAACACAAATTTACTAATTTTAGACCTATATTAAAAATAAAAAATGAATTGTCAGATACAATAAAACAGTATAATATAAACACAACTTCTAGTCAATTTGTAGTTTGTTTTTTATTAAATTAAGGCTGTTTAAAGATTAAAGTACAAAACATCAATCCACAAGTTTTCCCCAATTTAATAACAAAATGTGTTTCTCTAAGGTAATTTCTTTTTTGTTTGACAGGTGATATAATATATCATACATATTAAACATAGAATCATTATTTAAGAGAGTTAATTAATTTTAGAAAATCTTTAATATGAAAAATCAAGAACTCTGGCAAGCCGTTCTAGCCCAAGTTCAATTTAATATTTCAAAAGCAAACTTTGCTACTTGGTTTAAAAACACCGAGGTTTATTCCAAAAAAGATACTGCTGTTACGGTAGCGGTTCCCAACGCCTTCTCAAAAGAATGGTTAAGTAATAAATATAATAAATTAATTTTAAAGGTTCTTAAAAATATAGATAATAATATAAAAGAGGTTAAATACAAAGTAAAACCCAATAATTTAAAAACTACCGAGAATAAAAACAAGAAAAAACCTTCAAAAAGCAAGCCAATTGACACAGAACAACTAAACTTTGAAACTTTTAAAGTAAACAGAGAAACAAACCTTAACTCTCGTTATGCTTTCGATAATTTTGTTGTAGGGTCTTTTAATGAATTAGCTCACGCAGCTACCTGGGCTGTTTCAGAGTCTCCTGGAACCACCTATAATCCTCTTTTTATTTACGGAGGAGTTGGCTTAGGTAAAACCCACCTCCTTCAAGCTGCTGGTAATAAGGTTGGGGAAGATTTTTCAGACAAGAATATCCGTTATATCTCTTGTGAAAAATTTATATCTGGAATAGTAAATTCAATTAAAAATAAAACTATACAAAAATTTAAATCTAGTTTTTCTTCGATTGATGTTTTAATTATTGATGATGTTCAGTTTTTGTCAGGAAAAGAAAAAACCCAGGAAGAATTCTTTCACTTATTTAATACCCTTTATGAAAAAAACAAACAAATAGTTCTTTCTTCAGACCGCCCCCCAAACGCTATTCCAGAATTAGAAGAAAGATTAAGGTCTCGTTTTGAAGGCGGAATGATTGCTGATATAGGGTCTCCAGATTTTGAAACAAGATTAGTTATTCTTAAAACCAAATTAAAAGAAACAGATAAAGATTTGCCTAAAAAAAATCTTGAATTTATTGCAGAAAACATAAAAAAGAATATTAGAGAGCTGGAAGGAGCTTTAAACCGACTATTAATTTATAAAAAAATTAATGGTGAATCTCCAGACGAAAAAGCTTGTAAAAAACTTCTTAAAAACTTTATCCACTCTCCTTTTAATGTTACAACTCCCAAAAAAATAATTGAAACAGTAGCAAGCTTCTACAACATGGAGGAGGGGGATCTTTTCAAAAAAACCAGAAAGAGAGAAATAGTAAGGCCGCGCCAGATTGCAATGTTTTTATTAAGAGAAGAACTAAACAATTCTTTTCCTTCTATTGGCCGAAAGTTTGGTGGCAAAGATCATACTACTGCAATTTATGCTTTTAAAAAAATATCAAAAAAAGTTGAGAAAAATAACAAATTAGCAGAAGAAGTTGAGTTAATTAAACAGAGGATATATAGTGGATAACCCTCTTAAAAAACTGGTTAAAAAACAGGCATAAAGAGTTAGGATAAAGTGTATTTCTTTAATCTCTTAAAACTTCCATTACTTCTTAACTTTTTTTACCTACTTTATCCTATGTTTTCTCAAAGCGTTCTACCTAATTTTTCCACTATTTCTTCAGGTGGTAGTGAAAACACCAAAAACCAAGAGCAGCAACCACTCTCATCGAAAATTAAAGACTCAAAAACCCCCAATTCTTGTTTTTTAAGCTCCCTTAATAATAACAATAATAAATATTTTAATTAATTAAATAATAATAAATATTATGAAAGTAGAAGTTTTAAAAGAAAATATAAAAAAGGGATTAACAACAACCGAAAGAGTTATTGGTAAAAATTTATCTCTGCCAATACTAGAAAATATTCTAATAAAAACAGAGAAAAATTTTCTACACCTAGCAGCAACCGACCTTGAAACTGCAATTCGGTGGTGGAGTTTAGCTAAAATAAAACAACAAGGAAAAGTTACAGTTCCTGCTCGTTTCTTGTCTAGTTTTATATCCTTGCTTCCCAAGAAAAAAGTTCTATTAAATTCTAAAAACAAAAATTTATCTATAGAATGTCAAAATTACAAGACTCAAATTCAAGGAAATGACCCAGAAGAATTTCCTTTAATTCCTGAAATTAAAAATCCAGAAAGCTTGGAGATAAACAACAAAAAGTTTAATAAAGGGCTATCGCAAGTGGTAGATGTTGTTTCGCCTTCTCAAGCAAGACCAGAAATATCAGGCCTCTTGTTTTCTTTCCAAAAAGGAAATTTAAAAATAGTAGCTACTGACAGTTTTAGATTAGCTGAAAAAACCATTAGTTTAGAGAAAAAAAACAAAAAAGAAACTTCTTTTATTCTTCCTCAAAAACCAGCCAAAGAAATAATGAATATTCTAGGAGATAAAGAAGGCAATATTAAAGTTTCCTTTTCTTCCAATCAAGCAATGTTTGAATGTTCTATGAGCGAAACCTCTCATCCTCAAGTTCAAATTATTTCTAAACTTATTGAAGGTGAATATCCTAATTACCAAGAAATTATTCCTGATGATTTTAAAACCCACATAACGTTAAAAAAAGACGAGTTTCTGAATCATATTAAAGCAGCCTCTTTATTTAGTGGTAAGATAAACGAAATTAAGTTTGGAATAAAACCCTCTAAGAACAAAATCGAAATTACAGCACAAGACCCTGATGTAGGTAAAAGCACCTCTTCTCTTAAAGCAAAGATAGACGGCAAACCCTTAGAGATCTCCTACAACCATAAGTTTTTAATAGATGGACTATCAAATATTAGCAGTTCAGAAGTAGTTTTTGATTTAAGTAAAAAAGAAGGCCCTTCTGTTTTAAAGCCGGTAGGAGATAAAAGTTATATCTATGTGGTTATGCCCATTAAAGATTCTTAATTAAAGAAAGGTTCTGGATTAATAAAAATTAGCATAGAAGCAAAAAGCCCTCTCATTAAAGGAAAACCGAGAGGATTTTTGTTTTAAAAGGATTATTTGATTTACTCAATAGAATTTTCTTTGAGCCAATTTTTAAGACCCGTCTCCCAAGATGAATATTGAGGGTCTTCTTCTGGGTTTTTAGGAACAGGGCCCGTGGGGTCTTCTTTTTTTATGTAATATAAAATGGTATGGGGCTCTTTTTTATCTATATCTCCTCCTAACATTAATTTTTCAGAAGAAACAGGACCTGGGTTTTTAAATTTTTGTTTAGGATATAATTTTAATAATTCTAGCATAAATTTTCTCCAGGTGGGCCCTGCTATTTTAATAGCAGGTTCTTCGGCCATTGAAGAGTTATCATTGTTTCCCACCCAAACCCCAACAACAAAAGAGGGAGTGTATCCAATTGTCCAAGCATCATTAAAGAATTGTGTAGTTCCTGTTTTTGCTGCTACTTGATTTTCTTTAAAATACAAAGGAGAATTGAAGCCAAACATTGGTGCTCTGGCTTCGTTGTCAGACAAGATATTATTAATTAACCTGGCTGTATTAGTGTTAAGAACCCTTTTGGCATCCTTTTGTTTTTCTTCAATAATATTACCTTCGGAATCTTCAATTTTTGAGATAACAACAGGAGAAACTCTTAGTCCCTCTTGTGAGAAAACACCATATGCTGAAACCAAATCTAAAAGTTTTACTTCCCCGCCTCCTAACACTAAACTTAATCCTAAACGAGAAGGATTGTTTAAGGTAGTTATTCCAAGATTATGGGCGGTTCTAATGCTTTCTTTAACTCCTGTAAGGTATAAAAGTTTTACAGATGGAAGGTTAATGGATTGTGCTAGAGATTTTCGAAGGGAGACAATCCCTCTGAATTTTTCATCATAGTTTTTAGGATGATAACAACCCAAGCCATATTCATTTTCTTCTTGGCTGGCATCTTCTTTACAATCAGGATTGAATTCAGTTTTTACATCCCACAATAAAGTATTGGCCCCGAACCCTTTCTGAAAAGCTTTTGTATACACAAAAGGCTTGAAGGCTGATCCTGGTTGACGATTGCCTTGGGTGGCGACGTTAAACTTGGGTTCAAAGAGACAAGTTTGGTTTTTGTCAGTTATACACCCTTTTGGATAAGGTTCTGCGAAAAAATCTTTTGAGCCAACCATAGTAAAAATATGGCCATTTTTTGGATTAAGGGCTACCAAAGACAAATTATGAGCGTTATAATTTGTCTTTATTCTTTCTGCCTCTTCTTTAATAATTTCTTCTGCTTTTTTTTGAAGGTTCCAATCTAAGGTTGTATAAACTCTTAACCCCTTATGTTTCAAAAACTCTTTTCCGTATTTCTTTTCTAAATAATTTTTAATGTAGAAAACAAAATGTGGCGCCTTTATGGGCTGTTTTATCTTAACAAAGTTAATTTCTTTTTTAATTACTTCTTTTAATTTTCCTTCTGAAATATAGCCAAGACTCTTCATTCTATTTAATATATAATCTTTCCTTTCTATTAATTCGTTTTTATTTGGCCCGTAAGGGGAAAGATAACTGGGAGCTGGTATCAGCGCTGCTAAGATAGCAGATTCTTCCAGAGAAATATCTGAGATTTCCTTATTAAAATAGGTCTTGGAGGCTGCTCCCACTCCATAACAATTTGAGCCTAAAGGAATTTGGTTTAGATACCATTCTAATATTTGTGCTTTCGGATATCGTCTTTCTAATTCTAAACTTAGAATCATCTCTTTAATTTTTCTTTCTAATGTTTTTTCTTGAGTTAAGAAAGAAGAACGAATAAGTTGTTGGGTGATTGTGGACCCTCCTTGAACTAGTTTTCCCCTCCTTATATTCACCAAAAAGGCTCTCAGTATGCCCTTGAAATCTAATCCTCTGTGTTGATAAAATTTATCATCCTCGGCTGTAACCACAGCATGTTTTAGATGGTCGGGAACTTGATCAAAAGAAACAATTTCTCTTTTTTCTTCTCCGTGTATATCATAGAGAAGAATTTCTCCTGTTTGATCATAGATTTTCGTGGATTGAATTAATTCTCTTTCAGTAAATTTCTCGGGACGAGGAAGGTTGCGGGCATAGTAAATAAACAAGACCGAAACAAAAAATATCAAGAGTAAAATTAAAAAACCAAAATATTTTAATATTTTAAGAATGATGTTCTTTTTTGATTTTGCCATATTTATTATTTTACTAAATTAGAAACAAAACAACAATTGTATTCTTAAAACAAAACCCCACTTTTAAAGCGGGGTTTTGTTTGGTATCTACAATTGATATTCAAACAGTTTCTGTCTTTTCTTAAAAATCGTCATCATCATCGTCATCTTCATCTTCATCTTCATCATCATCTTCGTTATCGTCAAGGTCTTCATCGTCGCTTTCAAGATCATCGTCATCTTCAATATCATCATCTTCAATGTCTTCGTCTTGATTAACAAAAGTTAAAATTTCTTCTTTCATGTTTTTAAATTTAAGTTAAAACCGAGAACGACCTTTCTTGCCACCCCTTCGGGTGAACCTCTAAAATTTTATTATTTTTCTTTGGGAACTATTATAATTTTTTTAGAAAACTTGTCAACCCCAAGAACAATTTCTTATATTTTTTTATTACAATATTTTAACTTTCCACATATTGCCACTCCCAAAGCATCTGCAGCATCGTTAGGACGAATAGTTTTTTGTATTCCTACTAGTTTTTTTACCATTTTTTGAGTTTGTTTTTTTGTTGCTCTTCCATAACCAACAACTGCCATTTTAACTTCCAGGGGGGTTACCTCTATTGTTGGAACTTTATTTTTTGCTGCAGTAAGCAATACAACTCCTTTAGCTTGACTTACGGGCATGGCGGTCTTTAAGTTTTTAAAGAAATAAAGAGTCTCAACAGCAATAATATCTGGATTATATTTTTTAATAATCTTACTGAGTTTGTTGTTTATTTTTTTTAATCTTTCGGGAGTAACAGAATCAGAATTTGTTTTTATACAACCAAAACCCAGACATTTAAAATTTTTACCCTCCCCCTTCCTTGTCTTTACGGCTCCATAACCGAGAGCTGCTAAGCCGGGGTCTATACCTAATATGATCATGAAGGTTATTTTAAATTTGAATAAACCTCTTGAATATCATCGTTTTCATCTAAACTTTCAAATATTTTTTCACAAAGTTTTTTATTTTTTTGGTCTGTTTCTATCATATTTTTGGCAACCCATTCCAAGCCAACCTCTTTAATTTTTATACCTTCTTGCTCCAATTTATTTTCAGTACCTTCTAAATTTACAGGAGGTACTAGAAGATCAAAAAAATTATTGTAAGAAGTTACATCTTCAGCTCCAGCTTCAATTGCTTTTAATTCTAAACTTTCTTTGTCTTCTGGGTTTTCTTTTGTGTCGATTGTAATTACTCCTTTTCTTTCAAAAAGATATTTTACCGCTCCCTCTCTTGCTAATTTCCCTCCATGCTTGGATAAAACTTGCTTTACTTCATTAAGGGTCCTGTTTTTGTTGTCGGTTATACCTTCAATAATAATAGCTACTCCTCCCGGACCATAAGCTTCATAGGTTATTTCTTCTAGTTTTGCTCCTTCTAATTCTCCAGTTCCACGCTTTATTGCCCTTTCAATGTTTTCTTTGGGAACATTATGCTGCTTTGCTTTTTCAATTGCCATTTTTAATTCGGGGTTTGTTTCGGGATCACCCCCTTTCTCTCTTGCTGCAACTGAAATTAATCGGGCCATTTTTGAAAAGATTTTACCTCTTTTTTTGTCTTTTGCTTCTTTCTTGTGTTTTATTGTTTTGAAGTGGCTGTGTCCTGACATGTTTTTAAATTTGATTATCCCAGCTTTTTTATTTTATCAATTTTTAGATAAGATTTAAAAGGCTTAAAGTAATTTTAAATTCTATTAATTTTTATTCCTTCTTGTTTTTAGGAACAAGATAGCTCCACCGCAAATAATAGCAACTCCCAAAGCAATTAGAAAAAGATGTATTGGTTTTGATTTTTCAAAATTGGAACTTTTGATGCTCTGTTGTGGTTTCTGATCAAGTGTTTTGTTTTTATTATGACTCAAAAGAGAAACTCTCGAACCTTCACTATTCTTTTTGTTTGGAGTTCCTCCTGGTTTTTTACTGCTTTGCCAACTTTCTGGGTTGTTTGCGGGAAGAGAGGGGTTTTTTCTTTCCATTGTTTGTTTAGTGTTGTTGTCTCCTGAGAACCAACCTGAACTACAATCAATTTCTTCGATTATTTCTCCTGATTGATCGACTAGAATCATTTTCTCTCCTTTGTTTTTTAGATTGCCTTTGTAGATTAAGTCAGCCTTAATGTCTGGCAAAGTAGTGTCGTCGGTTCTTTCTAAAATTAAAAACCCCAGGGCGGGAATTTTTCCGCTTAATTCAATTTCTAAAGGGGTATTTTCTGATTTTAATTTCCAACCTTCCAGATCTATTACAAAAGAAGAATTGTTATAAAGTTCTATCCATTCATCATAATGAGGGTTTTCAGTTCCCATCCAGGCAATCTCATTGATAATTATTTTGCCAGCCTTTGTGTTTGTTGTTTCTATTTTACTTCTACTCTGTATTTTATCAGGATAAAAGAATAAAAAAAGAAAAAAGAGAGAACAAACAAAGAAGGCTTTAAAAAAGAAATTCATCAAATTAAAGAGTTTCGGGAGTTATCTTTTGGCTCGGAACTAGAATATTTTATTCCAAGATGTTTATAGGCTAGTTTGGTTGCTATCCTTCCCTGAGAAGTTCTTTTAATGAAACCTAATTGCATTAAATAGGGTTCGTAAATGCTAAGAACTGCATCTTTTTCCTCTGAACTTGCCGCAGCAATTGATTGAATTCCTACAGGCCCTCCTTCAAATTTTTGAATAATTGTTTTTAAAATCCTTCTGTCTCCTGGTTGAAGTCCCTTTTTATCAATTTCTAAAAACTCTAATGCTTGTTTGGTAATTTTAGGAGTGATTATTCCTTCACCTTCCACCTGAGCAAAATCTCTGACTCTTTTTAATAATCTATTAGCTACTCTAGGATTGAGGCGGGAACATTTAGCAATTATTTCTACAGCCCCCGAATCAATTTCTATTTTTAAGATGTTTGCTGACCTCTTAATTATTTTCTCAATATCCTTTGTGTTATAAAAATCTAATTGAAATGTTGCTCCAAACCTATTTCTTAAGGGCGAGGACATTAGGGCGATTTTGGTTGTAGCTCCAATTAGAGTGAAAGGAGGTAGTTTCAATTCGGTAGTTCTGGCCATAGGACCTTTTCCTAAAATTAGGTTCAGTTTGTAATCTTCCATTGCAGAATATAAATATTCTTCTATACTTCGGTTAATTCTGTGGCATTCATCTATAAATAAGACATCTCCTCTACTCAAATTGGTTAAAATTGCAGCTAGGTCTCCTGCTCTTTCAACAGCTGGAGCAGAAATTATTCGGAGAGGTTTTTCCATTTGCTTTGCTACAAGATGAGCTAGGGTTGTTTTTCCTAAACCGGAACTTCCATAAAACAAGAGATGATCGGGGGTTTGTTTTCTTTCTTGGGCTGCGGTAATAATTATTTTTATATTCTTTTTTATTTTAGCTTGCCCAACATATTCCTCCCATTTTTTAGGTCTTAGAGTCCTCTCCAGGCCTTCGTCCTCCTTTTCTTTTTTTGGTGATAATACTCTTGACATATGCTTTTAAAAGAGTTATAATGAAGCGTTAAGATAATCCTAGAACTGGAGGCTGCCCTAAAGGGGTTTATCTCAGTCTCTGGGTGATCTGGATTTTGTCTGGGTTATTCCTCAGGTAAATCCTGGCTTACAATTTAATGTAAGAGACCAGCCTCCAGTTCTAGGATTATCTTAGCTTTAAGACAGATAAATTATTATCTGTCTTTTAAATTTAATTTTAAATATCTTCTAATAAAATTATTCAATTACTCGTTTCACCTCCTCCAAAGTAGTTATTCCCGAAAGCACATCTATCAATCCTCCTTGATGCATAGTCACCATTCCTTTTTTGATTGCCATTTTTTTTATTTTAGAAACAGGCGGTTTTTTAGAAATAAGTTCTTCCATTTCATCATCTATCAGGAAAGATTCGAAAATTCCTTTTCTGCCCTTATAACCAGTAAAGTTACAATATTTACATCCCTTGGCTTTTGTTATTTTTAATTTTTTGTTTATTTTGGGAATTTTAATATTATCTGGAATATTTTTCAAATTTTCTTTAAGCTCTTTTAATTCTTTTGCTGTTACCTTTTTCATTTTTGCGCATTTTTTACAAACTTTTCTGACTAATCTTTGAGCAATAGCCATGTTTACAGCAGGACCTATTGTGGCTGGTTTACTACCAAGATCCATAAGGCGAGGGATGGTTCCGGTAGCATCGTTAGTGTGTAAGGTAGCCAGGACCAAATGACCAGTTAAGGCAGCTTGAAGGGATATTCCTGCAGTATTTATATCTCTAACCTCACCAACTAAGATTACATCTGGATCTTGCCTAACAATTGATTCCAAACCATTAGCGAAAGTGTAACCTTTTTCTGATTCAACTTGAGTTTGAGAAATTCCTTTTAGATGATATTCAATTGGGTCTTCAATAGTTATAATTTTTATTTCAGGATTTTGAATGTGTCTTAAAAAAGCATATAAAGTGGTAGTTTTACCAGAACCAGTAGGTCCGGTAACAATAATCATTCCATTTGGTCTTTTTATTTCTTTCTTAAATGTTTTTAATAAATCTTTTCTGAGGCCTAGTTCCTTTAAATTTTTTAAGGTTTTAGGATTTAAAATTCTCATTACTACAGACTCCCCATATTCTGCAGGCAGAGTTGATGTTCTTATTTCAATCATTTGGTCCTCTTCCTTAATAGAAAATCTACCATCTTGTGGTTTATCAGTTACATTCAATTTAACTTTTGAAAGAAGCTTAATCCGGCTCAAAAGAGATTTATAGGTTTCTCTTTCGAAATAAACGACATCTTGTAAAATTCCATCAATTCTCAGCCTTAATCTGGCTTGTTTTTTTTGTGGTTCAAGATGAATATCAGAAGCCAAAAGAGAAATTCCTGCAGCTAAGATGATATTTAGAAGTTCAGTGGTGGTTTTTTGCAAAGAAGCTTTCACTTTTTCTTTTAAATCAGGAAGGCTTTTAACTTCTTTTTTTACTTCTTCAAAGGTTTCTTCGGGTATTTCTACAAATCCTAATTGTTTTTTTCTTCTCATGTTGATAGAAGTTTTAGAACCTTGTTTTTAACAAGATTAGCATTTGGTTCTTTTGTTGAAAAATATATTTGATTTCTTTTTTCTGTCCCTTGATAGGCTTTCTTTAATTTTTTTAAAAAAGCAGATTTTTTAGAATAAAAAACCCCCCTTGTTCGAGGCGGGGAAGCATGTCCCTCAGATAAAAGGAGTAAGTTTTTGAAGTTTAAAAGGTTTGAAGATAGCTCCTTTATTGTGGGGGCTATTTTAGGTTTTAATTCAGGAAATTTGTTTGAAGCAAGAATAGACCAAAAAGTTTTTGTTTTTTGATTAAATTGAAGATTTTGAAGAATATTTCCTAAGAATTTAATTTGAGGAAGCGGTTTTGATTTATAGAGATTATGGATTACTTTTTGGTGAGATGCTCCTTTTTCTATTAAAAAAGAAGCGGACTCAAGGCTTCCCGGGGAGTTTTTGGAGTTCTTAAAATTATCTGAATAAACAATTATTCCAGATAAGAGGCAATTTGCAATATCTTCTGTGAATAAATTTGATTTAAAACCTCCTATAAAATCAGTTATTATCTTAGAAAGAGAACAATTAGTTTTAACTAAATTAACTTCCCCAAACTTTTCACTATTCTTGTTATTTATATTTAAAATTGATAATTCAGAAAGGCTTTCGGGTTCGAATTCAGGCAATTTAATATTGTTTTTGTTATCAACCCCTAAAGTTATTAAAAGATCTGGCTGAGGCTGGCTAAGATTAAATAAAATTTTGTTTTTTTTAATAACTCCACCTTTTGTTTTTAAATGAAGATTTAAAGCACGATTTGTTCTTTTATAACGAACCTCAGATATTTTCCCTTCTTTATCAGGAATTGATATTACAAAGTTTTTTGGAGAGGATACAGAACCTGGAGAAGGAGTTAAAAAATGAAAATCTTTCGGAATCTCCCCTAAAACTAAGTTTACTTCTTTCTTCATTTCTTTTAAAATATGAAAAAGAGCTAAAGCAACAGGGATGCTCTCCTTTTTATTTTCTGTGGGGAAAATAAAAATTTTTTCAGAATCTTCAATTATTTTCTTTGCTTTTTTTATAGGTTTCATTCTTAGTTAAAACTTAACTTATTTTGTATAATAAGTCAATTTTTGAGAACTTTTAAAAAGATGAAAAAAGAATATTTAATAAAAAACCCAACAGAAACTCAAAAATTAGGAAAAAAATTAGCCCAGCAAATTTTAAATAAACCGCCCTCCAAAATAGCCCAGATAATAGGCCTCAAAGGAGAATTGGGAGCAGGAAAAACTACCTTTTTGAAGGGGTTAGCCTCTGGGTTAAGAGTGAAAGAGAAAATTCTGAGCCCTACTTTTGTTATAATGAAAAAATTTAAAATTCCTGACCTAAAACGCCAGTTGGTTCACATTGATTGTTACCGAATAAAAGAAAAAAAACAAATTTTAGATCTGGGGTTTCAGGAAATTATCTCCGATTCTAAAAATATTGTAACTATTGAATGGGCAGAGAAAATAGAGGATATTTTACCAAAAGAAACCATTTTTATTAATTTTCAATTTGTGGACAGAAACAAAAGAAAAATTTCAATTAATTTTTAAAAATCCCCTGAAATGTTATAATTATAAGTGTAAGAAAATTTCTGTCCATTTTAACTGTTTTAAAGTTTTTGTTGAAAGTGAAGTTTTTAAATAAAAGATGTCAAAGAAAAAAAACAAGAAAAAATTTATTATAGTTGATGCTAATGCTCTTTTACATAGAGCTTTTCATGCTCTACCTCCTTTAAAAACAAAAGAAAAGGGGGAAACAGGAGCAGTTTATGGATTTCTTTTAACTTTATTTCGGGCTATTAAAGATTTAAATCCAGATTTTCTTGCTGTTTGTTTTGATGCTCCAGGTCCTACCTTCCGCCATAAGAAATTTGAAGAATATAAAGCTCAGAGGCCAAAGACAGCAGAAGAATTAGTAGATCAAATTCCTAAAACCAAGGAAATTTTAGAAAGTTTTCAAATCCCAATTTTTGAAAAAAAAGGATTTGAGGCTGACGATTTAATAGGTACCATCTCAGAAAGGATTTTTAGAGAAAAAAACGAAGAGATTGAAACCTATATCGTAAGTGGAGACTTAGACGTGCTTCAACTTGTAGATAAAGAAACTAAAGTTTACACTTTAGGAAAGGGCATTAAAGATACAGTTATTTATAATAAAGAAAAAATTATTTCCCGATACGGAATTCCCCCTCAAAAATTAATTGATTACAAAGCTTTAGTTGGAGATCCCTCAGATAATATTCCTGGTGTTCCCGGAGTGGGCAAAAAAACAGGATCTTTACTTCTCAATAAATTCAAGAATTTGGAAGAGGTTTATGAGAAAATAAAAGAGAGAGAAGCTAATCTTAGTTCTAGAATAAAAAATATTTTAGAAAAACATAAAAAGGAAGCTTTTCTTTCAAAAGAGTTAGTTAAAATAAAAAAAGATGTTCCGATTGACTTCAATCCTAAAAAATGTCTCTTTGAGGACTTTGATCAAAAAAAGATTGTAGAAGTTTTTAAAAAATTTAATTTCAATACTTTAATAAAACGTCTACCTTCTCTTCTCTCTTCTGCTGAAGAAGAAAAGTGTTCTCAGCAAAATCTTTTTGAAAAAATAAAATAAAAATAACTATGAAAAAAGATATTTTTCTAAAAGCTTTTATCCCCTTAATTTTAACAGGAGTTTTTCCTGTGGTTGTGTTTGTTGCTTTAATGTACAACAAGATGTCTCTCGCCTCTTATTTAGTTTTGGTTGTGGTTATTACCTTTATCTTTCTTTTTGGCTTTGTTATTAGCAAACAACTTGTTTCTCCAATTGAAAAAGTAATAAAAGGAGTAGAAAAAACAGAGAAAGGGGAATTAAATGTAAAGCTTAATATTGAACCCGGAGATAGATTCACTCAATTAATTGATTCTTTTAACAGAATGGCAGAACAAGTCAAAGAAGGTAGATATCTTAGCGAGGAAACAAAAGAAGTTATCGAGAAAGAAGTTAAAAAGAAAACTAGAGAACTAGACAAAAAAACTGATTTTTTGAGAAAGCAATTTCAAGATAAACAAAAGCAACTTCAAGACAAAGAAGAGGAACTTAATAAATTTAGAGACGCGACCGTAAAAAGAGAAATTGAGATGATGAAATTAAAGAAAAAAATTAAACAGTTAACAGGTGAAACTTCCGAGGAAGAACAAAAGAATCAAAAACAAAACGAATAAGGGAAGAAAGAATAAAATGAACAAAAAAAAAGACAACAATCAAAAAAATAAGTCCCAAAAAGAAAATAAAACTGAAGAATTTAAAATTGAGGATAAAATAAAAGGAGCAGAGGATACTCGCGCTGCCCTTTTAAATTTAATTGAGGAAACTGAAAAAGCAAGAAAACAAGCAGAAAAAGAAAGAAAGAAAACAGCAGGAGTTATTAATAGTTTAACTGATGGATTAATTGTTTTAGATAAAAAAGGCAATATTACTCAAGTTAATCCTAAACTTAAGGAAATGTTTTCGATCAAAGAGAAAGAACTGATGGGCAAGAATATAGAGGAACTAAAAAAGAAACCTCTTTTTTCTAAGGTGGTAGATTCAGTTTTAGAGAAGAAAGATATTAAAATAATTAAGAGAAAAGAAATCCCCCTTTCGGGGGAGGAAGACAAAACTGAAGATGAAAAAAAGATGATAGAATTAACTTCAGTTCCTATTTTAGTTGAAGAGAAAAAGAGGGGATATTTGTTAATATTTCATGATATTTCCAGAGAAAAACTAGTTGAAAAATTAAAAACTGAGTTCGTCAGCTTATCTGCCCACCAACTAAGAACTCCTTTATCGGGTATGAAATGGACCTTGAAAATGTTACTTGATGAAGATGTAGGTGAGTTAGACAAAGGACAGAAAGAACTTCTGGAGCGCCTTTATGAAAATAATGAAAGAATGATAAAATTAATTGCAGACCTTTTGGACGTTACAAAACTCGAAGAAGGTAAATATCTTTATTACAAAAGAAAAGTAGACATTACAAAAATAGTAAATGAGGTAATTCCTCCTTTAAAGAGCCAAGCAGAACAGAAACAATTGAAGTTTAAGCTTGAAGCTCCTCAAGAGGAAATTCCAAAATTTAAAATGGATAAAGAAAAGATAAGTATTTGTATACAAAACCTTATAAGAAATGCGATTAAATACACAGACTCTGAAGGTAGAGTGACAGTTGGTTTAAAATATGATAAAAAGAAAAAAGAGGTTGTTTTTCATGTGAAAGATACTGGAATGGGGATTCCTAAAGATAAGCAAAAAAGAGTGTTCACTAAGTTTTTCCGAACCAGCAAAGCCATGAAAAAAGAAGCAGTGGGCTCGGGACTCGGCCTTTATATGACTAAGAATATTATTGAGGGCCATAAAGGAAAAGTTTGGTTTGAATCAAAAGAAGGCAAAGGTAGTACTTTTTACTTCTCTTTACCGGTTAAAAAATAAAAGGAATACT
>CAZDPT010000011.1:0-22478 GCA_964507665.1 uncultured Candidatus Saccharibacteria bacterium | reverse complement strand
CCTTTCATATGATTTTCAAGGCCTTAAAGTGTATCATATCATATGAACCAGTACAGTTAGTTGACAGGAGTTTGGGAATTTAATATTATAAAAGTAGAACCTTAACATTACGCTCATTTTGAGATGGAGAGAAGCAAGGACTTCCTTGTATATTCTCACCGCAAACCCAACCGAGTTCTCGGTCAACTATTTCAAGACGGTGAGATTCGCTGGTTCTTAATAACCCCTTTCACGAAGCTTATTTCTTGCTTCTCTCCTCCCTTATATAGTAGGTCTCGACAGCGTTTGAGGCCTCTTTTTTTATTTTAAATATTGACATTTTTTGTTTCTGGGATAAAATTAAATAAAGAGAGATTTTAAGGAAATTAGTCACTTTCTGATCTCTTGTAAAAAGGGCTTCTTTTAATGTAAAGAGAAATTTTCTTTTAACAACAAAGAAGTCCAAAATAATGGCAAAGAAAAAGAAGAAAAAGAAGAAAAAGAAATAACAAAAGAGTGCCGTCCAGAGGGGCGGTACTTTTTTTTAAAATATTGACAATACATAAGGAAAATGATAAATTAACATTATTGAGGTTTCGGTAGGGTCGTAGCTCAGATTGGGAGAGCGCTTATCTTATTAAGAGAGAGCCTGATCCCACCAGGTAGCAGATTGTCGGATCCACTACATTTCCGACAAAATTCTCTCTGGCCAGTGTAAGCTGGCTTAAAGATAAGAGGACGTGGGTTCAAGTCCCACCGGCCCTACCAAAATCCTTACTGAAAAGTACAAAAAAGTGGCCCCGTAGTCCAATTGAGAGGGGGGAGGACACTTGTCTTATCTGGCAAGAGATACTGGTCTAAATCCAGTCGGGGCCACAATCCAAATTTCTTTGGAGAGTAAGGGTCTCCCCATCGTCTAAAGGCAAGGACGCTCACTTATATATAATGTGAGAGACACTGGTTCGAATCCAGTCGGGGAGACCATCTTTATTTGAGTAGATAGATTCTACTCTTTTTTCTTGATTAAATATCTTATAATAGATAAAGTAAATTATTATGAATGAAATAGGTTTTTATACCCCAGTTAAAAAATATTTTGAGAATAAAGTAGCTAGCAATATGGGAAGTGAGATTAAAATATCAGAGACTCACCGTCCTTTTCCTGAAGATATTGGAATGGCTTTTGTTGGAGTTGAGAAAATTTTAGATTTCTTTTCTTCAGAACCAGACTTAATAGGAACAGTTCATTTTCAAAGAAAGGAATTAAAATTATTAACTGTAAATATTAAAACAAAACCTCTAACTTTATCTGATATTTCCCGTACTCGTCTTTATTCTGAAGTAATAAAAAGTGATTACTCTTTTTTGATTTCAACTCACGATTTTAGAAAAGAAGATAAAGAACTTTTAGATACTTCTGACTTTGTTCCAGTTAAGAACTATTATTTAAGTTCTAATGGGAAATACTTTAAAAAAAAGATTATAATAGGAAAAATAGAGTATGAGGAACAAAAAGGAGAAATAGAGATAAAAACTATAAATTTTGATACTAAGATTTCTTCTTTGTGAAAATTTAATATAAAAAGGGATTAAAAGATCTTTTATAAGAAGATTTCTGGATTAAGTTATAACAAACTCTGTTTGGAAGGGTTTTTTTTAGAAAATACTGATAAAATCTATTTATTTTGTTAATATAAAAGCAGGATAAAATGAAAAAGATATTATTTATTTCAATATTACTGGGAATAGTTTCAATTGGAATTTTTGGTTTCTGGAATCAGACTGTTGATTTTTATTACGACTTTTCTCTTAACTTACCCGAGTTTGAGAGAAAAATAGATAAGTTAGCAAAAGAAACTCAGAAAAAAATATCTACTCCAAAACCCTTAGTGATAGAAACAAAAGAGGAACCTCCTGTTTCTTTTTTAACCAAAAAAGGTATAATCGAATGGACTAATATTGAGAGACAAAAAAGGGGACTTCCTGTTTTACAAGAGAGTTCAAAATTAAACCAAAGTGCTGATTTAAAGACAGAAGATATGTTAAATTTGCAATATTTTTCCCATCTTTCACCGACCGGGAAAGGAGTAAAATATTTAGCAGAAAGAGTAGGATATGACTATTTGTTTTTAGGTGAAAACCTAGCTCGTGGTAATTTTAAGGACGATCAAGATTTAGTTGAATCCTGGATGAGAAGTTTAGGTCACAGAGAAAACATATTGAATCCTGATTTTGCTGAAATAGGAATTTCTATTCAAAAGGGAGAATTCAAAGGTAAGGAAACTTGGCTGGCAGTGCAGCATTTCGGATTACCTTTATCTGCCTGTCCTCAGCCCAGCCAGGATCTTGAACTAGAAATTAAACAAAACCAACAGCAAATTGAAAATCTAGAAAAAGAATTAAATTCTTTAAGAAGAGAAATAAGACTTATCAGACCAAAAAGGAGTAAAGAATATAATCAAAAAGTTGAACAATACAACCAACTTATTTCAGAATATAATACTTTAATTGAACAGACCCAGGAGATGATTGATGAGTATAATCTCCAAGTTAATTCTTTTAATGAATGCCTGGTAAGATAAAAGATGATAGAAGAGAGATTATCTTTGTTAATCTATTTACAGTGAAACTAAGCTATGTTAACTTAATAGATAAAGGTCTATTTTAAAATAAACAAAATAATATTATGTTTAAAAGATTATTAGGATTTATAATAGCTCTTCTGCTCTTGGTTGTTTCGGGGGGTGCTGTGCTCGCAGCTACTAAACCTTATAATGCTATTCCCGATCGGAATCCTGCTTTTCAGGATTCTGGACGGGGTTCAATTGAGAATGTTCACAATAAAGCTTTGAGGTTTGGGAAAGGTGGAAGAATTGCAATTCCAGGTAATATTCCAGATGATATAAATGACAACTCAGCGGTTTCTCCTTATTCTGGCAAAGGCTCGGGGGGTATTGTAGCTCCTCCTGCTTTATATGAATGATGAGGAATGTTTTAACTGAAAAAACCTCCTTTTGAAGAAGGGGGTTTTTTGTTGATAATTTTATCATCAAATATTATACTCAGTTATTCTGGAAACTTAACAAAGGGAGGAAAATGCCTCTTACAAAAAGAACAGCAAGAGAGGTAGCAGAGGAAGTTGTCCAAACCTTAGAATACAAAAGATTTAGAGAGGCTTTTAATCTTGGGGACACTGAAGATGAAGCAATAAAACATGTAGTTGAGTCTTTTTTTGAAGTACATGAGATAGTAGTTTTTTTGTGTCGAGAATTTCTTTTTCAGGTAACCGCAAGCTATCGACCCAAAGGCGAAGATTTTGGAGTGATATATAAAAGAGCTGGAAAGCCAACCGACAATGCGATTAAAGCTCTTCTTGAGAGTATAGCAGAGAGGTTACCTGAGTATTGGGTTTGTTTGGTTAAAACTGACAACCTTCGTTTACTGGAGGATATAACAAAGAAAAGAGATTAAAGCTTATTTGAGGTGTTTCTCGCGAAACACCTTTTTTATTTCTTGAAAGGTTGACAGTATTTTGAAACCTGTTAATGTAAGTGTTGGTACCTTGACAACTTTTTTTGGGGGAGGAGAATGAGAATTCCCAGATGTATGAGTACTCAGCATCCAGATAATGTTAATCTACCGTTTTTTGCAGAAACCCCAGAAATGGGTGGTGAAGATGAGATTCAGGAAGCCTTTTATGTTTTTTCTCATCTTGGCTGTAATGAACAAATGTGGGATTGTGAAGGAAAAGAAGTCGATGCTTTTGTAGTAAAGAAACTCCTGACTAGATTTGCTCCCTTTTTTGAGGAGAATATTTTAGGAAGAGATTTATTTCTAACCTTAAGAGTTCCTAATCCCACGGTTGAAAAAACAGAAGCTAAGGTTTTGCTTGAAACGCTGGAGAGCATTCCTCGGTCTTTTGATGCAGCTCAAACTTTTTATCAATCCTCAATAGCCCCTGTATTTGAAGTTATTTTACCTATGACTACTTCTTTCAGATGTATAGACAGAGTTTTAGAATATTATGAAGATTTTGTAGTGGGTAAACAGAATCAAAGATTTAAAAAAGGAGATATTACAATTGCAGAATGGATTGGAGATTTTAAACCAGAGACAATAAATGTTATTCCCTTGATTGAAGATATGCCCAGCTTGCTTAATATAGATTCCATAGTGGCACGTTACCTTAGAGGTAAAGATTTTGATTACCAAAGAGTATTTTTAGCTAGATCAGATCCTGCTTTGAATTATGGTTTAGTAAGTGCGGTTTTGTTGAATAAGATTGCTCTTTGGAAATTGCATCTTTTAGAGCAAGAAATAGCAATTCCAATCTATCCTATTGTTGGTGTTGGCTCTGCTCCTTTTCGAGGAAACTTAAGACCTTCCACGGTTGGTAATCTACTTAGAGAATACCCAAGCGTTTATACTTTCACTATTCAATCTTCTTTTAAATATGATAATGTTCCTTCTGAAGTTAGGGAAGGTACAGCTAAAATAGAGGAACATCAAACTGAACCTCCACATGAGGTAGATATCGAAAGGTGTTTGGAGATAATTGAAAAATATGCTCAAGCTTATGCTGAACAAATTAAAGAGTTAGCTCCGTTGGTTAATAAGGTGGCAAGAGTTATTCCTTCCAGAAGAACAAGGAAACTGCATATTGGACTATTTGGTTACTCTCGTGATGTGCAAGGAGTTAATTTACCGAGAGCTATTACCTTTACTGCTGCCCTTTATTCTGTTGGATTACCCCCAGAAATTCTCGGTTTACATGCTCTCAGCAAAGAGGATATACAATTTGTAAGCCAGGTTTTCTTGAATTTTGAGAATAAATTGAAAACAGCTCTCAGGTTTTTTAATCCTGAAATGATACCCAAGATATCCAGATTAAGAGATGCTGTGGAGGATCTACCTGTTGGATTTAAACCAGACCCCGAGTATCAGAGAATAACTGGTACTATTATGGAATTATTGGAAAATGGTAGAGAAGAAAATTTAAAAGAACATGTTTTGAGAGCAGCAAATATGAGAGGATTTCTAGGTTAAATTATAACAGGCCCCTTTTTGGGGCTTTTTTATTGATGATTTTGAAAGAATTGTTAAAGTGACTCCCAGAAAGGAAATAAGATTCGGGTATGTTCAAGCACCCTATTAATTTTTAAAAGGACTTGATTTAATAAGAGAAAAAGCAGCATAATAAGGTATATGAACAAAAGAAGATTATTAAGATTTTTTGTCTTGAAGCGATCTCTTGGCTGGATCGTTTTTATTTTTGCTATTATTCCTTTATTTTTTGGTTTTTCTAATCAAGTTCTTGCTGAGACTATCTGTGATGTTGATTACAATCAATGTAAAATTACAATCACCATTAAAATTGCTTTTTCTGGAGCAACCAATCAGCAGATACAAACTTGGAAAAACGAAATAGAAGATGTTTGGAACGGTCCCAACGGCTCTCAAACTACAGGTGATTGTGACTGTCAGGTTCAATTTAAGGTTAATACGATGGCAATTGGTAATACAGCTAATGTTAATTGTAATCCACCTCCTCAAGGATGGCATTGTGTGATGGTAACTCCCTGGAATAATAACAATAATAATCTTCCTTGGTTTTATAAACCAGATGGCACCAAAGAACATGTAGTAGCTTACATGGGTTACAATTCCCAGAGTCCTTCCCAAGGGGGGAATAGTATTAATGGTTGGTGGTCCGATCAAACCAGCCGCCCTGTTCAAGATCCACAAGGTAATCCAACCGGGGAGAATTATAAAGACGCAGCTCATGAAGCAGGTCACATGATGGGACTGGATGATGATGGTGGAGCTGCTAACATAATGGGGCAGACCTTAGGTCCTAATGCTCGACCAACTCAAGATCAGATTGACAAGGTAGTAGAGAATGTTTGTGGCCAAGGAGCTTGTCCTGACCACTGCTGTTGTGGTAATGGAGAAATTGATAAAGATAAAGGAGAACAGTGTGATCCAATGGCAGAGAGTGAGGATTGTAAAGAAGAAGAATATTGTTGTTCTATTTGTTGTCAGTGTCATCTTAAATTATGTTCTCCAGAAGATGGTGAATTTACAACTCAATCTGATTGTGAGAGAAAATGTGAGGGTGGGAATTGTCTTTACAATTATGAGACTGGTTGTTGGAACTGTATAAAGTATATTTCAAGATGGCAAATTCCTTCTTTTGGTATAACAGACCTGATGGCTGTTGTTGGAGGTTTGTTTTTCTTTTTCTTCTCATTTTTAGGTTTTGTAACAAAAAAGAAGAAAATTGTGATAGCAGGATTGGGATTTTTGTTTCTGGGTATCTTTGTTTATTTCTCTCCTAGCTTGGCTAAACAATTTAAAGAAACTCAGAAATTTGAGGAGTCGTCAGTCTTAAGACCAGTTCCTCAGCCAAGTTTGGAGTTCGCGGCTCTTAAAGAAACAGTTTTAATTTTAGAATCCCAGAAAGAAACACAACTCCCAGAAGAAGAAATCTCCGAGGAAACTCAAATAGAAGAAACTCCAGAGGAAGAAACTCCACAAGAAGAACTCCCTGTTAAAGAACAACTTCAAGAAGAAGAGTTAATCCAAGATAAAGACGAAGAACCTTCCTCAAAGCAGGAGAAAGAGAGTAGTTGTCAAATTGCTTGTGAAGAATCTGGCTTTTCGGGGGGTGAATGTATACTTTTTTCTCCAGAAAGTGGTTTTTGTGAAGAGCAAGAATTAATTACCCCAGTTTTTGCTGATGAATTCTGTGAGGAGAGTCAAGAATTTGAAATGTATAATATTTGTTGTTGTAGTCCTTAAATTTAAAATATAGTAATTATTTTCAATCTTTATTGTTAATCAGATAAGATTAAAATTTATTTTGTTGTTGACATCATTAATTTTTATGCTGTATTTAAAGATTATCTTGGATAAAAGTCCAAGATAATCTTTTTAAAAAGGAAAGGAACTGGAAAATGTTGAAATATTGTGGTTACTGTGGTAGTAAAATGAGCTCTTATGATAAAGGAAATAAAAGGTTTCCTTATGCTTGTAGAAGCTGTCAGAAGAAATTGGAAAATGGTAAAAGCCGTGAGTGTAAGTATTGTATGACATGTGGCAGAACCATGCCCAAGAACACAAGCTGGGGACACGGAAGAACAGGTCGAGGAGTTACTTGGGATCTGAATGGCTGTCCCGGTTGTGGGAGATAGTCTTAACTTTGTTGTAACACTCCTTTGTTTATTTCGTCTATTAAATAGAGGGGTTCTTTGTTAATTTGAACTTAGAGAAGAAGTGAGGAGGTGAGAAAAGTGAGCGGACCCGTAGGCGGTCCCAGTAGCCCCGGTGCTCCGGGTGGTGGGAACCCTGGCTTCAAGCCGCTGAATGACGGTTGGGGAATCCAGCCCATTGGCCCTGCGCCCAACGGAAGGGGTGATATGCACGAGACCTTCCATGTTGATGAGCAGGGTAATATCAGTGGCGGCCACACCACCGTCCAGCAACCTGGTGGTAAGAAGGCTCATCTGTCCTGGAATCCCTAGTGATTCCTTCTGATCACAGAACTTTGGATAGGGGAGGGATTTTCAAATTCCTCCCCCATTTTTCTTAGGGAGCCAAAAGATGCAGAAATGCCAAGGATGTGGAGAAGAAAAAATAAGTGTTCGGAGTAGAGCAAGAAATGGGAAAGGTTTCTACTTTTGCACAGAATGCTATAGAAAGATTCTTAAAGATCCTAGTTCTCCTTCTCATTCTACTCTCAAATCAAATGAGGCAGTTCAAGAGGAAAAACGAAGAAGAAGGAATAAAGAAGTTGCAGAATGGGAAGCAGAACAAAAACGAACCGCAAGAACCTGCACTCGATGTGGTGCCAAACATCACAATAATGCTACCTTATGCACGAGTTGTTTTAAAAAGGAGTTTAACTTGTAAATTTTTTTAAGTGTAACAAGGTACTATTTATTTCGTCTATTAAATAGAGGGGGCTAATTTTTCCGCTTAGGATACAGAAAGGAGAGATCCTGATGACAGGACCCGTCGGGTTTCCCCAATGTCACGATTGTGGAAGATTTCTGAACCACAGAGAACGCCATAGAGCACATAAAGAGGTCTTAGGCCTTGAAGTAATTTATTATTGTGAATCCTGTTGGCAGTTCCGAATCAGAACAGGAAGGGTTCCTTTGAGGCTTGGTTGCGATATGTTTTACCATAACTTACACTACGATTTTATCTTATCACGGCGCTTACACCACGATATCACGATATAAGATAGCTGTCTCTCTTGACAAGATTAAATCTAAGCTCTAAACTATAGGAGGTTTGTACTTTGTCAACTCGGATCCAGAAAAAGAAAGGAGGTAAACCTAAGATGTCTGGCCCAATAGACATAGGCTCAGGCGGTGGAAGAATGCGAGTGAATTGTGAGTCCGGTTTCGGAGAAGGTCTCAACTTCATCGACTCCGCAACCAGCCTGCCCGTAGAGAGGGTTTCTTCTCAGGGGGCAGTAAGCTCTCTCCCAGATGGAATTCTCTACGAAGATGAAGCAGGCAGAGGAGCTTCTCTCCGTGGGCTCACATCCGCAGAACTGCACATCCTAAAGGACAAACATGGGCTCTAAGAGCTCATCGAGTCCTGCAGGTAGAAAGTAAGCAAGTAGACCTTGCTTTAAGCCTCAACATCTTGAGGCCACTTTCAGACAATACTCCAATAGGGGAGGGATTTTCAAATTCCTCCCCTCTACTTTTTTAGAAAGGAAAGGACATGAATAAAGAAGAGATTGTTGAAAGAGCAAGCCAGGTAATTAATCTTGAAAAAGTGGTTTTCCTTGTTTATTATGGAAATCTCCAAGGTCAAGATATTGATTTACTGGCAGTGATAGAGAGTGGAGTTGAGATTAATCATTACCGTCCTTCTTCTTTGGATATTTTGGAGATTAATGAACCGTCTTTTTGGGAAAGATTAAGGTTGTTTGACCCTGTTTTTACTGAACCAATATTGACTGGCTCTTTACTTTTTGGAAACGAAGAAGTCTTTTCTAAAGCAAGAAATATGATTAAACAATCTTCTCCCTCTAAAGCAGCAGTGAGATTCTTAGAACAACGTTCTCTTCAAGAACTAGGTCACGCTGAATTTTATCTTGAAAAGTATGAAATAGAGAAGAATAATCTGTTTTTGTTTTATGCTTTAATTGACCTCTCTTTTGCTTTAAGTTATCTTGAATTCTCTAAGTATTATAACCGGATATTCTCCAAGAGTGTGATTACACTAAGAGAGCTGCTTCAAAAGATTAAACCGGAACTATTACAAAAAGTCCTTTCTTATCTTAAATTGGTTAAAAAGAGTAAAAGGATAAGCAGAAAAAGCGTTGTTTCTTTCTGCTTACAAACTAAGAAATTGATAAGAGGTGACAACTAAAATAGAAGTCACCTCTTTTTTATTTTTAATAATCGCTAAAAGAGAGATTATTTGTTAGAATAGAATTGTAAATTGAATAAATTAAGAAATTATTAAAATCATGAAAATTCCTGTCATAGAATCAAAACAATTTATATTAAGACCCTTTAAACAAAAAGATGCTCAATCTTTGAAAAAATATATAAACAACGAGAAAATTTACAAAAATACTTTACATATTCCTTATCCTTACACTATAAAAGATGCCAGAAAATGGCTGAAAAAGGTTCTTAAACAAAGAAAGAAGAAAAATCCCAACCAGATTAATTTTGCAATTGATATGGATAGTCAAGTTGTAGGCTCAATTGGATTAAAGGAAATTGAAGGTCACAAAGCCGAGTTAGGTTATTGGTTAGCAGAGAAGCATTGGGGTAAGGGCATAATGACCGAAGCAGTAAAAATAGTGACAAACTTTGGGTTTGATAAGTTGGGCTTGAGAAGAATTTACGCTTATGTTTTTACTTTTAATAAGGGTTCAATCAGAGTTCTTGAGAAAGCTGGCTACAAACAAGAGGGGATTCTAAAAAAACATGTTAAAAAAGAAGATAAATTTATGGACGATTATCTTTTCGCTAAGGTAAAATGATAACTACTACGATTAACAGAATCGAATAGTAGATTTTTTTTGAAATAATTTAGTGAAAAAGAAAAAATTATTAAAAAGATAACTCTTTGTTATAATTAAAAGATGTCTCGCTTTTACAACCCAAAAAGAAAAAGGAATCTGTTTGATCCTAATTCAAAGCAACCATATAGTATAAGTCGTTCAAAGATTGACTTGTTTTTAGATTGTCCTAGGTGTTTTTACCTTGATAGAAGACTGGGCACGGGGAGACCTCCTGGTTTTCCTTTTTCTTTGAATAGGGCTGTTGATGAACTTTTGAAAAAAGAATTTGATATTCACAGGGTTAAAAAAACAAGCCACCCTTTAATGGAAGAATATGGAATTGATGCTTTGCCTTTTCAGCACAAAGACCTTGAGGAATGGCGCAATAATTTTAAAGGAATAAGACATCTTCATAAAGAAACTGGTTTGTTAATTAAAGGGGCTGTAGATGATATTTGGGAAAGCAAGGGTAAACTGCACGTGATAGAATACAAAGCCACCTCAAAAAAGAGTGAAGTATCTTTGGATGCTGACTGGCAGATAAGTTACAAAAGACAAGTTGAGGTTTATCAATGGCTTTTTCGTAAAAATGGATTTGATGTTTCCAACACCTCATATTTTGTTTACTGTAACGGAGATACAGATAAAAAGGCTTTTGATAAAAAAATTGAATTTGATATTAAAGTTATACCTTATATCGGCAATACAGATTGGGTTGATAAAACTATAATTGATATTTCTGAATGTTTGAGGTCAGATGAAATACCAAAAAAGGGAGAGGATTGTGACTTTTGTCTTTATCGAGAGGAAGTTAAAAAAATAGAAAGTTAATTTTTATGAACAAAATTAATATCTTTATTAATCAAAAAAAGTTTGAAGCTAAATTGAATGATACAGAAACAGCCCAAGAAATTTATAATATCTTACCTCTAAAAAGAGAGGCTAATTTCTGGGGTAATGAAATATATTTTTCAATACCCTTGAAGAAAGAAAACGAAAAACCAACAGAAGATCTTAAGGTGGGGGATTTAGGTTTCTGGCCAGAAGGTAAAGCTTTCTGTATTTTTTATGGTAAAACACCAGCAAGTAAAAATGAGAAACCAAGACCTGCTTCTGCTGTGACCAAAATAGGGAGGATTAAGGGAGAGTTTGAATTTTTAAAAGGATTAAATGAAGCTGAAGTGAAAGTAGAGAAGTAAATGACTTCTCTGGGAGGTAATTAACAGAAGGGTATTTCTTTTGACAGAATATAAAAATATGATAGAGTAACAGAGTTGTAAAAACAAGGAAGTTTTTGACAAAAAACCAGCCAGAGAAAGAAGAAGAGAAAATGAGTAAGCTTGCTTTCATTGTTTGTACTCCAAGCCAGTGGCCGAAAGGAGAGAAAAGATATGGTCATCCTGTTATCTATACTTTGAGATTTTCATTGGAAACAGAACATGACTTAAAAGAAAAATTAGATGAGTTCCTAGAATCTCTTTCTTTTCCTACAAGATATTTGCGTGTTACTTTTACTTTAAGGAATATTCCAAATGAGAGTTTTTCTTTGGTTGAAAATTTACAAATATCTGAAGAAGTTGATCTTATTTGTCGACCTGGGAAGAAATGAGTTCGGATTAGAGCAACCTTTGATAAGAGGAAAATGTTATTTCTTCCTCGGGATTCTGGAACAGGTGAACTTGTTAATATCGAGGAGCAGGTTGAATGTTTGAAAATTCTTAGGAGTAATGTAGATGCAGAAGAGGTCTGATAGTTGAACCTCTTTTTATTTTACAAAAAAGATATTTTCTTGTAATATATTGACTGTAGCTATCTAATAATTATTATTTATATTTATTATTTTCTAAAAATAGAAATATTTATGGATATTTCAAAGTCAAAAAAAGAAGGGGAAGCTACAGTGAGAAAAACGGAAAAAGGTGATTATTGTGATTTGACCAAGACCTCATTAGTGAAGAAAGGGAAGAAACGATTAACTCACGATCAATTAATGGATATTTTTAGAAAGACAAGATTGCGTTTTACTTTGACTCCTCATTGTAACTTATGGTGTATTTTTTGTTCAAATGAAGGGTCGACTTATTATGAGAAGTCGGCTAAATCTTACTGTTTTGCAGATATAGAATTAATAACTAAACTATCAGATATGATTATAGAGAAAACACCGCTTCATTCAATTGATTTTAGTGGAGGAGAACCGACTATTCATCCCGATTTCGCTGAAGAAAGATTTAAATTAATTAGTTGGACAAAGAAACATCCAGATAAAAGATTTTCTTTGCACAGCAATGGAATAAACTTAAATAAAAAGATTATTGATCAAATAAAAGACAATTTCTCCCGAATAGGAGTTACAATTAATTCCCTTAATTTTGATGTATGGAACAAAATGACTAATTTAAATGGAATGTTTTCTAAAAAAGTCCAAAAGAAAAAATTCCAGAGGATATTAAAGAACCTTGATTATCTCTCTCAGCAAGATATTGGCCATAAAGTTTTTTTAAAAACCGTAGTTATGAAAGGGATTAATGATAGTGAAAAAGAACTTAAGAGTTACCTCAAAGCTTGTAATGATTATGGATTCCATCCAAAATTTCTAGAATTTGAGCCACAGTTTCCAGAGCAAAAGAAATATGCTGTAAGACGAAAAGAATTGTTTCCTAAATTAGAGAAATTGGGAGTGAAATTTGAAGGAAATGTTCCTTATCATAATGATCCTAATACGTATATCTGTTCGAGTAACTTTAGATATAAGGATGCGCCTTTGGGTTTGCATAGTTATTTAGGTTGTGGGGAAAGGGGAGCCTGTGAATCCTGTTATGACTTTTTGTGTATGTTCGTAAAACCCTATTCTGAAAAAAAAGGATTGTATATAAAACCTTGTTCTGTACTTGATACGAAAATTGATCTTACTTATGCTATTAAAACTCAGAATAAACAACAACTAATTGATTTATTTCGTCTTTCTCGCGAATATCTTATGTTAATGCCAGGACTAGGAAAGAGTACGTGGAAAGAAAAAAAAGAATTTAGGTATGAATAAGACAAAAAAAGATAAAGAAATTAGTATTGAGTATTGTTTGAGAAATTTTCCAGTTCGGATTGCAATAACGGATTATTGTAATCTTAATTGTTTTTTTTGTTCAAATGAAGGAATGGATTTTTCTAAAAGAAATAGAAAACATGCTGATTTTTCTCAATTAAAGTACTTAGTTAAAGCTCTTTCAGAAAAAGAACTTCGAACTCTCTCTTTTACTGGTGGCGATCCTACTTTATATTCTTCTTTAACTGAACTTTTGGATTTTTTAAAAAAATATAATTTTGAGAATGTTTTTTTTCATACTAACGGAATAAATCTTAATCCAAAGTTAATTCGAAAACTAGATAAAACCTGTACTAAAATAGCAGTATCATTACATTCTACAAATCGAAAGAGATGGAAAAAAATTACCAAAGGGACAGAAAGTCAATTTAAGCGTCTATTTCAAAATGTTAAATTCTTATCAAATCTTTCTTCTGATACGTTAATAGAAATTAAATATATTCCTATTAAGGGAAAAAACGACAATGAAAAAGAAATAAAAGATTTTTTAGAGCTAGCGAACAATTTTGGTTATAAATTTAAATTTTTGAATTTTGAACCAATAATCAAAAAGCATCTTAATTTTGTTATTTCATTAAAGAAGATAAAAGAAAAACTTATCCATTTAGGTTGTGAGGTTTTGCCAAAATCAGATTTTTTTCGTGGGCAAAAAAAATATTTACCAATACAACCCCTTCGATATAAAAAAGCTAAAGGGGTGCTTATAGAAATAGGATGTGGAAGCAATATTGCTTGTAAAAATTGTTATAAATCTAATGAGATTTTTATTACACCAGACTTAGAAATAAAACCTTGCCATGTAGATTCTTATGTTATACCTTTAAATACTTTAATAGAAAAAAAAGACAAACAGAAAATGTATGAAGAAATTGAAGATTCTCGGGAGTTTTTAGCTACTGCTCCTGGGGAACAAAAAAAATTCTGGAGTTAGATTTTAATAAATCAAAAAATACTTTAAATGTTATGAATAAGAATAAACAGAACGTAGTTGTAGTTTTTGCTAAAAAACCTAACAAAGGAGAAGTAAAAACAAGGATTGCTGAAGAAACTTCAGATCAATTCGCTTATGAATTTACTAAAACATGCTTAGTAGAACTTTTTTATAAAATTGGTAATTCAGATTATTACGATTTGATAGTAGCGGTAGATACTCCTAAAGACTTAAGTTGGTTCCAGAAAAAATTTTCTGTGGATGGAATAATAATAAACTCAAACTCAAGTTATAAGAAAACAAAGACTCAAAGTAATAAATTTAAAAAGATTTTTTCAACGCTTTTGGATAAAAATGGATATAATTATAAAAAAGCCATTCTAATTCCCATGGATATTCCCTTTATTTCCAAAGAAAAGCTTATTGCTGCTTTTGTGAAATTAAACCAAAAAAATATGTGCTAGGTCCTGAGATAAATGGGGGTATTTACTTGATTGGAATAAGGTCTCCCTTTAAAAAAAATGTGTTTAAGGGTGTAAGATGGAGTACTTCTTATTCTTTTGAAGATCTACAAAAAAACTTTAGTAAATCAAAGAGTTTTTCTTTAGAGTTAAGTAACGATCTTAATATGCCTGCGGACATAATAAAGCTCAAAGATGAAATCTATTATAATTGTCCTATTCTTTACGATTTTTTAAAAAGAAGGGGATACTATGTTTCTTTAGAAAATAAGTATATTGATTTTGATAGCCTTTCCATTTCTATTCCTGTAGTTTCTAATTTAGTTCAACGTCAGAATAATGGAGAAATTGAAGTTCTTATTCAAACAAGATATAAGCCAACTATTGACCCAGAAAATACCGGAAAAATAGAAATTCCCTCCGGTCTGTTAAAAAGATATGAACCTGCCCAAGAAGCAGCATTGCGGGAAACTAAAGAAGAAACAGGAATTATTTGCCAAATTTCTGAAGATCAACAAATCGTTGATTATATAACTAAAAAAAATGTTGAACAAATAGCTCTTTATCGTCCTTTTTGTTGTCATCAACAACTTAAAGGAGGAAGGGCATATATTTCTATTGGTTTTATTAGTAATTATAAAAAAGGAGAATTAAAAGAAAATCTCAGAGAAAATAGGAATCCAAGATGGGTTTCTATAAGTAAGATAAAAAAACTTGTAAAAGAAAAACCAAACGATTTTTTTGCTTTGAGTTTGGCTATGATAAAAGAGTACTTGAATTATAAAAATTATAACCCTTAATTGTTATAACTTTTAAACCATCTCATCAAATTTTTTAAATATCTTGTCGCCAACTTTTTTTACATGTTTATCTATTTTCTTGATTATTTTAGATATTTTTTCCTTAGAGCTTCCTTCAATTTCTAAGTAATTAAGAGAGGCTGGTTTTTTAAAATTTATAAAGACAAGCTCACTGTTATTTATTTTCCAATATTCTCGGTCACTTTCATATTCTGAAAGTTTTTTAAACCCTGAGTTAATTAGAATTTTTTCAATTACGTTAGGATCTTCTATTTTTGTAGTTAATTCTTCTCTTTTCTTAATATTGTGGTCATTTGTAGGTTTTCCTTTATAGGTTAATTCACAGATTTCTCCTTTGATAACCCTTATTCTAACAAATGTTTCTACTTGTTTCATTTTAGATCCTCCTTGACTATAATATTTATCTAAGAAAGAGGTCTTTCTTAAAAATTCAACCCCTGGTTTTAAAAGAGAAATAATCTTATTTTTGTTATTGTAAGTTAAGTTTATTTCAATTTCTTTGTTCATAATAATCTTAAATTAAAGAATTTTAATATAGTTTACCAAATTTTTTTGTTGTAATAAAGCTCTTGACTAAAAAGAAAATAGTATATAGAATACGAAACAGTTATTAGTTCTTTCCAACTAAATACCTCAATAAGGAGGAAACAAAAATGAAATACCCCCTTACTGAAGAAAGTTACAGAATTTTACAGCAGAAGATAGAAAAACTTAAACAAAAATTACAAGAAATAAGAAGTGCAAAAGCAGAAGCTCATCAAGGACAAGATAGTTGGCATGATGAGGGCTTCAAATTAGGTAGTACTCAAGAAAGAAAATGTAGTAGGAGAATAGGAGATTACCAGAGAATTCTACGTAATGCAGAAATGTTTTCTCCAGAAGAACAAGATACTAGGGTTCAATTTGGAAATGGAGTCAGGATCAGATTTTCAGACGGAACAGAGAGACAGTTTATTCTTGATGGATACCACCTTTTAGATGGAAGAATTTCTGTTCTTAGTCCTTTAGGAAAGGCTATAGTTGGATCCAAACAAGGAGAAGAGAGGACTTTTGAAGTAGACGGAGAAGAAAGAAGAGTAAGGATTGAAGAAATTATTTTACCTTCCACAGCAAAGAAGAATTTAAAAAATGGAGGAGGCAGATAATGGCTGTTGAAATAAGCAGAAAGTACCAGGAAGATTTTCTCCAAGCGAGAGGTGTAAAAGTAGATTCTTCTTTACCCTTTAAACTCCAAAAAAGAAGACTCTTAGAGAAACTTGGTTTTCCTATTGACGATAATGTTATAGTTTCAGCAGATAACCAATCGGAACTTGAAAAAGTATTCACCGAATTTACTAGTAGAGGACCTTTTCTAATTGGAGTACACTTGAAGCCAATGCGAACTTTTGTTACTCCCTTTTTCTTGGTTTCTGAAGAGGGAATTACTTATAGGAACGAAAATGATATAGATGAGGAAGTTAGCCGAGAGAAAGTCTTTGGAATAATTAGAAAGTTTTCTTCTCGAGATGCATGGATTGAATTTGTGGAACTAATTTGGAGCTCTACTACTATTGCTGGAAGATTAATTTATTTTTCTTCAAGACAACAGCTCCTTGAACTTCAAGAAGGAGTTTCTCCTAAGGAATTAGGAAATAATAGAGAAAGATTTCCCTATTTTACCCAACAATTGCAAGACTTTAGAATGTCTACAGGATCAAATGGCTTCGATCAATTTTCAGTAAACTCTGTTTGTTTAAGAAGAAAGGCTAGCAGTATAATAAGTGTTTTACAGTCACATCGGTATAGTTTTAGAGCCCTACGAAGAATTGCTAAAATGCCCACGGTAGAGTTCGGATATTTAAGAAATAGAAGACTAGTTGTAATTGATGTAGATTGGCCCGATCAATACAAAAAGGATTAGGAGATTAGATTTGCTATCTTCTGAACAATCTTCGATGCCTTGGTTTCTTAAAAGTCAGGGCATTTTTATTAATGATTTTTTGACTAGATTATGACAATGTGATAATCTTTAGATAAAAAGCTTATAATTGAACTTTTCTGGTCTTAGTTCAGAAAAAGTGAGAGTAGAGAAGTGAGATTTGGAATATTTAGAAATATTATTGGAAAGCTGAATCCTTCAGATATTCCAATTCCTTAAATTAATAGAGAAAGGTTTTAAAATATTATTTAAGAAACCAGGTTAGGGCTCGATTTTGTTTTAAAATAAAGAATGGTTACATCTTCTACTGTTACAAAATTAAAGATAAAAGAAAAAAATAGGTTGGTTTTGCCAATTGAAGAATTGGTTGTTGATTATAGAACTAGGGCTTGGTGTAAGTTACCCTATCCTGGTCATCCAGAGGGTTGTCCTAATTTTGGAAAAAAAGAAATCTGTCCTCCCCGAGCACCTCTAATTGAGCAGGTTATTAAACCTCCTTTCTTTTTGGTTGGAGTCAAGTTTAATCTTAAAAAGCACACAGAGAGAATGAAAAGAAAACATCCTGATTGGAGTAAGAGAAAAGCAAGGTGTTTGCTTTATTGGCAAAAGAAGGTTAATAAAAGACTAAGAGAACTATCTGAGAAAGT
Source organism: uncultured Candidatus Saccharibacteria bacterium (assembly GCA_964507665.1). Lineage (GTDB taxonomy): Bacteria > Patescibacteriota > Minisyncoccia > Minisyncoccales > CAYZYK01 > CAYZYK01. The sequence continues at coordinate 4,579 of CAZDPT010000011.1, read as the reverse complement.
AAGCTCTAATATTCCTGATTCTAAAATTGTCTATATTCCAGAGGCGACTGGAGTTGATGTTTTTGAAACCTGTAGAAAAAATGGATTAACTTTAGATAAAAACCCAGACGAAATTGTATGGAAAATTGCTATTATTGGTAAAAAAAGATCTTGTAAAAATAGTAAGATTTAAAATTGTTTTTAGAATGCCCAAAATTATTTTAGATACAGGTTTTTCTTATCGCAGAGAAGCCCGAGATTGTTTTCTTAAGGTTTTTGGGTTGCTTTTTTTTAAAATAGTGATAGATTAAAAGTAAATAATAGAAAGGTCGCCATTTTAAACCAAAATAATCAATTTATATTATGCCATTTAGACCAGAAAAAGGTCCGAGACCAGAAAGACTTGGATCAGAAGAAGCAGAAGAAGAAGCTCGGGAGAGGAAAGAAAAAATTGAAGCTCTTCTTGAAGAAGAAAGCATCGCGGACATAAAAGAAGCTCAAAAAATCTTAGATGCTTTAGAGAAAGCAAAAAAACCAAAAGAAAGAGAAAAATTAAAAGATGATTTAGATAAAGTTATGATTGAAAACATAAGAGAAGAATTAGAGAATGGACCAGGGGGTTACCGGGAATTTAGTTTAAAAGGATTTGAAGAACAACTCGAGTCTATGGGATTTGAAAAAGAAGGAAAAACTAAAGCTTTAGAAACTATTAGAGAAATAGCAGGCACAAAAATACAAGAAATAGCAAGTAGCGATTTAGAAGCTGAAGAAAAATACGAAGTATTAAGAAATTTTGCTCTTCGTTTTGGGTTTGGAGTGAACGAGGATTCGCCGGTGCACGAGATGAGAGCAAAATTTAAAGAAGGAAGTTTGTTGTCAGATCAAGCAAGAGCAAATTGTTATAGAGGAAAATTTGCCAGAGAAGCTGGAATGGAAATAGGAGGAAGAATTAATACATTCAGTCCTGGGACAGAGGCTCTTAGAGCAATTGCTGAAACAGAAGAAAGAGACCCTCATGAAGTGTTTGCAGAGCAAAGAGAATATCTAATTGAAATGAGAACTGTAAGAGCTGAAGTTGGCAAGGCTGGCGCACATTTTACTCTAGACCGTGAAATGGAAAAAGTAGGTTTTATTTGGGATGAGAAAGCAGGGGAATATAGGGAACTTAAAGAAAAAGAATAATATAGAGAAGAAAAACCAAAAGAAAAAGAAAAGAGAGATAATGAAACAAAAAAAGGACTTTTGTTATAATCTATTAATATTAGAAAAATAGGCGGTATTTAGTGAACGAGCACAAAGACTAGAGCATTGGTATTTTTCCTTATTTAATTTTATTATTTATCTTAGTCTTGTCTTTATTGATGAATTTGTTAGTGTTTTTAATTTTAAAATAAGTACAGGAATACTCGGTGATCTCTACGGCCTAGTAGTTTTGATTCTTAGTATAGCAGTACCAGTATGTAGATTACATGATACTAACGTGAATAGTGCTCTCTTCTCTGCTTGTTGTCTGCCTGCCGGTAGGCAGGGCAGGCAGGGTCCAGGTAAGAGAGCAGAGAAGCCCGAGATTGTTTTCTCGGGTTTTCGAGATTGTTTTCTTGAATTTTAGGTTTTGTTATAATTTCACTTGACAGTATTTCCTATATAATTTAAACTAAATATAAGGTTAAAACTAATATTCAGTTTATAAATATGAAAAAAGGCAATTATCTTTCGGAAATTTTGCGCTCAAAACAAACAGTCTTTTCTTTTAAAGATATAGCTTTGCTATGGGGAAGCTCCGATAGTGCTGCCCGGGTAAGAGTTAATTATTATTTGAAAAAAGGAGACCTTTATCATATTAGACGGGGCTTTTATGCTAAAGATGAAGATTATAACAGATATGAATTAGCTACTAAAATTTACACTCCCTCTTACATAAGTTTTGAAACTGTTTTAAGAAAGGAAGGTCTTATTTTTCAGCATTATAGCCAGATTTTTGTTGCTTCATATTTAACCAGGCAAATAGCCGCTGAGGGGCAAACTTATATTTACAGAAAAATAAAAGATGCTGTTTTAACTAACGATATTGGTATAGAACACAAAGCAAACTATTATATTGCCAGCCCTGAGAGGGCTTTTTTAGATATGATTTATTTAAATAAGAATTATCACTTTGATAATTTATCAGTGTTGGATTGGAATAAGGTTTTTGAAATCTTGCCTGGTTATTCAAACAAGAGAATGGAAAAAGAAATTAAAAATTATAAAAAGAATTCATGACTTTAAATATAACTACCCACAAAAATATATTACTTAAAATTTTAAAAGATATTTATACAGACACTTCTTTGGGACCTCTTTTGGGTTTTAAGGGTGGTACAGCTGCTTATCTTTTTTATGGCTTAGATAGATTTTCTGTTGATCTTGATCTTGATTTATTGGATAAAACAAAAGAAGAGGAAGTTTTTGAAAAGATAGGAAGAATTGCTAAAAAATACAGCACTGTTAAAGAAAAAACAAAAAAAAGAAATACCCTGTTCTTTTTACTTTCTTATTCAGGGGAAAGCAAGAATATTAAGATAGAAGTAAATAAAAGGAATTTTGGTTCACAATATGAGATAAAAAATTATCTTGGTGTTTCTATGTTGGTAATGAAACGCAAGGATATGTTTGCTCATAAATTAGTAGCTATGATAGAACGCGACAAAACAGCCAGTCGCGATATTTATGATGTTTGTTTTTTTCTTAATAATAATTGGGAGATAAATAAAGAAATTGTAGAAAAAAGGACAAAAATGGAATTTATTGATTATCTTAAAAAATGTATTGAATTTGTGGAGAAAATTCCCGAGAAGAGAATTCTATTTGGGATGGGGGAGTTAATAAATGAAAAACAAAAAGATTGGGTTAAATCAAAACTCAAAAAAGACACAATATTTTTACTTAAGTTGCTGTTAGAAAGCGAGAAAAAATAAAGAGAAATAAAAAATAATTTTATGCTTAAAATAATTTTAGCCACAGGTTTTTCTTATCGTAGAGAAGCCCGGAAGGAATAAAAAAGTTGACAGAGAGTTTAATTATGTTATCCTGTTCATAAGTGTACAGTATGAAGAAACAATCCCCAAAAAAGAATAAGATAAATTTACTTTTAAAGCAGCCTCAAAATCTTTTCCATACTCAAGACTTAGCTTTGCTTTGGGAAATAGAAAACAGAAATACTCTCTATACCACCATAAAAAGATATGTGAAAAAGGGAGTGTTGATTAGAATCCAAAAAGGATTTTATTCTAAGGTACCCATTAAACAACTAAATCCTATAAAATTAGGGATGAGTTTTTTACACTCTTTTTGTTATTTATCAACCGAGAGTATTTTAACCAAGGAGGGTGTTATTTCTCAAGATATACCCCATATTACCTTGATTTCAGATAAATCAAAGAAATTTAAAATTAAAGATAACTCCTATATTTCCCGGCAGATGAAGGGCAAGTTTTTATTTAACGAGACAGGTATTATAGAAGAGAACGGTATTAAAAAAGCAACCTTGGAAAGAGCAGTAGCGGATATGATTTACTATGATTTTAATTATCACTTTGATGGACCAAATTTAATAAATTGGAAAAAGGTTAAAAAAATCCAAAAAGAAGTTGGCTTTAAATCTTAAATGGCTACCCAAAAACAAAAAAGAGCTTATCATAAAGTTCAATTATATCGTCTTTTGACAGAATTGATAGATAATAAAAAGATAGCCTCAAACATCTTTTTTAAGGGAGGTACTTGTTGTTCAATGCTTGGTTTCTTGGATAGATTTTCCGTTGATTTAGATTTTGATTTAAAACAGGGAACCAACAAAGAAAAGTTAAGAAAAGAACTTCATTCTGTTTTTAAGAATTTAAATTTAAAGGTTAAAGACGAAAGTAAAAAATCATTGCAGCTTTTTTTGAAGTATAAACCTATTTATAAAAGACAGAGAAGTATTATTAAACTGGAAATTTTAGATAAGATTTTTCAATCAAATGATTATAAGGCTCAGTATTTAAAACCAATTGATAGAATTGCTATCTGTCAAACTATTGAAACTATGTTTGCTAACAAATTAGTGGCTATGACTGACAGATATAAGAAACAAGGCACGATAGCGGGGAGGGATGTTTATGATATTTATTATTTTTTCTCGCGCGGTTTTAATTATAAAGAAGAGATAATTAAAGAGAGAACTAAGAAATCACTCTTGGCTTATCTTAAAACTTTAAAGAAATTTATTGAGAATAGAGTTACTCAAGAAATAATCAATCAAGATTTAAACTTTCTTTTGTCTGATGAGAAATTTCAAACTATCAGAAAAACTCTGAAAACAGAAACGTTAATGTTTATTGAAGATGAAATTAAAGAAGTTTCTTAAAAAAGAAATAGTCAATTTGAGATTAGAAAGATCCAATTTTGACCACAAAAAAGATAATTTAAATTGGGTATAGGGTTAAAACTAATATTTGGTCCACGGTTGTGAAAAGGTCAATAAAAGCACAGCTCTGCTCCCTGTTTTGTTTAATCAAAAATTAATTTAAAAATGCTTAAAATTATTTTAGCTACAGGTTCACCTTATCGCAGAGAAGCGTTT
>CAZDPT010000010.1:0-23025 GCA_964507665.1 uncultured Candidatus Saccharibacteria bacterium | reverse complement strand
ATGGTCGGGGATAGTGGACTCGAACCACTATACTCTTGCGCCCGACGCAAGCGCCTTGCCAATTAGGCCAATCCCCGTCTAGGCCACACCCCGTTAACTGACCCAGTATTTCTTTTTGGTCATTTCATCTTTCTTCTGTTCTATTTTCTTTCTTTCTTCTCTTGCTTTTCTTGCTTGAGTTTTAAGTTCTTTCTCATTAATTTCACCCAACCTTTTTATTTCTTTTTTTAAAAAAGATTTTTTATTCTTTTCAGGATCCTCCAAAACTATACTCAAAAGAACATCTAAAATATCACCTATTTTAGGACCTGGAGATATATCTAAAATATCCATAATATCGTTTCCGTTAACTTTTAACATTTCAACTGAAATAGGGTCTCTTGAAACCTTTTCTATCATATATCTTAGGTGTCTTAGTTTATAGGGTTCTGCTTTGGGGCAACCAGACCCTACTCTGTCTGCCTTTCTAACTTGAATTAATTCATTCATATTCTCAAGGCCTACGTTTCTTACCAATTTTCTTACTGATGATTCACCAACTTCTCCAACATTGTAATAAAACAAATGATAGCGAACTAATTTAGCAATTTTTTCAACTTTTTTCTTAGGGAACCTTAACCTAGTTAATATTTGAAGGGTTGTTTTTGCTCCCACAATCTCGTGGTTATAGAAAGTAGCTTCCTCACCTTCTCCTTCTTTTACTTTTGGTTTTCCAATATCGTGTAAAAGAGCAGCCAATCTTACATCTTGATTATATTTTTGTTCTGCTGAGTACTTTAAAGACAAAACAGAGTGAGTGTAACAATCATATATGTGATGTTTGTTCTGTTTCACTTTATATCCTTCTTCTAATTCTGGAATGATATGTTTTAAAAGTTTTAGCCTTCTTAATAATTCTATTCCCCAAGCTGCTCTTTCTGACATAATAATTTTTAAGAGTTCATCTCTAATTCTTTCATCGGAGATAGCTTCCAACCACAAAGAATTATTTTTAATTGCTTTTCTTGTCTTGGTTTCAATTTTAAAATCCAAGCTGGTAGCGAAACGAACCGCCCTCATCATTCTCAGAGCATCTTCTGAAAACCTTTTTTCGGGACTACCCACCGCTTTTATAATTTCATTTTCTAAATCTTCTTTTCCTAAAAAAGGATCAGTAATATTTCCTTTCAAATCCATTGCCATAGCATTAACAGTAAAATCTCTTCTTTTTAAATCTTTTTTAAGGTTGTCTGTAAACTCAACTTTATCTGGGTGTCTTTTATCTGTATATTTTTCTTCAATTCTGTAGGTTGTAATTTCAATCTCTTTTAAAGTGTCTTTTTTACTGTTAGTTTGGATTGTAACTGTCCCAAATTTATTATTGATATAACTTTTAGGAAAAATCTTTTCTATTTTATCAGGAGCAGCATCTGTAGTAATATCCCAATCTTGGGGTTCCACCCCTCTTAAAAAATCACGAACACAACCACCAACAATATAGGCTTCAAATCCTTGTTCTTGCAGTTTTTTAACCGTGGATTTTACTTGTTTTGGTATTTTCATACTTGTTTGGGTATTACTTCAAATATTTAATCTTCAACAGTTTTAAAATAAATTCTGGGGTTGTTTTTACTCTATCCTAAAACCTCTACCTTTTCAATTGATTTTTTTAAGTTTTTCTGTTAGAATTAGAAATTGATAGCGCCTGTAGCTCAATTGGATAGAGCGGCGGTCTTCGGAACCGCAGGTTGCAGGCTCGAATCCTGCCGGGCGCATTATGAAAATGAAAAAATTATTTTCGGTATTTTTTTTAGTTTTGTTGTTTTTCTCTTTGAATCCAAGTTTAGCCTTGGCAGGAAAATGCGATGAAGCTACTCCCATTGTTCAATGTGGAGAGACAGAACCTTGTACATTAGTAGATTTTTTTGGAATGATTATTAGAGTAATACAATTTATTATTTGGTGTATCACTCCCTATTTGCTGGTTTTAATGTTAACTATTGGTGGAGTTGTACTCCTTGTTTCGGGAGGAAATCCAGGTCTTCAGAGTACGGGAAAAAAGATTATTTTTACTACCTTAATTGGCGCTTTCATAGTTTATGGTGCTTACCTCATAATTGACCTTATTGTAAGTACAATTGGCGCGGGCTGGATTCAAAGTTGGTTCCAACTCCCTGGTTCTTAATTGCCGCCCATAACTCAATTGGAAGAGTAGTAGCCTCTTAAGCTACGAGTTCCAGGTTCGAGTCCTGGTGGGCGGACATAAAATTTAAAAATTAATATTTTAATATGCTAAGTCCAAAAGAGAAAAAAGAGATAATAAAAAAGTATAAATTACATAAGAAAGACACTGGATCTGCTGAGGTCCAGATTGCTTTATTAACAGAAGAAATTGAAAGGTTGGTTTCTCATTTAAAAAAACATCATAAAGACTTTCATTCAAAGAGAGGGTTGATAGAGAAGGTAATGAAAAGAAAGAAATTATTGAAATACTTAAAAGAAGAATCAACCAGAAAATACAATAATATTGTAAAAAAACTAAATCTTAAAAAATAAATATTGAAACAAAATGAAAAAACCAAAAGATCAAAGAGTAGAAGTTTTAATTGATGTTCAAAACCTTTATCATTCAGCAAAAAACCTTTACAAAGCAAGGGTCAATTTTAAAGAGATTTTAAAAACAGCCGTTGCTAAAAGAAAACTGATTCGTTCTTTTGCTTATGTTGTTAGCACAAAGAGTGGAGAAGAAAAAGCTTTCTTTGAAGCATTAACCAAATTAGGAATTGAGACAAGAGTAAAACCTCTTAAAGAATTTTATGGAGGTCAAAAAAAGGCTGATTGGGATGTGGGAATAGTAATTGATGCTATAAGAACTGCCCCAAACGTAGATGTGGTTGTTTTGGTTTCGGGAGATGGAGACTTTGTTCCCTTGGTTGAGTATTTAAGAAATAAAGGAAAAAGAGTGGAGCTTATGGCCTTTGGAAAAACAACTTCTTCTGAATTAAAAGAAAAAGCAGATGAATTTATAAATTTAGATAAAAGCAAAAAATTTCTTTTAAAAAAATAATTTTTATTCAATTCAATGAAAGAAAAAAGTTTTAAAACAAAAGTTGGTCAAAAAAATCTCAAAGTAAAAATGAAAGGTTGGGCCCCACAAGCTTCCGGAGCCTGCCTTCTTCAATATGGTGAAACTGAAGTTTTAACAACAGCAGTTATGTCAGAAGAAGAACCCGAAGGAATAAATTTTCTACCTTTAACTGTTAATTATGAAGAAAGATATTATGCTGCAGGAAAAATCTATGGTTCTCGATTCATCAGAAGAGAAACAAAGCCCACCACAACAGCAACTCTAACAGCAAGAATGACTGATAGATCCATCCGTCCTCGATTTCCAGAAAATCTCAACAGAGAAATCCAAGTAATCGGTACTTGTCTTTCCTGGGATGATGAAAACGACCCTGATATTTTAGTAGCAAATTCAGCTTCAATTGCTTTAATGATCTCTGATATTCCCTGGGGGGGACCGGTAGCTACTGTAAGAGTAGGGAGAATAGACAATAAGTTTGTTATAAACCCCACCTACCCAGAAAGAGAAAAGAGTGATTTTGACTTAATTTTATCTGGGGTTGAAGAAAAAAAAGAGGTCCTGATAAATATGATAGAATTTGAAGGAGAAGAAACTTCAGAAAAATTAATTGAAGAAGCAATTGAAAAAGCTTATCCTGCTCTTGAAAAACTAATTGACCTTCAAAAGAAAATAAGAAGGGAGATAGGGAAAGAAAAGATTTCTCTTTCTGAATTTTCTGATCCTGAGATTAAAAGAGAAACTGAAAAGTTCTTAGAAAACAAACTAGAAAAAGTAATGTTTGGAAAAGATGTCCTGAAAGTAAAAGAAGAAATCTCTGCTTTAAAAAAAGAGCTAGAAGATTATATCGAAGAAAAATACCCAGACCAAGATAAAACAAAATATGCTTCAAGCTTCTTTAAAGAGAAACAGAAGGAAATTTTAGAAAAGAGTATCTTAGAAAAAAATAAAAGGGCCGATGGTAGAAAGTCCGAAGAAATAAGGGAACTCGATTCTGAAGCAGGAATGTTAGAAAGAACTCATGGTTCGGGAATTTTTAGTAGAGGTTTAACTAAAATACTTTCTATCTTAACTCTAGGAGGCCCCGAAGACTATCAAATAGTTGAAGGAATGGAAATCGTAGGGAAAAAAAGATTTATCCATCACTACAACTTCCCTCCTTACTCTGTTGGTGAGGTCCAATATTTAAGAGCCCCCAAAAGAAGAGAACTCGGTCATGGTGCTTTAGTGGAAAGTGCTCTCTATTCTTTAATTCCCGATTTTGAAGAATTCCCTTATACAATAAGGCTGGTCTCTGAAGCTTTATCTAGTAATGGATCAACCTCTATGGGTTCTATTTGTGCTAGTTCTCTGGCTTTAATGGATGGGGGTGTTCCTATTAAAAGACCAGCTGCTGGAATCGCAATCGGGTTGATAAAAAACGATTCGGGTAATTACAAAATATTAACAGATATCCAAGGAGCTGAAGATGCTTTAGGAGGAATGGACTTTAAGGTAGCTGGGACCGAAAAAGGAATAACAGCTATTCAACTTGATGTTAAAATAGAAGGACTTAACCAAAAAATTATAAAAGAATCTCTTCTGAGAGCAAAGAATGCAAGATTAGAAATTCTAAAACAAATTAAAAAAACTATATCAAAACCCCGTTCATCTCTTTCTTCCTTCGCCCCCAAGGTTCTCACTGTTAAAATTAATCCAGAAAAAATCGGCCAAGTTATAGGAGCTAAGGGAGCTACAATTAATCAAATGAGCGAGGATTATAATGTTTCAATAGATATTGAAGAATCAGGTTTAATTTATGTTTCTGGAGAAGATAAAAAGTCTTGTGAAAAAGCAGTAGAGCAGATAGAAAGAATTACAGAAGAACCAGAAGTAGGAAAAACCTATCAAGGAAAAGTTAAAAATATTACAGATTATGGAGCCTTTGTTGAAATTTTACCAGGTGAGGAAGGATTACTTCACATCTCAAACATAGTTCCCTACCGAGTAAAAGATGTCAAAAACATACTAAAAGAAGGAGATGTTGTCCCCGTAAAATTAACTTCAATTGATCAGAAAGGAAGACTAGACCTTTCAGCGATTGAAGCTGGTTTCCAGCCAAAAAAATTAAAAAAAGAAAGAGGAAATAAAAAAAATAAATAAAAGTTTTGCTTTAAGATGGTAGAAAACAAGAATCAGAATAAAATCAAAAAATTTCTGAGAAGGATTGATATCCGAACTATGCAAAAAGACCTTAAAGAATTAAGAGAAAAAGAAGCCTTAAAAGAAAGGGAGAGAATAATAGAGATTCAAGAACAGGAAACAAAGAAAAAGAAAAAACCCCAAAAACCGACCGAAGAGGAACAAAAAAAACCAAAAGAAGAGGAACCAAAAAAAGAAAAGAAAGCAACAAAAAAACCTGCTAAAAAACCTCCTCAGAAAAAAGAAGATTCTATCTCAGATAAATTCCAAAAAAGAGCAACAGAACCAGAAAAACAAAGAATTTTCTATTTGGAATCAAAAAAAGAGAAACTCAAACAAGAACTTCAAGAACTTCAAAACAAAGAGGAGCCTTCTTTGTTGCTTGAGAAAAACAAATTTTTAAAAGAAAAAGAGGAACCAGAAGTAAAACTCAGAGAAATTATAAATCAAGAAGAAGAATTAGAAAAAAAGAAAGAATCTTTAGCAAAAAAAGAAAAACAAAGCAAAACCAAAAAAGAAAAGAAGAAGTTTGAGAAAAAAAGATGGGATTTAGAAGAAAAAATCAAAAAGATAGAAAAAAGAAGATGGGCTAAAGAAAAAGAAATTAACAGCTTAAATAAACAAATCAAAAAAATAGAAGAAGAACATCAAGAGATTTTAAATAAGATAGAAGAGAAAAAACAAGAGATAGAAGAGGTTGATTCCTCTTTAAATTCTGTTTATAAAAAAATAGAACAAAGACAACAAGAAAAAGAAATGACCAAAGAAAGAAAAAGGAAATTAGAGGCCCTGAAAAGAGCAAAAGAAGAGGGTGAGAGAAAATCTGAAATGAGATATGAAGCCAGAAAAAAGGCCAGAGAAAGAGGATTTCTAAAAAAGACTTCCCAAAAAGCCAAAAAGAAAATATTAGGTAAACTGAAAAAAACTGCAGAAAAAGAAGAAAAACAGAGAAAAAAGTTTTTAGAAAAAGTTAAAAAATGGAAAAAAAGAGAAGGAAATTCAGAAGAAAAAAACCAGAAAGAAAAACCAGAAAAATAAATTTTTAATTTAATTAAAAACCTTTTATTCTCAAGATTAAAAATTGAATTTTTATTTTAAACCCCTTTTTTTATTATTAATCAAAATTTAATATGAGAAAAAAACAACTAAAACAGTTTAAACAAAAATTAGAAAAAGAAAAAGAAAAAATCAGAGAACAACTCAAAACTTTCGCCCGAGAAGATAAAAAACCAAAAGGAGATTGGGATACCCGCTATCCTAAATTTGATAGTGGAAAGCTTGAAGAAGAAGCAGATGAAGTGGGAGAATATGAAAGATTGCTTTCAATTGAATATAATTTCGAATTGAGATTAAAAAATATTGAACGAGCCTTGGAAAAAATTAAAAAAGGAAAATATGGAATTTGTGAAAAATGTGACAAAAACATTTCTACTAAAAGATTAAAGGTTTGTCCTGAAGCTAGAATTTGTAGAAAATGTAGGCTTCCAACTAAAAAATAAGGGGGTGAAAATTAATACTAGTAGTTTCTTTTTTTATTTATCAAAAATTAGGCCTTTTTATTTCCAAATTAACTAAAAAAACAGAGAGAGATTCTCTGTTTTATTCTTTTATCTTCAATCTATTATTTAATAAATATATCCTCTAATCTGAGGGTCTCCAATAGTTAAGGTTCTGTAATTAACTCTAGCTTGGCCTAAATAATTCATCTCTATAAACTTTACTTTATTCCCAAAAACCTGAACTACATAACCCACATGTCCATATATTGGATGTCCCTTAAGGGAGATTACAGCTCCAATTTGTGGTTGGCAGTATCTTCCTCTACAAGTAGCATAACCTGTAACTGTTGCGTTTCTTAACCAATCAACAGCATTTCCCCAACTAGGAATTGCTCTTTTCTGAGCTACCAACCAAGTACATTGTCCATAAGGATAGGAATGAGATCTTCCATAAAAATAATTGGTATTATGATTTGTAAAAGTGACACTCTCAACTCTATTTGTACCATAAGATGGTACTTTACCTCCCGGCACCACCAAAACCTGACCTATATATATTTGCTCCCCTGTTGTAATATCATTAAAAGAAAAAATGTCAGATAATTTTGCCTTATATCTCTCTGCTATTCCACTCAAGGTATCTCCTGCTTTAACCTGATGAATTACTCCATCTACTGGAGGAACTAATAGTTTTTGACCTGGTTGAATCACAGGGCTTTCTATATCATTAGCCCAAGCTATTGTATCTATTGTAAGTCCAAATCTTTCTGAAATAGACCAAAGACTGTCTCCTTCTTTTATTGTATATTCAGTTATTTCTTTGGAGTTTTGTAAATTATCATCTCCCAAAGAACCCAAAACTTTCGGTGATAAGACCTGGGGAGAAGAAATAGAAGCTAAACTATTTTCTTGTAATATACTGAAGTCGGAAAATCCTCCTAATAAAGCATCAAATTGATTTAGAAACAAGTTCCTATTAAAAGAAGCTATTATGCCATTGGAAAGTTTTTCTAAAAAAACTCCTTTTTTTGTCTTAAAATAATCAACAGGCTTTGGGTTTGTAATTGAAAGGTTGTCAAAAATAAAAACTGCCCCCAACAAACAGAGCAAAACTAAGGAAACATAAAACAAAGAAGTTTTAGAGAAACTCTTCATTTTCTTTTTAAAAAATCTTCTCCATTTTCTGTTCCAAAAAACAAACTCAGTCTTTCTTTTATTTTTAGGGGGGAGTTTAGAAATAGATTTTTAATTTAAATTCCTAACAATATTATATTAGTGTGAACTATAACTTACTTTCTGGTCAAGAAATTTATCCACAACTGTTATTTTGCTATAATAACTTAAAATCCTATATGAGTCCAACCCCGAAAAACAAAATTAAAAAACTTCTTAAGAGATATAAAGTTAGAGTTTCCAAAAAATTTGGGCAGAATTTTTTAATTAATGAAAACGTTTTTAAAAAAATTACAAGAGCAGCTGAACTTTCAACAAAAGATATTGTTTTGGAAATAGGACCAGGGATTGGAAATTTAACTCAGTTTTTAGCAAAAAAAGCAAAACAGGTTATCGCAGTTGAAAAAGATAAAAGAATGATAAAGATACTAAAAGAGACCCTTTCTTGCTACAAAAATGTAAAAATAATTCAAGCTGATATTTTAAAAGTAAATATTAATGATTTAATCTTCCAGAAAAAATATAAAATAGTATCTAATCCCCCTTATTATATCACCTCCCCTATCATCAGAAAATTCTTGGAAACAAAAAAACAACCAGAACTTTTAGTTTTAATGGTTCAAAAAGAGGTCGCGGAAAGAATTTGTTCCCAACCTCCCAAAATGAATCTCTTGAGTGTTTCTGTTCAATTTTATTCAAATCCAGAAATTGTAGATTTTGTCTCAAAAAAATATTTCTGGCCCCAGCCCAAAGTAGATAGTGCTATCCTGAAAATTATCCCAAAATCCATCAAACCACCAGTTAATCCTGATTTATTTTTCAAAATTGTCAGAGCAGGCTTTACCCATCCCAGAAAACAACTTGTTAATAATTTATCTTCTGTGTTAGAATTAAACAAAGAAAAAGTTAAAGAATGGCTCAGAGAAAGTAAAATAAAACCTATCCGGAGAGCAGAAACTCTAAGTTTAAAAGAGTGGTTCTGGCTTACTAAAAATTTTAAAAATATTGAATAATACAGTATTTTATTTGCAAAGAAAGGAATTAGAGATCTTTAAATTATTATAACGCTTGACAAAATCTTTCTTTTTGTTTAAAAAGAGAGTAGAACCTTTACTTTAACGGAGGGGAAAGATGAGGTTTACAAGAACAGGCTTAGGACTATTTTTTGTTCTTCTCTTGGTCTGCTGTTTTTCTACACCAGTGGAAGCATCTTTGAATTCTTCTCTTAATTTAAGAAATACTTCTATTGTTCAATTCAAGAATTTTTTTTCTAAAATAAAGCAGGAGTCTCTTTCAAGAATACAGGTTAGAGGTGCAGCATCCTGGGACGAAATAACTAGTGACTTAAAACCTATGATGGAGAGTACTAAGAAATTTATCGGTGGACCCAGCAAAGAAGAGAAAATCAAGATAGGAATCCTTGGAGGTCTTTTAGGAGGATCAATAGCCTTTTTGATAGGAATCTTTATCTGGAAGCTTGATAAGATCCAGAAGGCATTAGAAGATAAACCAGACTCAGAAGATCACCAAAACTAAATAAGACAACGATAAAGGTCAAGTTTTCGAGCTTGACCTCTTTTTTTTTGTTTAAATAAAAATATCAGCAAAAAACAAAAAGTCTTCTTATTTTCGTTTGCTAGTTATTAAAATCGTTTTTAACTCCAACGACCCCTCTATATTTAAAACTTCTTAGATTTTAAACCATCAATTGATCTGGGTTTATCCTCTAAAGTTCTTAAATTTTTCCTTTCCTAAAAAACAACTTGTTAATAATTTATCTTCTGTGTTAAAATTAAATAAAGAAAAAGCTAAAGAATGACTCAAAAAAGTAAATAGAACTTTCCCAGAGAACAGAAATTCTAGGTATGAAAAATTGAATCAATTTTATAGAAAATTTTCAAAATATTAAATAAGTTATTTGTTTTGTTTGCCTATTAGATTTTAAAAGTGATATAATATAACAATCATTATTATTAAATTTTATGTTCTTGAAAATAAAAAGGAAAGCTAAAAAATTCTTCTCTCCTCTTTTTGATCCACAACAAAAAGAAAAAGGAGTATCACTTCTTGTGATAGGGATTACCATGGCAGTAATTGCAGCATTAACAGCTACTGGAACATTAGTCGGTGTTTTAAAATTTGTTGGAGAGGAAATCGGAGTTCCTATCTTGGCAGCTCTTGCAACAGCTGTCTTATGGATAACTAGTCAATTAGCTCAATCAAGCTCAATTATTCTACAAGCAACAATGAGTTCAGAGTTCATAGGAAAAGCTATAACTAAACAACCAACAGTTCTGAGAGGGTGGGCGATAGTCCGAGATTTTGCTAATATGCTTATTGTTTTGGGTTTTGTTATCGTAGGCATAGCAACGGCTATAAGATACAGAGAATATGCAGCTAAAAGAACTCTACTCCCCCTAATAATAGTTGCTCTCTTGGTTAACTTTTCTCCTTTAATTTGTGGAGTAGTAATCGATGCAGCGAATATAACGGTGGACTACTTTCTTACAGCTGCAGGTCCTGGGGGAATAACGACTCCGCTTCTTGAAGGGGTAAATGAAGGATTAAAAGAAAAAATAAACGATTTAGACAAAGAAAATATAGCGGAGTTTTTTGCTATCGCTATAGGGGGTAGTATTTTTAACACTATAGCTCTAACCGTCTTTTTCGTTCTTGCTCTTTTATTTTTAGCAAGATATGTTGCTTTAATGATATTAGTTATTCTATCACCGGTTGCTTTCTTCTGTTATGTTTTCTCTTTTACAAAAAAATATTGGAATATATGGTGGAGTCAATTCATACAGTGGTGTTTGGTTGGAGTGATAGCCTCCTTTTTTGTTTTCCTTGCAGGTCACATGCTCACAGGAGCTTCATTTATAACAGGAGATCAGGCACAAGTTACTTCTTTAGATTTTCTTGTTCCTTGTGCTCTCCTCATAATCGGAACTATGATAGCTCTTTCAACTTCAGCTATGGGAGCAAGTATAGCCACAGGAGCAGCCAGAAGGGTAGGAAGAGGAGCAAAAGGAGCAGGGAAATATACATTAAAAAAGACAGGAGGTGCTTTAAGAAAAACAAGAGCAGGAAAATGGGCAGAAAGAAAAGGAGGAGATGTCCTTGAAAAAATGCCTGTCCTTGGTCCTCAAAGAGGAGAGATGGCTCAAAAGAGAGAGAAAAGAAGAAATGAAGCAGTAAAAAGGATGGAAACAGAATATGCTCGCAACCCGGATTCAGTTATAAAAAAGGCTAAAGGTAGAGGACATGGCATGGATAATCTAGCTGCAACAATGGTGGCAGGAAAAGAAGGAAAACTATCTGAGGAAACACTTAGAAGACGTGGTGCAGAACTTAAAGCAGAAGGGTTTGATCTGGAAGAAATAGAGAAAAAAATGCCTCATTTAGCTGAAAAACCAAAGGAAGTAGCTCAAGAAATGAGAACCTCAGGACTTGTTAGACAAGTTCAAGCTGAGGCTTGGCAATCTAATAAACCCGAAATGCGCGAATTCTTTGAAGAAGCAGTTCACCACAATCCTCGTGCTCTAAACTATCTAAGCAGACACGGTAAAACAAAACAGAGAAAGGCTGTTCATGAATGGGCTGAAAACAATTATTCCCAAATATACGGTGACTATCAAAGTTTAAAAATCGGCACACCAGAAGAACAAAGAAAGGCAGAAAGTATAAGGAAGGCGTTTGGCAAGGTTACCAGGAGAGACCTTGATAATAATTCAATGTATCTTAAAAGCCATAAAAACTTTGATGAACAATTTATCTTCTAGCTTTAAAATCAAAATTTTTAAAACAACCAACTAAAATTATGGAAAATTCTCAATCAAATAAAGTGAGAAGTGTAGTTTTTCCAGAAGAAACCGGAAAAATCCTAGGAGAAATTATTAAAAAATACGGCCTTAAAGAAACAGAAGAAAAAATACTGAAAGAATTTAAAGAAAAACTAGACAAAGCAAAAACCTCCCAAGAAAGGATAAAAGCTATCACAAAAGAAGACCTTCAAAGGTTGCCTGATCGGAAAATAATAATAACAACGAGAGGAGTTGCTAGAGGTAAAATAACAAAAAAAGATTTTGCTTCTACTCTTCAAAAACAGTTAGATATCTCAAAAAAGAAGGCAGAAAAAATGGCAGAAGATTTAGAGAAAGAAATTCTCACTAAAACTAAGGAAATCATTACCGAAGAAGAAGTTCCAGAGAAGCCAGCAGTAAAAAAACCGTCCGTTTCTCCTCCTTCTGCTCCTCCGAAAGAACCTTCTGTTGCTAAAAAACCTTCAGTGACCAAGAAAAAACCCCCTATCAAAAAACCAGAAAAAACTCCTAAAAAAACAAAAAAGCCAACCGAAGAAACTAAAAAACAAAAGAAAGCTAAAAAACAAGATGTTTACCGAGAACCAATTGAATAAAAAAAAGAGGGGAGTAAGTTTCCCGGAAACTTACTCCCCTTACTTAAAAGTAGTTAGTCGAGGTTGTTAACACGACTCTCCAGATCTTCGAGCCTATCCAGAAAATCCTGGACATCAGCTCCGCTACCTTCTCGTGAAGGTTCTGGGGACTGAACCCGGGAAGATCTCTGGGCTCGCGGACTTCTTTCTGTGGGCTCTCGACCCATGGCGTATTCCATGGCTCTCCGATTCGCCTCCCGGGTTATTTGTTCGGCGCGATATCGAGTAGCCTCTAGGCGCAGACGCTCTTGTGCCTTAGTTTGCTGCTCTACAGCAGCATCTTTCTGTTGGTGTAGATGTTCCATCTCATGATCAACCTGTGCCTTACTTTGGTAAACAAGGCACAAAACTAGTACGCCAATCGCGACTGCAGCCAGCACCCCAAACACAACTATCATTAGAGTGGAGGCTGCTGTTGCAATTGACACAATCACCCCCACCAAAACAACAACAGAGACCAACGCTACTAGCACGATACCAAGAGCAGTCATACTTTCTCCCTCCTTTCGCACTAAAATCAATGCTTCACTATACTCCTATTATATCATAGTAGAAAAACCCTGTCAAGGGGTTATTTTAATTTTAGTACTTTCAAATTAGAAGGTTAAAATATTAAGCAAAAATAACAAAAAAATCTGTTATCAACAATAATTCTTTACTCTCCTGGTTTGTTATTATTATTTTAGATATGCTATAATAAAAAATACAATTTTAAAGGTTTTTTATTAAAATGGCCCAATACCCTGTCCCTCAATTTATTGAAAGAGAAAGTAGAATAGCCTTCTTTTTGAGTTTCAAACAATTTTTCTATCTTCTAGCAGCAGGTGCTGTTTGCTTTATTCTCTATTACACCCTTCCTTTTTTTCTCTTTGTTATTGCTGCTTTAATTGTTTTTGGAGGAACAGTTGCTTTAGCTTTCATTAAAGTTGGTGGATTACCATTATCAAAAGTAGTACTAAATTCATTAGGATTTTTAATAAAAGCTAAACATTATACCTGGAAAAAGAAAGAGGCTTTATATCCTGCCAAAAAAGTTAAAAAAGCCCCCAGAAAAAAAGAAAAATCTCTGACTATGGCAGAAAAAAGTAAATTAAAGAAAAGAAAAGCTCAGGTTGAGTTACGAACAAAATGAAAAATATAAGATAATAAATAAAAAATGGCAGAAACTTCCACTCAACAATTTTTAGAAATAGAAGATATCAAAGAAGGAGTTGTTATTTTAAGAAACAAAGAATTAAGAGGAATAATGATGGTATCCTCTATAAATTTTGCTTTAAAATCAGCCGATGAACAATCTTCAATTGTTTATGGATTCCAAAACTTTCTGAATACTTTAGATTTCCCTTGTCAAATATTAGTCAGGTCAAGAAGAATAAATATTACCCCTTATTTAGATGAGCTGAGAGAATTAGAAAGAAAACAAACCAATGAACTTCTCCGCAAGCAAACAGCAGGTTACCGCAAGTTTATAAACAAACTTGTTCGGGGTCAGACAATTATGACCAAAAATTTCTATGTGGTAATTTCCTATACCTTAGAGGAGGCTTTGGGAATAACTACTACAGCCAAAAAGAAACTTGGTTTGGAAAAATTGTTTGAGATGTTTAAAGGAAAAAAAGGAAAAAAACCCGAACAAGCAACAGAAACTGAATTTCAAAGATGCAGATCTCAACTTTGGCAAAGAATGGAATTTGTTGCTATGGGTCTTAAAAGGTGCGGCCTTGAGGCTATTCCTTTAACCACCCCAGAAATAATTGAGCTTTTCTGGGCTGTTCATCACCCCAAACAAGCTGAGGTGGGATACTATCCTGAAATCCTACCTGAGCTTCTTAAATAAAAATGAAATTTTCCTTACCCTTTCTAAAAAAAGAGAAAGAAGAAAAAATCTTTGAAGAGGAAGCAATCACTGTTCGAGATATGATTGCCCCCCCTCATATTGAAGTAACTCAAGATCATTTAAAGCTAGGGGAAAGACTGGCTAAGTCTTTCTTTATTTTCTCTTACCCAAAATACCTATCTACTGGTTGGCTCTCCCCTGTTATAAATCTGAACACACCCATGGATATATCTTTCTTTATGAGCCCGATAAGTTCTGAAACGGTTCTTAAGAGGTTAAGAAAAAAAATAACTGATGTATCTTCGGAAATAATGGAGAGGGAAGAGAAGGGTCTAGTTCGTGATCCTTCTTTGGAGGAGGCTTACCGCAACATAGAAGATTTACGAGACAAATTGATGACTGCTCAATCAAAAATGTTTCGGCTCTCTTTGTATATAACTATTTATGAGGATAACCAAAAAGAATTAAGGGAAACCGAACTTACTTTAAGATCAATCTTTGAATCACGATTGATTTATATCAAACCTGCTCTTTTCCGTCAAAGACAAGGTTTTGTCTCTTGTACTCCTTCAGGCCTGGATTTAATTGAAGTTAATGTTCCAATGGATACAGAGCCCTTATCTACAAGTTTCCCTTTCGTTTCTTTTGATTTAAGTTCAAATGAAGGAATCTTATACGGTATTAACCGTCATAATAATTCTCTAGTTTTATTTGACAGATTTTCTTTGGAAAACGCGAATTCAGTTGTTTTTGCTAAAGCGGGAGCGGGAAAATCTCTTCAGGGTTCAGAGCCTGTCTTAATAAAAAGAAAAGGGGAGGTCCAACTAGTAAAAATTGGTTCTTTGGTTGAAGAATTAATTGAGAAGCAAGGAGCAACTCAAATTGACGAGGAGCTGGAGGGTGTAATCGCTCCTGAAATTGAAGTTTTCAGTTTTAATAAGAATCTTAAGGGACAGTGGTCAAAAGTTACGGTTGCTGCCAGAAAAGAAGCACCCAAAAAACTTTACAAGTTTAAAACCCAAAGTGGAAGAGAAATTACAACTACCGCAGACCATAATATGTTAGTTTTAAAAAAAGGAAAAGTAACAGCCACTAAAAGTTCTGAAATAAAAGAGGGAGAATATGTTCCTTTACCAAAAAGAGTTTTTGAAACAGATTCTTCTTTGGAATCTTTAAATCTCTTAAAACTATTTAAGAACTCAAATAAAATTTATATTACAGGAGCTGAAAAACTAATTAAGGAAAACTACAACCTCTTAAAAGAAACAGGGATAGACAAATCTCTTGATAAGTATCTTTACAAATACAAAACAGGTAGAAGAATTCCAATTCAATATTTCTGTAAGATTCTTGATTGTCTTAACTTAAAACTAAA
Organism: uncultured Candidatus Saccharibacteria bacterium; assembly: GCA_964507665.1. GTDB lineage: Bacteria > Patescibacteriota > Minisyncoccia > Minisyncoccales > CAYZYK01 > CAYZYK01. The sequence continues at coordinate 7,443 of CAZDPT010000010.1, read as the reverse complement.
CTCCCCTGAGGTTTCTAATTTAAGAGTTGTTTCAAAAAACGGTAAAGAAAAACATTCTTTAGATATTAATTTCCCGATAACACCTGCCCTTTTAAGAATTATAGGGTTTATTTCTGCTGAGGGAACAGTAAAAGACGAAGCTATATTAATTTCCAACAAAAACCAAGAGGTTCTCGGAAATATTGATTCATCGCTTAAAAAAATAGGAGTTCCTTTTTACTATGGAAATAATGGAATAATTATTGCTTGTAGGTTATTTACAGAATTAATAAAGGCCTTAGGCGGGGAAGGAAAATCAGAAGAAAAACAAGTTCTACCTCTTATCTTTAACTTAGAAAGAAAAAAAATATCCCAGTATTTGTCTGCCTATTTTGAAGGAGACAGTGGAGTAGAAGACCACGAAATTATTGCTACTTCAAAATCAGAAAAATTAATTTCAGAAATCTCTTATCTTTTGTATCTCTTTGGCATTATTAGTAGAATATCAGAGACAAAAAAGAGACCCAGCAATTGTAACTGGAAAGAAAAAAGAACTTATTGGAAACTTTCAATATCCGGCCAAGATAACTTAAAAAGGTTTGCTCAAAATATTAATTTTATTTCAGAAAGAAAACAAAAACAACTCTCTAAAATTACTCAAAAAGAGAACAATACTAATGTTAATGTTGTTCCTGAAGTAAAAAATATTTTTGAAGAAATTTATCAACTATTCGGATTTCAATTATCGGAGATCCCAGAAATCTCAGAATGGAAAAGAGGAATCCGTCGTCCTTCCCCAAAACATCTAAAAAAAGTAATTAAAAAAATTAGAAATAAAATTGAACACTTTAAGAATTTAGAGTACCAATTTAAAGTATTGTCTGAGTTACCTGAGTTAAATTCTATTATTAAAACAGGCAAAGATAATAAAGATTTAAATAGCAAATTATGGCAAGAACTGGGTGAAAGTTGGAGGCTGATGAAGAATAAGGAGATAAAACCGAAATCTAAAAATGCTTTCAGGGCTATTAATATAGTAAAACAAATCCCTTTCTCTTTGATAGAACTTAAAAACAAAACCCATCTTGGTTTTCAAGAAATGAATATTCATTTTAAAAACCATAACAGGTCTCTTCAGGGCGCCCTAACAACCAGACCAAAATCCAACACTCAATACCAAATAATTCAACAAGCAGCACAATTTGTCTGGAAAAACTATCAACAGATATTAAACCAAAATATTCCCAAAGTTGAAGAAAAGTTAACTTTGCTTAAAAACCTAGCTGATTCTGATCTCTTCTGGGATCCTATTGTAGAAATTAAAGAAATTAAAAATAAAAAAGAAAAATATGTTTATGATTTAACAGTAGATAATGAAGTATTTTTAGCAGGAAAGGGTGGAATGTTTATTCATAACTCTTACGCAATTAAATTAGAAATTTTACGTTCCTTGATGCAAGGAATTAACATTATTATTTTAGACCCAGAAAACGAATATGAGTTTTTAACAGATGCTGTTGGTGGTTCTTTCTTTAAAATTTCTTTAACTTCTCCCAATCATATTAACCCTTTTGATTTACCTGAAGTGAGAGAGGACGAAGATCCAGAAAATGTATTAAGAAGCAATATTATAAATTTGGTTGGCTTGATGAGAGTTATGTTGGGGGGCCTGAATCCCGAAGAAGACAGCATTATTGACCAGGCTTTAACTGAAACTTATGCTGTCAGAGACATAACTCTAGATTCTGATCCTAAAACTTGGCAAGAAAATACCCCAATAATGTCAGATTTTGAAGAAGTGTTGGAGAGTATGGAAGGTGCTGAATCATTAGTAAGAAAATTGAGGAAATTTACTAAGGGCGCTTTTGCTGGATTTTTCAATCAACCCTCAAACATTTCTTTAAAAAACAATCTGGTAGTATTCGGAATAAGAGATATGGAAGAAGAACTAAGAGAAATAGCCTCCTTTATTATTATGCGCTATATCTGGAATATGGTAAAATCAAAACTTAAAAAAAGGATTCTGGTAGTAGATGAGGCTTGGTGGATAATGCAATCGGAAGATGGAGCTTCATTTTTATATGGTTTGGCAAAAAGAGCCAGAAAATACTGGCTGGGGCTGACCACCATCACTCAAGATGTAGCTGATTTTATGAAATCAGAATATGGTCAGCCAATTATAACAAACTCTTCAATGCAACTTTTAATGAAACAATCCCCTGCCACAATTGACGCTGTTCAAGACACTTTCAATTTAACCGATATGGAAAAACAACTTCTGTTGGAAGCAGCGGTGGGTGAAGGGATTTTCTTTGCTGGAATGAAACATGTAGCAATAAGTATTGTTGCAAGTTATACAGAGGATCAACTAATTACTACAGCCCCAGAAGAAGTGATTAAAATAAAAGAAGCAAAAAAGAAATTAAGGGGGAAATAATTTATGGCAAAACTCAACCTCATAAGCCCTGAAGCGGTAATAATGATAACCATCGCTATCTTTCTTGATATCTTTGGAATACTTTGTGCTGTTTTAATTGCTGTTTTTGGAATTGGGGCAATTTTATCTTATATCCCTGATTTTATGGGAATTGTTATTTTTGGAACTTGGGCTTTTATGCGTAATCAAACAAAAGGAGCTTCTGGGGGAATGGAAGAAGCAAAAAGTAAAATAGCCAAAAAGAAAAAGAAAGAGTTAACAAAAACAGCAGGCAAAGGCAGCAAAGCAATTACTAAAGCATTGGGAAGAATTGGTCTTGGTGCTTTAATAGAAATTATTCCTGTTATTGGAGCTGCTCCTGGCTGGACAATAGTTGTCATCCTTGAATTAAAAAGCTGATTGTAAAATATCGATGATTAATACTCAAAAACTTCTAGCCAAATGAGAAAAAATAAAAAGATAAAAGTAATTTTCTTTTTTCTGCTCCTTTTTGTTTTTCTTTTAGGAGCAGATTTTGTTTCAGCGCTTGAGATTGAATATCCAGAAATTTTTGGTTTGCAGATCACAGAGGACTCTACCTTTCCAGAATATGCTAATTATTTCTTTAATTTCGGAATGGCAATCGCAGGTGCTTTAGCTCTTCTAGCAATTAGTATTGGTGGCATCTTATACTTAATATCCTCAATAATAGGAGGTATGAAAGGAAGGGCAAAAGAATGGATTAAGGCTGGAATTGTAGGATTGCTTATCTTGCTCTCCTCTTATCTAATCGTTTGGACTATAAACCCTAACCTGGTTCATTTTGGTCTTCAAGAATTACTCCCTGTTTCTCTTCCTGGAAACGGAGGAAATGGAGTTATTCCCCAAGTTCCTGAAGTAAAATATGAAGAAATCCCCATCGGCACTCTGACTGAAAACCTTTTATCAAGAAAGACGAGCTGGAATTGTTATGACTTTGATGTAAATGGGAATCCTGTTTTTAAATTGAACGAAGACGGCGATATTATATGGCAAGATGACCACTGGCCTGTTTCCACATTGGGTAATCATGATAGGGTTGATTGCCTTTGGAAAACAGCTGATGCTATAGAAATAAAAACAAGACAATTCAAACTTCTAGCAGAAAAAATAATAGAACTTGACAAAAAATGTAATTGTGGAGAATTATGTATCCCCGATTGCCCCTCAGGAGATGGACCTGCCTGTGATTATCCTACTCCAATAAGCGGTCCTGGACTTAGTCCCCCTTGTAGGTGTTTTGGTAAAATAGCATCTTGTGATATTTATTGTACAGGAAGATGTAAAGATGCTTCTTGTAAATGTCCTTTTGAAGAATGTCCTCAAGATGATCCCTACTGTTGCGATCCTTGTCCTGTTATAGACGAAGAAATGGCAGAAGAATTAAATTTACCAGATTATCTTGTGGGAAAAAGAACAAGAGAGATAACAGAACACGGTCCCATAATAGTAGATAATGAACCTAAAAGGGGGTTAGATGAGTTTAGGACCCAATATCCCTTATGTAATCAATTAGATTCTTATCCTCAAGATTATGAATATATACAATGTATAAAGGATGATATAGAACTTTTATTAATCCCAATAAAACAATTTGAAAACAAGAGGCTAGTAGACCAGTTAAGATACTTAAAAGTCTTGATAGAAATAAGAAGAGAAGAAATAAAAAAAGATTTAGAGGTATTACAGGGTACAGAAGAAAATAATTACAAAGATGGAGCAGAATATAAACTAGGGGAGTGCTATTTAGCCAAATCTTCTGTTGATTTCTTAAAAATTAAAGAGGAAACAGACAAAAAAGATAAAAATATAACAACAGAGAAGGTTTTTGAAGACCCCTTCACTAATCAATATATTAATACATCAAAATATTGTGAGGGTTTCTCTTATCAAGACAATCAATTTTTTAGAACCTGTGGGAAAATATGTCCCAGTTTTGATATTCAGTGTTTTAAAGGATGTTCTTCTGATAACTTAGAATGTTTGGAAAATTGTTTTTTAAACAACAAGTGTTTGAGTTCTTCTATCTACAGCAATTTAAAAGAATGTCTTTTAGATAGCGAAAATATTTGCTTTGAAAAAGCCAAATTCCTAAAAGAAAAATGTGAAGAAGAATGTGAAGAAAAAACTTTTGAGATTTGTAACGAAAATGAATCTTGTAAAGAAAAAAATCAAGCTGAATGTAAAACTAAATGTGAGAAAGATTATAATAAAGATATAAATGAATGCAGCACTAACTCTCAGTGTTTTATAGAATACACAACTAGTGAAGGAGAACCAATAGGAATAAGTAATCCACCCCAAGGGGTCCAACTAAAAAAGGATGCAGATGATAAATATATAATAGACAAATGTTATCTTAGTTTACAGTGTGTAAAAGATTGCGCAGATGAATTTGAAGATGAAGATGTGGCCCAAAGATGTATAAGAGAAAAATGTTTCAAGTGTGAATATGCCACCAAACAAAACTCAGGTTATATTGATTGTTTGGGAAGTAGTCACGCCTGGAGAGGAATTGATTCCTTAAGAGCTATCTTCAGTTGGGCAGGAGAAAGAATGTCTTATTCTTCTTTTCTTTCTTTTGAACATCCAGGACTTCAAAAATGTAGAATGTGTGAAATGAAAACAGAAGGAGGTGAAATTAAATACTTAGGGGTAACTCAATACCCCGAATGTGGGAAATGTCCCTCTTGTTCTCCATGTCCGGAATGTCCTTGTTCTGTAAGCGGAGATATTTACAGACTTTCTAGTGCAGAGTGTAGTAAATATTCTTTTAGTGGAGATCCTTTAACTTTTTATTGCAGAGAAAACTGGTGGGAAGAAGAAAACCAAAAACGAGAAACTCCTTTAGGAGAAGAACAGTGGGTTTGTGATAAAGAGAAAGAAATCCCTATTGGTCAAGCAGTTGATGAAAGTGAAAAATGGGCAGAAGAGTTAATTGAGCTTACCAGTGAACTTATTAGAAGAACAAATTATATGTTAGAATATAATATTAAAGAAATAGGCAAAGAAGTAGGTTATTGTGAGTGTGATAGTAAAGTAGGGGGATGTATAATGGTTGACAGACCAGCTCCTTCTCCTTACCCTCCTGACTATAATTTTTGTCTCAAAGATGAAGAGTGTAATATACACAGAACAAATAAAACACCCCATTATGAATGTGAGAACGAAAAATGTGTAAAAAAAGAGGGGCCTGGTCTTAACTTGTGTTTCATTGACCAACATTGCATATCGGGGAAACACAAAACATGTTCCAAATGGATTGGAGATGGAGAACAAGAAGATTGTTGTAAGACCGGTTGTGAATATTATGATTTCAAAGAAATAGATCCTGATACCGGAGAGTGGACTGGTCGATATCGGTGTGAATGTCGAGTTAAAGACTGTGAAGGAAATCCCTGCCAAAAAATAATTGATATGCTTGAAGAAACAGGAAGGGAGAGAGACGAAGAGCTCGGAGGATATTATGAGTGGGTAAAAGAATCTTTTGAAGAATTAGAAGAGTTAATTAAGGGAGAAAAACGCTCAGAAGCCTTGAAAAAACTAACCTATTCTCGAGAAAAGATAGACCAGTGGAGTAAAACTATTAAAATAGAAAGGGGGGAGAGAAAAATTTTGAGTTGTCAGAGAGTTAAAGACGAAGTTATTCCTCCGACAGTAGAGACAGGATCAAGAATAGTATTAATAGACCAAGAAGGAAACCTTAAAGATCTTCAAATTTATTGCTATGGAAAAGAAGCAGGTGAAATTTTAGGTAGTAATCGAGCCTTAACAGATAACTGGTTCTCTTGTGAAAAAAGAGAAGAAGAATAAGGTATCTAATGTTTCTGCTTTAAAAATATGTTCAGAAAAAAATATATTAAATATTTCTTACTTTTCTTAATATTTAGCTTTGTTTTTTTGCTAGTTGGTTCTGTTTTCGCTAAAAAACTAGAAGTAGATTACCCTTCACTACCAGGAATAAATATCACAGAAGAAAGCAACCTTCCTGATTATTTAAAATACATCTACACTTTTGGAATGGTGATTGCGGGAGCAATTGCTCTCCTGAGTTTAGTAATCGGAGGAGTTCGCTATATGACTTCTGCTGGAAATCCTAAAGCGATGGGAGATGCTATAAGAAGGATTATTGGTGCAATTTTAGGATTAATCCTTTTGTTCTCTTCATATATGATTTTAGATTATATTAATCCCAATCTTAAAAATTTAGGATTAGTAGAGCTTGAACCAGTTCCAGGATATCTTTTTCTAGTAGGAGAAAGAGGCGGAGAAGAGATAAAAGAAAATAAAGGATTGCCTTTTGGTCCAATAAAAAGTGCTGCTTTTGTAGACCAAGAGTTCACCCATATATTATACGAATGTCCTAAATGGGGAATGCCTGTACGTTGTACTTTCCTTGGCAATAAACAAATAGGTACTTCTCCAGATGGATATCCAATAATGAAAATAGTAGAAGATTCTCATGATTTATACTGTGGAGACACCCAAGTAATAGGATATCTGGCAGCAGAAAGGTTTTCTTGTAGAAGAATAAACCCCGGAGTTACCCTCTCTTTCTATATTGGAGATAAGGCCTTCACAAAAGAATATAGTAGTTCTGCACCAGAACTAAAAAATAGATACTCAAAAAAATTTACTGAAGCTACAATCTTCAATAAATTCGTTACCGACCCTAGCAGTCTGGATCGATACGACCCTAGAAATTATTTTTATGGTGCTATTTTACACACAGGAATTAACCACCAGGGAGAATGCAAATATATTGCTGACACATTTTCCGATGCTGGCCCTATTGATCGTTTAGAAAAAGAGGTAGACATTGATCCTATTTATTCTTCAATTTCTATTTATAAATTTAATCAGTTTTTAGAACCAAGTTCTCCTGGGGTTGCAGAACAAGAAAAATATGGAGTTTGTTTCTATCACTATGATAATTTCCAAATAGGATGGACAGAAGAAATAGTTTCTACTGGCGAAGAGGAAGAAGAGGAAGAAGAGGAAGAAGAAGA
>CAZDPT010000009.1:0-30253 GCA_964507665.1 uncultured Candidatus Saccharibacteria bacterium | reverse complement strand
TTCCTTTGCCAATTTCTGCTGTTCAGATTCTGTGGGTGAATTTAGTAGAAGATGGGCTACCCAATATTGCTTTAGCTTTTGAACCAAAAGAAGGAGATGTAATGAAACAAGAACCTCAAGATCACGACGTTCCTTTGTTAACTAAAGAAATGAAAGTAATTATCTTTATTATCGGTACTTTAACTGATCTTATTCTTTTGGGAATTTTCTTTTGGTTGTGGGGTTTAAATCATGACATAGCCTATGTAAGAACTATGGTTTTTGCTGCTTTGAGTATTGACTCCCTTTTTTACGTATTCTCCTGTAAAAGCTTGAGGAAAAATTTGTGGCACATTAATCCTTTCACTAATAAGCTTTTGGTTTTATCTTGGATAGTTGGAATTTTTATGTTGTTTTTGGCTGTCTATTTACCTCTTTTTCAAGTTTTACTTGGTACTGTGCCTTTAAGCTTCCTTGATTGGATGATTCTTTTCGGGTTAGGTGTTTCTGAGATAATTTCTATTGAAGCAGCTAAATATTATTTTATTGTAAGACATAAAACTAATATTTAATTTATGTTTTGGTTCTATATCTTAATTTTCATTATTTCTTGTCTAATTATTTTTTGGGCAGGCAATTTTCTAATTGAATCTTTAATGCGAACTGCTAAATTTTTGGGTTGGCGTGAATTTGTAGTATCTTTCTTTGTTATGGCTATGGCAGGTTCTATTCCTAACCTTTTTGTTGGGTTGTCTTCTGCTTTTCAAGGAATCCCTCAACTTTCTTTTGGAGATATTATGGGGGGTAATTTGATAGATTTGACCTTAGTGGTGGCTCTGGCTGCTTTAATAGGCAAAGGAATTAAAGGGGATAGTAGATTGATTCAAACTTCTGCTATTTTCACGGCTATTGCAGCTGTTTTACCTTTATTTTTAGTTTTTGATGGAAGTTTAGGAAGAGGAGATGGTTTTGCTTTAATTTTAATGTTTATCTTTTATATCTTTTGGCTTTTCTCAAAACAAGAAAGATTCACCAAAGAGTATAATGATAGTGAAGAGAAGCCAGTTAGAGAATTTAAAGCTTTTATGGGAGATGTTGGGAAAATAGTTTTAGGGATTTTTCTTTTATTGTTAGCAGCTCAAGGAATTGTAGTTAGTGCTCGTTTTTTTGCTCTTGCTTTTAATATACCCTTAGCTATAATAGGTATTTTAATTGTTGGTTTAGGAAATGCTTTACCCGAAACTTACTTCGCGGTAGTCTCCGCTGAAAGAAAACAAACTTGGATGGTCCTAGGAGACTTAATGGGGGCTGTAGTGGTAGCTAGTACTTTTGTTTTGGGTTTGGTTGCTTTAGTTCACCCTATACAAATTCCCGATTTTTCTCCTTTTGCTGTAGCCCGATTTTTTCTTGTGGTAGCGGCTATATTCTTCTTTTTCTTTTTAAGAACAGACAGAGAAATTACCAAAAAAGAGGCCTTATTTTTACTCGGAATTTATATTGTCTTTATTGTTGTTGAAATCTTAATAAGGTAAAACAGGTTGATTTTTAATTTAAATTAGTGTAAGATATAAAAGTTGTTATGGATATAATAATTTATCTTTCAATTTTAGTAGTAATTGGAATAGCAATAATAATTGGAGCAGTAGTAATAATTTTTTTATTACTAAAAAGAAAACCGAAAAGACCTGAGGAATCTGTTGTTATGTTACAGAAACAAGTTGAAGCATTAAGAGAATCAATGGATAATAAATTATCTCAGTCCACAGAAGCAATTCAAAACCAATTTAAGCAAAGCAGTGAAATTATAGAGAAGGTTACAGAGAAGCTAACCAAACTAGATGAAACCAACAAACAAGTAATGGGATTTGCTGGACAATTACAGTCCTTAGAAAATATTTTAAAGAACCCAAAACAACGCGGAATCTTTGGTGAATATTATCTTGAAGAACTATTAAAAAACGTTTTCAGTCCCAACCAATATCAGATGCAATATCAATTTAAAGACGGGGAGACAGTGGATGCTGTCATATTCATAGAAGAAGATAAGATTATTCCAATAGATTCAAAATTTTCTTTAGAAAATTATAATAGAATTATTCAAGAGAAAGATAAAAAAAAGAAAAAGAAATTAGAGAAAGAATTTCGGAGAAACCTTAAAAACAGGATAAAAGAGACAGCCAAGTATATAAGGCCAGAAGAAGGAACGTTTGAGTTCGCTTTCATGTTTATACCAGCTGAGGCCATATTCTATGATTTATTAGTTAATAAGGTGGGAGCTATAAAAAGCAGTACTCGTGATTTAATTGAGTATGCAGTTAGAGAGAAAAGAGTTATTCCTGTCTCACCAACTTCCTTTTACGCTTATCTACAAACAATTTTACAAGGTTTGCGTGCTATGAAAATTGAAAAATCAGCAAAAGAAATTCGTAAAGGGATACAATCTTTAGAAAGACATCTGGCAAACTACAACGAATATTTAAAAAAACTTGGGAATAGTTTATCAATTACAGTTTCTAATTATAATAAAACTTACAAAACTTTCGCTAAAATTGATAAAGATATAAAAAGGATAACAGAAGGTAAGTCTGAAATTGAAGTTAAAAAAATAGAAAAACCAGAAAAAGAATAATTAAATTTAATATAATTATGTTTGCAGTAATAAAGACGGGAGGAAAACAATATCTTGTTTCTCCCGGAGATAGAATAAAAATAGAAAAAATAGAAAAAAAAGAAGGAGAAAAAGTTGTTTTCTCCGATATTTTTCTTTTAAAGAAAAGAAAAAAAACAGAAATAGGAACTCCAAAAATTAAAGGAGTTCAAGTTGAAGCTAAAGTTTTAAAACAAGGAAAAGCAAAAAAGGTAGTTATTTTTAAATACAAACCTAAAAAACGCCAAAAAAAGAAAAAAGGACATCGTCAGCCCTTCACTGAAGTTGAAATAAAGAAGATAGCAACAAAGTAATTTTTCATTGAAAATTCTGTTTTTAAAAGTTAATATAGATTAAGTTCCTAAAAACAAAGTTCAAACAAAAAGGAGGAAAGAGTGAGTACTACAGCAAGTACCCCCAAAAGCGCTTACATTTGTGGTCCTTTGACGGGATTGTCTGCTGAAAAACAAGAAAGCATTAAATCTTTCTACGAAAAAATAGCAGATATTTGTGAAGAAGTGATAGGAGTGAGAGCTTTTGTCCCTCATGAACACTACGATCCTGTCCGACACAAAAGTTTTACGCCAGAAGAGGTTGATAGAGCAGAACGAATTCAGGTGTGTCAGAAAACATCAGTTCTTATAGTAGTACCTATTGCTCCCTCGTGGGGTGGTGGTATTGAAGTTGAGATGGCAAACAGAACTGATGTTCCTGTGATACTTATCTGTGAAAAAGAAATGTTAGAAAAAAGGAAAATCTCCCGATTATTAAGAGGAAATCCTGCAGTTCAAGCACTTATTTCATACAGTAATCAAGAAGAAGCTCTCTCTGAGCTTCGGGTGCTGCTTTCAACAGGATAAATATGAATTACATGAGGACAAAGAGAGAGTAATCTCTATGTCCTCTTTTTATTTCCTTCCCTCAAAGGCAGCTCCTAACGTTTCTTCATCAGCATATTCTAATTCACCACCTTTTGGAAGGCCCCGAGCTAAATGAGTGATTTTGGGAGAAGAAGGGAGTTTCTTTATTTTACTTTCTATTAAAGAAGCAGTACTTTCTCCTTCGGTGGTTGGGTTGGTTGCTATAATAACTTCCTTGATTTCAGCTTCGGCAACCCCAAATTTTTTGGGATTTTTTATTCTTTGAATCAATTCTTCAATTCTTAATTTTTTAATATCTTTTTTTCTTAGTTTGGAAACAGTACCTCCTAAAACAAAATAAAGGCCTTTGTATTTGTTTGTTTCTTCAATAGTTAATAAATCAATCTCTTTTTCAACTACACAAAGTGTTTTTTTGTCTCTTCTTTTGTCTTCACAAACAAAACAAAGGGAGGCTTGATCATTTTGGGGTTCAAAAGGATTAAAACAAAAAGAACATAATTTTATTTTCTGTTTAAGGTCTTGGATAGAATTTATAAGTTTTTTAACTTTTTCTTTTGGCTGATGAATTAAAAATGAAACAAAACGAGCCGCTGTTTTAGGCCCTACTGTTGGAAATTTTAAAAAATGTTTTATGAGATTCTGATATGATTTAGGAGTTTTTTTATCCATTATTTTATTTTGAAGGAATTATTTTTAATCCTGGTATTCATCTTTTTCTAAATTCTTAAAACTTACCCTGCTTTCATCAAAATACAACTCAACTTTACCTATTGGACCGTTTCTGTGTTTTGCTATTATAATGTCAGCTATGTTTTTTTTATCTGTGTCTTCCCTATATCTATCTTCACGATAGATAAACAAAACAACATCAGCATCCTGTTCAATACTATTTTCCACAATAATGCCATTAGCAACGAAATTATGCAGACCGGGAACCGTTGCATCAAACACTTCTTCAATCCCTAATTTTTTAATTGAAGTAATTTCGTCCCAAAAAATATTAGCTTGTGCCATATTGGCAATAATCGGTGATTGTAAATATTGGGCAATTCTTTGCATTCGTTTCGTGCCAATTCCGCACTTAAAAAGAGAAGAACCACAATATTTAGTATCAATTCCCTTGCTGAATTCTCTCCAAGATATTCTTTGTTCTTCTCTTATGGGATTAATAATAGATTGCCAGGTTTCTTTTGGCCAAACATCAAGATTGGTGTTTGGCCTTATTTTATTTAACTTTTTAACAATATAGGGAATTTTTTTACCTTTTTTCCCAAAACATCCTATTTTATCAAAAAATGTAAGTTGATGTTTTGCTCCATTTATAACCACTTGGTAACAAACTCGGTAACCTTTTTTGGGAGCGGGATTAATTTTACTTCTTATACCAAATCTAAGTAAAAGGTGTTTTACCGCCTCTGCCATTTTAAAACTAGAGGAGGTATAATATAGTGTGCCAATAGATGTCTTTGTAAGTTTTCCATTTCTCCTATAATACCTAGTCCCGACATGACCATCGGTCGCCCAGAGGTGTTTTAAGAATAAAGATAATTTTTCATTATCTAAACTAAAAACCGCTTGAGGGATTTCTTTTTTCCAGGAACGCACTCTTTTAATACCCAGTTTATTAAACCAATTGGTAATCGGGTGATATCTCCGATGAGTCAAATGATAAGGACAGGGTAAATAAACATGCTGCCAATTTTCTTGTTTTATAATTCTGGGTTTAATATCAAACAATTTAGCGGCGGTTTGAGCGACAATATTAATATTTTTTTGGTCGGCGCTGGTATAGTGATATGGCTGACGAGGAAGAATACAGCCGTCACCCAACAAATGAGCTAAAAGAATAATTTCTTCTTTGGATAATTCATTTTTTGGAAAGCTAATTTTTAATTCTTCGGGTGTGGCAATATGGTCCCCGACTTTAAGTTCGCTAAGTCGCGTCCAGCCACTCGTTTTCCAAAATGGATGATTAGCCGATGCCTTAATTTTAAAGCCACTTCTTGTTGTTAGTTCATAGATTATTTTTTTACCGCTGGAAAACACTTTAGAAATTTTCCTTTCTTCTATCTGCCAATTTTCATTTAAACTATAAACAGGAATATTTGTTTTACCAACAAGATCCTTTATGGGGATTCTTTCTCCTGTATCAGCTCGGCTTATAAGGGTATCACCTGTAAGGCAGCCTGATTCACGAAGGTCAGATAGTCTGGGAATCTTGGGGGTTCGTTGTTCAACAGCCCTTGATAACTGTGATAAAACCAAAACAGGGATTTCAAGTTCTTTGGCTAAAGCCTTCAATGATTTTGAGTTTTGAGTTACCTGTTGTACAGCGTTCTGGCTAGGATCAATGGGGTCCATCAGTTGTAAATAGTCAACTATTATTAGACCAAGACCTTTTTCTGCTTGTAATCTTCTTGCCATTGCTCTCATTTGTAAAACATTTGAGGAGGCAATATCATCGATATAGATTGGAGCTTTAGATAAGACATCCATCGCTTGTTGTATCTTTAAATAGTCATTATCCTCGCCTTTATCAGATAATCTCCCTGTTCTCAGTCGCCAGAGATCTACATTTGCTTCTGCGGAAATTAAACGATCAGCAATTTGATCTTTTGACATCTCCAGACTGAAAATACCAACTGGTTTTGATTCATGAATAGCAATGTTTCTCGCAATATCAACTGCCATAGAACTTTTACCAAGAGAAGGTCTTGCAGCTAGAATTATTAAATCAGATTTTTGAAATCCTGCTAAAATATTATCTAAGCCACGAAACCCGGTTGGAATTCCTCTTAATCCCTCTTTGTTTTTTGAAAGTTGATCTATTCTTTCAAATGTTTCTTCAAGAATATCGCTTACTGGTAAAAAACTTTGAGTTAGAGATTTTTGACCTATACTAAATATCTTTTTTTCTGCTTTATCTAACAAATTATCAACGTCTTCCTCTTCATTAAAAGCAAGTTGACCCAGTTCATGGGAAGCTTCCATTAAATCTCTTAAAACCTTTTTTCTGCGTACTATTTTAGCGTAATTTAAAACATGACTGGCGGTTGGAACAGTGTTTATTAGAGAGGTTAAGTAACTGTGTCCTCCTATATTCTTTAATTGTTTTTTTTCTTTCAAACGCCCTGAAACAGACAAAATATCAATAGGTTCTCTTTTCTGAAAAAGATCCAGCATTGCTTTATAAACTTGTTCATGCTTCTTTTTATAGAAATCGTTACTTTTGATTAAATCAGCTACTTTTTCAATGGTCTTTTTATCAATCATTAAACAGCCCAACAAACTTTTTTCAGCCTCAATACTTTGAGGGGGAACTTTATCAGGTAGTTTAGATTTTGAAGTTTTTTTAGACATAGATATTTTATAGCTCATCTTTATTTTTATCAGAAATAATATCTTTTTTCAAGTTAGGACCTTGACAACAATTTTAATTTAGCATACCTTATATTAAGCTTTTGTTCTTTCCAACTCAATTACTGAAAGGAAAGCAACATGAGAACTACCTCCCAACAATTCCCAGAAAGAAATCCTACATTTCCTTCTTTTTATAGTTCTTTTTTACCCAACTTGCATAGATTTATACTTGAGAATGAAACCGCCTCTGCTGAAATATTAATAGATATAAGTGGCAGTGAAACTCTTAATGAACAAGAACCAAGATATGGGAATACCCCCCTTCATTTGGCTGCAGCATTTGGTCGACGTAAAATCGTAGAAAAATTAATTGAAGCTGGGGTTAATCTAAGAATAGAAAACAACCATGAAATGACACCCCTTGATTATGCTAAGAAATGTAACCAGCCCAAAATTGCTGAAATCATACAGAAACATCTTCCTCAATAACCCCACAGTAAATTTAAATCGCTGTGGGGTTCTTATATTCTATCCTTGACAATATGATATATATGTGATACACTTAAAAAACCGAGACTGTTCTTTTCAAGTTACTCTCATTAATCTCAGAGGAGGAGCGTAAAATGATGCAACCGCTCCAAGAAGGTCGTGGTGGTACAGTAAGAGTTGGTTCGCACACGGTGGGGATTATTAACCCCATCTCAGGCGAACTGACTATCGATCCTCAGCTCGCTGATCTGGGAGATAGAGGAGAAGATCCTCTCTTAAATCCCCAGCATCCCCTCAACGAGATAGGTCGTCTGATCGAGGAGGGAAAAGAGGAGAAAGCACACAGACTTCTCGTGGCCCGTCGCCGGGTTGGATTCTGAGACCCGAAAAAGGTACCCACAATGTCGCTCGTGGGTACTTCTTCTTTTTATTCAATAGATTTAATTTCGGGTCCTTCTTTTGTATCCTTGATTCGATACCCTATTTTTTTAATTTTCTTTCTTATCTTATCTGCTTTTTCCCAATTTTCTTTTTTTCTTTGTTTTTCTCTTTCTTTGACTAATTTAAATACCTTTTTTGGTATTTTTTCTTTTTTTTGTTTTTTGAATATAAAGCCAAATATCTGATCAACTTTTTTTAAAAAATTTAAAATATTTTTGCTATCTTTTTGATTTAATTTATTTTTGTCAATCAGCTTATTTATATTATTTATCAACTCAAATAAAACAGCTAAAGCTTGGGGAGTATTGAAATCATTTTCCATTGATTTTTTAAATTTTTCTTTTGTTTTTTTAAGAAGTTTTTTTGCATCTTTTTCTTTTGTTCTAACTTTTATTTTTTTAATTCTTTCTGTGAATTCATCAACCTTTTTCAAATCAGTTTTAATTTGGTTCAACTCACTTTCATTATAATCAATAGGGTTGCTGTAATGTGATTTTAAAACAAATAATCTTAGTTCTCGAGCTGAGTGTTTTTTAAGAAAATCCTTAATTGTAATAAAATTGCCTAATGATTTTGACATCTTTTTTCCCTCAACCGTTAAGAATCCAGAGTGCAACCAATATTTTACTAAAGGTTTCTTGCTGGAAATTGATTCCATTTGAGCAATTTCTGCCTCATGATGGGGGAAAATTAAATCTCTGGCACCACCATGGATGTCGTATTGAGCTCCAAAAAATTTTTCTGTGATTGCTGTATCTTCAATGTGCCAGCCAGGCCTTCCTTCAAACCAAGGGGACTTCCATTTTGGTTCCCCGGGTTTTGATCTTTTCCACAAACAAAAATCTCCCTTGTTCTTTTTTTGTTTTGACTGATCAATTCTAGAAACAGCATCTTCTGCTTGCAAAAGCGTTCTTCCTGATAATTTTCCATAATCTTTGAATTTTTTAATATTGAAATAGATTCCATCCTTAATTTCATAAGCAAAACCCTTCTCCATTAATCTTTCAACTTGGTTTATTATCTCTTGAATATGATCTGTTGCTGGAGCATATTCTGTAACACTGGTAATTTCAAGATTTTTCATATCTCTTAGATATTCCTTAGTAAAACGACTTGCTATTTGTTCTGGTTTCGTGCCCTTTTCTTTAGCTCTTTTTATTATTTTATCGTCAATATCGGTAATATTCTGTAGATAAAAAACATCATATCCTTTTTGTTTAAGATATTCAGCTATCATATCAAAATTGATATAAGCTCTGGCATGACCAATATGAGAGAAATCATAAACTGTAGGACCACAAACAAACATTTCTACGGTTTTTCTCTCTCTTGGTTTAAAAGCCTCCTTTTTGCCAGATAATGTGTTATAAATTTTGAGCATTTTTTAATTGACTATTATTTAAACTGTTTTGAAAATCTAACCATTGAAAAATAATACTTAAAAAAGCAAGAACTACCCCAAACAAGAGCGAAACAATAGAAAATTGAGATATAGGAGAGGGCCACCTTAAAAGAATTATACCAAAAACAAGAGAGTGTAATGCCATCTTGGTTTTACCAAAAATATTTGCCTCAATTGTCTGGTTTGCTCTCAATTTGTAATATATAGCATCAAAAATAGCAATGAATTCTGGAACTAATATAAATAAAAGAATCCAGAAATACTCTTGAAATAAACTGATAGAAGCCAGAGGTAAAATTAAAATTTTATCCCCGATAGGATCAAGTAAAGCCCCTAATTTTGTTTTTTGGTTTAAACTTCTAGCTACTGAACCATCAAATAAATCCAACCCTAATCCAAAACAAAAAAGGCTGAGCACCAAAAGTTTGTACCTAAAATCAAAAATCAACAAAAAAAGCAATATTACTCCTACAAAAATTTTAAGGGTACTTAAATGATTGGGTAAAATACTTCGGGGCCAGTACTTTTTAATAAAAACAGAAAGAATTCTATCTCTCCAGTAATCAATCCTTTCTAAAAAGTTTTTAATTAACCCTATAATCATAAATAATCTGAGTTCAATTTATATCTTAATTTTATCAAATTTAGTCAAACTTTAAAAGTAAAACAAACAAAAATTAGAAAAGAAAATAGGTTGATTTTAAAGGAAAATCAAGTTAAAATGAACTAATTTGGTAGTAATTATACATTAATCTTATCTATCTTGATTCCAGAAATTCATACTTTCTTGCTGGCAATGACTCCAATTGGAGAATTAAGAGTAGCAATTCCTTTAGGAATAGTTTTCTATAATCTTAACTCCAGTTTAGTTTATTTAGTAGCAACAATAGGAAACTTAATACCTGTGCTTTTTTTACTTTTGTTTCTTGGACCTGTTTCCGGATTACTTTCCAAAAAATTTAAACTATTTGAAAGATTCTTTTCTTGGCTTTTTAAGAGAACTAGAAGAAAGTACAATTCTAAGATAGAAAAATATGGAGTTTTTGCTTTGCCTTTATTTGTTGCTGTTCCTTTACCTATAACTGGAGGTTGGACGGGATCTTTAATCGCTTTTCTATTTGGTATTCCATTTAAAAAAGCTTTTCCTTCAATAGCCGCAGGGATTATGATAGCAGGAGTAATAGTTTTGTTAACTACTCAAGCTGGAATTACAATTGAAAAATATTTTGGCTGGCAAGTATTAGTTGGTATTTTGTTGACAGCAGCAATTATTTGGTTAATGTATAATAAGAGTAAAAACAAAAAATATTAAATAAAATGGCAAATCTTGTTTTATACCGAAAATACAGACCCAAAACTTTTTCTGAAGTTATCGGTCAAGAACATATAATTAAAACCTTGACTAATGCTTTATCTTCAGGAAAGATTTCTCATGCTTATCTATTTTCGGGTCCAAAAGGATCTGGAAAAACTACAGTTGCAAGATTGATAGCTAAAGCAGTAAATTGTAAGAACCCATCTTTATTTGAACCTTGTAATAAATGTTCTTCTTGTAAGGAAATTAACCAGGGGAGAGCAGTAGATTTAATTGAGATTGATGCTGCTTCACACAGAGGAATTGATGAAATAAGGCAGTTAAAGGAAGGGATTCGTTTTTCACCGGTAAAATCAAAATATAAGGTTTTTATAATAGATGAATCTCACCAGCTTACTAAAGATGCAGCCAACGCTCTTTTAAAAACCTTAGAGGAGCCCCCATCTCACGCTATCTTTGTTTTAGCTACAACCGAGCCACAAAAAATGATATCCACTATAATTTCACGCTGCCAGAGATTTGACTTTAGAAGATTAAAACTTCCTGAAATTATTAAAAAATTAGAATTTATCTCAAAAGAAGAAGGGATAAAATTTGAAAAAGAAGCCTTATCAGTTATAGCCTTAAGTTCCAGGGGTTCTTTCCGAGATGCTGAAAGCTTAATGGATAAATGTATAAGCTTTTCTGATAAGGAAAAAAAGGTGAAAACAGAAGATGTTAAAGAATTATTAGGAATTGTAGAAATAGAACAAATATCTAAATTAGTGGAATCTTTAATTAATAACAATTCAAAGGAAGCTATAATTTTTCTAAACCAAGCTGTTCAAAGCGGAATTGATATCCAAGAGTTTACCAAGGCTTTAATTAATTACTTGAGACAATCTTTACTTTTTAAAATAAATCCTGATTCCAAAAACCCTGTCTTTTTGGGATTAACAGAAGAAGAACATCAAAAATTACAAAAACAAACAGAGAAGTTGGAAACAGAAAGAATCCAAAATATCTTAGAAGCAATGATTGAAGCAGAAAATAAGATAAAATATGCTTCAATTCCTCAATTGCCTTTAGAACTAGCTATAATTGAATCCTGTCAATCTAGTTAATGCGGGGTGGTGTAATGGTAACACGCGAGATTTTGGATCTCGTTATCCTGGTTCGAGTCCAGGCCCCGCAGCAACCAAACAAAAACCCCCCCGGGTTTTAAGTTTGGTTTATTGGAGTCTGTAATAAGAACCAGCCCCCGACGCTTGGCGTGTCTTCGGGCAATTCTTTAAGTAAAATCCCCGCAGTACTTCTGAGGATTTTTCATCTTTCAGCGGCTTCGTCACCGCTTTTTCTTTTCCTTTTCTTTCCCTCTTTGTCTTTTACCGTTGAATTCATAGGAAATTTACCAGGGTTCTTTAATTGTTCGAACCTGACCAGCTTTTTAAGTTTAAGAACTGGTTTAGCCAGTCCCACTTTTATTTTCAGGTTGAAGTTTGATACCCTCTTGTACTATTAAAAGTTAAATGCTAAACTTTAAATAACAGAATCCATTATTAAAAGTTTATGGTTCAATTTAAAGCAGGAACATACAAAAAGAATTTCGCTGGTGATTACAAGTATCAAAGCTATCTTCCCGCGAAAATAAATAAGCCTTACCAATGGGAAAATGAACAAATAGATTCTCTTTTGGAAGAAGCCAGCCATAAATTAAGTGGTTTAAATACTTATGCCTTACAAACTCCGGATATTGATTTTTTCATTAAAATGCACATAGCCAAAGAAGCAACTACTTCCAGCAGAATTGAGGGTACCCGCACTGAAATAGAAGAAGTATTTATGAAAAAAGAGAATATAGTACCGGAAAAAAGAGACGATTGGGAAGAGGTAAAAAATTACATTAAAGCTATGAATTTAGCCATTAAAGAACAGCAGGATTTACCTTTATCAACGCGATTGCTCAAAAAGGCCCACAAGAAATTACTTTCGGGAGTGCGAGGGGAAGATAAAAGACCAGGTAAAATCAGAAAAACTCAAAATTGGATTGGAGGTAAAAAGTTAGAAAACGCTAATTTTATTCCGCCCCATCCTGATGACTTACCAGAACTTTTAAGTGACTTGGAAAAATTCTGGCATAACGATAAATTACAACTTCCTCACCTCATAAAAGCGGGGATGAGCCATTATCAATTTGAAACCATTCATCCCTTCTTGGACGGCAATGGTCGCATTGGCCGCCTTCTTATCACTTTGTACCTTATTTCCGTTGGCATCTTAGATAAACCCGTCTTGTATCTTTCTGATTACTTTGCTCACAACAGAACCGAGTATTTCCAATCTCTAACTCAAGTCAGAAAAGACAATAATATGGATCAATGGCTTGAATTTTTTCTAAAAGGTGTAATTAACACTTCAGAACAAGGAACGGAAACATTACAAAAAGTAGTAGCATTAAGAAAAGATTATCTTGAACTGATCAATAAAAAAATAGGAACAAGACAACAAGAGCTTGCTCAGCGATCCCTGGCTCATCTTTTCTCGAATCCGTTAGTGTCCGTGCAAGAACTTTCTAATAAGCTAGAGGTTACTTTTCCCACTGCTAACTCCTTACTACGAAAAATGGAACAAGCCGGCGTTATTAAAGAGACAACCGGAAAGCAACGCGGCCGCCGCTTTAAATTGCAAGGCTATCTTGACATTTTCAAGTAAAGTTTAAGACCAATGAAGCAAAAACAGGCAATGAAACTCCTAAAGATGGGTTATAATGTTTATCTTACCGGCCAACCAGGTAGTGGTAAGACTTTTTTATTGAATAAATACATTAACTTTCTAAAAGACAGGGGAATAAAGGTGGGTGTAACTGCTTCTACTGGCATTGCTGCCACTCACCTTGGAGGCATTACCATTCATTCTTGGAGCGGAGTCGGAACTAATAATGAACTAACTGAGAAAGAATTTCAAAAAATATTAAAAAAGAAATATCTCCTCAAGAGAATCAGGAAAACCAAGGTACTCGTAATTGATGAGATTTCAATGCTCAATGCCCGGCAGTTGGATATGATTGACGAAGTGATTAAATCTTTTAAGGCCAATCACTTTGAACCTTTCGGAGGAATGCAAGTAGTCTTAAGTGGAGATTTTTTTCAGCTACCACCGGTAGGCAGAGAAGAAAAAATCGAGTTTGCCACTCACTCTTCCGCTTGGGACCAATTAAATTTAAAAGTTTGCTACTTAACCGAGCAATGGCGCCAAAGTGACACCAAGTATTTAAGGATTCTTAAAGATATTCGCTCTGCTTCAGTGGGAGCAGAAACCAGAAAAATACTAAAAAGCAGATACAAGGCAAAAGTCAAAGGTGATTTGGATCCTATTAACCTTTATACCCATAACGTTGACGTAGACCACAAGAACAAAAACAAACTAGAAAGCATTAAGTCCAGGGCTCGCCGTTTCTCCATGAAGGAAGAAGGAGTTAAGCCCTTGGTAAGAATGCTGAAGAAGGGTTCTCTGACTCCTTCGCGGCTCTCTCTCAAGAAAAAAGCTCCGGTGATGTTCACCAAAAATAACTTTGACCGGGGTTATGTAAACGGAACTCTGGGAGAAGTGATAAACTTTAGCGGAGGAAAACCCGTAGTTAAAACACAATCCGGCAGGAAAATAACCGTGGATAGAAAAAGCTGGAAAGTAGAGGAGGAAGGTGAAGTTAAAGCGGAAATCAAACAATATCCTCTTCGCTTGGCCTGGGCCATAACCGTCCACAAAAGCCAGGGAATGAGTCTTAGTGCGGCCGAGGTTGATTTGTCGCGTTGTTTTGAACCGGGAATGGGTTACGTAGCTTTGTCTCGAGTACGCAGCCTAAACGGTATAAAATTAATGGGGCTTAACAAAACGGCTCTTAAAGTAAACCCGGAAGTTTTAGGTTTTGATCAGGAATTCAAAAGAAAATCCAAGTGGGCCAAAAAGAAACTAAAAGAAACATCTCTTAAGCAAATAGAAGAAAGGCAGCAAAAATTCTTAGATTCAGTAAGAGGCAAGAGCAAAGAGAAATCTTATTCAGTTGAAAAAATCAGAAAAGAGCATTTTCATGCTTATAAAAAATGGACTAAGCAGGAAGAAAACACTCTGACCAAGCATTATAAAGAGGGTAAAAGAGTAAAAGACATAGCTAAGCTTTTGGGTAGAACCAAAGGCAGTATTAGATCCCGGCTTAAAAAACTAGACTAAAAGAAAGAGGAGTAGCTTGAGGTACAGCTTTCCGTCAGGTCGAACTTGTCCGAGTTTTTATTTGACTTCTTGTAGAATAAATTATTTAATTAAAGTACAATTTTGGACACTTAAAACTATATAATTGAGTAAAGTTTGGAACTACGGTACAATGAGTAAAAAAGTGTAAGTTAAACTAAAGTGTGTTAAAATAATATTAATATGTTATTTGGTAAGGAAAAACAAAAAGGAATAAGTGTTTTAGTAATAATTGGGATAGTTTTTGTTGCAATCATAATAGTTGCTGTAGTTTTTAGATTCTTTATAATAACACCAGAATCAACCCCAAAAGAAGAGGAAGAAGAACCAAAACCTCAATATGAAGTAACCACAGGCAACGTAAAGTTTATCTTTAAAGAAGCAATAAACAGGGGTGATATTCTCTCATCTTCTGAGGGTGAATTTAAATACCACCGGGAAAAAGAGCTAACTACTACAGAAAACTTTATTCAAGTTACTGTTGGTGCAACAAATGTTGGAAAAGAAAATATAGATGATAGAGAATGGCACATAAAAGAAATAGTAGATGAGGAAGGGAGAATATTTGAATCTATGAATCCGAGAGAAACAGAGCCTTGGTTACCAAAAGACAATGATTGTGATGCTGTACTTAAACCAGGCTTTACTCCAAGTTTGTGTACAAAAATGTATGAAGTAGCTAAGGTCTCTAAACGTTTAAAAATTAGGGTAGCTTCTGGAGAAAGAGGTAATAAAGGAGAAGGGTTCTTGGATCTATTTGTAGTTCCCCAAGGAGAAATATAATAATTACCTCTTAAATAATTTAAAAAACCAGTTTTCAGACTGGTTTTTAATTTATTCTCTTTTACTTGAACTATTTTATTTTCTTCCATTCAATATCTTTCTCTTTTCCAGCAAATTCCAGCCATTCACCCTCATCATCAATAACATACCATTTTTTTTCAGTTTGGGACCAAACCATAGGATCTCCACGATAAAAGGGCTTTTTAACAATTTCTTTTGGTTTTAATTTATCTAATTCAAGCCACTTTTTAAAAACAGTTTCAATAGCATAATCTAAATTTCTTGATTTAGCCCATTTTGCTACCTTATCAATTGCCTTTTTTGCCTTCTCAATAGAACCCGCCAGTTCTAATAGCTGTTTGGCAGGTTTTGTGTATCTTGAATAAACTATTTTTCTTTTTTTAGCATCTTTTTTTAATTGCTTCAAACTTACCTCTTTGGTTTTAAAATAATGGGTCACAATTTGACGAATAGCTGTCTCTTCTTTAAGTTCTTCATAATATTTTATTTTTCCTTTCTTTAAATATTCTTTAATTTTTTTAGCAATACTTTTACCAACTCCCGATATTTTCTCAAGACCCTCAATTCCTTCCTTTTTATAGATGGTAGAGATATCCTTTTTAAAATTTTCCAGAGCAACTCCAGCTTTGTGATAAGCTTGAGGTTTGTAACTAACCCCCTTTATTCTTAATAATTCTTCTATTTTATAAAATATTTCAGCTATTTTTTTATTACTTTTTCTTTTTTTTGTCTTTTTTTTCTTTGTCATCTTATTTATATTCTTTAACTTTGAATCTGTAGATAAAGACTTTTTCTTTTTTGGGATTTATCCCTGCTTTCTCAGAGGCAATTAAAAATTGTTTCCTTGGAGTATCGATTCCTTCCAAATTAGGTAATAAAAGCCCCGATTTAGAGGTTCTGTGACCATTAAACACCACGTCAGTCATTAACTGTGAAATAGGTTTTGTTCTTACTATAATACCATATTTCTGAGGGTTAAGTTCCTCTAAGTTCTTAACTTGTTCTGGTTTTTCCAGGATATAGACAGTAAAGGAGAGTAAATTTAATTCTTCTTTTTTAATCTTACCAAACCTATAATCTTTGGTTGCTGCAGCCACAGCATTTGAAATTACTTCCTGTATAATATTTTCTTTGGTGGGTAAAAAAGTACCAATACAACCCCTTAAAGATTCTTTCTTGTTTTTATCTTCAGGTATTTTTTTGATAGTAACAAAAGTTCCCTTTCTTTTTTTAAAAAATTCTTTCTTCAAATTTTGAGGTGGGGAGATTTTTTTGTTTTCTTTAATATATTTTTCTACAGCAGATTTTGCTAAAGAAACTAAAGGGTGCATATTATTCTATTTTTGCTAATATTTTTAATTCTAATTTTTCGTTTTTTGTATTATAAATAGCAAAAGTTGGTTTATAGAAAATTCCTGCCAGGTTACCCGGATTTACTAATTCTGTATCTCCTTCTTTTTCCTGCCAGGGCTTGTGAGTATGACCATAAAACACCAAATCATATTCTTCTTGAGCTAATTTATGAGCTATTTTTGGGCAGTGAGAGAAAGCAATTTTTTTACTGTTTGCGTTAATTTCTCCTTTTTCTCCCCAAAATTTAATTCGAGGAAATTCTTTAGAATAGTCTTTCTTTTCTTTAAAATGATCCTTATCAACATTACCCCAAACTAAATGAATCTTTCCTTGAAAATCCTCCAAGCCCTTTTTTAAGGTGTCGGGAGTAGTAACATCTCCACAATGAATAATTACTTTAATATTTTGTTTTTTAATAAAAGAGATTGCTTTTTTAAAATTTGGTAAGTTATCATGGGTATCTGAAATTATTGCTATTTTCATTTTTGTTAAATCTTTTTAATTTCTAAATTTTTAGTAGTTTTAATTTTCTTTTTTTTATCAACAAGAGCAACAGTTCGGTCCTGACCGTAAGCAGAAGAGGTAAAAATAGTTAGACATCTATCATTAAATATAGATAGGGGAGAGGAAGGTTGGTGGGACCTTATTAAAACTTTCTTATTAAATCTTTTCATTAACTTTGTAAAATAATTTTTATCAAATTGAGGTCTTCCAGTTAAAATTTTATCTCCAATTTGTTTTTTTGTTATAAAGTCACCCCAACAAATTTGCTTCCATTGCTTATCACCTAATTTTATATTATTTATCTGATTTAAGTTTTTAACATTTGGTAAAACTCCGTGTAAAGCAATAATATCTTCTGTTATTAAAACTAAAGGAAATTTTTCAACAATTGAAGTATATTTTTTAAAATCTTGTTTATTTAAACTTTCCCAAAAATCTGCTGGTGAAAATCTTAAAACGTGATATCCTTCATGATTTCCTTGAAGTAAGTAAACTTGATTAGGGTTTTCCAGTTTTATTTTAAGTAAAAAATCTAAATTCTTTTTTGAATTAGGACCTCTATCAACATAATCTCCTAAAAAAACAATCTTGTTTTCTGGTTTTAAATAATTTGAGATAACTTTTTTTGAGGATTGTAGGTCTCCGTGAATATCACCAACAAAAACAATCTTTTCAAAATCTTTAAGTTCAATTAAGTTTGATTCTTTTTTAAGAATATTTTTAATTCTATCAGAAAATTTTTTCATCTTTATTTTTTGAAACATTATAAACCTTTCACATTAGCCACAAGATAACCAACACCAAAAGGGCCCTGGTAGGATAAAATCTTAAATTTTGTCTTTTTTATTTTGGATAAAACACCAAGCAAAATTATAATTGATAAATAACCACATTCACCAGCTTGTTTTATTAATTCCTGATCCATGTTCAAAATTCCACCAACATTATTATCAATTAGAAGTTGAATTAATTTTTTATCAAACTCTTCTCCTTTCGAAGAATAGCCAGCTGGAGCCTCTGGGGTCAAGCGGTGAGATAAATCTCCACTGGCTACAATAGCTATGTTTTTGTTTTTTAATTCTTTGCTATTACAGGCCTTAAAAATCTTTTTACCAAACTGAAAGTGGGTTTTTCTATCTAAAAAAGAGTAGGCAACAAGAACTACTTTTAATTTTTCTTTTCGTTCTTTGGTGTAATTTTCAATTAAATAATAAAGAGGGACCAAACAACCATGATCTAAATTTGGTACATCTTCTATTCTGGTTGGAATTTCCTGTTCCCTTGCTTTTTTTTGGAGAATATCAACTAACTCTAAATCGTTTTTAAAACTCATTTTTGTTTTATAATCACCGAACGTTTCAAGATTTCCAGATAGAGTAGGGGAGATGGATATTGTCATTTTATCGTAACTTACGGGACCGTGCGGTGAAATAACTATTACAGTATCAGGATCTTTTTCTTTAAAATCTTTGGCTAGTTTTTCCATCGCTTCAATTGTATCTGAACTCTTTTCTAAATCATAATCAGAACCAACAGATGGTATTATTATTGGAGGATGAGGACAAATTGAAGCAAATTTTATACTCATAATTTAAATAATTATTTAGTAATAATGTTTAGATCTTCTCCACACTCAGAGCATCTACCTTTTTTATCAAAGCGTTCAATAGTGTAACCTGTTCTGTCAATCATTTTTGCTCCACATTTTGGACAAAAAGTGTCTTCTGAATTAATTCCAGGAATATTTCCAGTATAAACATATTTCAAACCTGCTTTTTTTCCGATTTTATAACCTTTTTTTAGGGTTTCAATTGGAGTTAAGGGTAAATCTTTAAGTTTCCAGGATATAGCTCCCGAAAAACGGCTAATATGCCAAGGAGTTTCTTTTCCTAATTCTTTCTTGATGAAATTAGCTATGTTTTTAAACATCTTTTCTGAATCAGTTAAAGTGGGAATTACCAAAGTTGTTACTTCAACCCAAATTCCCTTTTTCTTTAATCTTTTTAATGTTTCCAGAACCGGTTGCAATCTACCGCCACAGTATTTTTTATAGAATTTATCTTCAAAACTCTTCAAGTCAATGTTTACAGCATCTAAATAAGGATTTATTAAATCAAATAATTCTTTTGACCAAAAACCATTACTCACCCAGGTGTTTTTTATTCCTTCTTTTCTGGCTAATTTCATTGTATCTAAAGCATATTCTGAGAAAACAGCTGGCTCTGTGTAGGTATAAGAAATAGAAGGCAATTTCTTTCTTTGAGCCATTTTTACAATTTGTTCTGGAGAAACCTGCTCACCTTTAATTTTTCCAGATAGTTGAGGGCACTGAGATATCTGATAATTTTGACAAGAGTAGCAGGCAAAATTACATCCTACTGTAGCCACCGATAAGGAAGAGGTACCCGGTAAAAAATGGAGGAAGGGCTTTTTCTCAATAGGATCAATATTCAAAGCACAAGGTTTAGCATAATTTAAAGCATACAATTTACCTTCCTTATTCTCTCTGACACTACAAATCCCTCTTTTTCCCTTACCAATAACACAGAAATGAGCACAATTTTTACATTGTACTTTCTTGTTTTTCAATTTTTTGTAAAGATATACTTCTTTCATTATTTTTATTTTAACATTTTTATTCTTTTTCTAAAGAAAAAAGTCCGGATACACTGACCCGGACCCTAGTTTATATTCTCTTGTATTGTTTTATCTACCTTTTCAATCTTATACTATATCACCAGAAAAAGTGCTTCTTTTTTGTTGATCTTCTATTTCAAGTATTCGCTGGATTATCCAAGAGAGAATATCAGATAGATGATTCTCTAACATATCTGAAATAGTTGCAGATGTATCATTGGGGTTTAAAAAGCATATGGGAATAACTGTGTCTTGTTCACAACGAGCACATTCATATTTGACACCTTGTGCCATAACAGACACAAAATCTTCCCCGTATTCTGATTGAGTAGTTATCGCAAAGATTTCTCTGTTTGTATCAAAAACCAACATTCCCGGTTTCACTTCTTCAAAATTCATCTCTGCCTCCTCTGTTAAAGTAAAGTTACAGATATTTTATCCTATACTTTTTTCAAGAAAAGTCAACCCCAATCAGCGATAGTAAGGTGGTAATGGAGTTCTGTGCCTAGTTAGTTGGAATTCTCCTCTCTTGGTGTTAAAATAAATTTATTATGGGAAATCGACTTTTTGTTGCAATAAACCTACCAGAGAACATAAAAAGGGAACTTTTATCCTATCAAGACAAAATTGAAAACCTTTTTCCTTCCGAAGATGATTTTTCAAAATCCAAAAGAGTTGTAAAATGGACCAAAAAACAAAATTTACATATTACTTTGGTCTTTTTGGGTTATGTCATAAAAAAGAAAGTAGGGAAGAGTTGTCAGATCATAGAAGAAGTAATCAAAAAACACAAATCATTTTCTCTGGAATTTAATAAGATCTGTTATGCTCCACCTGGCAAAAAACCTCCACGAATGATTTGGTTGATGGGTAAAACTTCAAATCAAATCTTAGAGATTAAAAAGAATTTAGAAAAAGATCTTTTTGAGGAAAAAATTCTAAGAAAAATAGAAAAAAGGAAATTTACTCCTCATATCACCTTAGGAAGAATTCGTAAATGGCAATGGAAAAGAATTACTCCAGAGGAAAGACCTAACATTTCAGAGGAAATTTCTTTAAAATTTAAAGTTAACTCAATTGAACTTATGGAAAGCAAACTTAAAAGAGGAGGACCCGAGTACACCAAGTTATATTCTAGTAAATTAAAATCATAAATTAATCTTCATGAAAATACACTTTATTGGTGTTGGAGGTATAGGGATTTCTGCTTTAGCACAACATTATTTAGAAAAAGGAGATCAAATTTCTGGTTCTGATTTAATTGATTCTGAAACAACAGAACTTTTAAAGAATAAAGGGGTTGAAATTTTTATTGGAAAACACAAAAAAAGAAACCTTCCCCAAGATACTAATTTGGTAATTTATAGTCCTGCAATTAAAAACAAAAATCCAGAATTAAAGAAAGCCAGAGAAAATAATATTAAAGTTAAATCATATCCTGAAGCTTTGGGAGATTTAACAAAAAAATATTATACAATAGCTGTTGCGGGAACTCATGGAAAAAGCACAACTACAGCCATTGTAGGTTTAATTTTAACTGAGGCTGGTTTTGATCCCACGGTAATTTTGGGCACGAAACTAAAAGAATTCGGAAACACAAATTTCAGAGAAGGTAAATCAAAATATTTAGTAATTGAGGCTGATGAATGGCGTGCCTCTTTTTTAAATTACCACCCCAGAATTGTTATCTTAACTAATATTGAAAAAGAACATTTAGATTACTACAAAAACTTAAACCAGATTTTAAAAAGCTTCAGGCAATTCATTAAAAATTTACCAAAAGATGGAACTTTAATAGTAAATAAGAAAGATAAGAATGTTTCTGATTTACTGTCTTCTCTTTCTAAGTCTGATTTTAAAATTAAAAAATATCCTCAATCAAAAAAAGACATAAAGAAGATAAAAGAAATTTTAAAAATCCCGGGAAAACACAATATTTACAATAGTTCTGCTGCTTTGGAAGTTGCCAGAACTCTCAAAATTCCTGATAAAACAAGCTTAAAAGCGCTCTCTGATTATAAAGGAGCTTGGCGTAGATTCGAAATTTCAGAAAGAGAACTTAATGGTAAAGAAATTAAAATTATAAATGATTACGCTCACCATCCAACCGAAATTAGAAAAACAATTATTGCTTGCAAAGAAAAATTTCCTAACTCTAAAATATGGACTGTTTTTCAACCCCACCAATATCAGAGAACTTTTTATCTTTTTGATGATTTTGTGAAAGCTTTCGATAAAGCAGATGAAATTATATTAACCAAGATTTATACTGTGGCAGGAAGAGAAAAAAAAGAAGTTTCAGAAAAAGTAAATTCTCAACAACTAACAAGAGAAATTAAAAAAAGAGGAAAAAATTGCCATTTTATTAAAAATTTTAAAAAGATACCTCAATTTTTAAAAAATAAAATTGAATCTGGTGATACAATTCTTATTATGGGAGCGGGGGATATTTACAGAATAGTTGAAAAATTCTAATTCGGTTTTATCCACATATCTTACTTGACATACCATACCCTTAGTTTGGTAAAATACACTAATTGGGTATTAATCTTTTATAAAGGTCTAATTACAATAAATAAACTAAAATATATCCTAAAACATGAATGTTATTTTATGGGTTTTAATTGCGGTAATAATTATAGCAGTTGTTGTTTTTCTTGTGATAGGTAGTAAGGAGAAACCAACTCCTCCAAAGACAGGACCCACACCTCCAGAAGGTCCTGAAGGACCACCTAAGGGTCCAAGTACTCCTCCAACTGCTGGAACTCCATCTTCTGGACCACCAGAAAAAGGTCCTGAAGCTTGATTAAATAAGTATTAGCTTCGAGAATATACAGTTTAGTTTAAACACAGTCAATTTTAAAATTGGCTGTGTTTTTATCTTTGAATTTGACTTTTTTAGTAAAAATGCTAAGATTTAAATAGTACTGAGAGAAGAAGTTAAACGCTCTCAGCTTTGACAACTGAATACAGAAAGGAAAGAAGAAAATGAGAATACTACAAAGAAATCTAGGATTACCAGAGGAACTCAATGGAAAACTTTTAACTAATCATTCTTCTATTGAAGACTTAACTGATTCTTTTAGGAAAAGAAGTATAATTTCTCAGATGTTAATGAATGATCCAGGAACTTTTAAAATGCTTGAGATAGTTTACAGAGAAGAAGAGATAGACGGAGATATCGATCGTTATCTTTTAGAATCTACCTCTGCTCAAGCTCTGAGAAATAGATTATCAGCAGTTATTTCTTATCTCGAGCAAATAGTAAGAAAACTAGTTTCTGAAAAAGCTACAAGTCCAATTAGAATAGCTAATATGGGGTGTGGATCGGCCCGAGATACAGTAATAGCTGCGGAAAAAAATCGTGAAATTTTTGAATCTATAAGCGTAGATTGTATAGATAACAATGCTGAAGCTCTAGAAATTGCTCGTTGTCTTACAAGAGAAAAAGGAGTTGATTCTAGTTTTCATTTTATTCAGAAGTCCCTAACCCAACTTCCTTATAGGGGTGAAATAGATCTTGGTCTATTAATTGGTATTCTCTGTGGTTTAAAGCCACGAGCTTGTGTTGTGCTACTGAGAAAAATCAGGAAATATTTTAAGCAAGGAGCTATAATAATTGCGTCAAATGTATTAGAAAATATGATAGAGGAAGATCTACTTTTCGCTCATGTATTGAATGATATAATAGGATGGAAATTGGTTTATAAAACACCCGAAGATCTTAAACAAATTTTTGAAGCAGCTGGCTATAAATGGGAAGGTTTTTTCTGTGACAAACCTACCAGGTTTCATGCCATGGGAATAGGTCGAGTATTGTTTACCTAGTCCTCAATTTTTGCTATAATTAAAAAAGCAAAATTGGGGACTTTCTTTTTATTATGGATATATATTTTTCTCTAACTGGACTTCTAAATGCTGCTACAAGTTTAGGGCTTGGTGTTTTTGTTTTTTTAAAAAATCCAAAGTCAAAAACAAATCAAACTTTTGCTTTATTTTGCTTAAGTGTTTTCGTTTGGGCTGGAGCCTATATTTTTTGGCCATTAACTCAAACTAAATCAGATGCATTACTTTCTTTTCAAGTTCTTCACATTGGATCTATTTTTATTTCTATAACCTACTTTCACTTCGTAATTGCTTGGCTTGGTTTATACAAAAGGAAAAAGAAAATTCTTATTTTAGGCTATTTGTTAGCCTTTTTCTTTTTATGCTTCGTTTTCACCCCTTTCTTTATAAAAGATATGACTCAGAAATTTTCTATGCGATATTGGGCAGAACCAGGAATTCTTTACCATTTTTATTTAATAATGTTCTTCGGATTTGCAATATATTCTTGGTATTTGCTAATAAAATACTATAGAAAATTCACGGGCATAAAAAAACAACAGATAAAATATATACTAATTGGAATTATTATAGGATATATTGGAGGATCTACTAATTACTTTTTGTGGTATGACATAAATATCCCTCCCTATGGTAATATATTAGGGATAGCCTGGGTTCTATTTTCAGCATATGCGATTATTAAGTACAGATTAATGAATCTTCGAATTATTCTAGGCAAGACAGCAGTCTATGTCTTTTCTTTTGTTACAACAATTGGGGTTACTCTTTCATTAATGTTTTTAAATAACCAATTACCAACTCCTGTTTCCCCCTATATCGCATATTCTTTAATTTTAGTCGTCAGTATCTTACTTTTCCAGTTTTTATTCAGATTCTATGAACATTTAGCCTCCAAATACTTTTATTACACTTTCTACTCTTACCAACAAGTTATTAAAAATCTAAGTCAGAGATTAACTAAGTTTTTAAGATTAGATAAACTCACTCTTTTAATTACGGAAACCCTAATGGACACTATGAAACTAGATAAAGCGGGAATACTTTTAAAAGACAGAGAAGGGGGTAGATACAAAATCCAGAAGATAATAGGGTTCAGAGAAGAAAACGGAATATCTTTAGTCAGAGATAATTTTTTAACGAATTATCTTCAGAAAACTCAAAAACCTTTAATTTATGAAGAAATAGATTTAACTATAAGAAATACACAAAACAAAAAAGAAAAACAAAGATTTAAAAAACTCAAAAAAGATATGAAAAAGATTGAAGCTGCTCTCTGTTTACCTTTATTAAGAGAAGATAAAATTATGGGAATTGTTGTTTTGGGAAATAAGCTTTCTGGTGAACCATATTCCAAAGAAGATATTGAACTTTTAACTGGGCTTTCTACTCAAGCTTCAATTGCTTTAGAAAACGCTCAACTTTACAATCAAGTTCAAGATTTATCAGAGAACTTACAAGAAAAAGTAGATGAACAAACAAAAGAGCTAAAACAGGCCTTTGAGAAACTTAAAAGGTTAGATGAAGCAAAATCAGAATTTATCTCTATTGCTTCCCATCAATTAAGAACTCCCTTAACTGCTATTAAGGGATACCTTTCTATGATTTTAGAGGGAAGGTATGGGAAGCTCAACAAAAAAATGAGAGAGAAAATGAAAAGGGTTTACAAATCAGGTGAAAGATTAGTAAATTTGGTAAACACCCTTTTGGATATTTCAAGAATTGAAACCGGTAGAATCAAATTAGAAGAAGAAAAAGTTCAAATAGAAGGTTTAATTGAAGGAATAATTGATGAACTTAAAATTCAAGTAGACAACAAAGACTTATATCTAAAATTCAAGAAACCTAAAAAGAAAATACCTAAAATTAGAATAGATAAACAAAGAATAAGAGAGGCAATCTTAAATATAATTGATAATGGTATAAGATATACAAAAAAGGGTGGGGTTACTATAAAGATTAAAAGATTAAAAGAAAAATTAAGAGTTGAAGTAAAGGACACTGGAATTGGAATGACTAAAAAAGAACTAAATACAGTTTTTACCAGGTTCATCAGAGGTGAAACAGGCCCCCGCCTTTACACAGAAGGTGTTGGCCTCGGACTTTATATCACCAAAAGATTAATTGAACTCCACCAAGGTAAAATTTGGGCAGAAAGTGAAGGAAAGGGGAAGGGTAGTACCTTTTATATTGAGTTGCCAATAGAATAATTTTATTTGTTGACAAGAATGTTCTTTGATATAACAATTCCATACATAAAAATCTTTTAAAAATACTTATGGGGATAAACGAAGAAAAATTAAATTCTTTCTCGACACCAAAATTAAAGAAGATTATTATTTGACTTTTTTAGTAAGAATGCTAAGATTTAAATAGTACTGGGAGTAAAGAGTAAAATGCTCTTTATTCCCAGATTAACAACTGGACAAAAAAGGAGACGAAAAGATGCTTTTGAATTCCAAAATGATTGGAGATAATATCTATGAGGTGACTGACGGGGAAGACACACTAATATATGCACCTTTTAAAAATTTAATATTTTCGAAATGGAAAGCAGGAACAAGGATTCAGTCAATTGTAATAAGGCTTATACCTGACAAATATAGCGTTCCCTCTAATGTACTGAAGCCAACCGTATTAGAATTAGATATGAGTCACGGATGCAGTTTGAATTGTACTTATTGTTCTGTGAACTCAAACGATGAAGATCGTAGACTAAGAATGACTTTTGGTTTAGCTAGAATCGCTATTGATTATGTAATGAGATATTCCAAAGAAGAAAATGACCCCTTCGCTGTGGTTTTTATAGGAAAAGGAGAACCCACCTCTAATTGGGATGTTTTAGCTAGATGTGTAGATTACATTAGATCTCAAAAAGAAACCCTTGGCGTTAAAGGGAAAACCATAGTAGTTACTAATGGAATAGTTAGCACAAAAAGGGCTAAATGGTTAGCTCAAAATGTGGATCATATCGCTCTTTCTTGGGATGGGGATCCGGAAATACAAAAACTCCAAAGACCATTACTTAATGGGGGGAATTCTTATGGTATCGTAGAAAGGACAGCTTCTATCCTAAGAGATGAAGAAGCCTACTTTGAAATCAGAACAACCTGGACTAGCCTTAATGTGGGTAAAATGCTTGAGTTTACTGAAATGTTCGTTGTCTATCATCCATTTGAATTAAATTATCAACCATTGCTTGAAGTTGGAAGAGCTCCGAAGTCGGGATTATCCAAACCTCCAATAGATATTTTTGTAGATAATTTTCTTGAGTCAAAACGAATTGCTAACGAAGAAGGTATTGAAGTCATGATGCCCTCTGTAGAAATTAATAGACTGAATAGAAAGTTTTGCCATGCATATGAAGGAACTGGTTTTCACCTGACTGCTAGTGGAAACATCACTGCCTGCGAGTGTGTGTTTTCTGAAGATGATGGAGTTGCAGGACGGTGTTTGGTCTACGGAAGAATAAGAAGTGGGGAAATTGAAATCGATGAGGAAAAAATCTCCTTCTTAAGGAAGATTCGAGTAGATGATATTCCTTCATGTAGAGAATGTTTTGTTCGGTGGCATTGCGCTGGAGGATGTCTAAATACACATCTTCAATATTCTAATAATCCTTTAAGCGAAAGAAAACATTTAGAATGCGAGATTACTAAACAAATTGTATGGCGTCTCTTAAAGAATTTTGCTCTAGGGAATGGAAGAAAGGAGGTGAAAAATTATGTTGCGAAGAGCTTTGTTGTGGGTTCTTCGGGGGCATGCCGCAAAAATTAGCGGTAAGCCCAGAACGCCGCATTGTTCTCGGCCTTTAGGAGATTAATGCGGAGAAGCCCTCGTGGATTTTGAGTAATTATCCACGAGGGCTATTTTATTAGCCTTTAGTTCTTAAATGAAATTTGTAATTTGATTTAAAGAATTATAAAATACATAAAATGAAAGAAATAATTGTTAGAGCGTTAATTAAAGCGACTAAACTAAAAAGACACGAAATAGAAAGCTTAGTTGAAATTCCACCAAACCCTAAATTAGGAGATTATGCTTTTCCTTGTTTTGAGCTTGTTAAAAAACTTAAAAAGAACCCAGGAGAAATAGCAAGAGAGTTAGCTGAAAAAATCAAGCCCGAAAAAGAGATTTCTAAAATTAAAGTAGTAGATGCCTATATTAATTTTTTTATTAATAAAAAAACCCTGGCTGAATCAGTTGTAAGAAAAATTTTGAAAGAAAAAGAAAATTATGGCAGGAAAAAAGAAAATAGAAAAATTGTAATCGATTTTTCCGGACCAAATATAGGAAAACCTTTACATGTAGGTCATATAAGATCAAGTGTTCTGGGAGACAGTCTAAAAAAAATTTTTGAATTTTTAGGAAATAAAACTATAGGAATAAACTATTTAGGAGATACAGGCCTACATATAGGTAAGCTGATAGTTGCCCATAAACTATGGGGTAATGCCAAAAAAATAGAAGAAAATCCTCAAAAAGAGTTATTAAACTTATATGTTAAATTTTGCAAAAAAGAAAAAATATCAGCAGAACAAGAATTAGAAAAATTTTTAAAGCGAGAGGAAAGAAAAAAATATCTTGAGAATGAATGGACGAAGAGAGCCAGAAAAGAGTTAGAGAAATTAGAAAAAAACGATAAGGAAAATAAAAAGATTTGGAAAAAAATTAAAAAATATAGTATAAAAGGATTTTTAAAAACATATAAAATTTTAGATATAGAATTTAATGAAATTACAGGACAAAGTAAGTTTTCTAATGTTGGGAAAAAAGTAGTTGAGATAGCATTAAGCAAGGGGATTGCAACAAGAAACAAGAAAGGAAAGATTACAGCAAAATTAAAAAAAGACAATTTGCCAAATAAAATTATATTAAGAGGCAATGGTACCGCTCTTTACTCAACACAAGATTTAGGAGCAGCTGTTGCAAGATATAAAAAATATAAATTTGACAGGATGATTTATGTCGTCGGCTTTGAACAACAGCTTTATTTTAAGCAGATTTTTAAAATTTTGGAAAAATTAGGTTATAAATGGTCTAAAAATCTTGTACATTTACCTTTTGGCTTGTTAAGTCTTGAGCAGGGCAGAATTTCTTCAAGAGAAGGAAGGGTGGTATTCTTACAAGATGTTATTGATAGGGTTAAAATTCTCGCCTTAAAGGAAATTAACGCGAAAAACCCAAAGCTTAAAAATAAAGAAAAGGCAGCAGAAAAAATTGGATTAGCAGCGTTAAAATATTCAATTTTATCAAAAGAGCCAATAAAAACTTCTAAATTCTCATTCAAACAAGCTTTAAGTTTTGAAGGAGATACTGGCCCTTATCTCCAATATTCTTATGTTAGAGCTTCAAGTATAATAAGAAAAGCAAAAAAACAACTAACAACAAATTTCAATATTTCCGGGTTAACTGAGAATGAAATTGAATTGGTTAAAAAGTTATCTGGGTTTCCTGAAATTGTTAATAAAGCAAAAGAAGACCTAAATCCAAGTTTGATTACGAATTATGGTTTTAATCTATGTCAGGAATTCAACAAATTTTATCATATTTGTCCTGTGATAGATTCTAAGTTTGAGCTTTTTAGGGTTGCTTTAGTTGAAGCTTTTAAAATTGTAGTAAGAAAAATTTTATATTTGTTAGGAATTAAACCCTTAGAAAAAATGTAAAATTCTAAGATTATATCGATGATTTATTTGACTCTGTCCGGGTCCAAATAGATATGATATACCTTAGGTCTGTAAATAATAATATCTTTAGTTGATAATTTAATTGTTTGAAGATTCCAGGGGTATTAATAAGGAGTAATCTGCCCAAAGTCTTCGTGAGGACGAATATTGTTCCAGACGTTTTCCCGTTCTTTGATATTTTTTTGCATTACAAAAAGGATAGAGCAGACATTTTCTTAATTGGTCACAAAAGAATCAGCGAGAGTATTAAAGGGCACTATAAAAACATATTCTTTAGTAAACCCATTTTGTAGGGTTTGTTTAATAAAAAAATAATTGGATAACTAAATTATGAATGCTGATCAAATTCAATATTTTAAAAACAAAATCTTTCATAAATCAGCTGGGGGAATCCTTTTTTGTTTCTCAAATAATACCTTAAGAGTAGCTCTAGTAAAATTAGCTGAAGGAATATGGGTTTCCCCTAAGGGGCATCTTAAAAAAAGAGAAACACCCCGCCAAGCCGCTCTAAGGGAAATTAAAGAAGATTAAAGAATTCCAGAATTTTATCAATTCTTTAATTGAAGAAAAAAAATATAATAAATAAAAAATTATTGTTGAAACAAGAAAAAGAGCTTAGATTTATTATTAATTCTAAGAATTTTAAAGAGATTATAAAAAAAATTAAGGAAGCTGGTTTCC
>CAZDPT010000008.1:0-32127 GCA_964507665.1 uncultured Candidatus Saccharibacteria bacterium | reverse complement strand
GAACACCTTCTTGGTAAGAAGGAGGCCGTGGGTTCAATTCCCACTCTGGGCTCATAAATTAAAATTAAAAATTATGCCCAAAAAAGATTTCGTAAAACTTAAATGTAAAGAATGTGGTAGAATAAATTATTTTACTCACAAATCAAAACAACAAGGGAAAGAAGATAATAAGTTAGAACTTAAGAAGTTTTGTAAATGGTGCAAAACTCATACTTCTCATAAAGAAACAAAGTAATAGTTAGCAGAACTATGAAAGAAGAAATTACTTTTAAAAAATATCAGGAGCTTTGTAAAAAAACCGCAAAGAAATTTAATAATAAGAAAGAAGAGATACTTACTTGGGGAGTGGGAATTACGGGCGAGGCAGGAGACGTTGCCAGTTGTATTAAGAAAACTTTCATTCACGACAATGATCAAGCAGAGGGAATAAGAGAAAATATAGGTGATACTTTATGGTATGCTGCTATGATCTGTAATTTCTTTGATTGGGATTTACAAAAAATTTTGGAAGAAAATATAGAGAAACTAGACAAAAGATATCAGAGTGGTTTTACAGAAAAAGAAGCAAAAAGAGATGGCTCTCGGATTGATTGGAATCAAAAATAAGGGTCCGTAGCTCAATTGGAAGAGCATCGGTCTCCAAAACCGAAGGTTCCCTGTTCGAGTCAGGGCGGACCTGCAAGCAAATTTTAAAATAATTTTATGGCAGAAAAAATTAATGAGAAACCAATTGATTTCTCTTTGTATAAAACAGCCTCTATTGTTGATTTGATTCTTTTCAGTATCCACTCCATAAACCTTAAAAAAGAGAAATGTACTTTTGGGAGATTGCAGAAAGAATGTTTTGAATTATTTCCTAAAATGTTTGCTTTTTCAGAATATCCTGATTGGCCTGATTCTCGTAAATTAGATAGACCTCTTCGCACCTTGAGAAGCCAAAAATTAATCAAAGGTACTCCAAAAACTGTTTTCACTCTTACCAAAAAAGGTAAAAAAAGAGCTTTGGAAATTAGAGAGAAATTAAAACAAGGAAAACTATTATAGAATATTTCACATTTATAATTTTTAATATTTCTAAAAATAAATTACTTTAAAATTATGTCCCAATCTGAAAATAAATCAAAAAGAGAAATAAAAATTAAAATAAGAGATGAACAAATGAAAGGAAGTTATGCTAATTTTATGAAAGTTTCTCATAGTAAAGAAGAATTTGTTTTGGATTTTGGTAATTTAGTTCCCCCTCGCGGGATAATCACTTCCAGGATAATTACTAGTCCCGGCCACCTAAAAAGAATTGTAGGTGCTTTACAGAAAAACTTAAAACTTTATGAAGAAAAATTCGGCAAGATAGAAGAAGCAAAAATACCCCAAAAAAGAGAAATAGGTTTTAAATCCCAAGAGAAATAAAAAATGGAGGTCTCAGAAGCAATAAAAAAAAGAAGAAGTGTTAGAAGTTATAAAAAGAATCCTATTCCAGAAGAAGATTTAAATAAGGTTCTGGAAGCTGCTCGGTTTGCTCCTTCAGCTCACAATGCTCAGGATTGGAAATTTGTAGTTATAAAAGATAAGAAAACTATAAAAGAAATAGCTGAAAGTGCTGCAGGTCAAAGTTTTATAGCAGAAGCTCCAATCGTAATCGCTGGGGTAGCTTTAAATCCCGGAGATATAATGAGTTGTGGGGTTCCTCAATATGCTGTTGATTTAGCAATTGCCTGTGACCACATTACTTTACAAGCAATAGAGTTAGGTCTTGGAACTTGTTGGATTGGAGCTTTCTCCCAACAGAAAGTAAAAGATATTTTAGGAATTCCAGAGGAATGTAAGGTTGTTGCCCTTTTACCTCTGGGTTATCCTACTGGTGCTCCTGGAGAAAAATCAAGAAAAGAAATAGATGAAATAGTAAGTTACGATAAATTTTCTTAAAATATGTTTGTTTCTGAAATCATTCAAATGTTTTTTGTCCCAAGTGTTTTTCTTTTCATTTTTTTTATTTTGGGACTCTTTTTTATTTTTGCCATCTGGTCAATTAAATGGAAAAGGCTCGGAGTAGCCCTTCTTATTATCTCCATTCTTTTTTACTATATCTTTTCTATTACTCCAACAGCTGATTTATTACTTTTTCCTTTAGAAAGAAAATATGATCTTCCAGAAGAATCAGAATCCACAGAAACTATTGTTTTACTTACGGGAGGGACCAAAAGTGGGGATTTTCTTTCAAGTAGTAATTTATCTGAAAGTACACTTAAGAGAGCAGTTAAGGTGGCCCATCTTTATTTTGAAAAAAAACAAAAACCTCAGATTATAGTTTCAGGTAACAATTCAATTTCTTCTGAGAATGAAGCTCTTTCTGTTTCAAAATTTCTTCAAAGTTTTGATATTCCCGAAGAAAATATTATTTTAGATAAAGAATCAGAGAACACCTATCAATCAGCAAAAAATGTTAAGAGAATGATAGGTGAGGAACCATTTTTATTGGTTACTTCTGCGTTTCATATGATGAGATCAGTTTATCTTTTTAATAGTTTCGAAACAAATCCTATTCCAGTTTCTTGTGATTTCAGAGCAATTCCAAAAGGGGGATATGTTTGGAGATATAATATCCTAGATTTCTTTCCTCAACCATCAAATCTTGGGAAAGTTAACTTGGCCTTTCATGAGTATCTGGGTTTTTCTTTTTATTATCTGATCAATTATCTTATCAGTGTAGTTTAATTTCAAAGCATTAAAAACTTAGAGGATAAAGGTTAAAAGCAAGATTTTTCTTGCTTTTTGTTGGTTTATTAATAGTTGACTTTAAGTTATTTTTATTTTAGTCTTTTATAAAGTGTCCTTTAACAAAAGAGAGTTCACCTTAGATAACAGGAGAGAAAATGAGAGAACAGACCGGAAGAGAGCCGTTTATGCTTAATACACCGGGAAATCAAGCAGAGTATAGAGGTATTAAAACAGAAGAGAAAGCAGAAGCTGCCCTTCAATATTTTAAAGAGAGAAAGACAGCCTTTTGGGATGGAAGGATTATAACGGGGTATGAGTCAACCATGCATTACAGCTCTCGAGATAAGAGAGGAATAGATTTTGTTGTAACCTTTGAGACACCCGAAGATAAGGAAGAAACATTACCTCTACAGATTAAGTCTCATTGGAACTTACAAGAACAACAAAGCTACGGTGCTCGGGGAATTTGTTATATCGCTATCTGGCCAGAAGAACATGGAGATGAAGCAAGAGATAGAGTTGGTGTTGCAATATCTAATTTTTTGAGAATACAAGATGAAATAAGAAGAAAAAAGCAAGCTAATATATGGCAGAAAATATGGAGGTTTATTAAAGAGATGATTTTAAGAAGAGAGAAACAAAAAGAAATGAGAAAACTAAGATGTAAAGGATGTCATCGTTTATTCTATACTTCTCTTCAGCCAGAAGAATGTCCTAATCCTTACTGTGAAAGTGAGAGATCAGGTGAGTTTCAAGAACTATCTTGAGAGACATTAACTGGGTTGGTGCCAGAAATTTCTGGCACCGTTTTTTTTATCTTTTCTGTTTGTATTAAAAATATATTTAAATTATAATTTTATAATATGAATCTTATTAATTCTTTAATTGAACAAAAATATTTGAAGACAGATAGGATTATTGAAGCTTTTAAAAGAATAAAAAGAAAAGATTTTATGCCAGAAGACCTGAAAGATTCAGCTGAATTAAATACTGCTTTACCAATAGGATATGGTCAGACAATCTCCCAACCCTTAGTAGTTGCTTTTATGTTAGAGCTTTTGGAACCTAAACCGGGAGATAAAATTTTAGATGTAGGAGCGGGTTCGGGTTGGACTAGTGGATTGTTAGCTGAGATAGTAGGGAAAAAAGGGAAAGTGATTGCAATTGAATTAATTCCTGAATTAGTAGAATTTGGTAAAAAGAATGTTTCAAAATATAACTTTATTAAGAAAGGAAGAGTACAGTTCATCTGCGCTGATGGTCAGAAAGGATATGAAAAAGAAGCTCCTTTTGATAAGATTTTGTGTTCAGCTGCTATTAAAAGTTTCAAGAATAAAGGAAAAGATAATCTTCCGATATCCTGGAAAAAACAGCTAAAAACGGAAGGAAAAATTGTCACTCCTGTTGATTCTTCAATTTGGCTTTTTTCTAAGAATTCTGAAGGAAAATTTGATGAAAAAGAATATCCTGGTTTTGCTTTTGTTCCTTTAATAAAAAAGTAATTATGAAATTTTATTTAGATAAAAAAAGGCTAATAATACTTTTTTTTCTTTTCTCTCTCTTTTTTTATTTTTGGCAAGGCATATTTTTACCAAAAGATAAAAATAATATTTCTCAAAAAAACTTTTTGATTAAAAAAGGAGAAAGCATAAAAGAGATTGCTTATAATTTACAGCAAGAGAATTTAATTAAAAATAAACCCCTTTTTTATTTCTATCTTTTATTAAAAGCAAGCTACAACAAAGTTCAGGCAGGGGAGTATTTTATCTCTCCTTCCCAAAGTATTGCTGAGATTACAGACAAAATTATTTCTGGAGAAATTGCCAAAGAGAGAATCACTATAATTGAGGGCTGGAACCTAAGAGATATCGGTTGGAACTTGGAGAATAGGGGACTGGTCCAAGCTGAAGAACTTTTTGAATTAGTAGGATTTCCCACAATTGATTATTCTCAAGTTGAGGATTTACCATCCCCTGAAGATTTTAGTGAAGAATTCAGTTTTTTGAAGGATAAACCAAAAAATGTGGGGTTGGAAGGTTATCTTTTTCCAGACACTTACGATATTCTTCTACAAGAGGATATTAGAACAATAGTTAAAAAAATGCTCGGTAACTTTGATAAAAAAATAAAGTCTGATTTAAGAAAAGAAATAGTAGATCAAAATAAGTCAATTTTTGAAATAATTACTATGGCTTCTTTGCTTGAAAGAGAGGTTAAAACCGTAGAGGAGAAAAAAATTGTTTCTGGAATTCTATGGAAAAGAATAAAATATAATATTCCTTTA
Source organism: uncultured Candidatus Saccharibacteria bacterium (assembly GCA_964507665.1). Taxonomy (GTDB): domain Bacteria; phylum Patescibacteriota; class Minisyncoccia; order Minisyncoccales; family CAYZYK01; genus CAYZYK01. Next base: position 27,128 of record CAZDPT010000008.1, on the reverse strand, counting down.
CAGGTGGATGCGACCATAACTTATATTACCGGTAAAAAGACAACTAAAGTCTCCAAGGAAGATACTCAAATTAATTCCCGTTATAACACCTACAAATACTTAGGGTTGCCTTTGGGACCTATTTCTAATCCAGGCCTTGAAAGTATCAAGGCTGCGTTGTATCCTAAAGATAGTAACTTTTGGTATTATTTAACTGTACCGGGAGGAAAGGCTAAATTCAGTGAAACTTTAGAGGAACACAATAGAAAGAAATATAAATATTTGAAATAATACTGAAAGTAAACTAAGTATGTCTACTCTTTTAACAAGAGAAATAGATAGTCCTCTTTCTAAAGCTATAAGTTTTTTTGTAGTTTGTGCTATAGTAAGTGGAGTAGGTTATTTCTCAACTCAGAGCATTAAAAGCTTTCCTAAAGTTTCAACAAGAATTGTAATGATAAAAGAAATAAATGATAAAAAAATAGCTATGATAGTTGCCTCTCGTGATTTTCGAGATGAGGAATATTTTATTCCTAAGCAGATTTTAGAACAGGCAGGGGGGAAAATAGTGACGGTAAGCAACCAAACTGGTGAAATTATAGGTTCTGAGGGTGGGGAGACAAAAGCTAGCTTGACACTTGGGGAGATAAAAGTTTCTGACTTTGATGCAATATTATTTATTGGAGGACAAGGAGCCCCAAAATATCTCGATAATAAAACTTCTTATGAGATTGCAAAAAAATCAGTTTCTGAGAATAAAATTCTAGGTGCTATTTGTATTTCACCTACAATCTTAGCTAAAGCAGGAGTTTTATCTGGTAAAAAAGCTACGGTTTGGTCTTCTTTATTAAACAAAAAACCGATTAAGGTTTTGGAAGAAAATGGAGCTCATTACCAAACTGAATCAGTAGTAGTGGATGGAAATATTATTACAGCAGAAGGACCTAAGGTAGCAGAGAGATTCGCAGAGACTGTCATTTCTCTATTAGAATAATATTTTTTCCATTTGGCTGAATTAAGAACTTGACAAAAAAGTTAAAATAATTAGAATAATAATATATTGCCACAGATAATAGGTAACCAGGTAAAGTAATTTACCAAAAAGGGTGTAAACCCTATTGAGGCAGAAAGTTTAAGCCTTACTGATCTTGCCTAAGTTATTTTTGTCTGTGGAAGCAGACATTTTATTTTTCTAATAAAACAACCATGGCTTTAACTAAAAAAAGAAAAAAAGAAATAATTAGCAATTTAGAGGAGAAACTTAAGAAGCAGGAATCAATTATTTTTGTTGATTTTTCAAGACTTGATTCAGAACAGATTTTTGATTTGAGAGAAAGATTAAAAGAGAGTAATTGTTTATTTAAAGTAGTAAAAAAGAGTTTGTTTAAAATTGCACTTGAGCGAGCAGGAGTTTCGGTTTGGAATAAAATAAAAGATATTTCAGGGCAATTAGCTTTGATTTTTGGTTTTGAAGAAGAGAATAGGTCTCCTAAAATCAGTTATCAATTTTCAAAGCAAAATAAAGATTTAGAGATTTTAGGTGGTTTACTAGATGATGAATTTAAGACAAGTGAACAAGTGATTACTTTAGCTCAACTGCCAACCAGAAAGGAGTTATTAGGTACTTTAGCAAATACTATTTCTGCTCCTACTTTTAATTTCACCAAAGTTTTAAAAGGTAATTTACAAAAATTAATTTTTGTATTAAATCAAATAAAAAAATAATACTGCGGAATATAAAATGTATTTAAATAGTATTTCGTAGAAAAAAATGGTCGAAGAAAAAAAAGATTCTTCAAAAAAAGAAGACAAAGAAAGCCAAGATAAAGAAGATAATAAAGATCAGAAATCTGTTACTAAAGAAAAAACTGACACTAAGACTGAGGAGAACGGTAAAGATAAAAAAGAATCCAAAAAGGATAAAACAGAAGAGAAAGAGAAAAAATCCGAAGCAAAAAAAGATGAAAAAGAAACAGAAGATAAAAAAGAAGAGGAAGAAGTAGAAATCCCCGAGAAATTTAAAGGTATAGTTGAAAAAATTGAAGGAATGAAAGTAGCAGAATTAGCAGAGTTAGTGAAGATTTTAGAGAAGAAATTTGGGGTATCCGCTGTTCCTCAAATAGCAGCTCAAGTAGGCGCTACAGGTGCTGCTGGTGCTGAAGGAGGTGGAGCAAAAGAGGAAAAATCTGCTTACAATATTGAACTTACTGATATTGGTTCCCAAAAGATCCAAGTAATTAAAGCAGTCCGGGATATAACTGGGAAAGGATTGAAAGATTCCAAAGGTATAGTTGATAAGGCAGCAGATTCCCCTCAAGTAATTAAAGAAAATGTTAAAAAAGAAGAAGCTGAAGAAATGAAAGAAAAGTTTGAGAAAGCTGGAGCAAAAGTTGAACTGAAGTGAAATTAAAGAAAGAACAATTGATTCTGAAACCCTCTCTCAAAAAAGAGAGGGTTTGTGATTTACCGAAAAAGTGATAAAATATAGAAAGGATTTATTTAGGTTAATAGAGAAAATTAGGGGCAATATTTGATTAAAGCGCGTGTAGCTCAGTGGCTAGAGTACTACATTCACATTGTAGGGGTCGTTGGTTCGAGTCCAACCACGCGCATAGAAAGGATGATTCTTTCAAATAATTTAAAGAAAAAAATTTATTGGACCAAACATGCCAAACAGAAAATGAAAGAGTATTTTCTTTCCAAGACTAAAGTAAGAAAAGTACTCCAAGAACCTGTTCGTAAAGAGAAAGGTGTGGCACCAAATACAATCGCTGTGATGAATCCAATTTTTAAAAAGAAAAGAAGAACAGAAATTTGGGTGATGTATCAGGACACAAAACAAAAAAGGAAAATAATTGCTGCCTGGCGTTATCCAGGAGAAACTCCCATTGGGGATAAAATTCCTATTCCAGAGGATATAGCTTCTCACTTAAAAATTAAAAATAAATAAAATATGAATTTTAATAAGACTTTAGGTTATATTCTATTGTTTTTAGGATTAATAATAATTGGTTGGGGTATTTATACTTCCTATAATATTTTTACAGACAAGAGAAACCCCCCTCAAATTTTTAAAATACCAGAGGAGGAAATAACTTTATCTCCTGGTCAAACAAAAGATAGACAAGATCAAATTGAGAGTCAAATGAAAAGTTTAATTCAAGAACAATTAGGGGATATGATTCCCACGGGAGGCTTATCTCAAATTTTAAACCTTGCCAGCTGGTCAATATTTATGGGAATCTTGATTTTTGGAGCCGGGAAAATATCAAGTATCGGTGTTCAATTAATTAAGAAGTAGAATTAAATTATGTCTCTTGATTCAAGATCAAATATTGTATCTGTTTGGATAAAATGGTATTTTTCTGAGATGCCAGAAGAGATAACTCAAGCATGGAAAAACTTCCTTAAGTTTAATTTTAATTTTTTTTCTATTCCATTACTTTTTAAAACTATATTATCTCCGTGGCGAAGATATAATTGGGGATATCCTCGGGGGTTTGATCCCAAAGAATATCTTGAAATTTTTATTTCTAATTCTGTTTCCCGAGTCCTGGGAGCAATTGTACGGTTTTTTTTAATTTTAATTGGAATTTTAACTGAAATTCTAATTTTTTTCTTTGGTAGTATTATTATTTTTCTTTGGTTTTCTTTTCCTGTTTTAGGAATTATTGGGATAGTTTTTGCTTTGAATTTATTGTTTTAAACACAAAGTAACATGTTTAATTTTAATTTGAGAAAAACAGCTATTTTTCAAGCATTACAACTTGAGTTTTTGCCGATTTTTAAATTTGCTAAATTGATTTTTAAAATATTTATTTCCCTATTTATTTTATCTGTATCGTTGTTTTTATTCTCTTTTGTTCTCCAGTTTTTTGTAGATCAAATTGTTTTTCAGGATTTATTTTTAGGACTCTCTATAATCTTTTTGGTGACATCTTTATTTTTTGGACAGATTGCTCTGTTTTTTGAAACAAAAATTAAAGATCCAGACACTGAACCTTCTCTTTCTGAGGTTCTTTCTGCTCCGAGAAAGTATAATCTGGCGGAATTCTTGAGTTTTGAGGCAGCAAAAAGTACAAAAACAGCAATTAGTTTTTGTAAAAAGAGAAAGATTAACGAAGTTACTTCAACTATCTTACTTTACTCTATCTTAAAAGAAAGTTTTGTTACTCAGAGACTTTTTTGGAGGTTGGGCTTGGATCCTAAGAATTTCCAACAGAAAGTTAAAAATTACATCGAAAAGAAAAAAAGAAAAGGACAGAGACAAAAAAAATTCTCCTCAGATTTTCAAGAAACTATTATTGAAGCAGCCAAGATAGCAGAGAAAAGAGAAGGCAAGATAGGTTGTAGAGAAATTTTAGTTGGAATCTCCAAGAATAATCCTTTTTTCAAAGAGTTTTTAGTAAAAAATGAAGATTTCAAACAAGAGGATATTATCAATATTACTCGTTGGTCTAGTTATTTGGAAAGAAGAAAGAAAGAAAGAAAGCGTTTTTGGGAGTATAAAAGTTTATTGAAATATGGTTCTATTGGAAAAGATTGGGCTTCGGGATATACTATTACCTTAGATCAGTTTTCTGTTGAATGGAGAGATATTGTGGCTGGTTGGAGTTTTAAAGAAATTGTAGGACACGGAAAAGAAATTAAAAAAATAGAGAGAACTCTAACAAGACCAACTACTAGCAACGCTTTAATTGTTGGTGAACCAGGAACAGGAAGAAAGAGTATAATTCAATCCCTAGCTCAGAGAGTTTATGAAGGCAGATCCTTACCGGGGTTAAATCATAAAAGAGTAGTGGAATTAGATGTTGTTTCTTTGCTGAGTCAGATTGCTGACCCAGAAAAAGTGGAAAGAACTCTTGATAAGATTTTTCAAGAGGTCATAAGAGCAGGAAATGTTATTCTGGTGATTGATGAATTTCATAAGTATATGGCCACAGAAACATTTAGACCTGGAACAATTGATATTTCGGGAATAGTTGCTAAGTACCTTCAGTATCCTGAATTTAGATTTATAGCGATAACAACATTTGCGGGCTTACACAAAAGAATTGAACAAAACCCCTCTTTGCTTGAACTTTTTGGAAAAGTAGAGGTATCTGAGATTTCGGATTTGGAAACTATTAGAATTTTAGAGAATTACACTTTAAATTTAGAGACAAAATATGACATTTTTATAACTTATCCTGCAGTCAGAAAGATTGTCCGATTATCAGAACGTTATTTACCCAACCTTCCTTTTCCTAAAAAAGCAATTGATCTTTTAGAAGAGGCAGCTACCTATATTGCTAGCAGGAAGGAAGAAAAAATAATTTTACCCCATCATATTGAAAAGATTTTATCTGAAAAGACAGAAATTCCAATTGGGAAAATTGAAATTGAGGAAAAGAAAATTTTACTGAATTTAGAGACACTTATTCATAAAAGAATAATTAATCAAGATCCAGCAGTTAAAGAGATATCTACTGCTTTGAGACGAGCTCGAGCAGAAATTACTTCTTCTGAAAGACCGATGGGTGTTTTCTTATTTTTGGGCCCAACTGGTGTTGGAAAGACTGAGACTTCAAAAGCTTTGGCTGAAATTTACTTTGAAGGAGAAGAAAATATGATAAGAATTGATATGTCTGAGTTTCAAGAAGTTTCAGATATTCCTAGATTAATTGGGAGACCGGGAGAAGAAGGACTCCTTGTTACTCCAGTTCGAGAAAATCCTTTTTCTTTAATTCTTTTAGATGAAATTGAAAAAGCCCATCCAAATATTCTCAATTTATTTTTACAAGTTTTTGATGAAGGAAGTGTAACAGCAGGAGATGGTAAGAAGGTGAGTTTTATGAACACTATCATAATTTGTACCTCAAATGCAGGAGCTAATATTATTTGGAAAGATGTAAAAGAAGATAAACAATTAAACACAATAAAAGACGATCTTTTAGGATTCTTTTTTGAGAAAGGTACTTTCCGACCTGAATTTATTAATCGATTTGATGCTACGATTATTTTTAAACCATTGAGTAAAAAAAGCCTTTTGGGTATATCTCAACTTATGTTAGATTCATTGAAAAAAAACCTTAAAGAAAAAGGAATTGATTTTAAAATTACAGAACCCTTAAAAGAAAAAATTGTTGAACTCTCTTATGACCCTGCTTTTGGAGCCAGAGAGATGAGAAGAGTTATTCAAGATAAAGCAGGAAATGTCTTGGCACAAGCCTTATTAAGTGATAAAATAGAAAGAGGAGATCAAATTGAAATTGAGCCTGAGAATTTTGAATTAATAGTTAACGGAGAGAAGATTAATTCTTAATAAATTATATTAAAATTTAAAAATATTCTATGCCAGATGAAATAAGACCTACAATTCCTTCTTCGGGACCTGAGTTTACTCCTTCTGCTCCTTCTAAAAAAACTTCTACAATTGTAAAGATTGTTGTTGCTTTGGTTGTTTTAGGTTTTATTGTGAGCGGTGGGGCTCTTTATGCTCGAGTTTGGGACCCTGTTTGGAATCCTTTCAGGCCCGCTCCTGCAGAAGTAATAGAGAAAATGAGAATGAAAATGGAGGAAGTTAAAACTTCTCATAGTAAAGTTAGTTTGAGTTTAAAAAGTGAACTCGACAAGGGAGAAGAAATAATCTCTCCTTTGCCTGAAGTGAAGGCTTTTATGGTAATAAACAGCGACTTGGATATAACTGACCCTGATAGTCCTGAAACAACTACAATTTTTGAGGTGAATGGAGAGATAACAAACCAAGGAAGGTTTTCCTTGAGGGCAGAAACAAAAACTGTGGCTAATGTTTCTTATATTAAGATAAATATTCCCGATTATTTGTCTCCTTATTTCAAAAGAACTGGAATTGATTTAAATAAAGTCAATAACCGCTGGATTAAAATTGAAGAGGATTCTTTTGGAAATTTACAAGGGATATATCCTATTCCTCAACAAAAATCACAACAAGAATTGAGACAGAAATTTAAAAAATTATTTGAAGAAAATAAGATATATTATGTAAAAAAAGAATTGCCAGATCAAGAAATTAACGGTAAGAGAATGTATCATTATATTTTAACTTTAGATAGAGAAAAGTTAAAAGAACTAATTCCAGAAATATTTAAAATTTCAATGGAGAATTCAAGCCAATCTTTGCCAAGTAATTTCCAGCTTATGAATTCATTTTTAGTAGGAAAGATAACAGAATCAATTGATGAATTTTTAGAGAAAATTGGTGAGATTAGTTTTGATGTTTGGATAGATAAAAAAGACTTATATCTCTATAAGTTAAAAGGAAAGAAAGAAATAGATATAACAGAACTTACTCAAGGAAAAACAACAGGAAAGTTAACTTTGGGAATTGAGATAAATTACTCTCAGTTTAACCAAGAAATGAAGGTTGAACCACCAGAAGAATCGATACCTCTCCAAGAGCTTTTACCAGAAAAATCAGTTATTAATCTTCCTTACCAAGTTTCTCCTCCTTCTGGTTTTCAACAACAAGAGATAATACCACCGACCTTTTAGAAGCGAAAAGTTCTCTGAAAAAAAGTTTAATTTTATTTCCTTTAAAACAGTTCATAGTTTGAGTTAAAATTAAGTTTTTTTTAGTTAAACCCCTCTTTTTTCAGGGGCTTTTTTATTTTTGTGAATAAACTGTGGAGAAAATAGAGATTTAAAGGTAAGTTAGGTTAAAAATTGAAAAAGAGAAAAATGTTGACCTTTACCTTAAAATGGGGTAAAAAGGAAATAGGTGGAGAATTGTGGATAAATATGGGATAAGTCCCAAATTCTGTGGAAAACTTTAAAAACAATATCTAATTAAAAAATATAAATGTTTATAGGAGAATATACATTTAAACTTGATCAAAAGAAAAGATTAGCGGTGCCTGCTAAATTTAGAAGAGAACTTGGTAAAAAAGCAGTTATTACTAGGGGACTTGATAATTGTCTTTTTCTTTATCCAGCTCGAGAATGGAAAACTTTAGCTAAAAAACTAAGCAACATGCCTTTAGCTCAGGCTGATGCGAGGGGGTTTGCTCGAATTATGCTAGCGGGAGCTATGGAGGTTGAACTGGATAAATCTGGCAGAATAATTATTCCAGATTACTTAAAAAAATATGCATCTTTACAAAGAGAAGTAGTAATCGCTGGTCTCTATAATCGAATTGAAATTTGGGATAAAGAACAATGGAATATTTACAAGAAGAAAACAGAAAAAGAAGTAGGGGATATGGCAGAGAGATTAAAAGAACTAGGAGTTTAAATTATGTCAGTTCATATTCCTGTTCTTACAAAAGAAGTTATTAAATATTTAAATCCACAACCCAATCAAAATTTTATTGACTGTACTTTTGGAGAAGGGGGACATGCTGAAATTATTCTGGAAAAAATCGCACCTGAAGGAAAATTATTAGGAATTGAATTAGACTCCAAATTATACCAAAAATTACAGAAAAAAAAGAAAGCTTTTTCGGACAGATTGATTTTAGTTAACGATTCCTTTGCTAATTTAAAAAAGATTATTCAAGAATATAATTTTGGTCATGTGGGGAGTGTATTGTTCGATTTTGGAATCTCAAGTTGGCACTTAGAGAAAAGTAAAAAAGGATTTTCTTTTAAAAGAAACGAACCACTAGATATGAGATATAACGCCAGTAATCCTTTAACTGCCCGAGAGATTGTTAATCAATGGAAAGAGTCTGAGATTAGGAATATTTTAGAGAAGTATGGCGAAGAGAGATTTTCAAAAAGAATAGCACGAAAAATAGTAAAAGAAAGAAAAAAATCATCAATTGAAACTACTTATCAATTAGTAAATATAATTAAGAAAGCTGTTCCTGCCCGGTACCAACACGGAAGACTCCACTTTGCAACTAGAACCTTTCAGGCCTTAAGAATTGTAGTAAATGAAGAACTCGAAAACATTAAAAAGGGGTTAAAAGAGGGAGTTGAAATTTTAGAGAAAGAAGGGAGGATAGGAGCTATATCATTTCACTCTTTAGAAGACAGAATTGTTAAGAATTTTTTAAAAGAGAAAGCAAAAAATAATCTATTAAAAATCTTAACTAAAAAACCTATTACTCCAACCCAAGAAGAAAAAAAAGAAAATCCCCGTTCAAGGTCTGCTAAATTTAGGGCAGGGGAGATAATAAAAAATTAAATTATAAAAATAATAATTAATATTATCTTAATTTATGAAAAACCAAGTTCTTTCTCTTAATCCATATTCTCTTATTCACCTTAAAGGTTTTGAATTGAAATTAAATAAAAAAATTATTGGAGTTTTAAGTTTTATTTTAATTATTGCTTTGTTTGCTTCCTATATAATTCAAGCAAATTTAGTGACCAAAGATAAATATTTAATTAAAAAGAAAGAAATAAAAGTTGAGGAGATTGCTCAAGAAAACAAAAAATTAAAAATAAATTTTGCTCAGGAGACTTCCTTAGAAAATATTGAGAAAATGGCTCAAAATTTAGGTTTTAAGAAAACATCAGAGATTAAATATATAAAAATCTTAGAAGGGTCTCTGGTAACTAAATAATATAAATTTTAAACTTTTAGAATTTTGATTCCAAAACTAGTTTTAAGAAGTGAAAATGAAAAAATGGTTCAAAAACTGGCGCTTAAATTTTATTTTAATAACCTTTATTTTTTTTACCCTAATTATTCTAGGACGTTTATTTTTTCTTCAAGTAATAAAACATGGATTTTATCAATCTCAGGCTTTAGGGCAACAAATGAGATTACAAGAAATAGAAGGTGCTCGAGGTGAAGTTTTTTTTAAAGATAAATCAAAGAACCTGGCTATAAATGAGAAAAGGTGGCGAGTTTATGTAATTCCAAGACAGATTGAAAACAAAATGGAAGTTTCTGAATCTTTAAGTAAAATATTAAATAAAGATAAAGATTTAATTTTTTCAAAAATTAAAAAGGGAAAATATTATACTGTAATTAAAAATGAGTTAAAGCAAGAAGAAATAGAAGAGATTGAAAATTCAGATTTAAAAGGAGTCTATCTTGAAACATATCCTGGTAGATATTATCCTCAACAAAACTTAGCCTCTCACATTATTGGATTTGTTGGTGGGGATAATAATGGTCAATATGGAATTGAAGGATATTACAATAATATTTTAAAAGGAGAAAAATCATTTGAAGAACAAAAGAAAGGAATATTAGGAAGTTTATTTGATTCAGGAGAAACAAGCTCTACTCAGAATGGAAAAAATGTTTATCTAACAATAGATTATAACATTCAATTTAAAGCAGAATCTCTTTTAAAAAAAGCGTATCAAGATTTTAATATTGAATCAGGCCAGATAATAGTAATGAATCCTAATTCAGGAGAAATAATTGCTCTTGCTAATTTTCCTAGTTTTAATCCTAATAATTATTCAGAGCAAAAGAATTTAGGTATTTTTCAAAATGGAGCTATTCAGAAGATTTTTGAACCAGGATCTGCTTTCAAACCCCTGACAATGGCTATTGCTATACAAGAAGGTAAAATAACTCCCGAAACAACTTATTATGACAAAGGATATGTTAAAGTTGGGGTGGAAACAATTTATAATTATGATAAAAGAGTATGGGGTAAGAGTACAATGACTGAAGTTTTAGAAAAATCAATTAATACTGGTGCAGTTTTCGTTGAACAAAGGATTCCCAATCATCTTTTTTTAGAATATATTGATAAACTTGGATTTAATACAAAGATAGGGATAGAGTTACAAGGAGAAGTTTGTCCCTCAAATAGAAGTTTAAAATCAGGTAGGGATATTAACTTTGCTACAGCTTCTTTTGGTCAAGGAATAGATATGACCCCAATTCAATTTATAAGAGCTTTCTCTGCTGTTATAAATGGAGGAAAGATTATTAAACCTTATTTAACAAAAAAGATTGTTGATGAAACAGGAGCAGAACAAAAGACAGAAACTGAGATTATTAGCAGAGTTTTTGACTCCAAAACTTCCTCTCAGTTAACTACTATGCTTATTAGTGTAGTGGAAAATGGATTTGGTAAGGCAGCAAAAATTCCAGGATATTATATCGGAGGAAAGACAGGCACAGCTCAAGTAGCCTTTGAAGAAAAAGAGGGCTATGATCCTAATAAAACAATTCAAAGTTTTATTGGTTTTGCTCCCGCTTTAGATCCTCAATTTTTAATCTTGGTAAAGTTAGATAATCCCCAAACAAGAACTGCAGAATATTCGGCTGTTCCTATTTTTAAAAAATTAGCAAAATATATTATTGATTATTGGCAGATACCTCCCGATTATACAGAATAATTAATTTATTAACAAAAATTATTATGGGATTTTTAACAAGAATACTTTTTTACATTAAAAGACCGAAAGTTATCATTGTTACAGGAAAAGCAAAAGAGATTGCCACAGAGGCTATCTATCAAGTTTTAAAATCTCATTTTAAGGTTAAAAAGAAAACTCGAGTTCCTGGTTTTCTGGATCTTTTTGGAGAAAAGTCTTTTATTGTCAAAACTGATCTTAATACTCTTGATAAAAAAGATTTAAAAGGATTAATTAAAGCAACCTCTTTAAGTGTCTTGGTGATTACTCATATTGGTGAAATACCTCCTGGCTCTGATTTTTTCACAGGAGATAGAAAAGAAACAAAAAAAGCAAGAAAGTTAGCGAAAGAATTTCCTACAGAAGGATTTATGCTGTTGAATTATGATGATGAATCAGCCAGAGAAATTGGAGATAAATCAAATGCTAATATTTTGACTTTTGGCTTAGAAAAAGAAGCTGACTTCTATATCACCGATGTTAAGATTAACAAAGGAACAAATTTTAAGATAAATTATAAGGGAAATACTGTTCCTGTTTGGCAAGGGAAAACTTTTGGTAAAGAACAAGTTTATACTGCTACAGTTGCTGTAGGATGTGGTGTAATCTTTGGATTAAATTTTGTTCAAATTTCAAAGGGGCTTCCCAACTACAACTCTCTCCCTGGTAAAATGAGATTAGTTGAGGGAATTAAAAATTCTAAAGTTTTAGATGACTCAAAATCTGCCTCTGTTTTTTCAATGTCAGAAGCACTTGAAATTTTAGGAAGAATTGAAGGAGGGGAGAATTTTCAAGTTAACAGAAAAATTGCTGTGGTAGGTGATGTTCTGGGAGTTGGGAAATATACGATTGAGGCTCATGAAGCGATAGGGGAGAGAGCAGAGAAAAATAGCGATATTCTTTTTACAGTAGGTTCCCGAGCTAAATTTGTTGGCCAGGGAGCTCTGAATAATGGTATGAAGAAAGATAGAATTTTAAGTTTCAATACAATAGAATCTTTACTTCCTCGATTAAAACAAGAGATAAAAGAAAACGATTTAATTTTAGTGGATGGATCTCGAGAAATGGAAATGGGAAGAATAGTTGAAGAAATTAAATCTTAATTTATCTGTCTAAACTGTTTGTTTCCTAAGCAGTTTTTTTATTTACAACATTATTTTTTTCTGTTAAGTTAACTGTAAGAGTTCAAATATTTGCTCTTAAAACTGAAATCTATGCCCTCATCGTCTAGTGGTTTAGGACGCATGATTCTCAATCATGTAAGAGGGGTTCGAATCCCCTTGAGGGCACAACTGAGATTGTTTGCCAAAAGAGACAGAAAGTAGCACCTTCACAAAATCTCAAAAAAAGAAAGGAGTCCAATCATGGAATTCAGATTGAAAGGTAAGAAATATAGGTTAACGATAAGTGATGAAGAAATTCAATGGCTCAATGAACATTATATGAGAGTTCCAACTAAATTAGTTCCTCAATTAACTGCCATGATTCCCGAGAAGATAAGAGTAAAGATTGAACAACTTCTTCAATTCCCAGAAGAAGATTTAACTTTAACTGCTGTTGCAGAATTAACTGAAATTAAGAGAGGTACTTTAGCTAAAAGAGTAGATAGAGGAAGATTAGAAACTTATAAAGAAAGGTATAGAGTAGTTCCCAAGAGTAAAGTTTTGGCTTTAATTCTTGAAAACAGACCTGTAATAGAGGGTTGGGTTTCGCTTCAGCAGATAGCAGAGAGATATAGACTCTGTTCTAAGACAATTACCGATTGGGCTAAAAGAGGAGAAATAGAAGCCCAGAAGGCAGCTGATAGAAATTGGTATATAGCACCATCAAATGAGGAGATTATAGAAAAGAGATCTGAAATTCAACACCAGTCAATAGTAGAAATTAAAGGAGAAAGATATTTACTTTTGTCGTCTGCTATAAGAGAAATTATGACAGAGAGAGGAATTCCCGAAACTAGAACTAGAAAAAGTTTAGGGCGTTTGTACACCAGAATTCGTTCTTTTAATAATCATTTTGAAAAAAGAATAATAGAGAAAATAGAAGGAAGATTATTCATTTTAGAGAGTGCTTTGAAGTGGTTAAAAAAACACCCTTTAATTAAATATATCATAGAAGAATATGATTTAGATTTAGAAACAGTCCGTTCTATTTGTGAAGAAAATGATGTTAAAATTTATGGAGAGGGGGTGGTTTTTACTACTCGACGAGTGAATCAAACAGAATTTGAAAAAGCCTTGAAGAAGTTTGCTCTAAACTAAACAAGCTCACAACTGCTAAATTGTGAGCTTTTTTATTAGTCTTAATTTTTGAGTTTGACAAAAGAAGGTTATGGGTATATATTAATAATAAGGAGAGTAAGAAATTGGTTTGTTAATTAAAGGTCGAAATTGTGATAAAATAAACTATTAATTAAAAAATTAAAATATTATGCCTTTTGGTGATAGAACAGGTCCCCAAGGTATGGGTCCCATGACGGGAAGAAGTTTGGGTTATTGTGCGGGATATTCACCTCCAGGTTTTACAAGACCCGGTTTTGGTAGGGGATATGGAAGAGGTAGAAGAGGAGGATATAGAAATTGGTACAGAGCCGCAGGATTACCTGGTTGGTATAGAGCAAATATTGGTATGCTTCCCTGGGGAAGATATGAATATTCCCCGACTCCAGAACAAGAGAAGCAAGTTTTAACTCAAGAGAAAGAAGCAATATCTCAAGAGATGGAATTTTTAAAGGAACAAATGAAAGAGATTAAAAAAAGAATCAAAGATTTAGAAGGGACCAAGAAAAAATAAATATATTGATTATTAAATAGATTAAAGGTTAAAATAAAAAATAAATTGATTAAGAGTTATTATGTCTCCTCAAGGAAATGGAACAGGTCCTCTCGGTCAAGGTCCAGGAACTGAACGTGGATTGGGCCAAGGACGCGGTAGAGGCCGTCAGCCCGGAGGTTTTGGTTTAGGTCCAGATGGAAACTGTGTTTGTACTAATCCTGATTGTGGACATAAAATTGTACACAAAAGAGGTACTCCTTATTATAAAGAGAAATGTCCAAAGTGTGGGAGTCCTATGGTTCGAGAAAGACCAACTTCTCCAGAAAAACAAAATTCATCTGCTTAACTTAAAGTTTTTATGAGAATTTGTATTACTTGTTTAGGGGATAATTTAAAATCTCCAATTGATCCTCGTTTTGGCAGAGCTCAGTTTTTGCTTTTATTGGATGAAAATGGAAAACTTAAAGATACTATTAAGAACCCAGGTCTTGGAGCCAGAGGTGGGGCAGGAATAGCTGCAGCTCAAGAGTTAGCTAATAGAAAAGTAGATATTCTTATTACAGGTAATATAGGCCCCAATGCCTTTCGGGTTTTAAATATTTCTAATATTAAAATTTTCTTAGCAGCTCCAAGAACCTCTGTGAAAGATGCTTTTCAGATGTGGAAAGATAATAAATTAGACAAAGTTAAGAAACCTTCCGTATCTGGTCATTTTGGTATGGGTCCTCGAGGTGGAAGAGCAGGCCCAAGAAGGGGTGGTGGTCCTGGTGGAGGTCCTCAGAATCGATAATTAAAACATGACTGAAAATATATTCATTCAAGGTCAAAAAACAACCTTGACGGCTGCTTTAGTAACTGTCTTTTTTGCTATTAGCAAGGCAATAGTTGGATTAATTTCAGGAAGTGTTGTTCTTTTAGGTGATGCTATTCATAGTTTTGCTGATTCTTTTTCTTCTTTTGCGGCTTGGTTTGGTTTAAAAATTGCTAAAAAAGACCCTACAGAAAAATTTCCTTACGGATTTTATAAAGCAGAAAGTATTGCTGCTTTATTGATTTCTTTTTTAATTTTATTTGCAGGTTATAGCATAATTAGAGAAAGTATTGAAAAGCTCTTTTTGGAATATAAGTTAAATATACCAATGGTTGCGGTGGGGGTGGCTTTATTAGATGCTATTGCTATGTTTTCTGTTGGAACTTATGAATTAAAAATTGGAAGAAAAATCAGTTCCCAAAGTCTAATTGCAGATGGTAGAGAATCAAGAATGCATTTGTTTTCTTCCTCGGTGGTTTTAATAGGTTTAGTTTCTGTACTTTTAAATATTCCTTATATAGAAGGAATTGCTGGAATTATAATTTCTCTTTTTGTTTTTCAAGCAGGCTTCGAATCAGCCAAAGACGCAATTTTTTCTCTAATGGATGTTTCTCCAGATCCTAAAATAGAAAAGAAAATAAAAGAAATTTTAAATAGAATATCTGGCTTGCGAGGTTATGAAAATCTAAAACTTAGAAAATCAGGCCCTCTTGTCTTTGGAGAAGTAGAGGCAAAGATAGGAAAGAGTATAAATGTTAAGAGAGCCAATGAAATCTCAAGAAAAATTGAAAAAGAAGTTAAGAAAACAATTAAAACGGTTGATTCTTTTACGGTTTCTTTCCGTCCTTTTCA
This sequence comes from uncultured Candidatus Saccharibacteria bacterium, assembly GCA_964507665.1. Taxonomy (GTDB): domain Bacteria; phylum Patescibacteriota; class Minisyncoccia; order Minisyncoccales; family CAYZYK01; genus CAYZYK01. The sequence continues at coordinate 11,419 of CAZDPT010000008.1, read as the reverse complement.
AACTAAAAAACAAAAGATTTGTCTTCCAATTAAAGAAGATAAAAGTTTGGAGTCTGAGATTTCTTCACATTTCGGCAGAGCACCATTTCTTCTATTTCTTGAAGTTGAAAAAGGGGAGATAAAAAAATCTTATACTAAAGAAAATCCTTATAAAAATGAGAAGATTAGAGTAGGTTTAAAAGTTTGTCAGTTTGTTATAGAAGAAAAGGTTGACTCTATAATTACAAAAGAAATGGGACCTATCTCTTTTCACACCCTGAGAGACAACATAGTTGATGTCTATAAAGGAATTGATGGTACAGTAGAAAAGATTATTGAAAAATATTCTCAAGGAAAATTGAGTTTTTTGGAAACCCCCACTAGAAAAAAAACATAGGATGAGAAAAAAAATAGAACAATTAGCGATAACAGGAGGAAAGGGCGGGACCGGAAAAAGCACAGTAGCTGTTTTGATGGCGAATAAATTAGCAAGAGAAGGAAAGAAGGTTGTTCTTTGTGATTGTGATATTGAATGTCCTAATGATTATTTACTTTTGGGACAGAAATTAGAGAAAACAGAAAAGAAAGTTTATGGGGAATTCCCAGAATTAATTAAAGAAAAATGTACTAAATGTGGCTTGTGCCTTAAAACTTGTAGAGAAAATGCTATTTTCCAGCCTCGAGATAAAAATGGCAAACCTGATTATCCCCTTTTTATAAAAGATTTATGTTCTGGTTGTGGTGCTTGTTGGAGTGTGTGTCCGTTTGGGGCTATTAAACCCAAAAAGGAACAAATTGGAAAAATATTTTTAAATGAGGTTGAAAAAAATTACTGGTTAATAACAGGAGAAGCGAAACCAGGCCTTGAAGAAACAGGACCTATAGTTGATGATACTAAGAAATTTGCTCAAAAATTTGCCGAAAAGAAAAAAGCAGATGTTATACTTTTTGATACAGCAGCGGGCACTCATTGTCCAGTGATTTCAGCGCTCTTGAATGTAGATCAGGCTTTGGCAGTTACCGAGCCAACTCCAATGGGGGAATATGATCTAAAGTTGATTTTAGATTTATGTCAAAAAATTAAAGTTCCAGTAGAAATAATCTTAAATCAATCTAATCTAGGAGATAAAAAAGGAATAGAAGAAATAGCAGAGAATTTTAAGACCAAAATTAAGAAAGAAATTCCTTTTTCTAAAAAACTTGTCACCGCTTATTCAAATGGAAAACTTAAAAGATTCAATCTAAACTAGTGGAAGACAGTCTTTCGCTAATTTTACTTATGAAAGAATCCATCTATGTTGTTAATAATAGGGGAGAAAAAGAACCTTTTTCTTTAAGAAAAGTTTATCAAAGCGCAAGAAGAGTGGGAGCTTCTGAAAAGACAGCAAAAAAGATTAGCAAGATTATTGAAAAACAAGTATATCCCGGAATTAAAACTTCTAAGATTTTTAAGAAGATAAAGAATCTATTAAAAAAAGAATCTCCCAAATTATCAATAAAGTTTTCTCTTAAAGAAGGGTTAAGGAAATTGGGCCCTGCTGGTTTTCTTTTTGAAAAGTTTATAGGAGAGATTTTTAAGAAGCAGGGGTATAGAGTTAAATTAAATTTATCTCTTAAGGGGTATTGTTTAGAATATGAAACTGATTTTTTAGCTAAAAAGAAAAACCTTGTTTATATCGGGGAATGTAAATTTAGGAATTTACCAGAAGAAGGTTTAGTTCATTCAAAAACCGCTTTGGCTTTTTGGGCTAAGATATTAGATTTTAAAAAAGGAGATTTTAGCAAGAATGAGTTTAAAAAGAATAAAATAAGGCCTATTTTGGTTACCAATGCTAAGTTTTCCGGTTCTACGGCAAAATATTCAAAATGTGTTGGTATTAAACTTTTGGGTTGGAGGTGTCCTAAAACAAATGGTTTGGAAAAAATTATTGATGAAAACAGTTTTTACCCTATTACAATTTTACCCTCTTTTAAGAAAGCTCTGATTCCCGCTTTTGTTAAAAAGAAAATAATTTTAGTTAAAGATGTGTTAAAAATAAAACCTGGGAAATTTTCAAAAGAAACAGGGATTTCCCAAAAAACATTAAACTCTTTAATAAAAGAAGTTAAAATTTTGCTTAATTAACAATTGAAAATTAGGAAAGAAATTGTTTGAAAAGTAATTAAAAATCCCTAATTATTTATTTGGGTTTTTTATTTGTAAAATAAAAAAGATTAATTTCCCAAATTTTTGAAAGGAATTTTGTTTAATTTAATCTTTGGCCTAAAATATGTTAAACTTTATTTAATATGTTAGAATTAACTGATGAAAATTTTATCCAAGAGGTTTTAGAAAATAATAAGGTTGTTTTGGTTGATTTTTGGATGCCGGGTTGCCCACCTTGTGAACAAATAGCTCCTGTAATTGGAGAAATTGCAAGAGAATTTGAAGATAAAGCAAAAGTTGGAAAATTAAATGTAAGGCAAAACCCAAAAACCACTCAAAAATATGAGATTAGGGGAGTTCCAACCCTAATTATTTTTAAGGATGGGGAACCAAAAGAGAGAGCAACAGGTCCTCGACCCAAAAAGGTCTTAATAGAAAAAATTAATTCATTGATTTAAAATTTAAATTTATGGCTCTTGTTCCTTCTTTAAATGAAAATCAAATTAAAAAAGAAGCAAAACAAGTTTATAAAAAGTTTAAAAAAAACACGGGCAAAGTACCAGAATGGGTAAGAGTTATGGCTTACAGCCCTAAAATTGTAAAAGAATTCACAGAACTTTTTAAGGTAATTATGGGGCAGGGTAAAATTAAGCCTCTCTTAAGATGGAAAATTGCTTATGTTGTGTCTCAAACCCTGAAATGCCCCTTTTGTGTAGATGTTACAACAAAGATGATAAAAAATTTAGGGGCCTCAGAACAAATACTTAAAAAAATAAAAAAAGGAGAAGCAGAAACCCAACAAGAAAAAGAGGTTTTAGAATTAGTAAAAGAAGTAACTTTGAAAGCAAGATGTACTCCTGAACTTTTTGAAAAACTAAAAGATAAGTTTTCTGAGGCAGAACTTGTTGAAATAGTTTCTATTATTGGTTTATTTAATTATATAAATCGTTTTAACAATACTTTTTGTATTCTTCCAGAATGAATTCTATGTTTAAGAAAATTATTTTTTCTCTATTTTTTATTTTTTTTCTATTTTTAATTTTCAATTTTGTTTCAGCTCAAAATAACAGAATTGAGATTAATTTCTTTTACAGTAAAACCTGTCCTCATTGTGCTAAAGAAAAATCTTTTTTAGAAAAAGAAATTATCGAAAAATATCCTCAGGTTGAGTTGAATAAGTTTTCGATTTCGGAGAATACAGACTCGTTAAAAATTTTTTATGAAGAATACAAAGTTCCCAAAGAAAAATATGGATTGGTTCCTATAATTTTTATTGATGGAAATTATTTTATAGGGTTCAACCAAAAAATAGGAGAAGAGATAGAGAATTATATCAAGAATAAAATTGAAGGTGTGGAAGAATCTTATCTCCCTGATAAGAAAGAGGAGGTTTCTCTTCCTTTGGTTGGTGAAATTGATACAAGCAAGTATTCTTTGCCTGCCCTTTCTGTTATTTTAGGTTTTTTTGATGGCTTTAATGTCTGTTCTTTAGGTGCTCTTGTTTTAATTTTAGGTTTGGTTTTGGCTCTCCGGGAAAGAAAAAAGATACTTTTGTATGGAGGAATATTTATTTTGACTACCTCCTTGATTTATGGTTTTTTGATAGTCATCTGGCATCAAATTTTCTCTCTTCTTGCCTCCTATTTAAGAAGTATGGAGATAATAATAGGTCTTTTGGGTATCTCTGGTGGAATTTATTTCTTAAAGGAGTTTTTGAGGTTTAAAAAATATGGACCTACTTGTCAGACATTAACAAAACAAGGAACAGTTTCCAAGATTACTCTTAAAATAAAAAGGACTCTTCAGGACTCAGAAAATATATTCTTAATAATAATCAGTTTATTTTCTTTTGCTGCTATAATTACTATTGTGGAATTTCCTTGTTCTGCTGCTATCCCTGTATTTTTTGCGGGTATTTTAGCTGAAGCACAACTTCCTGTTTCTTTATACCTTCTTTACATTGCTATCTTTGTTGTTTTCTATATGCTAGATGAGATTGTTGTTTTTCTTATTGCTTTTTTCACTATGACTTTAAGAATTGCTTCTCCTAAACTTACAACCTGGATTACCTTAATTGAATCCATTATTCTTTTCTTTCTTGGAGCTTATTATCTTTTTGGATTATGAAAGTTACAATTATTATGAATATCTTTGAGTCTAATTAACCCTTTAAATTACGAAGTAGACAGTATAAGGAATGTATTGATTGGTTCTTCTCAGTTTCCTTTACTCTTGGATTTTGGAGTTCTTGTAATTTTTGGAATATTTATGATTTCTCTGGGCTCTTTTCTTTTTAGCAGAATAGAAGTTTAGAAAATAATTTATGGTAAAAAATGAATTTTGAAGAGAAACTTAAGAAAATTAAAAAAGAGATTATGAATTGCAAGAAATGTTCCTTAGGTAAACTAAGGAGAAAAAACAGTTATCATCCTGTAATTGGTGAAGGAAATCATAGAGCTGCGATAATGTTTGTGGGAGAAGCTCCCGGATCACAGGAAGCAAAAACAGGACGTCCTTTCTGTGGCAGAGCAGGAAATATTTTAACAGAACTTTTAGATTCTGTTGGTATTAAAAGAAAAGAAGTTTATATCACAAATATTTTAAAAGACAGACCCCCAGACAACAGAAATCCAAAATCAGAAGAAATTGAGGCCTGTGTTCCTTATCTTGAAAAACAAATTGAGGCTATAAGACCTGAGGTTCTCTGTTGTTTGGGTAATTTTGCTACTCAATTTGTTTTCAAAAAATATGGCCTAGAAAATAAATTACAAGGGATAAGCAAGATTCACGGGAAGATTTTTGATGTTTCAGTTAAAAAAGAAAAACAGGACTCTCTTTTTAATAAAAAAATTAAGAAAGTTAAGAGAATTTTAGCTTTTTATCATCCAGCAGTAGCCACTTACAATCCAAATATGAAAAAAGTTTTAAAAGAGGATTTTAAAATCTTGAAGAAATTTAAATAAATGAGTTCTAAAAAAATAGCAATAGCAAGTGGAAAAGGTGGAGTAGGTAAGAGTATGTTGAGTTCTGCTCTGGGTATGCTTTTTTCGGAAGAAAATAAAATGGTGGCTGTTGATTGTGATGTTGATGCTCCTAATTTAGCAATTTGGTTGGCGGAAATTGAAGATTGGGATAATATTGAAAAGATAGGTGTTTCAGAGAAACCCGTAATTAATAGTGGTAAATTAAACAAAGAGGAGGCCAAAAGATGTGTAAAGAAATGTAGATTCGGTGCTTTTAAATTAAAAAATGAAAAATTGGAGTTAAATCCATTTTTATGTGAAGGATGTGGAGCCTGTGAAGTTTTTTGTCCCCAGGGAGTAATAAAAATGAAATCTGTTAAGAATGGGGAGATAAAAATTAAAAAAACTAAATATAATTTTCCTTTAGTTTCAGGACAACTTTATCCTGGAGAAACAGGCAGTGGTAAAATTGTTACTAAACTTAAAGAAAAAGCAGAAGAGTTTGATTACAATATAATGCTTATTGATTCCTCTCCTGGCACAGGTTGTCCGATTGTTGCCTCTTTGCAGGATACAGACTTTGTTGTTTTAATTACCGAGCCTAGTCTTTCTGGTTTCTCGGATTTGAAAAGAATTCTTAAGGTAGTGAAGCATTTTGAGATTCAATGGGGCTTGGTAATAAATAAATATGATATTAATTCTCAATTGAGCGATGAAATAGAAAAATGGATTCAACATGATTTAACTGAAGGAAAGTTTTTGGGTAAAATATCCTATGATAAAAAAATATTTAAAGCTGTTTCTAGTTTGACCCCAATTATGGAAACAAATTTAAGAGTAAAAAAAGAAATTCAAAGTATTTTTAATAAATTAATTAAGATTTTGAAGATTAAACATTTTAATTAATAATTTTCATCAAAATTGTGGAAAACTTTTCCAATTTAATCTCTCCGATTAGGTTTAACAACACCATTAAAGCTTGCTCATTTTTTTAGTTGGTGATAAAATGTAATAATATTTTTGGATTCAAATGACTTAAGTCTTTTTTTAGTAAAATTAAAAAGCAGATGTTTTTATGACCTCTTTTATAACCCACAAGATTAAAAAAATTAGAAAAAGAACAGGAGAAATTGTTGATTTTGACCAACAGAAAATTACTGACGCTATAGAATTGGCGATGAAAACAACTGGAGAAGCAGATTTAGAGAAGGACCCTATAAAAGTTTCAGATAGAGTGGTTAAAGAACTAGGAAAACGTTATTCTTCAACCCATATTCCAACAGTAGAAGAAATTCAGGATATTGTGGAGGAAATATTGGTGTTAATGGATTTTCCCAAGACAGCCAAACACTATATTCTTTATCGCCAAGAACGAGCCAGAATTAGAGAAAAAGGAAGGCAGGTTCCAACTAGAATAAAAAAACTAGTTCAAAAGAGTAAAAAATATTTCAGAGACTCTTTAGGAGAATTCATTTATTATCGAACTTATTCTCGTTGGTTACCGGATGAAGAAAGACGAGAAACCTGGATTGAGACTGTAGGTCGTTTTATAAATTTTATGAAAGAAAATCTTGGTGATAAGTTAAACGAGAAAGAATATGAAGAAATCAGAAAAGCTATTTTAAATTTTGAGGCGATGCCTTCAATGAGATTAATATGGTCAGCCGGGAAAGCAGCTCAAGCCACCAATGTCGCCCTTTATAATTGTTCTTACATAGCTCCTAGAAAATTAACTGATTTCGCTGAGATTATGTATCTTTTAATGTGTGGTGCTGGAGTAGGATTTTCAGTAGAGAATCAGAATGTTCAGCAATTACCAATTATAAAACATCAAACAGGAAAGACTTTACGAACACATCAAATCAAAGACAGCAAAGAAGGCTGGGGAGATGCTTTGACTAAAGGATTAAAAACTTGGTATGGAGGAAAAGATATTAAGTTTGATTATTCTAAAGTTCGACCAGCTGGTGCTCGATTAAAAACAATGGGAGGAAGAGCTTCAGGTCCCGGTCCTCTCCGTAGTCTTCTTGATTTTACAAGGAGCAAAATTTTGAACAATCAAGGAAAGAGACTAGCAAGCATTGATGTCCATGATATTATTTGTAAGATTGGTCAAATGGTTCAAATGGGAGGAGTAAGAAGATCTGCTCTTATCTCTCTTTCTGATTTAGAAGACGAGGATATGAGACAAGCTAAAGTTGGTCATTATCATATTACTAATCCCCAACGGTCTATGGCCAACAATTCAGCGGTCTACAATAAAAAGCCACCTTCTCGTCAATTTATAGAAGAATGGCTTTCTTTGGCTCAGAGTGGCACAGGAGAGAGAGGTATCTTTAATAGAGGGGGTCTGGAGAAACAATTATCTCCCAGGAGATGGAAAAAATTTAAAAAACATTGGCAGACATCAGGAACAAATCCTTGTGGGGAGGTAGTTTTGAGAAGCAAATCATTCTGTAATTTAACTGAAGCAGTAGCTCGTTCCGAAGATACTGAAGAAAGCTTACTGAAAAAAATTAAAATTGCTACTATTTTAGGCACTTTTCAGGCAACTCTTACTGACTTCCCTTATATCTCAAAAAAATGGAAAAAGAATTGTAAAGAAGAGAGACTATTAGGGGTTTCAATCACTGGTCAGTGGGATTGTCCTGCGGTTCGAAATAAGAAAACTCTTCGGAAGCTTCAAGAGAAAGCTGTGGAGACTAATAAAAAATATGCTAAACGTTTTGGTATTAGTCCCGGGCTTGCGGTTACTTCAGTTAAACCTTCGGGAACTGTTTCTCAATTAGTTAATGCTGCAGCTGGAATGCACACCAGACACGCTCCTTATTATATCAGAAGAATAAGGATTTCAGGCAATGATCCTCTTTTTCACATGTTAAAAGAACAAAAAGTACCCTATCACCCCGAAGTTGGAGAAACCGAAGCATCAGCTACTACTTATGTGCTTGACTTTCCAGTTAAATCTCCTAAGAATTCAGTTTTTAAAAAAGATTTGAATGCCATTGAACAATTGGAGTATTGGAAGATGGTTAAACAAAATTATACTGAACATAATCCCTCAATTACTATTTTAGTTGGAGAAAATGAATGGATTAAAGTAGCCAATTGGTTGTATAAGAATTGGGATATTTTAGGTGGACTTACTTTTCTTCCTCGAGACAAGACTGTTTATCAACTAGCTCCCTTTGAAGAGATTAACAAAGAAGAATATGAAAAACTCATTTCTCGTTTTCCCAAAATTGATTTCTCCCAGATTCTTGCTTATGAAAAAAGAGACAGAACTGCTGGAGGTCCTTCTGGGTGCGATGGAGCCGTTTGTGAACTGAGTCCAGGTCAGAAAAAACTTTTATAGTTGTCAAATCTATGATTTATACTTTTACTGGAAATGGAAAAGGTAAGACTACAGCAGCTGTTGGAACCACAATAAGAGCAATTGGAGCTGGAAAGAGAGTTCTTTTAGTACAATTTTTGAAGACAGGTAGTTCCGAAAATAAAGTTATTGAAAAAATAGAAAATTTTGATGTTAAATCTTTTGGAAGAAAGGGATTTTTTTTACCTAAAAAAGAATTAGAACGAAATCCAGAATTGAAAGATATAGGCGTGAAACCTTTATCTGAAAAAGACCAAGAATTAGCTGAAGAAGGATTAGAATTTGTTAAAGAAAAAGTTAGAACTGGAAAATATGATCTATTGGTTTTAGATGAAATTTGTCTAGTTTTAAATTTTAAATTGGTTAATAAGAAAGATTTTTTAAAATTTTTAAAATCTCAGCATAATAAAATAGACATAATTTTAACAGGCAGGGAATGTTCTGAAGAACTTATAGAAGTTTCAGATTTAGTGACTGAAATGAAAGAAATAAAACATTATTATAGCAAAGGTAAAAAAGGAAAAGAAGGAATTGATTATTAAAAAGTTTAATAATTTAAAGTTTTCCACAGTTTGAGAACTTGACAGATCTTAAAACAGATATAAAATTAAATAATGTGTTCTTTACAAACAGGATGGGGAATTAGGTGAAAATCCTAGGCTGTGCCGCAGCTGTAATCTGAATTTTTCTTTTTGAAATTTGGAAAGCCAGCATGCCATCCGTCTCCCAAGTTAAATCTTGGTGAGTTATTTACTAATCTAACTCATTTCTCTTCGAGCAAAGGGAAAGGTTAACTTAATCTTTTTGATTAGGTAAATTTTCTCCCATCCGAAGTGGGATTTTTGATTTATGAGTAAAAAAAGAAAAATTCTTTTATTAACTTTAATTCTAATTGGTTTATTTCTATTTCAAACCACAACAGCAGCTGAAATAGGTGTGGTGGTAAAATTTTCAGAAGAAAGGACTTCTCAAAAGTGTGTTAATATTTCAGAAGGAAGTACTGCTTATCAGGCAGTAAACCAATCTGGGTTTAATCTTGTTTGGAAAGATTACGGAGGAAGTTTAGGACATGCTTTATGTAAAATAGAAAATACTGGATGCCCTGAAAACGATTGTTTTTGTTCTTCAAAATACTGGAGTTTTCTTTATAAAAATTATAAGGGAAATTGGGAATATTCCAGTACAGGATTAGATGGTTACTCGGTTCAAGATAAAGATGTATTAGGATTAGTTTGGGGGGAATATGGAACTTCTGCTCCTGATCTTTCTTTTGAAGATATTTGTTCTGCTTCTTCTGGGGGAGGGGATTCTCCTAGAATTTACAAAGAAGGTAAAGGATATGTTCGTCCTACCAGATCAGCAAGAATAAAAGAAATTTTTGGCTCTGGTGTTTGGTTCCAGGCAGATTTTCCCAAAGAGACCATTCCTAAAGTTACAACCGTAACTGTTACTCCAAAAGATAAGAAACAGTTAATTGAATCTCATCCCTTACCTGAAGGAAAGCAAATAGTGGCTGATTTAGTAACACAGTTTCGGGCTTTCACAAACAGTGGGTTGTTAAAAACCTTTGAGAAAGAAATGGTTGTTCAATTTAATAATGTTAAAGAGTTTTTTTCTGACCCATTTGGTTCAAAAACTCCCCCTGTTTCTATTTATGGATGGGACAGACAGGCTGCCCAATGGAAACCCATAGAAACAAAGTCTAATCCTTATTACAAGTTTGTTACCGCCAAAACCAATAATTATTTCCCTTATTTTGCTTTAATGACAGACAAAACAGAAGAACAGACAGAAGAACAGACAGAGGAGCAACCAGCAGAAGATCAGTTAGTAGAAGAGCAAGAGCAACAAAGAAAAGACCAGGAACCTGGCCTTGAGAAAGTAGGGAATAATAGAAAGGAAACTTTGTTAGAAATAATATCAGCTCTAAAACAATTAATTAAGATTTTAGAACAAGAAATTCAACAGATTGATTCAGTTTGAGTTAATAAAAATTAGAATCTTAATAAGAGAAATGTTAAACTAAAGATAGTATGAAGGGAGAAAATACTGGAAATAAAAAATAATCTTGAAGATAAAATAAAATTTAAATTTCAAGAACCTATCTTTTAAATATGATTAACAAAAAACAAATAATTGAATTCATTATTATCCTCTTTTTTATTGCAATAGGAGCTGGATTGAGACTTTTACCTCATCCTCCTAACTTTGCTCCTATAGCAGCCATTGCTTTATTTGGTGGAGTTTATCTTTCAAAGAAGAAAGCTTTATTTTTGCCTGTTTTGGCTATGATGATAAGCGATGTTTTTATTGGATCATATAATACTTTCTTAATGTTTGCTGTTTATGGTAGTTTTCTATTGATGGTACTTTTGGGTTTTTGGTTAAAAAAACATAAAAAGTGGTACACTATTGGCGGTACTGCTATTTTAAGTGCTGTTTTGTTTTTTTTGGTTACCAATTTTGCTGTTTGGGTTTTTACTCCCTGGTATCCAAAAACATTTACTGGTTTAATCCAATGTTACATTATGGCTGTTCCATTTTTTAAGAATACTTTATTAGGGAATTTATTTTATGTTCCTTTATTCTTTGGAGCTTATGAATTGGTACAACTTTATCTTAAGAAAAAAATTAAAGTTCCAGAGACTAAATTAAATTCTATTTAAATTATGGTAAGACCCAAAAAACCAAGGAAGATTATATTTAACCCAAATGTAACCTATTTTAAACCCAGAGCGGTTCCTTTATCTTCTTTGGAAGAAGTAAGTTTAAAAAGAGATGAATTGGAAGCTCTACGTCTTTGTGATTTGGAAGGAAGAGATCAGAAAAAAGCAGCTCAGAAAATGAATATTTCACAAAGCACTTTACAAAGAATATTAAGTTCAGCTAGAAAAAAGGTAAGTGAAGCTTTAACTGAAGGTAAAGCAATAAAGATTAAGAAAAAATAATCTAGAATAT
>CAZDPT010000007.1:0-39732 GCA_964507665.1 uncultured Candidatus Saccharibacteria bacterium | reverse complement strand
AATACTTGCTATTTTATTAAAACTGATATAAAATTAAGTAATATTAGCCAAAAAGGCCTATCTCGTTTTAAAAATTATAAAATTTAACCTTTATTATGCCTAAAAAAATAGAAATAATTGAAGATGACCCCTTTTTAAAAGAAATGATGACTAAAAAACTTACAGCAGCAGATTACAAAGTAGTTCCAGCTGCTGATGGGAAAGAAGGAATCAAAACAGCTCAAAAAGAAAAACCCGACTTAATTTTGTTAGATTTGATTCTTCCAGGAATTGATGGTTATGAAGTTTTAGAAAAATTAAAAGAAGATAAAAAAACATCTTCTATTCCTGTAGTTATTATTTCAAATTTGGGCCAGAAAGAAGAGATAGATAAGGGGTTAAAATTAGGAGCAGTAGACTTTCTAGTGAAAGCTCATTTTACTCCCGACGATATTATTAATAAAGTAAAGGAAGTTTTTAAAAAGAAGTAAACTTTGCTCTGAAAGGATTAAATTTACAAAATAAAAAACTTTAAATATTATTCCCTGTTTTCGTGAATACAAAAGTTCAACTCAATCGTGAGTCAAAAACAAAAAGAAACCCCTTGATGCTTGGCAGAGATAGTCTCGATTTCGTTAAGAGAAAATAGAAACATTTAAAAACAACTTCTTCCATACCATTATTAAGGTAATAAAAATTTCATAAAACGAAGTGTAAAAAATGAAAAAAATATTATTTTTGTCTTTGACTATCGTAATATTGATTACGTCGGTGGTCTTAGCTAAAGAAACTATTATTTATAATTTTGATTCGGATGATGAAGGATTTACTAGAACTTTAGATGGTATAAAACATCATATAGTTGTAGAAAGTAACAGATTAAGTTTTACTTGTGATGCTACTTCACCAGATAAAGAGATTTTTGGAAGAACTATTCCTGAAATAACATCAAAAGAGGACTTTGAAATCACTGCTAAAGTAGCAATTATAGATCCTGCAAATGGAAATTGGCACCTTCCGTATGGGGTAATGACTCCTTTATTTTTGAATAATGATTCTAGTGGTCAAACCAGAACTAATGATAAACCCTCATTTATTGTACGCACTTACGCTAATCATGATTGGCGAGGGGGTGTGTCCAGACATCTTGATATAGATATTTTTTACCATGACGGAGCATCTTATACACGGATTTGTGATGTACCTACATTTACTTCTTATCCAGTGATAGGATATGTTAAAATGAATTGGGATTCAGAAACTAAACAAATTTATACTGAAGTTAATCCAAACTCTGATTTTAGTGGAACTCCATGGTGTAGTAGTATGAGTAATATAGATGATGATTTTAATCTCGGGTTTATTGGTGGATACTGTCATGATTATGATTTTCGTACACCACATTCTGGATGGGATAGAATAGCAACTGGATATACGGATGATATTTCCATAATGACAAAAGTAGTAATACCAGCATGTGTAAATATTGATCCAGATACATTGAACTTGAAAAGCAAAGGCAAATGGATTACAGCGTACATAGAATTACCTGAAGATTACAACGCAGCAGATATTGATGCAAGTACTGTTTTGCTAAACGTCAATGGAGAGGGTGTACCAGCAGTAATTGATGAGGAATACGGTTTTGTAAAATCAGAGGAATCTTATTTAACAGACCAAGCATGTAAAGAAGGAATTTTAGAAAGAATGGTTAAGTTTGACGGGGAAGCAGTACAAAATATATTAGAGGTAGGAGATGTTGAACTAACTATAATAGGAGAACTAATTGACGGAACACAATTTGAAGGTAGTGATACAATTAAGGTAATTGAAAAAGGCAGAGGTAAATAAATTTTTTATTTAAACCCAATCTTTAAAAACTAATGTCACTGTTGGGGACCCTTGCAGAAACGACAAAGATTGTGATAAAGGAGAGTATTGTGATAAAAATGAGTCTGTCAGAGGCATGGGAACCTGTGTACTCATAGAGAACGAAGATGACGAAGAACCAGGACAAAAAGAACCTGAACAAAGGGAACCTCAGCAACAAGAATCTCAACAGAGAGAACCTGGTAGATAAATAAGAAAGAAGTAAACTTTGCTCTGAAAGGATTAAATTTACAAAATAAAAAACTTTAAATATTACTCCCTGTTTTCGTGAATACAAAAGTTGTGTATTTCAGAAAGCAGGGCTTTCTAATTTATGCCAGAATTACCCGAGGTTCAGACCACAGTAAGCCAATTAAAAAATAAAGTAACAGGATTAGTAATTAAGGATGTTTGGAGTGATTTTAAGAAAATGGTTAAAAAACCAAATAAGTTTTCGGATTTCAAGAAGGGAATTAAAGGTAAAAAAATAAAAGAGGTTTGGCGACGAGGTAAAAATATTATATTCAACCTCTCTGGTGATACTAGTTTATTAGTCCATCAGAAATTAACAGGACATTTTCTTTATGGAGTTTGGAAAAGAAAAGAGGAACAATGGCAACCCACTGGCTCGGGTGCTATAACAGATAAAGATAACAGTTATCTTCACTTAATATTCTTTTTAGATAATGATAAAATGTTGGCTTTATCGAACAAAAGAAAGTTCGCTAAAGCGGAACTTTGGCAAACAGAAAAACTTAAAGGAGAATTAAAGAAACTGGGTCCGGAACCCCTTTCTAAAAACTTCACTTTTGAAAAATTCAAACAATGTCTTCAGAATAGAAAAGCAGCAATTAAGAAAATTTTAATGAATCAAAAAGTAATAGCTGGGATAGGTAATATTTATTCTGATGAAGCATTGTGGAGGGCAAAAATCCATCCTTTAAAAAGCACAGCAGACCTTACCTCAAAAGAATTAAAACGACTCTATGATGCTGTAAGAGATGTTTTAAAGAAAGGAATTGAATTGGGCGGGGAGAGTATTTCAGATTACAGGAACCTTAAGGGGAACAGAGGTGAATTTGATAAAGAAAGAAAGGTTTATAGAAGAAAAGGAGAGAAGTGTTCTCGGTGTGGCACTAAAATAAAGAGAATTAAAATTGGTGGAAGAAGTGCTCATTTTTGTCCCAGGTGTCAAAAAAATAAATCTTAATCTTAATTTTTAAAATGCTTATTTTTCTTTATGGCGAGGATACCTATAGAGCAAAGCAGAAATTGAATCAGATTATAGAAAAGTATAAAAAAAACCACAAAAGTGGATTGAATTTAAAATATTTTGATGCTAAGGAAGTAGATTTTAAAGAAATATCTGACAAGTTAAAAGTTACCTCTATGTTTAATGAAAAAAAACTAGTTGTTTTAAAAGGTATATTCTCTAGTAAAAAATTCAAGGAAGAATTTCTTAAACAACCCAAAGAACTAGTTAATACAGAAGATATTATTGTTATTTACCAGAGAGGAAAAGTCGATAAGAGAAAGAAACTCTTTAAATTTTTAGAAAAGAAATCAAAGTATCAAGAATTTAAGATGCTGAAAGATAAGGAACTAAAAGACTGGATAGAAAAAGAATTCAGTAAACACAATTCAAAAATTACAAAGAAAGCTTTAACAACCCTAGTTAATTATGTCGGAAATAATATTTGGCATCTTGTAAATGAAATAGAAAAACTTGTTAGTTATAAAAATAGAGAAACCGTGAAGCAAAAAGATGTTAAACTTTTAGTAAAATCTAAAGTTGACACTGATATTTTCAAAACAATAGATGCTATTGCAGAAAAAGATAAAAGAAAAGCCCTTAATTTAGTTAACAAACACTTTAAAAAAGGGGATTCTCCTTTATATGTTCTCAGTATGATAAATTATCAGTTCAGAAATTTATTAATAATAAAAGACCTTATTGAAAAACATATTCCCTATAGGGATATTTTTAAAAAAACTAATCTTCACCCTTTTGTTGTTAAGAAAAGTTATTTCCAATCTAAAAAATTTTCTTTAAGTAAAATTAAAAAAGTCCACCAAATGCTTTTTAAGATGGATTTTGAAATTAAAACAGGTAAAATTGAGCCTGATTTAGCCCTTGAACTTTTAATTACTAAGATTTAGTTGTTTTATTAATAAAAGCAGTCACCCTTGATTTTTTTCTGGATGCTGTGTTTTTTTTAATTACCCCCTTTTTAGCTGCTTTATCTATTGCTTTGTAAAGTTGGGGTAGAAGTTCTTTTGCTTGTTTTTGTTTTCCTTCAGAAACTAAATCTTTGGCCTTTTTTGTGAGGTCTTTTATTTTATTCTTGTAAGCAAGATTTCTTTTCCTTCTCTTTTTATTTTGACGTAAAGCCTTTTTAGCAGATTTTGTAATAGGCATAATATTATTTATTTTTATTTGTTATAAAAGTATAATATCAAATTCTATAAATTTTTCAACTCCTGGAAAGTTTTTAAATTATAGGAATTGTGTTAAAATAAGGAAGTAAGATAAAACTTTGAAAAAATGCCAAATCCAATTTCTAATAAAAAAGCCTCTCCAGAGAAGAGTTCAATTGGTGAAGAAAAAAGATTCGAAGAAGGAAGAGCAGAACATCCAGAAATTAAAGAATTAAAAAAGAGAATTGAAGAATTAGAAACTCGGTTACAAGAAGAAAAAGAAGAAATTCCAGAAAAAGAAAAAGTAGAAAAGAAAGAAAAGGTAGTAAAAAAAGAAATTAAAGGCTATCTTAAAGAATTACAAGAAACTCCTACTTCAGCTCCTCCCGTTGTTGATCGTGATGAGGTAAAAGAAATTTCTAGTTTTCCCCGCAGTCAACAAGTAGGAAGCTTAATCTCTTTAGTTTTTGATAAGGGGCTTCCAGAGGCAATTTCTGTAGCCAGAGACCTTGATAATCCTGCAGTTTTGGATGAATTTCACGATACTTTAGTGGATAGATATTATGAAGAACTTAAAAAGAGGAATATTTTAAAGTAATTCTTTTAAAATGACTTCTTCGTCAATAATCTTATTCTCGCTTGAAGGTTTAGCGATTTTAGTTGGAATTTCATTTGTTTTCATTTGGTTTAGAAGAAAAAAAGAGAAAGGTTTTTTAACAAGAGGAATGAGTCTGGCTTTGTTTTTGGTTACTTTGCCTCGGGAAAGACGAAAAGAAGAAAAAGTTTCTTTGAAAGAATATTTAAAAACCGCCTCTCAGTTTTATTCTTCTTTAAGCGGAATTAAAGAAAAGAAGAAAATAAAGAGCTTCCTGCTGGGAGCTCCTGTTTTCGTTTTTGAAATTTCCGTTCATAGAATTGGTGAAGAAATTCATTTTTACGTAGCCTCTCCTCGAGGTTTAGCTGAGATGGTAGAGAAACAAATTCTTGGTTTCTGGCCCAAGGCTCAAGTTCAAGAGGTTTCTGATTATAATATTTTTAATCCTGAAGGGGTATCGCTTGCTTCGGAAGCTACTCTCAAAAAACCCTCTCTTTTGCCGATAAAAACTTACCAGAACTTTGAAGCAGATCCTTTATCTTCAATAACCAGCGTTATGACTAAACTTGAAAAAGAAGGAGAAGGAGCTGCGATTCAGGTTTTAATCCGTCCTACCAAAAAGAAATTAGCTAAAAAAGGAGAAAAAGTAATAGCTTCTATGAAAAAGGGACTGAAGCTAAAGGAAGCTTTGGTGGAGTCCGGAGGGGGAATTTTTAAAGAAGTGACGAAAACACTCTCTCAAGAGACAAAAAAAGAAGACAAGGAACAAGAAGAATTACAGAAATTCGAAAAAGTTTCTCCCAGAAAGAAAGTGATTTCTGCTATTTCAGAGAAGACATCTCAATCCTTATTTGATGTGAATTTAAGAGTGTTGGCTTCGGGCAAGAATAAATCTCGCTCTCAAAGTATTATCGGTCAGTTAGAGGGCGCTTTTGAACAATTTGGATCTCCAGTTTTGAATAAAATTAAATTTAAAAGATTGTCTGGAAAAAAATTAAAAAAAATATTTTATCGTTTTTCTTTCCGTATTTTTAATGAACGAAAAACAATGGTTCTTTCTACTGGCGAGATAGCTTCTATCTTACATTTTCCCTCCCCGGCTTTGCTTACCCCTCACATTAAATGGTTAAAAGCAAAACAAGCTCCGACCCCAGATAATCTTCCAGAAAAAGGGTTAGTTATTGGAAAAAACATTTTCAGAGGACAAGAAAGAAAGGTTAGAATTTTAAAAAAAGACAGAGCTCGTCATTTTTACATTATAGGACAGACTGGAACTGGTAAGTCCGCTTTAATTCAAGAAATGATTCGTCAGGATGTTGAGGCAGGGAAAGGAGTAGCTTTAATTGATCCTCACGGAGATTTAGCAGAAGATGTGTTAGGAGTTATTCCTTCCTCCAGAGCAGAAGATGTTATTTATCTTAACCCAAGTGACATTGAAAGGCCCCTGGGTTTAAACATGCTGGAGGTTGATGAACGTTATCCTGAATCTAAAAGTTTTGTTGTAAACGAGATTTTAGAGATTTTTGAGAAGTTATACAATCTTAAGGCTCACGGATTTGGGGGTCCTATATTTGAACAGTATATGAGAAACGCTCTTCTTCTGGTGATGGATGATCCAAAAACAGGAAATACTCTGATTGAAATACCAAGAGTTTTAGCTGATAAAGAATTTAGGAAACATAAACTCTCTCGCTGTAAAAATATTGTAGTTAAAAACTTTTGGGAGAAAGAAGCAGAAAAAGCAAAAGGTGAGGCTGCTTTAGCTAATATGGTACCTTATATTACAAGCAAAATGAATGTTTTTATTGCTAATGACTTGGTGAGACCAATTATTTCCCAGCCCCATTCCTCTTTTAATTTCAGAGATATAATGGATAAAGGAAAGATTTTAATAATTAACCTTTCTAAAGGAAAAATAGGTGAAATCAACAGTTACTTATTAGGGATGATTGTGGTTGGTAAAATTTTGATTGCTGCTTTGTCTCGAGCTGATATTCCCGAGCAAAAACGACGCAACTTTTATCTCTATATTGACGAGTTTCATAATGTAACTACTAAAACTATCAGTGAAGCCTTAGCTGAAGCTAGAAAATACAGACTTAATATGATATTTGCTCATCAATTTATAGGTCAACTTGACGAAGATACCCAGAAAGCTATTTTTGGTAATGTGGGTTCTATCTTATCTTTCAGGGTAGGCCCTGATGATGCTAAATATTTGGTTTCTCAATTTGAGCCAATTTTTGATGAAAACAACCTGGTTAATTTTGATAATTACAACGCTGCCCTGCGTCTTTTAATTAGAGGTGAGACTTCAGATCCGTTTAATATAGTAACTTATCCTCCCAAAACATCCAACCAAAAAGTTGCCAGTCTAATTAAGAGACTTTCCCGTACTAAATACGGCAGAGACAAAAATATAGTTGAAGCAAACCTTCAACAAAGATTAAAGAAAAGTTATGGAGTTAAACCAATTTAAATAACTATGTCTCTTGAAAAAGGTCATTTTGAAGATCCCTCAAGGCCCCTGGAAAAAAGAGAAGAAAAAGAAAGAAGAGAACAAAAACTAAAATCAATCATTGAACAAATTACAGAAAGATTAAAAAAAGAGCGAGTACCCTTAACAAATCATTGTCGGATAGATACGGAATCTTTTACTGAGGTTTATTCTGAAACAGAAATAAAAAGAGATCAACAATTAGTAAGAGAACGAGAAAAGAGGTGGTATCCTGGTCTTTCTGAAGAAGAAATTGAACAAAAAAAACTTAAAACAGACGGAGAGAAACTTGAAATGCTTAAAACGGCAGTTTTTGATAAATTTTTAGGAGAGGATTTTATTGTAGTTAGAACCTCTCCTTACGATGATGTTGAAAACAAAGCTGATAATGTAATCTTGGAGAAAGCCACAGGTAATATGGTTTGCGCTTTTGATGAGGTTGGCGCTTTAAAAGGTCCAAAGTTTGAAAGAAAAAAGAGAATTGTTTTGGAAAGAAACAAAAAAGAACAAGGAGCAGAATTAAAATATGGAATAAAAATAGAGAAGAACCAACAAGGAGAGCAGGAGCTAGTGTTGGGCCCAGTAAAAAACCTCCCTATTTTTTATCTTGCCTTACCAAAACAGCAAATAGAAAGAGGGGTTAAAGAGTTGTCTCAAAATCCAGAGGAGGTTTCTGATTATGAACAGAAACTATTTGATTATTTTAAATCTTCTCTTCGGGCTCAGATTGACTCCTTGGAGTTAGATCAGGAATTAAACCCATCTTTAAAAGAACGTCTTGGTCATTTTGAACAAGTTCTTTGATTGGATTAGATAGTTATTATATTCATTATAAATTCTCTAAACGGATTTTTTTAAAATGTATAGTCTGAATTGACAAAAGAAGAATTCCTATGTTATAATGAAGAAAAATAAGTTGATTAAAAATTATGCCAAAATTTGAGAAATTTTTTTCTCCAGAGGAACAAAAAGAAATAGAAGAAAAAAGAAAAAAGAGTGATAGAAAACTAAGAGAGGGCGGGGCAGAACAAAAAAGAGATGCTCGAGGTAGATTTGAAAGTGGTCTGGATGTTACCAAAGAACAAATAGAAGGAGCAAGGGAAGAGATGAAACAAGATTTTCGAGAAAGAATAGAAAAATTAAAAGAAGAAATTGAAACCACAGAAAAACAAGAGAAAGAAAAGGAACCAGGAAAGGAAGAAAAGCCAGAATCAGACCCCCTTCAACAAAGATTAGAGTTGTTAACAATTCAAATACAGGAGATGAAAGAAAAAGGAGCTTCCCGGGAGCAGATAAGAGAAAAAACAGAAGAAATTAGAGAATTATTGGATAGAAGAAAAGAGCTTGCTGAAAAAATAACAGATAGAAATTTAGAAGAGGAAGCCAGGCAAGAATTAAAACAGGAACATGGAGCAAGATACAGAACTGTAAGAAAAAAAGATTATATTAAAGAGAAACTTGAAACAATTACTGAAAAACGAAGAGAAGCATCTTACAAAAAACGATGGCAAGAACTTCCCCGAAAACAGCAGAGACATATTTATGGTAACTTTGAAGAATTTGTAGACCAGATGAACGAGAGAAGAAAAGAAACACAACAAGAAATTGGTTTGGAAATATCAGAAGATATCTTTTGTGCTATGTTGAACTTAGGTTACAAGCCCGAAGATATAAAGAAAAAAGGATTATTTAGAAAAAAAATAGCAATACCAAGAAGAGGAGAGAAACCTCTAAAAGTTTCAGCTGTCAGACTTCGAGAGATTATTGAACACAGCAAAAAGAAAATCGCCAAAGGAAGAGAAGAGAGGGCAGAAGAATTGTTTTTAAAAGCACGTCATAGAGCAAGAAGAGAAAAAGGAAAGTTAATTGAAGAAAGAATAAAAGAGGTAGTTAGTTCCCCAGAAGAGGGAGAAAAATATAGAGAATTGGCAGAAGATTATATAAAAGAAAAAGAAGAGGAAAAAGAAGAAAAAGCAGAAGAGCGAACAAAAGAAAGCTCCACAGAAACAGAGCCCAAAGAAGAAAAAGAACAAGAAATAGTAGAAGAAACAGAACAAGAAGCTGAGAAATCTCTAGATCAATCAAGAGAAGAGGCAAAAGAAAGATATAAAAGACAATTAGAGAGTCTCCGGACGTGGAAAAGAGAAGTAGAAACAGAGTTTGAGATAGATGATCTTGAAAATTATACTGGGCTTCTGAAGGGAATTATTTTTAAAAGAGAATTAAGAGAGCTAGCTAAAGCATGGAAGAAAAAGACAGAAGAAATTGAAAAGGCTTTAGAGTTAGAACTAAAAGGGATAGAAAAAATGAGAGAAGTAAGAGACCAAAGAAGAAGAGAAGAATTAGAGAGATTTTAAATTCTATAATCTTATTATGCCAAATTTTGAAAAACAACCACGCTCCACTGTTGAAAAGGAACCTTCCGGGGCAGAAGAATCCTCTCTTAGAGTAGAAACAGCAGAACAACAGAAAAGTCAAGAACAGAGGCACAGAGAAATAGAAAAAAAACTAAGAGAAATGGGATTTAACAAGGTTTCCCCAGGAAACATAGAGGATTTCGCCTTGTTTGTTTTAAAAAGACATCTTTCTGAAATTGAAACGTTAGAAGATTTTGGCAAAGAAGAGAAACAGAGATTAAGAGATATAGACCGTTTATCTGAAAAACAGAGAGAAAAAATTGAAAGAATTATAGAATTAGCAAAAAAGAGTAGAGAAGAAAGAAAAGAAAGAGAATAGGGTTCTATCCTGGAAAAAGCCGCCTAAATTTACTTTTCTTTTTTGTAATTTTCAATCATATCCCTTATTTCCGCTGCCCTTTCAAAGTTAAGATTTTTGGCAGCTTTTTTCATTTCTTTTTCTAAAAGTTTTATATCTTGAATAACCCCGAATTCTGAAGCAACCCCCTTTTCTTTTACTAAAAAAGGCCATTTCTTTACCGCTTTCTTAATGGGGGTTGGGGTTATATTGTGTTCTTTGTTATATTTTTTTTGGACTTTCCTTCTTCTTTTTATTTCTTTTATGGCTTTTTTTATTGATTTTGTTTTCTTGTCAGCGTATAAAATAGCA
The DNA here is from genome assembly GCA_964507665.1 of uncultured Candidatus Saccharibacteria bacterium. Classification (GTDB taxonomy): domain Bacteria; phylum Patescibacteriota; class Minisyncoccia; order Minisyncoccales; family CAYZYK01; genus CAYZYK01. The sequence goes on along the minus strand of CAZDPT010000007.1, from coordinate 29,308 downwards.
TGCCCTTCAGGATGCCTTGCTGCTCTGCCCATGGTTTGAATCAGGGTAGTTTTGTTTCTTAAAAAACCCTCTTTGTCTGCGTCTAAAATAGCAACCAGGGCAACTTCTGGTAAATCTAATCCTTCTCTGAGCAAATTTATTCCCACAATCACCTCATATTGTCCTTCTCTTAATTTGTTGAGAATTTTTGGTCTTTCTAGGGTTTTTATTTCAGAGTGTAGATAATTAGTTTTTATGCCGTGATTCTGAAGGTAATCCGACAGTTCTTCTGCTAATCTTTTAGTTAGGGTAACAGCCAAAACCCTTTGGTTTTTCTTTCTTCTTTTTCTTATTTCTTTAATTAAATCTTTAACTTGATTTTCTGTTGGCCTAATTTCAATAGAGGGTTCCAAAAGCCCGGTTGGCCTCACTAATTGCTCTACAATATATTTTTTCCCCGCCTTTTCTTTTTCATAGGGCCTGGGAGTTGCAGAAACGTAAACTACCTGATTAATTTTCTTTCTGAACTCTTTGAAACTTAAAGGTCGGTTGTCTTTAGCTGAAGACAGGCGGAAACCATGTTCTATTAAAACCTTTTTTCTTGACATGTCAGTCTTGTACATAGCATGCAGTTGAGGAACTGTCATATGGGATTCATCAATAAAGATTAGAAAATTATCTGAAAAATAATCTAAAAGACAGAAAGGAGGAGCTCCAGGATCCCTGAATTCTAAATGTCGAGAATAATTCTCTATTCCATGACAATATCCGGCTTCTTTTAACATTTCCAGATCGTAATTTGTTCTTTGTTTTAACCTTTGGGCTTCAAGAAGTTTGTTTTCTTTTTTAAGTTCTTTTAATCTTTGTTGTAACTCTTTCCCTATATTCTCTATTGCAATATTTAATTTACTTTCTGGGGTTACCCAGAACTGAGCAGGATAAATTTTAATACTAGAAGTCTTTGATTTAAATTCTGGACTTGGAGAGGGTTCTGATTCTGAAATATTGTTAATTTTGTTTCCTAAAAACTCTATCCTTAAGATTTTTTCTCCAGAAACCAAGAAAATATCCACTACATCTCCTCTAACCCTGAAATTGCCGGGATTAAAATCAATATCGTTTCTTTGGTATTGTAAAGAGATTAAATAGGAAAGGAAGGATTTTCTTTTTATCTTCTGGTTCTGGGATATTTCTAAAGAGACCTTTTGATATCTTTCTGGTGAACCAATATTGTAGATACAAGATACTGAGGCTACAACTATTGAGTCTTTTCTGTCTAAGACATCTTGAACGGCAGCGTGTCTCATTTTATCAATCTCTTTGTTTATTTTGGCGTCTTTTTCAATATAAGTATCGGTTTGGGGGATATAGGCCTCTGGTTGGTAATAATCATAATAACTTACAAAATAGTGAACACCTGTTTCTGGAAAAAACTCTTTGAATTCTTGATATAACTGGGCTCCGAGTGTTTTATTCATAACTACTATCAGAGTAGGTTTTTGAACCTTCTCAACAACCGAAGCCATTGAAAAAGTTTTTCCAGAACCTGTCACCCCCAAAAGTACTTGATCTTTGACTCCAGATTTCAAGTTTTTGGTAAGTTTTTTAATAGCTTTGGGTTGATCTCCAGTTGGTTTGAATTTTGATTTTAAATGGAACATAATACAAATATTACTTAATTTATGATATCATTAAATAATATGATTTCTTACTTGGAAGGTGAAATTATTCAAAAAAATGATGATTTTGTTGTTTTGAAAACAAACGGGGTTGGTTTTCAAGTTTTTTGTTCAGAGGAAACCCTTAAGAGTCTACCACAAAAGAAAGAAACCCTCAAGATATTCTGTTATTTAGATGTCACAGAAAGAAGTTTAAAGTTATATGGTTTTTTAAAGCAAAAACAACTTAAGCTCTTTAAATTAGTCCGAAATATTTCAGGAATAGGACCCAAAGCTGCTTTACAAATTTCTTCTCTGCAATCATTGGAGAAGATAAAAAAAGAGATAAAAGAAGGTAATACAAGAATATTTGAAGATATTCCCGGAATTGGAAAAAAGAAAGCTCAGAAAATTATTTTAGAACTTTCGGGCAAAATTGCTTCTTTAGAAAAAAACCAGAAAAAGAAAACAAAAAAAGCAAGCCAAGCAGTAAATGCTTTAATTAATTTGGGCTTCTCCTCAAAAGAAGCAAGAGATGCTTTATCAAAAGCTCCCAAAAAGATTAAAAAAACAGAAGAAAAAGTTAAGAAAGCCTTAGAAATTTTAGGCAAGACTTGACAATGAATTTAGATTTGCTAAACTTAATCATAGCATGAAAATTGAATCTCCAATAAAAAGTTTGATTAATATTATTATCATTGAACCTCTTTCGGAAAAGGGGTAAGTTAAACTTACTTTAACAAGGTTTCAACCTACCTCTTTTCCAGAAGGGGTTTTTTCTTTTCTGGAGATGATCTTTTAAAGGTTAATAAGGAAGGTGTCCAAGACCGAGCAGGCCAGTTTAAATTCGGTTGTAATTTGTTTCTCTGAGGAAAGGAGAAGGAAGATGGAAAGACAGGTTGAATTATATGACACTACCCTAAGAGATGGTGCTCAGATGAAAGGTATATCCTTTTCTTTACAGGACAAATTAGAAATTGTTCAGATATTAGATGAACTTGGTATAACCTACATCGAAGGAGGTTGGCCGGGCGCAAACGATAAAGAAACTGAGTTTTTTAAAGTTGTATCTTCGCTTAATCTGAAAAGCGCTGAAATTGTTGCTTTTAGTATGACTCATCGCAAAGGTGTTTCACCAGAAGAAGACAGAAATATGCAAAACCTTTTAGCAGCAGATGTAAGAATCGTTACTCTTGTCGGCAAGACTTGGCTTTTACATACCAATGATGTTTTGAATGTAACCCCAGAGGAGAACTTACAGTTAATTGAGGAAAGTTGTTCTTTCTTTGCTTGTCGGGGAAGAAAAGTTTTTTATGATGCTGAACACTTCTTTACTGGCTTTAAAGACGATCCTGATTATGCTTTGGAAACACTCCGAGCAGCAGTGAATGGAGGAGCACAAGTAGTTATTCTTTGTGATACAAATGGAAGTGTTTTGCCTTGGGAGGTAAATCAAGCTATTAGGAAAGTAAAAACAGTAATAAACGTACCTCTTGGAATTCATACTCATAATGATGAAGGATTAGCGGTAGCTAATACTGCCGTTGCAGTAAAAGAGGGTGCTCTCCAAGTTCAAGGTACTCTCAATGGCTATGGGGAAAGATGCGGTAATGCTGATCTTTGTTCTGTAATTCCTGTTTTACAACTCAAAATGGGTTTTTCCTGTTTGTTAGCCGGTAATTTGACTCAGCTAACTGAAGTTTCCAGAAAGGTAGCTGAAATAGCTAATCTAGTTTCTGATCCTTCCCAACCCTTTGTTGGAAGTAATGCTTTTAGTCATAAAGGAGGCATGCACGCTCATGCTACAACTAAAAAGGAGGGGAGCTATCAACATATTAATCCTATTTTAGTGGGAAACCAAGGAGAAATAGTAGTATCTGAGTTAGCTGGAAAAGCTAGTATTTTAGCTAAAGCAAAAGAAATAGGTATTGATTTGTCTGTTTTGGAGGCTGAGAAGATTTTACATAAAATTGAAAGACTAGAATATCAAGGATTTCAGTTTGAAGTTGCTGATGCTTCAGTAGAACTTCTTATAAGGAGAACTAAAGGAGAATATAGACCTCTTTTTGAAGTTTTGGATTTTACAGTACTAGAAAATCAAAGATTTGCTCCTAAAGCGATGGTGAAACTTAAAGTCAGAAATCAGATAATTCATAGTGCCGCAGAAGGAGATGGGCCTGTTAATGCTTTGGACCAAGCAGTAAGGGAAGGGCTTTTATCTTTTTATCCTGAACTTGAAAGAGTACACCTAGTTGATTATAAGGTTCGTATTCTTAATGAAAAAGCAGGTACTGGAGCTAAAGTAAGAGTATTAATAGTTTTCTCAGCCAACGGTAATACTTGGACTACTGTAGGCAGCTCCACAGATATTATTGAAGCAAGTTGGCAGGCTCTACGAGATGGTTTGGAATTTGCCCTTCTGAAACATGTTTCTTAATTTTATCTAGCCGACCAATAGTTGGTCGGCTTTTTTCTTTTAAGGTTATAAGTTAGAATAAAAAATATGAGAATTAAAGAAATAATTAAAAAATTTATTCCTTCTTTTTTACTGAATCTTTACCATTTTTTACTGGCTTTATTGGGTGCTTTTTTTTATGGTTTTCCGGGCAAAAAATTAACTGTAATTGGTATAACGGGAACTTCTGGAAAATCTACAGTTGTTAGTTTTACAACCAGAATTCTAGAAGAAGCAGGTTATAAGGTAGCTTCTTTATCTTCAATAAAATTTAAGATTGGAGAAAAAGAAACAGAAAATATGTTAAAGATGACAATGCCAGGCAGATTTAAACTCCATAAGTTTTTAAAGAAAGCAGTTAAATCAGAATGCGATTATGCTGTTTTGGAAGTAACTTCTGAGGGTATAAAACAACACAGGCATGAATTTATCGATTTTGATGTAGTTTTGTTAACTAATTTGAGCCCCGAGCACATCGAAGCTCATGGTGGATTTGAGAACTACAGGAGAGCAAAAGGCAAACTTTTTGAAATAACCAAAAAAAACCACATAGTTAATTTAGATGATAAAAACACAGATTATTTTTTAAAATTTCCATCTCAGAGAAAATATGGTTTTGGAATTGAACAAAAAAGCAAAGAATTCGAAAGCAAGGAGAGAAAAAATAAAGTTGACAATTTTATTGAAGCAACCGATATAGAATTATCAGAAAGAGGGATTGTTTTTAAAATAAACAAAACCACTTTTAGTTTGGAACTTTTTGGTAAATTTAATATCTACAACGCCTTAAGTGCTATCTCTGTTGGAATATCTCAGGGTATTAAATTTGAGACCTGCAAGAAGGCCTTAGAGAAGATTAAAAAAATCCCCGGCAGAATGGAAATTGTTGTTAAAAAACCTTTTTTTGTAATTGTTGATTATGCTCACACGCCAAAGGCCCTAAGGAGTGTTTATAATGCTATTTATAATTCTAAGATAAAAAAGAAGGACACAAAGATGATTTGTGTTCTGGGGGCTTGTGGTGGGGGCAGGGATAAATGGAAAAGGCCAGTTTTAGGAAAAATTGCCTCAAAGTACTGCCAGAGAGTAATAATAACAAATGAAGATCCTTATGAGGAACCTCCTATAAAAATAATAGAAGAGGTGATAGAGGGGACAGGAGAAAAAGCAGAAAAAATATTAGATAGAAAAAAAGCAATTAAAAAAGCAATCAAAGCAGCAAAAGAGGGTGATGTTGTTGTAATTACAGGCAAAGGTTCTGAGCCCTGGATGTGTGTTAAGGGAGGTAAAAAAATCTCTTGGGATGACAGAAAAATAGCCAGAGAAGAATTTAAAAAAGTAAAATTATGATTAAGAAATTTAAAGTTTTAGAACATACCGCAGATTTAAGAATAAAAGCGTTTGGGAAAACAAAACGAAAATTATTTTCTAATATGCTTCAGGGAATGGCTGAGAACCAGAAACCCGAAATAAAAAAGAAAGAAAAAGTAAAAAAGAGAATTAAAATAGAATCTCCTGACCCGAACTCCCTGTTAGTTGATTTTTTAAGCGAAGTTCTCTATTTGTCTCAGGTTGACGCTGCTGTTTATAATAGGGTTAAGTTTAATAAGTTTACTGATACTGAAATAAAAGGAAAATTAATAGGCAACAAGGTTGAAAAGTTTGGCGAAGATATAAAAGGAGTTACTTACCATAATCTGAATATTATTCAGAAAAAAGATGGAAATTGGCAAGTAACAGTTATTTTTGATATTTAGAGCTAATAAAGAAAGACTGAATATAAAATTTTGTTTATCTTCTTTTGAAAGGGGTGTTTTGTCACCCTTTACTTTTTTAAAAAAATGATTAAAGTAAGAAGAGGAGGATTACTTTCTGTTCCTTTAAATTAAAGAGGAGATAGAAATGAGAAAGATAGGCGAAAGGCCAGAAGAATTGTTTCACCGTCTTCAGAATCCCATTTTGACCCCAGAAAGATGGCCAAAGGATTGGCCTTATAGGATAAGTGGTGTATATAATCCCGGAGCTGTGGAGTTTAATGGGGGAATTATACTTTTGGTTAGAGTAGAAGATACAAGATGTTATTCTCACTTAGCTTTAGCTCGAAGCGAAGATGGGAAAACAAACTGGGAGATAGATTCTGAGCCCGCCCTTATACCAAGAGAAGAGGAAAACGAAGAAAGATTTGGCCTGGAAGACCCAAGGGTTATTTGGTGTGAAGAACTGGAAAGATATTTAATTACTTGTGTCTCTTTTTGTAAAGATGAAACCGATAATCCCCCTACGGTATCAATTATTTCTACTGATGATTTTGACTCTTTCAAAAGGGTTTGCCGACCTGTACTTTCTTCTGATAAGGACGCTGCTCTTTTCCCCGAAAGAATCGATGGTAGTTTTGTACTTGTTCACAGACCCTCTCGTCAACATTGTCGAGATATTCGTGTTTCTTTCTCCGAAGACTTAGAAGAATGGGGACACAGTAGAGTTCTTTTGTCTGTCAGGCCTGGAAGTTGGGATGGTCATAGAATAGGACTTGGCCCCCCGCCCCTTAAAACCAAAGAGGGATGGTTGATACTTTATCATGGGGTGAGACAGACAAGCTCTGGTGGGATTTATCGAGTTGGCCTGGCTCTGTTGGATTTGGAGACCCTTGAGGTAAAAGCCAGATCTCCTGACTGGGTCTTTGGACCAAAAGTGTTGTATGAAAGGATAGGTAATACTTTTAATGTTGTTTTTCCTTGCGGGGCTATAATAAGAGAAGGAACAAATGAACTTTTACTATATTATGGAGCAGCAGATACAGTAATTGGTTTGGCTATTGGAGATCTCAATCAGATACTGAGTTATCTGGAAACTTGTTCTTTTTAAAATCTTAGTTATTACCCCGCTTGAATCCAGCGGGGCTTTTTTTTACTTTTGAAAAATCAAAGTAATAAGTTAAAATAAAACAATATGGTTTCTAAAAAAGACTTTCAAAAAATAAGTAAATATTTATGGGAAATTCCTAAGAGTTTTAGGGACAATATGCGAGTTCCGGCTCGAATTTATGCTTCAGAAAAAACATTTAAGAAGATTTTCGAAGATAGATCTATTTCCCAACTAATTAACACTTCTGCCTTACCGGGAGTTGTAAATTATGTTTTGGGTATGCCAGACATGCACGAAGGATATGGTGCTCCAATTGGAGGTGTGGGAGCTATGGATGCTTCAAAAGGTGTTATATCCCCTGGATTTGTAGGATATGACGAAAATTGCTTGAGTCCTGGAACCAAGGTTTTAAACGAGCATGGAGCCTATTTCCTAATAAAGAACCTAGAAAAATCTAAAGAGAATAATAAAGTAAAACATATTCAGTTCAAGGATAAAAGTTTTATTTCCTCTGAAATATTTAATTTTTTCAAACGCTACAATAACCCCACTATTTATAAAATTATTACTACTTGTGGTAACGAAATTAAAGCTACAGGAGATCATCCTCTCCGAACCAGACAAGGAATGAAAAAAATAAAAAATTTAGAAAATAGCAAATCAGTTTTGATTTACCCATTTAAAGGAGTGGAATACGAAAAACCTTCATCTGAACTAATTCTAACCAAGAAAGATTTTAAGAGAATCTTAAAAAAATTAAGAAGGAATAATACTCAGGGAAATGCTGTTTCTCAAATTTTAAAACATCTTAATTCTCGTAGTCTTTTACCTGTGAAATTTGACTCATCTTCTCTGCCTCCTCTTTTAAAACTAATGGGCTTTATTTTCGGAGATGGAGCTATAAGTTTGGGTAAAGAGAATAAGAATTCTCAAATTAATTTTTATGCTCAACCAAAAGATTTAAAAGAAATCCAAAAAGATATAAAGAAACTAGGATTTAAAGCCCCCAAGATTTATTCCAGAAGAAGAGATTATTCTTTTACTAATTCCTACGATAAAACCTATAAATTTTCTCGGACTGAATATAGTCTGGTAAAAGGTTGCCGAAGTTTAGCCTATCTTCTTGTTGCTTTGGGTGTTCCTTACGGTTTTAAAAGCTATAGTTCTTACCGGGTTCCAAAGTGGATTTTTAAATGTCCTCTTTGGCAAAAAAGATTGTTTTTGGCTTCTTTTTTTGGAGCTGAACTTTCTACACCCTCAACTTTAAATAAATATAATTTTTATGCTCCGCAATTGAACATGCAAAAAGCTAAAACATTAGAGAAAAACGCAAAAATGTTTTTAAAAGACATTACTAGACTTTTAAAAGAATTTAAGATTGAAACCTCTGAGGTTCAGAATGTACCCGGCTATAAATATAAGGGTAAAAAAGGGAAAACGGTTGGATTCCGACTACATATAAATGGAAACGCAGAAAATATAGTAAGGTTTTTTGAAACGGTTGGCTACGAATATAATTCAAAAAAACAGAAAGAAGCCTGCTTAGCAGCTAATTATTTAAGATGGAAACTAAAAGTAGTTAATTTTAGAACTGAGGTAAGAAAGGCAGTCCAAAAATTTTATAAAAAAAGAGGAGATTTCAAAAGGTTTTTAAAAGAACATAAAGAATATATGACTAAATATACACCGATTCAATTCTTGTTCCACTCTCTCTTTAAAGAAAATAGTTGGGGTGTACGAAAAAGGAGAGGTACTCCTCGAATAGCTTCTAATTTTCCTTCTTTTGAAGAATATAAAGAAAAATTTAGTTATGGAAGAAAAGGATTGGTTTGGGATGAAATTGAGGAAATAGTAGAAGAGCCTTATAAAGATTTTGTTTATGATTTTACTGTAGATCATCCTGATCATAATTTTGTTGCCAATAGTTTTGTGGTTTCAAACTGCGGAGTCCGTTTATTAAAATCAGAGCATAAAGAAAAAGAAATTAAATCCCACTTGAAGAAATTAGCAACTGAAATTCAAAACCAGGTTCCTTCCGGTCTGGGGAAAGGAAGGAAAATAAAACTCTCCATTAAGCAAATTAACAAGATTTTAGAAGGAGGAGTTCCGGCTTTAGTTAAAGCAGGATATGGCGAAAAAGAAGATATAGAAAATTGTGAGGAGAAAGGGAAAATGGAAAAAGCTGCAGCAGATGCTGTTTCCTCTCGTGCTAAAAAGAGAGGAAGAGATCAAGTAGGAACACTGGGTAGCGGTAATCATTTCATAGAGATTCAAAAAGTAGAACAAATTTTTGATAAAAGAGCAGCTGAAGTATTTGACCTAAAAGAGAACCAAGTGGTGGTTATGATCCACACCGGATCACGTGGTTTTGGGCATCAAAACTGTACTGATTATTTAAAAGTAGCAAGAAAGGCTGTTTCTAAATATAAAATTGAATTACCAGATAAACAATTAGCTTGTATGCCTTTTGATTCTCCAGAAGGAAAAAGATTTTTTGGGGCTCTATCTGCTGCTTGTAATTATGCCTGGGCAAACCGCCACATGATAATGGTTTATACCAGAAAGGCCTTCCAGAAAGTTTTAGGAGAGAAAGTAAAACTTAAATTACTTTATGATGTTGCTCATAATATAGCTAAAATTGAAGAACATGAAATTAAGGGTGAAAAAAAGAAATTGATTGTCCACAGGAAAGGAGCAACAAGAGCTTTGCCTCCCAATCATTCTAAAATTCCAGAAAAATACAGAGAAATAGGTCAGCCAGTTCTTATTCCAGGCAGTATGGGAACTTCTTCTTATGTTTGTGTAGGAACAGAGAAAGCAAAAGATGCTTTCTTTACTGTCAATCACGGAGCAGGACGTACTATGTCAAGAACAGCAGCAAGAAAAAAAGCCAGAGGAGAAAAAACTGTTAAAGAATTGAAAGAAAGAGGAATTATAGTTAAATGTCACTCAATGCGGGGAATTGCAGAAGAAGCCTCTTATGCTTACAAAGATATTGATAATGTAATTGAAGTGGTTCAAAAAGCAGGACTTTCCCGGAAAGTAGCCAAACTTGTTCCTTTGGCTGTAATTAAGGGAGAGTAAACCTGTTACTTAGTTTAATTATTACTGAATAATTCACTTTATTTTTTTTGAAAAATAGGTAAAATAGAACTATATGCAAGCGATTTTAAAAAATTGTTTTCATTTATACCAAATTTTTTCTTTGAGGAGATTTTTATTATGCCACAATCAAAACTTCCCAGAAGTGTACGGAAGCATATTAGAAAAGAAAAAGCCCGAATTCGCCGGGAAGTTTTAGATTTAGATAAACAAGAGGAATTAATTAGTCAACTCTACCAAAAATTCTTTAAACAATACAATTTAAATTATAAAGATAATAAATCTGAAGAAAAATGAAAATAGAACAAATTTACGATTTAGCAATAAAAATGGGAAAGAAAGCTGACTTTCGGGGTAAGGAAGGAATAAAAGAATCTTTAGAAAGAAAAAAGAAAAAGTATGAAAAACTCTCTGATAAAAAGAAAAAAGAGTTTGATAAAGAGTGCTTAAGTAATCCCTATATGGATTCTCGAATTTTAAATATTGCTGAGGATAAAGAAATTAAGAAAATTTTAGTGGGAATTGATATTGAACCAGCAGAGCTTCTATTGGCAAAACAAATTGGAGATATTGATTTGGTGATTTCTCATCATCCTTTGGGCAAGGGATTAGCTCACTTGGCTGATGTAATGGATTTACAGATTGAAGTTCTAAGTTTTTATGGGGTTCCCATAAATATTGCAGAAAGTTTAACAAAAGAGAGGATTAAAGAGGTGGCTCGGGGAGTTAATGCAGCTAACCATCAAAGAACAGTTGATACAGCCCGTCTTCTAAATATGAATTTAATGAACTCTCATACTCCTTGTGATAATTTAGCCGCTGATTTTTTAAGAAAAAAACTAGAAGGCAAAGAAGAAATAAAAAGAGTTGAAGACATAATGAATGTTTTAAGAAATATTCCAGAATACAAAGAATCAATTAAAATTGGGGCAGGACCTAATATTTTTGTTGGTTCTGAGGAAAACAGATGTGGTAAAGTTGTTTTAACTGAAATTACAGGAGGCACGGAAGGGTCCCCAAATCTTTATGAGAAGATGGCTCAGGTGGGTATAGGAACAATAGTGGGTATGCACATGTCAGAAGAACACAAAAAGAAAGCAGAGGAGTCAAAAATTAATGTTGTTATCGCAGGACACATGTCTTCTGATTCTTTGGGGGTAAATTTATTCCTAGACGAATTAGAGAAAAAAGGAATTGAAATTATTCCCTGTTCTGGTTTTATTAGAATTTCTAGAGTAAAATAATAGATAGGAGTCCTTTAATTAAAAATATTTTTAAGAAATATGAAAAAAAGAATCTTAATTCTAATTTTAATAGGATTTTTCCTTATAATTGGAGTAGGATTGGTTTTACAATATTCTTCAAGATCAACAGCAAAGGTTGTTCTTAAAAGGCATGAATACATAGACGGGGAGAATTTACAGGTTCAGATAGAAAATTATCTTTCCCGATCAATCTGTTTTTCTTCTTGTTATCCTTATCTTCTACAAAAAAGAAAAGATCATACTTGGGAGAGTTATCAATACGGAGAATGCCAGAAAGAAAATATAAATGAAATCTGTCTGGCTCCTGAAGAAAAAAAAGCATTTGAACTTTCCTTAGGCAAAGCCTCAACTGGATTACATCGTTTAGCTATCCCTGTTTGTGAGGGGTGTGTTCTGCAGGAAGAATTTCAAGAAAGTAAAAAAATTTATTCTCCAGAATTTAGAATAAGATAAATTAAAAACAGGTTTGTTTCTTTTTGAAAACTGGCTGAGATGCCAGTTTTTTGTTAAGATAAATAAATATGAGAACAGGCATAGCTACGGTCCCATTAGACAGAGGTAGATGTCCTCCCTGGCTTTTTCGTAGAATGAAACTTCTTTCAAGAGGTATAATGTTGGCTATTCGTGAAGAATTTGATTCAGAAGAAATTCTGAAAAGATTATCTGATCCTGTTTGGTTTCAAAGCTTAGCTTGTGTAATTGGCATGGATTGGAACAGTAGCGGGACAACTACTATAACAATGGGAGCTTTAAAAGAGGGGCTTCGCGGAATAGAAGAGGAAGTTGGAATTTTTGTTTGTGGAGGCAAAGGTAAAACTTCAAGAAAAACACCAACCCAGATTCAAAATTGGGGTAAAACTTTAAAGTTTTCAACCGATAAGATTAACCAGCTTGTTTATGCCAGCAAAACATCAGCTAAGGTGGACTCCTCTTGTTTGCAAGATGGGTTTCAAATTTATCATCATAATTTGGTTTTCACAGGTAGTGGCAATTGGGTAGTTTTACAACAGGGGATGGACACAGAAAACCAAAAAGCTCGAAGATACCATTGGTTATCTTCATCCCTTCATAAAATTAAAGAAAACCCTGATTTTATTGAAGAGCCTCATTCTGGAATTGCTTCCCAAATTAAAACCCAACCCTTAAATTTAACTGCTAGAGAAAGTAACAAAAACCGAGATATTTGTACTGGATTGGTGACTCGGGAACCAAAAACGTTCCTAAAAGATGTTAAATTAATTTCTAAAAAGAATAACTCTCCAGTTAAACAAAAAAGAATACCAGGTTTTACTGAAATGGAATTGAACAACGTTGAATTTAATTGGCATCCAGTAGTGAATGAGAAATTTGATTTAAAAAGATTGAAAAAGACTATCTTCTTTGCTCACTCTAAAAACCCAGAGAATTTTGAGCAACTTTTATCTCTGCGGGGCGTGGGGCCTAAAACCATAAGAGCTTTATCGTTGGTGGCAGAATTAATTTACGGGGCTGGTCCTTCTCGAAGAGATCCGGCTCGTTATTCTTTTGCCCATGGAGGCAAGGATGGGGTCCCAATGCCAGTTGACCGGGAATTATTAGATAAAACAATTCATATTTTGGAGAAAGGAATTAAAAAAAGCAAAATTTCATTAAAAGAAAAAGACAAAGCTAAAAGGAGGCTAACTAATACTTTTGAATTATGAGTAGAAATTTTTTATTTACTTCAGAACCAGTAGCTGGAGGACACCCTGATAAAATATGTGATTCTATTTCTGATGCTGTAATTAAAAAATTACAAAAATTGGCATAAAAAATATTAAAAATTAGTGATACAAAAATGGAACAAAAGAAAATAACAGAAGAAGAAAAGCAGGGAGAGAAAAAAATAAAAACTCTTCCTTTTTCTCAACTTTTGAAAATATTTGGCTTGGAGAGTTTTTTGTTTTCTATAACTTTAATTTTAGGAATTTTTAGTGCCCAGAAAATAGTTGAGCTTTTGGGGCCAACTCAAAAATCTTTACCCGAACTCTCTCTTTTAGACTTTCTTATTTATTTTGTTATTATTACTGTTTTTGTAGTTTTACTTTCTTTTTTAAAAAAGTTTCAGAAAACCAAAGGGGTAATATATAAAGGAATTTTTATTTTAGCGATTTTTGGAGGAGGGACAATGGTTTTGAGTGTTTGGACGGGAGATATTCTGGCTTTGGTTGTAATAGGGGTTTTAATCTATTTTTATTTCAAAAAACAACAAATTTACCTTCATAATTTAATTGTAATTTTGGGATTGGCGGGAGCGGGTTCTGTTTTAGGATTACAACTTACTTCTAAGATGATAATTGTGCTTTTAATAGTTTTGTCAATTTATGATTTTATTGCTGTTTACAAAACAAAACATATGATAAAAATGGCAAAAGAAATGGTTCAAAAAGGAGTAGTTTTAGGCTTAATTGTACCCTTAGAATTTTTAGATTTTAAGGAAAGTGTTAAGAAAATAAAGCCAGGAGGTAAATTCTTAATTCTAGGTGGAGGAGATATAGCTTTTCCGCTTCTGTTGGCGGTGTCTTTGGTTCAAAGTGGGATTTGGGACTCTTTGATTGTTGGTCTTTTCAGTTTAATTGGGCTTTTTGTAAGTTTTTTTATCTTTTGTGTTCAAAAAACTAGAAGCCCAATTCCTGCTTTACCTCCTATTGCCTTGTTTTCTGTAATTGGTTATTTAATTGTTGTATTAATATGAATAAAAACATTGTTATTTCAGATTCAAAAAGATTAGAAAAAATAAAACAAGAAATCTCCAAACAAGGTAAGAGAAATTTACATGTTTTATCTGATTTTGATAGGACTTTAACCCGAGGCACTGTAAATGGCAAAAAGGTGCCTTCTTTGATTTCAATCTTATACGATACTGGAGAATATTTAGGTAAAAATTACTCAAAAAAAGCTCAGTCTCTTGAAGAGAAATATTATCCCATTGAAACAAATCCTAAAATTCCGATTGAAGAGAAGAAAAAAGCAATGGAAGAGTGGTGGAGAAAACATTGTAGATTGTTGATAAAATCGGGACTAAACAAAAAATACTTAAGGGAAGTTATAAAATCTCCAAAAATAAAATTTAGAAAAGAGGCCTTGAAATTACTTGATTTTCTAAATGCTCATAGAATTCCTTTAGTTATTATGTCCTCCAGCGGATTGGGTAGAGGAATTATTTCAATGCTTCTTAATAAGAAGGGAAAACTTTACACTAATATTTATATAATTTCTAATTCCTTCATTTGGAACAAAGAAGGTAATGCTGTTGATTTTGAAACTCCAGTTGTTCATGTTTTCAGCAAAGACGAAACACTTTTGAGAGATTTTCCTTTTTATTCTGAGATTAAAAATAGAAAAAATGTCTTGCTTTTGGGTGATAGCTTAGGAGACGTAGGAATGGTTGAGGGTTTTGATTATAATTACTTAATTAAAGTAGGTTTTTTAAATGAAAAAATAAAAGAGAATTTAGAAGAATATAAAAAAGTTTATGATATTTTAATATTACGAGATTCCTCAATGGATTATGTAAATTCTTTATTGAAAAAAATAACTCAGACCAAATAGTCTGAGCTGGGATACTTTTTTTGTTGGTGTTTTTATAAGGTTTTTATCATATAAGTATTTTCCAGTTTGTATTCCAAAATAGAGAAATATCGCCTTACGCCAACACCTGAAATGACAGCCATTTTTTTTGTTTTAAATTCTTTTTTTGCTATTTTTTCAGCTTCTCTTATTAGTTTTTTACCCAGGCCTTTGTGTTGAGGGGAAATATCTTGTTTTCCGGTAGGTAAGGTTTGGCCATAAGTGTGAATTTCTCTAATGATAGCCGAATTGTCTAAGGATGATAGAAAGTGTTTATTTTTTGCTAAAGTTTGGGAGGGAATTCTTAATCTTAAGAGAGCATAAAGTCTTTTTTTGTCTTTTGATTCAAAACTTAAGAATATTTCTTTTCCTTGAGAAGCCTTGTAATTAATACGGAAAAGATAGAGTTTTTCTTTTGGATTGTAATTTTTTCTTACTTCTCTACACCTTATACATTTACATTTTAATCCTTTTTTCTTCATTTCTTTTTGAGCTAATTCTCTTAAGTTAGAAACCCGAGTACCTCCTTCAACAATATTCTTTGCTGGAATATCCCTTATAATTCTTTGAATTCTACAATAAGGAGGAATTTTCTTTTTAATTTCTATTAAAAGAGAAGTAAGTTGTTTTTGAGAATAAGGTTTGTATTTTCCTTCTTTATACCATTGATAAAGAGGTGTTTCTTTAATTAAAGCAACTGGATATATCTTTAAAAGGTCAGGTTGAAAATCAGGATTTGAGAAAATTTCTTTGAACATTTCAATATCTTTTTTAAAATTAGAACCTGGTAGGTCGGGCATTACTTGATAAGATACTTTAAAACCAGCATCTTTTAGTAGTTTTGTTGCTTTCTTGGTGTCTTTGACTTTGTGGCCCCTTTTAATAAGCTTTAAGACGTCATTATAGATACTTTGAACTCCGAGTTCGACTCTGGTTACTCCAAGTTTTCTCATTCTTTTTATTTCCTCAATTTTAATAAAATCAGGCCTTGTTTCTATTGTTATTCCAATAATCCTTGAGCTAGCTCTTTCATTTTTCTTCTGTTGTTTTTTTAATTCTTTCCATAAAATTGTAATATCTTTTGAAGAATCCTTTTTAGGTTTTTTTTCTTTCCTAAACTCGTTAGCAGCCCGGAAGCATTCTTTGATAAACCAAACTTTATAATCTTCAGGATAGTAACTGAAGGTTCCTCCAATTATCCTTAATTCAATTTTATCTGTGGGGTGACCTGTTTTTCTTAAACTTTTCAGTCTGGTTTGAGTTTGTAAGTAAGGATTAAATTTAGTTAAGATTGCTCTTTGGACGGCAGGTTCTCCTTTAAGATAACTTTTGGGAACGCCTGTTTGATTCGGACAATAAATACATTCTCCCGGACAAGGATATGATTTAGTTAAAACAGAAACATTTACTATTCCCGAAAGAGAACGAATTGGTCTGGTCCGAAGTAATTTCTCAATAGATTTTGAAGGTTCTATTCTTTCTTTCCTTTTTAATTTATGGTAAGTTTTTAACAAGGTTATATTACTTGGGCAAGAAATCTTGTATTTTTTTGCCATTTTTCTTTTAAAGGAATCTAACCCTTGGCGATTTTCTAGATCACTTTTTATTAATTCCCGAACAATAGATTTAATTTTTTCATCTTTTTCCATAAATAAATATGAAAAGAAATTACGCTGAATATTTATTGAATAAAACCAAAGAAGATTATAATTTGATTGCTGATAAATTTTCAGGAACTCGTTCTTGGGTTTGGGGAGATATTCAACCTTTAAATAAGTATACCAAACTAGGAGACAAAGTTTTAGATTTAGGATGTGGTAATGGAAGATTAAATCAGATTTTTAAAGGAAAAAATATAAAGTATTTTGGGATAGATTTTTCTGAAAGATTGATCCAAATTGCCCGCAGAAAACATCCCCAAAAGGAATTTAAGGTTGGGGAAGCTTTAAACTTACCTTTTTCAGATAATTTTTTTAATAAAGTTTACAGTATTGCTGTTTTACATCATATTCCCTCAGAAGAATTCCGAATTCAGTTTTTCAAAGAAGCAAAAAGAGTTTTAAAAAAAGAAGGAATTTTAGTTTTGACAGTTTGGGATTTATGGAGACAAAAAAAGGCATTGAAACTTATTTCAAAATATACATTTTTAAAACTAATTGGCAAGTCTAAATTAGGCTTTAAAGACATTTTATATCCTTGGAAAAACTCAGAAGGAGAAATTATAACTCAACGTTACATACACTGTTTCACTCAAAGGGAATTGAGAAAACTTACTGAAAAAACAGGACTTAGAATAAAACAGGTAAAAAAAACAGGAGAATCCCCAGCAAGTAATATCTTGTTAGTAGCAAAGAATCTTTCTGGATAGGCAACTTATCTTCTTTGTTCAATTGGATAGACGGAATCTCAATTTGAATTGGAATGAAGATATCCTGTTTTGTTTCCGGAAAGTCAATCAAATATTAATCTTTTTGGAACAGAGATTTTTAAGATGTGGAAAAAATGTGAATAATAGATAGGTTTTTTGACTTGACAGAGATTTTTGATAGATTAAAATATCTTATGGGAAGGTGAGAGGTTTATCCTCAAGGACGAATATAATTTCTGATAACCGGCAGTCAAAGTGCGTACCTGATTCATTGTCCGAATTGGGCCCGGGAAGAGACTAACGTTGTTGGAAATTATTTCCTTCCCTGACTAAATCCCGTCAGATATTTTCTGATGGGATTTAGTTTTTGAAAAGATTTTGATTTAGCATAAATTTTAAATTATGCTAAAATGATAGTATGAATAACAAACAATTAAAAATTGCAGTTAGTGGAGCAGCTCGTCTTACTCCTTGTACAGAAAAAGCCTCCCAACTAGCAGAGGAAGTAGGTAGGGAGATTGTGCGTCAAAACTGTATTTTAATTAGTGGAGCAACTACAGGAATTCCAAATTTCTCTGCTAAGGGAGCAAAAGAGGAAGGTGGAGTTTCTATTGGTTTCTCTCCCGCTGTTTCAGAATTAGAACATAAAAAAATTTACAAACTTCCCCTCAAACATTATGATGTCGTAGTTTATACCGGCTTTGATTATACTGGCAGAAATCTTTTAATGACTAGAGCAGCAGATGGGGTAATTGTTATTTGTGGAAGAATGGGTACCTTAAATGAGTTTACAATTGCATTTGAGGATAAAAAACCAATTGGAGTTTTGGAAGGAACTGGAGGAACTGCTGATTTAATAAGAAGCTTAACAGAGAGACCTCATCGTCCGGCTGGGAAAATTATTTATGATATTAAACCAAAAAAGCTTGTTAAAAAATTAATAAACTTAATCGAAGAAGAAAAAAGGTCGAGCAAATAGATTATAAATTAATTCATTTTTCAAATCTATAACTGAAATTTTTAAATATGCCAAATGAAGAACCCGAGGAGGGAAAATTAATTGGAGAAGTTACTCATTATTTTGGTAATATTGAAGTAGCAATTATTAAGCTTAAAGGTACCCTGAAAGTGGAAGATAATATTAGGATTGTTGGTGGGGTAGATACTGATTTTACCCAAGAAGTAGAGTCAATGGAGATTGAGCACGAAAAGGTTGAAACAGCAAAAAAAGGTAAAGCAATTGGTGTAAAAGTGGATCAGAAAGTAAGGGAGGGTTACAAGGTATACAAACTATAAACATAGATTACAGATAAGTTTTAAATACTTAATTCTTAAATTCATTTGTAATTTACAGAAGAATTATGGAAGTTCTATCTTCCTCAGAATTTCAAATTGTTTTTCAACTTCTATTAGCAGTTTTTTTAGGAGGTTTAGTTGGAATTGAAAGAGAAACCCAAGAGAGACCCGCTGGACTGAGAACTAATTCATTAGTTTGTTTGGGTTCTACTCTTTTTACTATTATTTCTCTTCGGGCATTTGATTATTTATTAGATAAACCGGGGGTGAGTTTGGATCCATCTCGAGTTGTTGCGAGTATAATTGTAGGGGTTGGTTTTATTGGGGCTGGCTTAATTATTTATCGTAGATTTCGAATAGAAGGACTGACTACAGCTGCTGGAATTTGGGTAGTGGCTGGAATTGGAGCAGCTATTGGATCTGGATTGTATTTTACTGCAATTTTTAGTGCTTTTTTGACACTTATTATTTTAAATTTATTGAGAATAATTGAAGAGAAGGTTTTTGGAAAAGACGACCAGATTTTTAAATCAGACCAACAAGACTTCTCTTAATTGGAGAGAGTTAAAATGAGAATTAAAAAAAGTTTCTGGCATAGTTTGGCGGTTTTTTGTGGTACTGTGATTGGGGTGGGGATATTTTCTTTGCCCTATGTTGCCTCTCGAGCAGGCTTTTTGGTTGCTCTTTTTTATTTCTTAATGATGGGATGGGTTGTTCTTCTAATCCAATTTATTTTTGGGGAAGTGGTGATAGAAACGGAAGGATTTCACCGCCTTCCTGGTTATGTTGAGAATTATTTGGGTAAAGGTTGGAAAAAAATAACTCTTTTTGTGATTGGGATTGGTTTTTTAGGAACCTTGCTTGCTTATTTGATTGTTGGAGGGAGTTTTTTAAATTCATTTCTCTCTCCTTTTTTTGGTGGAAGTGAACTCTTATATTCTCTTTTATTCTTTGGAATTGGTAGTTATCTTATTTTCCGAGGACAGAAAAGTATTTCTGGTGTGGAGTTGGGGTTGCTCTTTTTGTTTTTTATTATCCTTTTTGTTTTTTTAATTAAAGCCTTTCCTTTTATTGAAATTGATAATTTTAAAACGATTAATTTGGAATCTGTCTTTTTGCCTTATGGAGTAACTTTATTTGCTTTGTGGGGAACTTCCATAATTCCAGAGATTAAAGAAATGGTAGGGGGGTCAAAAAAGAAGTTAAGACGGGTGATAATCTCCGGAACCATAATAGCTATCCTAACTTATCTTATTTTCACTTTTCTGGTTCTTGGAGTCTCGGGCATGGAAACTTCCCCAGAGGCTATTTCTGGTTTTGTTGGCAAAATTGGAAATGGAGTTTTAAGTTTGGTTTTTGTATTCGGGGCTATTTCTGTTTTTACTTCTTTTATTACTCTAGGATTAACATTTAAAAAAGTTCTTTGGTACGATTTTGGTTTATCTCCCAATCTTTCTTGGCTTTTGGTTTGTTTTATTCCATTAATCTTGTTTCTGTTGGGAGTGAGAGAATTTATTGGAGTAATAGGATTTACAGGAGCCTTGATGTTAGGAGGGGAAGGAGTGATAATCTTTTTTCTTTACAAGGAATTCCTACTTCAAAAATTTTCCAAAAAACCACATCCTATTTTTTATGGCCTAGCTTTAATTTTTGTTTTAGGAATAGTATTTGAAATAATCCATTTTATTTTTTAAAATAAGATTGTAATGAAAAAAACATCTCCTAAAACTCCAGATAAAAAACCTTACAAACCTTCTCCAAAAGAAGAAGGTAAAGTTAGGGGAGGATTTGATCAAAAAACCCCAAAGGCGAAGAAAGAAACCGAAGAAATGGGACCGGGTAGAGAAGATATTGTAATATGTAAAGAGTGTGAAGCAGTTTATTACTATAAAAGTTGGCATCATAAATTGGAGGATTATCCAGAATTGAAGAAATCCAAGAATGTGAAATTTACTTTGTGTCCTGCTTGCCGGATGGAAAAAAGCGGGAAATATGAAGGAGAAATAATTATTGAGAACCTTCCCGAAGATATCAAAGAAGATATCAAGAAGTTAGCTAAAAATTTCGGTAAGAGAGCTAAAGAAAAAGATCCCATGGACAGAATAATTTCTATTGAAGAGAAGACTATTAAACGTCCTACTGCCAGGCAAAGACGAAAGGCTGATTCCAGAAAAGAGATAAAAGGACAAAAGAAGCTTCGTATTCTAACCACAGAGAACCAATTAGCTCAGAGGTTAGGGGAAAAGATTAACGAAGTTTTTGGAAAAGATAATAATATTTCTATATCTCATTCTGATAAAGAGGATGTAATAAGGGTTCGGATTAGTTTTTAAAAAGGTCGTAATTAACTTTAATTTTTTATTATGGCAGAAAAAGTAATTAAAAATACAGGAGCCAGAGAGCCTTTTGATGCTAGTAAAATTAGGAATTCAATTACTGCTGCAGCCAAGGAAACAGAACTCCCAGAAGCCAGACAAAAAGAGATAGTAGAGCAGATTTCAGCTAGAGTGATCCAAACAGCAGAGAGCAAAAAGGAGATAAAAACAAGCGAAATTAGAAAGAACATTCTCAATCAATTAGATAGTACAGAGCCAAGTGTTTCTGCAGCCTGGAGAAGATACGATCAAGAGAAGACAAAAGAGAAGAGTTAACAGCTTTTTTAATTTACAAATTAACCTAATATGTATATTTCAATTTTGGTTGCTGGTTTTGGAGGAGGAGTAATCAGGGGTTTGGTGGGTTTTGTTAAACACCAATTCTCCTATAAAAATGTGGGGTTTAAAGTACCTTATTTTTTGGCAATGATGTTCATTTCGGGGGCAATAGGTTTTTTAACCGCTCTGGCTGTTCATGAACTGGGAATGACTTTTTTGGGCCTTGAATATGTTTCTCCAGCCATTGCTTTAATAATTGGATATGCGGGAGGAGATTTTCTGGAGAATATTTACAAGATTATAATCAAAAAGCCTTCTTTTTACTCTTTTCCTTCTGAGTTAAAGAGCAAAGAATAAGAGTTATTGAAAATATCAGAACTAAATTCTGATTTAAAGAGAAACTTGAGAATGAAAAGAAAGTCAAAATCAATTTATTTAGTTACAAGCAATAAGGATAAATTTAGAGAATTTAGACAGATTCTAGGAATTGATTTAAAAAGAGCAGATCTTGAACTTGAAGAGATTCAAGCAATTGAGGTAGAGAAAGTTATAATGAGTAAAACAAAACAGGCTTTCGGAAAAATTAAAGAACCTGTAATTTGTGAAGATTCTGGTTTGTATTTTGAAGAATGGGGTGGATTACCTGGAGCTTTAATTAAATTATTTGAAGAAAATTTAGGTTATGGAAAGATTTGTGAATTATTATCTGAGAATCGTAAAGCCTTAGCTAAAACCGTAGTAAGTTATTTTAATGGTAAAAATTACCAAAGTTTTATCGGTAAAATAGAAGGAAAGATTGCAAAAACTCCACAAGGGAAAGGGGGGTTTGGTTGGGATACAATTTTTATTCCAAAAGGTTTTGAAAATACTTTTGCTCAGATGAGCCTGGAACAGAAAAATGAAATTTCTATGCGAAGAATTGCTGCTGAAAAATTGAAGAAATTTTTAATAAAAAATGAAAAAAAATAAAGATATTCAAGATCCCTCCTCTAATTTTGAGGATAAAATAATTGAATGGATTATTAAAAAAGCAGAAGGCAGGATTACTGTTTATCGACCAACGGAAGAGGAGGCAACTCCAGAAGAGAGAAAGACAGATTTAGTTGTTAAAAAAAGAGCAAAATATAAGGAGGATATTTTACATCTTAAGATTGAAACTACTGGTCACTTACGAGAAAAGAATATGGTTGTAAAAGACGTAATAGAAAGTGATTTTCGGGTTGCAAAAAATTCTTATTTAATTTTTGCTTATTTTGATCCAATTGAAAGAAAAATTAATGACTATATTTGGTTAATTCCTTCTTCGGAATTCAAGAAATTAGCAGTTCCCAAAGATCAGAAAACATATCAGCCAAAATTAAGATTTGAAGCACCCCTAACCCCCGATGAGAAAAGTAAATACAGTCCATTTTTAATAGAAAAAGAGGATTTAGTAGATATTCTCTTAAAAATATTGGTTTCCCCAGAAGAATTTGAGTTTTCTCAAGCTCCAAGATGGGAAACAAAAAGAATTAGTATCCCCAACCTTAAGGAATTTATAATAGAAGCTAGAGAATCAACCTGGGCGGTTGGAGAAGGTAAGGTTGGTAACCCTCGTTTAATGGGTTCTTCTCAGTTTGAATACCAGAAAGCAAATTTCTTTTATAGAGATATTTATTTTGATGGTAATAAGAATTTTGCAGGCCAGGAAGTCGTTTATCAAAACCAGAGACCAGTTTGGAGTATGATTTATTTTGGAACCTCCTCTTCAAAAGAAGTAACTGATTTTCTTAAAAAATCTTTATTGAAATTATCTCAAAAATGTCGTTTGGGTCAGGAATGTAACTTCAAAGAAGAAAAATTTAAATATCAAGACAGAGGAGGAGGAACAATTGAAGAATTCAGTGGTCAGGAAAATATATTAAAAAATGGGGAGCAAGTTTATACTCTTAATTATCGGGGAGGTTTAATTTCTAAAAAAACCTAAGTTTTTTCTGCTTGTTCTCTTTAGGACTTTACTTTTGAGTCCTTTTAGTTTTTAGTTTAGAATAAGAAATTAAGATGAAAATAGAAATAGCAAAAAATATTGGTTTTTGTTTTGGAGTTAAAAAAGCCGTTCAGATAGTTGAAGATAATCTTGCTCAAATGACCGAACCGATCCAAATGTACGGTAATTTAGTTCATAATGAAGAGGTTACAGAAAAATTAACCCAAAAAGGAATAGAAGTTGTAAATAATTTAGATGAAGTTAAGAAGGGAACTTTAATTATTACAGCACATGGAGTCAGTTCTGGGACTAAAAATGAACTTCAAAGAAGAAAAGATTTAGAAGTTTTAGATACAACTTGCCCTATTGTAAAACAGGTTCAGAATTTAGCTAAAAAACTCTTCCACCAGGGAAAGCAAGTTTTAATTTTAGGAGACAAAGACCACAGTGAAGTTAAGGGAATTAATGGTTATACCAACAAGACAGCAATTGTTTTTTATTCAGAGCAGGAATTTGACAGTATTAAGATTGAAAAGAAGAAATATGCATTAATAGTTCAAACAACTCAAGATTCAGAGAAGTTCGCTAAAATAGCCAAGAAAGCCAGACAGAAGATAGAAAGTATAGAAATTTTTAATACTATTTGCCAGGTAGTGAATCAAAGACAAAAAGAGGCAAGAAAGATAGCAGAAAGAAACGATATAGTTTTAGTGGTTGGTTCTCAAACAAGCGCAAACACTACTCGACTTTTTAAGATAAGTTCTGCTAGTTGTAAAAACACTTATTTTGTTGCAACTAAAAATGAATTGAAAAAAGAGTGGTTTGATTCAAAAGATAAGATTGGATTAATATCAGGAACCTCAACTCCAAATTGGGTAATAAGAGAGATTAAAACTTATTTAAAGAATTTATATTAAAAATGAGCAAGGTTTATCTTTTTAAAATAAAAGAAAAATCAAATAAAATTCTTAGGCAAGCTGGAAGGAAAATTTTAGAAACTTTTTCTGATTTTTTAAATAAAGAAGACAGATTGATGGTAAAATTACATTTTGGTGAAAAGAAAAGTGATACCTTCTTAAATCCTGTATTGATAGAAGCGATCTATCAGTCTCTTGTAGATAAAGTAAAACAAGCAGTTTTAACTGATTGTACTGTTTTATATAAAGGAGACAGATCTTTCGGGCATTCCCACAAGAAATTAGCTAAAGATCATGGTTTTGGATTCGCCCCAATTTTAATAGCTGATGGCAAAGAAGGAAATGAAGAAATAGAAGTTGAAATTAATCAAAAACATTTCAAGAAAGTAAAAATAGGGAAAGGAATTAAAAATTTTAATTCTATCTTAGCTATTTCTCATCTGACAGGTCATGGTAGCACTGCTTTTGGTGCTGCTTTAAAAAATATTGGCATGGGATTGGGGAGTAAAGCAGGAAAATTAAGGATGCATCAAGCTTTTGATCTTGAAATAAATAAAGAAGAATGTATTGGCTGTGGTCTCTGCCAGAAGGAATGTCCGGTTGGAGCTATAAGCATAAGAAACAAGAAAGCCAATATTGATTTTGATAAATGTATAGGCTGTGGTAAATGTATTGGGGTTTGTCCACAAGGGGCAGTAAAAATACCTTGGGGAAGTAACTCTTCAAAAGATCTCCAGGAAAGGATTGTAGAATATGCCCTTGGTGTCTTAAAGGGGAGAAAAAACTTTTTTGTGAATGTTTTATTAGATATAACTCTACAATGTGATTGTGTTAGAGAAAAGCAGGAACCAATGGTTGAAGATGTAGGGATTTTAGCTTCAGAGGATATTGTAGCGATTGATAAAGCAAGTTTAGATTTAGCAGGAATTGAAAACTTTAAAAAAGAAAATCTTAATCCTTTAGTTCAAGTAAATTATGCTCAAAAGTTGGGATTAGGTAACAAAAACTATAAATTAATTGAAATAAATTAAAATTATGACTCCCACTTTATTAGAACAATATATAATAGAGAATCAATGGATAATTTTACTGATTATTGCCTGGACTCTGCCCTGGAAAGGAGTTGCTTTATGGAAAGCAGCCAAAAAATCTGATACAGGCTGGTTTATTGCTTTGCTTGTTTTAAATACTATGGCAATACTTGAGATTCTTTACATTTTTGTTTTCAGTAAAAAGAAGTAATTGAAATTAAAGAATAATTAACCTCTCTTTTATCTTGTTTAAAATTCCAAAAAGGTATTTCAATCCTAATAATTGACAAAGACTTTCTTTTTGTTAAAATTGTTTTAGTTAGTCGCTCTTTTACATTTTAAGATTGAGAGGAGAGAACTGTTGGGTCCAGAAAAAAGAGAAACTTCAGAAATTAAAATTCCCATTCCAAGATGTGGCCCCTGGAAACTTATTAGAAAAATAGGTGAGGGTGGTATGGCAGATGTTTATTTAGCAGAACATGAAGAAACAGGGAAGAAGGTAGCAGTTAAACTACTGATACCTCGCTTTAATCAAGCTTCTCAATACCAGGAACGTTTTAGAAGGGAAGCTGAGATGGCCCAGAAATTACATCACCCTAACATAGTGGAAGTAATTGATTCGGGTAAAGAAGGTGCCTTTAGTTATTTTATAGTTATGGAATTTATGGAGGCTCCGACTTGCTCTGAATTATTAGAAAAAGAAAATATAGATTGGAAGACAGTAGTTAAGATTGCAATAGATGTTGCAGAAGCCCTTAGTTATGTTTATTCGGAGTTTGGAATTGTTCACAGAGACGTTAAGCCAGATAATATATTTTTTGATGGAGAGAAAGCTAAAGTTGCTGACCTTGGATTAGCTAAGAATCCAAGAGAAGACATACGTCTGACTCGTACCGGTCAGAGTATGGGAACTCCTAACCACATGAGTCCCGAACAGATAACAGATGCAAAAAGGGCGGATTTTCGGAGTGATATTTATGCTTTAGGAAGCACTATTTTTCATTTAATATCTGGAAACCCACCTTATACTAAAGGTAGTGACTTTGAAGTTCTAAGAGCTC
The DNA here is from genome assembly GCA_964507665.1 of uncultured Candidatus Saccharibacteria bacterium. Classification (GTDB taxonomy): domain Bacteria; phylum Patescibacteriota; class Minisyncoccia; order Minisyncoccales; family CAYZYK01; genus CAYZYK01. The sequence goes on along the minus strand of CAZDPT010000007.1, from coordinate 3,103 downwards.
ACGTTGAAGGAGAGCCTCTTTGTTTTTCAGATAGTTTTGTGGCCCCTAACGATTTAAAAGTAATAATTCAGAAGATGATGAAGAATGACCCCGAAGAGAGATACCAAAACTACTCTGTTCTTTTAGAAGACTTACATGAATTATTGGAAAGAAAACCAGTTTCTGTTTCAAAAGTAGATAATTCATCTGAGCAAAAATCATCTGGAGATAGTAAACCAGAGGACATCTCAGGCCAAGATACAAGGATAATAATGAGGACCAAAGTAGTTTATCCTAAAGATAAAGAAGACAGTTCCTAAAAACATATTAGCAGGGTTCAGTTTTACTGGACCCTTTTTAATAAAAATTATTTCCTTGTTTGAGGTTTATGGGAGAGAATATATAATAAAGTTATGAAGTTTATTGCTGACTTACATATTCATTCCAAATATTCAAGGGCTACCTCACCCCGAATGGATTTGAATAATTTAAATAAATGGGGAAAGATAAAAGGAATTGAAGTCTTGGGAACGGGTGATTTTACTCATCCCGAATGGCTGGATAGTTTAAAACAGAAGTTAGAACCCGCAGAAGAGGGCCTTTATAAGTTGAAAGACCAAAAGGAGAGTGTTCGTTTTGTATTAAGTTCTGAGATAAGTTGTATTTATTCCAAGAAAGGTAAAACTAGAAAGATTCATATTATAGTTTTAGCTCCCAACTTTAAAACAGTAGATAAGATTAATACTCGTCTTGGATGGGTGGGAAATCTTAAATCAGATGGCAGACCTATTTTGGGTTTAGATTCAGAAGAATTAGTAAAATATGTTCTAGACAGTTCCAGAGATTGTTTAATTATTCCAGCGCATTTATATACTCCCTGGTTTTCTCTATTTGGTTCAAAATCTGGCTTTGACTCTATTGAGGAATGTTTTGGGAAGTATTCGAAATATATTTATGCTGGAGAAACGGGATTATCCAGCGATCCCCCAATGAGTTGGCGCAACTCAGCTCTGGACAAAATTAGTTTGGTATCAAATTCAGACTGCCACTCGCCAGAGAAACTGGGTAGAGAAACAAATGTCTTTGATACGGACTTGAGTTACAATGGAATAATAGAAGCTATTAAATCAAAAAACCCAGAAAAGTTCCTTTATACCACAGAATTCTATCCTCAAGAGGGTAAATATCACTATGATGGTCATAGAAAATGTGATTTAAGATTATCTCCCGAAGAATCAAAGAAATACAATAATGTTTGTCCAAGATGCGGCAAATCATTAACAATTGGGGTTTTACACAGGGTAGAGGATTTGGCAGATAGAAAAGAAGGATTTCAACCCCAAGGTGCTGTTCCTTTTTTTAGTTTAATTCCATTACAGGAAATAATAGCTGAAGCTAAAGAGATAAATCCCAAGACTAAAGAAGTTCAAACAGAATACTTTAATTTAATTGATAAATTAGGAGATGAGTTTAAAATATTACTTGAGGTTTCCAAAAAAGATATAGAAAAGTTTACTATTCCCCAGGTTGCTGAAGGAATACTTAAAGCAAGAGAGGGGGATGTTAACATTACTCCAGGCTATGATGGAGTATTTGGGAAGGTGAGAATATTTTCAAAAGGAGAACAAAAAAAATTATCAAAACAAGAAACTTTGTTTTAAACTATGATTGAGGAGTATAAGTTTGGCTCAATTACAATTGATGATAAAACCTATAAAAATGATATTGAGGTTCGTTGGACAGGAGAGGTTTTAAAATGGTGGCGAAAAGAAGGGCATATTTTTGCTATAGATGATATTAAAAGAGCACTCCAACAAAACCCAGATCTGATTATTTTAGGGACAGGTTATTATGGTACAGCAAAAGTTACTGAAGATTGTAAGAAACTTATTGAGGAAAAGGGAATTGAATTAATAATTAAAAAGACAAAAGAAGCAACCAAAGTTTTTAATCGGAAATTAAAACAGGGTTCTTGTTCAGATAATAGAAAAAATCCTAAAGTAATAGGACTTTTTCATTTGACTTGTTAAATTTCACCTTTATTTCGGAATCCAACTAATTAAATTTTCTTTTATTTCAAATTTTCCTTCTAAGAATTTTTCAATTACCCAGATATTAGTTTTACAATGCTCTGTAATTTCAGAAACTGTTATCTGGGATTTTTTATTACTTAAGGCCATAAAAGGTAGAATTTGATCTGCTGTGTATTTGTCTAGACAAGTTTCAGTCTTTTGTTCTTTTAGTAGTTCTTGGGCAGCTTCTTTACCAACATCTTCTGCTCTTTTTCCTAATTTACCTAAGTTGTCTCTGCCTAAAGTTGTGTTTTTAAAATTTGCTATCAAACAAATATGGCTTCCAGGACAATCTGTTTTGTAGTATTCTTTTTTTTCTTCAATTGGTAGGTTTAATCCACCCAGAACTTCTCTTACCCCCGCGAGTTGCCTCTCTACTACCTTTTTTTCTTGAAGAAAGGTGGAAGCACCAGAAAGTGCTTTAAGAACCGTGAGAGACCCTCTTTTTGTTAAATTAAGGGGTTTGAGTTGAGATGGGAAGATTTTGACTTTAAGTTCAGCACCCCCTTTTGGGAAATATCCTCTTTTTATTAAATTTATTTCTGTTCTTACTCCCATTTTTTCTATTATTTTTAAAAAGATATAACGGAAATGATCGAAAGTGGGGGAGAAAAAAGTATCTGTTGCACCCCCCTCAAACTTTATTTCAACAGGTTTTTCAGCAAACAAAGAAGGTAAAAGTAGTGTTTGTAAGATTAAGGTTATACTTGCTGCTGTGTCTATTTTAACCTTGATTTTTTTGGGTTTTATTTGATAGGGAATAAACCTTATTTCTTCTGATTCTAATTTATCACCCTCAAGTTTACCAGAACACAAATCAACAAGAGCTCTCAAACCCAAGAGATGCTGGGTTTTAAGACCTGGTTTGTCTCTTCTTTTTCTGATATTAAAAACAGAGCAGGGTTTTTGAGTTACAGCAGCAAGGGCGGTGGATGTTCTCAATATCTGCCCCCCTCCTTCTTTTTGAGAACCATCAATTTTTATTTCTTCTAGCATAATCTTTTTTAATTTTAACACAATCATAGGAGTAATTTTAGTTTTAATTGTCAAAT
>CAZDPT010000006.1:0-45429 GCA_964507665.1 uncultured Candidatus Saccharibacteria bacterium | reverse complement strand
ATGCTGATATTATTGTTAGAGCAAGTTTGGAAAAATTAACAGAGGTTAAAGGATTTAGAGCAGTAGAAGATGAATTTCTTTTCAACGAGAATAAAGAAAAACAATTTAGAAAACAGAACAAAACAGATAAAAAAATATTTAAGAAATTGAAAGCAAAATACAATCTCAAGAAACCGACTTTCAATTCAGGAGTCTTTGCTTTTTCTACAGATATAATTAAGAAAAAAACTTTTTCTGACTTAAAACTTTTGCTTAAAAAATACAAAAGAATATCTATTGGTGAACAAGGAATTTTAAATATATTTTTGGAAAAAAAATGGAAAAAAATTCCTTCTGTTTTTAATGTCTATATTAAAAAAACTTTCTGGAAAAAAGAAAATTTCAGAAACATCAAAGGAATAATCTTACATTTTAATGATATTCAAGAATCAATGAAACCATGGAATCCAAAAAATTACTTCTACAAAGAATGGAAAGGGAATCTAAACAAAGCAAATTTAATTAATATAAATAAAAACCAACAACTAACAAAAAAATGGAGTAATACAGAAATAATTACATATTCTTTATTTCTCAAGATTAGATTTTTATTCCTTAAACTATTATTTAATATAGATAAAATTATCGGCAAAATAGGACTATTTCTCAAAAAAAATTATCCAAATCTCTATTCTAAAATAAAAAGGAGGAAAGATTTCAAAGAATAAAAAAGTAAGCTTTCCTCTTTTCAAAAACGGGATCTAATAAATAAAGTCCACTTTTAGAAAAGTGGCTTTATTCATCAAAAATTTCTTCTATATTTTATTTACCAAACGGGCAAAAATTTGTTAACTCAATAATTCTTTAACTATTTTGCTTACTTTATCACCTTCTGCTTTCCCTTTGACTTTGGGCATCAATTTTCCCATAACAGCTCCCATATCTGACATACCTTCAGCATTAACCTCTTCAATAATTTCTCTAGCTAATTTGTTAATATCTTTTTCAGAGAATTGTTCTGGTAAGTATTCTTTCAAAATCTTCAATTCCTTTCTTTCTTTTCCTGCTAAGTCTTCTCTTTCTCCTTTTTCAAACTGAGAAATTGCTTCTTTTCTTTTTTTAGCTTCAGAAGAAATAATTTCAATTATTTCCTCTTCTGTAAGTTGCCCTTTCTTTTCAATGTCTTTATCTTCCTTATCAGATTTTCTTAATCTGGTCTTTTTCTCAATCTCTTTATTGTGCAAAGAAGAGTTCAACATCCTTAAAACTGAAGTTTTAAGTTCTTTTTTTTCTTTAAGGGCTTTTTTTAGATCTTTTTTAATTCTCTGTTCTAGTTTTGTCATATTTTATTATCCTAACTCTCCTAATTTTCTCAATTTTTTGTACTTCTCTCTCATCTCCTTTTTTTTCAAAGCAGATCTTTTCTTTAACTTATCACTTTTGGAACGTTGATAATATTGTTTTTTTCTAATAGTCCTTAAAACCCCACTTCTCTGAATTTTTCTTCTGAAGCGACGTAGTAATTGTTGAGAGGATTCTCTTCCCCTTCGATGAACTTCTATATTTGGATTTTGATTTTTCATAATTTAATATTTTTATGGTATCTTTATTGGTTTACCAGATAAAAGATGTAAATGCAAGTGTCCTATCATTTGACCTCCCTCTTTACCGACATTGATAACTAGTTTGTAACCTTTAAGATCTTTCTGTTCAGCTATCTTTTTTGTTGTCATAATCATCTCCCCCATTAATTCCTTATCTTTTTTCTTTAAATCTTTAACCGATGAAATATGTCTTTTGGGGACAACCAAAAGATGAACTGTTGCTTTGGGATTAATATCTTTGAAGGCAATAAAATTCTCATCTTCATAAACTATATCAGCGGATTCTTCTTTTTTTACAATTTTACAAAAAAGACAAGGCATAATTTAAAATTATCTTTTAAGGCGTTTTTTAATTTCTTTTACTATTTTTTCTATTTTAACTGTTTTTTGTTTGCCTGTTTTCATATCTCGAATAGTAATTTTATCTTTTAAGGCTTCTTTTTGTCCAAAGATTAAAACATATCTCATATCCTTTTCATCTGCTATTTTCAACTGTGATTTCAAAGAGTCTTCAGCTAAAGAATAATCTACCTTAACTCTTGATTTTCTAAATCCTTCAAGTAATTTTAAACTTTTTCTTTTAGCTAACTTTCCTAACTGAGCTAAGAAAACTTTAGGAGGTCTCCTTCTTTTTCCTTTCAAGCCTTTGTTTTTCATCAAGTTAACAATTCTTTCCACACCCCCCGCCATCCCAGAGGCAGGAACATCCTCTTTTCCTAGAAGGCCCACCAAACCATCGTATCTTCCCCCGCCAATCAAAGAACCTTGTTTTTTTCCTTCTTCTGTATCTTCAATAATTTCAAAAACAGTCCTGGTGTAATAATCCAAACCTCTCACTAGATAAGGATTAAGGTGATAAGGTAACTCCAATTGATCCAAAAATTCCAATACTTCTTTGAAGTGCCCGTGGCAATCCTTACAAAGGTTGTCAATTATTTGAGGAGCACCTCTTTTAATCCTCTGACACTTCTCTTCTTTACAATCCAAAACTCTCATGGGGTTAGTTTTAATTCTTCTCTTACAATCTGCACATAAGGCTGAGCGATGAGATTTTAAATAACCTACTAATTTTTTCTTAAAAGAATCTCTACATTCTGAACAACCAATACTATTTATCTCAATTACTAAATTTTTAAAATGTAATCTTTTTAAAATTCTAAAGCTCAATTGAATTATATGGGCATCTATTACAGGATCACCCTCACCAAGAACTTCAAGACCAAACTGATGAAATTGGCGCGATCTTCCTGCCTGAGGCTTTTCATAGCGGAAAAAAGGACCAAAATACCAAAGTTTTACCGGTTGGGGTAAACTTTTCATACCCTGTTCGATGTAACTTCTTGCTACTGGAGCTGTTCCCTCTGGTCTTAAAGCTACTTTCTGTCTACCCTTAGTTTTAAAGGTATACATCTGTTTTTCAATAATATCTGTAGCTTTCCCTACACTCTTTGAAAAAAGTTCTGCTCTTTCTAAAATAGGAGTTGAGATTTTTTCAAACTTATAAAATTTTGTTATCTTCTCTATCACATTATGAATCTTTTGAAAATACTTCTGATCCTCTGGTAAAACATCATACATTCCTCTAAGGGTTTGTATTTTCTTTTTTTTGGCCATAAATAGAGAAAGTTAATAAGAAGGAGGTTCCATTTTAGCGAAGGCAGAGAAGGGAAAAACTCTGACAAAAACTTTACCAACAATATTCTCTTCCTTTATAGGACCCCACCTCCTTGAATCTGAAGAAAAATCTCTATTATCTCCCATTACAAAGTATTCATCTGAGTCTAAATTAACTGTTAGGTTTGAATCAGAAAAATCATTTTCAGAAAGATATTCTGACTCATTCAAAACTCTACCCTCCCCCTCAGAATTGTAAATCATTATTCCATTATCTTTTATCTCTACAGTTTCGTTTGGTAAAGCAATAATCCTTTTAATAAAGCGCTGGGAAGGATTACGAGGATAATCAAAAACAATTACCTCTCCTCTCTTTGGAGAATCAAACCTGTAGGAAATTTCATCAACAATAAGATAATCTCCTGAATAAAAATTAGGTTCCATCGAAGCTCCTCTTACTATAAAAGGTTGAAATAAAAAATAGCGAATAGGAATAACTATTAAACTGGCTAAAATAACTATTTTTAAAACTTCCCAAGTGAAGATTAGAAATTTTTTCATAGAAGAAAATTACAATTTAGATATAACAATTATACAAAATAAATCTTTCTTTTTCAACCCTCTCTTAACTGAACCTGATTGTGGTCTTTACAAAATCATTAAATAAAGATAAACAATTAAAAGAGAGATTATAAGATGATATAATAAACAAAACTAAAAGATAAAGTTTATGTTGATGATTGTAGGCCTGGGAAATCCCGGCAAAAAATATAAAAATACTTGGCATAATCTAGGTTTTCTTGTTATAGAAGAATTTAAAAACAGAAATAATTTTTCTAATTTCAGATTATCAAAAAAACCCCAGGCAAAAATTTCAAAAGGAAAACTTGCTAACCAGAAAATTATTTTAGCTAAACCCCAGACTTTTATGAATAACTCCGGAAAATCTGTAAAGGATATTGTTAATTTCTATAAACTTTCCAATCCATCAAATCTATGGATAGTCCATGATGATGTTGATCTTCCTTTGAGTAAGATAAAAATTTCAAAAAAACGAGGAGCAGCAGGTCATAAGGGCGTGGAATCTATAATAGAACAATTAAAAACAAAAAGATTCATTCGTTTCCGAATAGGTATAAAGCCAAAAAAGGGAAAACCGAAAAATATTAACAAGTTTGTAATCCAGAAATTCAAAAAAGAAGAAAGAAAAATAGTAGAAAAATCTATTAAAAAAACAATTAAAGCAATTGAGAAAGCATTAAAAGAAGGATTAGATAAAGCAATGACAGAATACAATTAATAAAAAAAGCTGAGGTGGCCTTGAGATTGACCACCTCAGACCTCATCTTAATCGCTTTTGCGATCAAGATATTTTTGGGCAGCTTCTTCTACCTTTCGGAGATCGACCCCGACCCTCGAGAAAACTGCAACCTCTTCCTCTTCTCCTTCATGTTTATAGAAGAGGAAGACAAATTCACAATCTTCCTTCAAGAAAAATCCTGAAGGAAGAGAGACAGAAAGTCTCTTTTGAGGCACTCTCCACATTTTTACACCTCCTTCTGAAGAAAAGAGTTTCCATCCTCCAATCTGCCTGCGATAATTAGAGTTTCACAGACAATTGCCCGAAAACCCTAATCTTAAAGTTACTTACTGAAACAAGGAGGGACGTTTCAGCTTTCACATTCGCAGGCAGGTTGGAGGATAGAATTAAACTTTGTCAATCTTCCTCTAATGTTATAATATAACATATTATAATACTTCTGTCAAGAAAAATAAAGAGGTTTTAAAAATACACCCTCTATTCCCAAGAGAGGTATTTTTTACATCTATCTTTATTAAATAAAAAACGACAATCTAATGGAAAATTTAACTTCAAGAAAACTGAATAATGTCTTAATTACATCCGTTCTCCCCTATTTTATAAACAAAACTAATCTTTGGTTTGAAAAAAATTTAAATAAAATCTTAAAAGCCAAAAGGATTAATTCTTTTTGGGAAGACAACATCATTTTCTGTAAACCAGGACAAGAATATAATTTCTCTCAGTTTCGGAGAAAACTAGATGAGATGGGATATGAAAAAGTTTTCAAAGTAACAAGCCCTGGTGAATTCAGCCAGAGAGGTGGAATAATTGATATTTTCCCCATAAATTCTAAGTCTGCTTTTCGGTTAGAATTTTTAGGGAACAAAGTTGAAAACATTGAAAAGTTAGATCAAAAAATCAAAAATGAAGAAAAATCAAAAAAAATATTAAAAAAGAAATTAAAATCTCAAAAGTTATTCTCTAACCTAAAAAAATTAAATCCAGGAGATTTTGTAGTTCATTTAGATCATGGAATTGGTCGCTTTCTGGGAGTCGAACAAAAAAAACTGAAACAAAATTCCAAAAAATACTACATCCTAGAATATGATAGTGGAGACAAATTATATGTCCCAATAAATCTTAAAAGAAAAATCTCCCAATATTTTGGGTTCACTACTCCAAAAATTTCAAGATTAGGTTCTCCACTTTGGCAAAAAACTAAAAGAAAAGCAAAAAAAGAAGCTAAAAAATTAGCCAAAGAACTTCTGGGACTTTATGCCAAAAAAGAAGTAACTACCAGAAGACCATATTCTATCACCAATGAGATAAAAACAAAAGTTGCTTCTGACTTTAAACACCAAGAAACACCAGATCAAATTCAAGCTATCAGAGATATTGAAAATGATATGAAAAAACAAAAACCCATGGATAGAATTGTCTGTGGAGATGTCGGTTTTGGAAAGACAGAAACAGCCCTGAGAGCAGCCGTAATTGCTGCCACTAACAATCGCCAGGCAGTTATGATATGCCCCACTACAATTTTAGCAAATCAACATCACAATACATTTAAAAAAAGATTGACTGATGTTCCTATCAAAGTCGGGCTTCTTTCCCGGCTTCAATCAAGAAAGAAACAGGATAAAATAATAAATAATTTAAGAAAGGGAAAAACTGATATTGTAATTGGTACTCATCGTCTATTTTCATCTGATATTAGATTTAAGAATCTTCAACTTTTAGTTATTGATGATGAACAGAAATTTGGCGTAAAACAAAAAGAAAAATTAAGAAAAAGAAATCCCGGGCTTGACGTCTTAAGCCTGTCAGCCACCCCTATTCCTAGAACTCTATACCTTGCTCTTTCTTCTTTAAAAGATATAAGTTTGATTAAAACCCCTCCTGAAAATAGACAACCAATTAAAACTTTTATTTCACCTTATAAAAAAGAAACAGTAAAAGAAGCTATTCGGGCTGAAATAAAAAGAGGCGGGCAAGTTTATTTCTTACACAATAGAGTTAAAACTATTACTAAAACAAAAAAGAAGTTAAAAGAATTAGTTCCTGAAGCTAAAATTGCTATTATCCACGGCAGATTAAATGAAGAAAAATTAGTTAAAATAATGGATGATTTCCAGAAAGAAAGAATTAATGTTCTAGTAGCTACAACTATTATCGAAAATGGATTAGATTTTCCAAAAGTTAACACTTTAATTGTTGAAAACAGCACTCATTTGGGTTTAGCTCAAGCTTATCAAATTAGGGGTCGTATAGGAAGAAGACACACTAAAAGTTTCGCATATTTTCTTTATCCTGGTTCAATGAAAAATCTCCCTCCATTGGCTAAAAAAAGGCTCAGAGCCCTGAAAGAAGCTGAGGGACTAGGAACTGGATATTCTATTGCTCTAAAAGACCTTGAAATAAGAGGGGCGGGAAATGTATTAGGAAAAGAACAATCAGGAAGCATTAACGCAGTAGGACTGAATCTTTATTGTCAAATGCTGTCTGAAACAATTGAGAAATTAAAATCTAAATAAAAACTTAGTCTCAAAAAGATAAGTTTGTAATTTTAAAAATTAGTGTTAAGTTAGAAAAATAGAAATAAGAGAAATCAAATTTAAAAAATAATATTCACACCAAAAATGAAACTAGTAATAGTTGAAAGCCCAACAAAATCAAAAACCCTGACTAAATTTCTTGGCAAAAATTATAAAATTGATGCCAGTATGGGACATATCCGAGATTTACCAAAAACTAAATTAGGGGTAGATCTAGAAAATAATTTTGAGCCAAAATACATTATTTTACCAAAAGCAAGAAAAAACGTTCGTTCTTTAAAAAAAGAGGTTAAGAAAGCAGATTCTGTTATTCTTGCTACCGACAAAGATAGAGAAGGAGAAGCTATTGCTTGGCATTTAAGTCAAACTTTGGGGCTTGAGGACAAATCCTATCAAAGAATAGTTTTTCATGAAATTACAAAAGAGGCTGTTCAAAATGCCCTAAAAAATCCAAGGGAAATTGATATAAATCTAGTCAATGCTCAAAAAGCAAGAAGAATATTAGATAGATTAGTTGGTTACAAGCTTTCTCCTTTTTTGTGGAAAAAAGTAGCCAGAGGATTATCTGCGGGAAGAGTCCAATCTGTAGCAGTAAAACTTATCGCAGAAAGAGAAAAAGAAATCGAAAATTTCACCCCAGAAGAATACTGGAGTATTGAAGCTAAGTTAAAACCAAAGAAGAAAAAATCATTTAAGGCAAAATTAAAAAAGAAAAATGGAAAGAAAATTCCAAAATTAGGAATTAAGACAAAAAAAGAAACAGATAAAATTTTAAAAGATCTGAAACTAGCAAAATACAAAATCAAGAGAGTAGAAAAAAAGGAAACAAAAAAGAACCCTTACCCCCCCTTCACAACCAGCACCTTACAGCAAACTGCTTGGTATAGATTAAATTTTCCTGCAAAATTCACGATGAGCTTAGCCCAAAGACTATACGAAAAGGGATTCTCTACTTATCACAGAACAGATTCTCAGAATCTTTCAAAACTATCTTTGTTTGCTGCTAAAAAGTTTATTGTAAAAAGTTATGGAAAAAAATATTGGGCGGGTTTCTTCAGGAAATATAAGAGTAAAGGTAAAACTCAGGAAGCTCATGAAGCAATAAGACCAACTTATCCCAAAAACACTCCTGAAAGATTAAAAGAAAAAGGAGCTTTTAAAGCAAAGAGTAAAAAATCAAAAAAATTTGGGGAGGCTCAATTTAAACTCTATAATTTAATTTGGCGCAGATTTATTGCTTCTCAAATGGCTCAAGCTCTTTTTGATTCAACCAAAGTAGATATCAAAGCCAAAAATTATCTCCTCAGTACTTCAGGACAAACAATTAAGTTTAATGGTTTCCTGAAGGTCTATCCAAAAAAAATTAAACAAACAGAACTTCCTTCTCTACAAAAAAATGAAAAATTGGATCTAATTAAACTTTTACCTTCCCAGCATTTCACCCAACCTCCCCCAAGATATACAGAAGCAACCCTAATTAAAGAACTCAAAAAAAACGACATAGGACGTCCTTCAACTTACGCTCCGATTCTTTCAACTATTCAAAAAAGAAATTATATCCAAAAAAATAGAAAAAAGAAACTTTTTCCAACCGAAATCGGAACAATAGTAAACAATCTTCTAATTAAGCATTTTTCAAAAATAGTTGATGTTAAATTTACAGCTAAAATGGAAAAAGATTTAGATAAAGTTGCTGCAGGTAAAAAGAAATGGATAAAAATTTGTAAAGAGTTTTATGAACCCTTTGAAAAGAATCTAGAAAAAAAGTACGAGGAAGTGTCTAAAAAAGATATTACAGAAGAAAAAACTGAAAAAAAATGTCCAAAGTGCGGAGCTCCCCTAGTAATTAAACTTGGCAGGTATGGCAAATTTTACTCTTGCTCCCGGTTCCCGAAATGTAAATACAAAGCTCCAATACCCAAAAAGAAAATAGGAATGAAGTGTCCTAAATGCAAAAAGGGAGAAATAGTTGAAAAAAGAACTAAAAAAGGAAAAATATTTTATGGTTGCAATCAATTCCCAAAATGTGATTTTGCTCTCTGGGATAAACCATTAATTGATCCCAAAACGAAAACTGAAAAAAAATGTCCAAAGTGCCAATCTCCGCTTGTTGAAACAAAATCTGGTAAAACCATTAAATGCTCTAATAAAAAGTGTAATTATAAAAGAAAAAAGAGTGAGATAAAATCTCACTCCAAGTAATCGAGGCTACCTTTTAGTTTAAATAAGAACAGGAGAGCTGAAAACCGATCAGGAAAAAGAAATATTTCCTCTGTTGAACAACTAAATTCTCTTCTGTTGCTTTTCTTTAAGTTTAGGATAATCCTCGCTGTTAATAAAGACAAAATGAGGTATTGCTCTTTGATAAAGTTGAATCGAACTCGGTTAAATTAGCATTAGATTAAATTTATGTCAAATAAATTTAAAAATCTGATAAAAAAAAGTTCAAATCCTGATTTAATTCAGGCAGCTTTAGATTTTGCGAAAGAAAGCTACAAGGAAAGACAGAAAGTATCTGGTGAAAATTATATCCAGCACGCTTTGAGGGTAAGTTTATCATTAAGTGAAATGAATCTGGATATTAACACTATTATTGCAGGACTCTTACATGATGTTTTAGATAAAAAAATTCCTTCTTTAAGAAAATTAACCTTAAAGAAGATAAAAAGTAAATTTGGAAAAGAAGTAGCTTTCTTGGTAGATAGGGTGGCAAAAGTCAGCAAGATAAGTTTACCGATGACTCCTAAAACAGGAAAGGAAACTAGATTTGAAAAGAAGAAAATTGAAAATCTAAGGAAAATGTTTTTTGCTCAGGCTCAGGATTTAAGAGTAATCCTTATAGAGCTTGTCTCAAGAATTGATAATCTAAAAACTTTAAATCATCTACCACCCCAGAAGCAAAAAATATATGCTTTGGAAACTCTAAATATTTTTGTACCCATAGCTGAAAGGTTAGGAATATGGAAAATAAAATTAAATCTCGAAGATCCCGCTTTTCATTATCTCCTGCCAGAAAAATTCAATTGGTTAAAAAATAATATTAAAGAAAAGTATGAGGAAAGAGAAAAATATCTTAAATCTTTTGTACCTCAACTAAAAGAATTTTTAGAAAAAGAAGGTGTAAAAGTCCTAGATATTAACCATCGAGCAAAATCTTATTGGAGTATCTACCAAAAGTTCCTACAGAAAGATAAAGACTTAAATAAAATTCATGACCTTATTGCTTTAAGGGTAATAGTGCCTGCTCTGAAAGATTGTTACAAAACCCTAGGAATCATTCATAAACATTACAAACCTCTCACAAATGAAATTGATGATTTTATTGCCGAACCCAAGCCAAATGGATATCAGTCTTTACACACCACTGTAATATGTGAAAAGGGAGAAATAACTGAAATTCAAATCAGAACTGAAGAAATACATAAAAAAGCAGAATATGGAATTTGTGCCCATTGGGCTTACAAACAAAAAATTGATTTAGAAAGAGAGAAAAAAGAGATCGATTGGACAAAAGAAATTCCAAAACTCCTAAAAACCTATAAAATCAACTTTTTCAAAAACAGAATTTTCGTTTTCACTCCAAAGGGAGATATTATTGACCTGCCCCGAAAATCTACTCCCATTGATTTCGCTTACGCTATCCATACCGACATCGGCAATCATTGCCAAGCTGCAAAAGTAAACGACAAGTTAGTTTCTCTTTCAACCCCTTTGAAAACAGCAGATACAGTAAAAATTATAACAGATAAAAGAAAGGAACCTTCCCGAGATTGGCTCGATTTCGTAAAGACTAATCTAGCCAAGACCCGTATTAGAAAACATCTTAAAAAAATAGAATCTCCTCTAAGAAAACCTTTTTTAATTATCAAAAAAGGAATCTCACGAGTTCTTCCAAAAAGAAAAAAACCTGCTGTCAAAAAGACCGTTACCAAAGAAACTAAAAAAGGATTAAGCCAAAGAGTTTCACTGGCAGGAGAAAAAGGAACTTTTAAAATAAGGAGGGCTAAATGTTGTTCTCCAAAACCAGGTGATAAAATTAAAGCCTACATCACTCAAAACAGAGGTGCTTCTTTACATAAACCTTCCTGTCATAATTTTAAAAGATTATCTAAAAAATTCCCCGACAAAGTAATTGATGCTTCTTGGATCAGTGAATAAATAGAGGAGCACTAAATCTTGAAATTAAGTCAAAAAACTGATAAATTAAAGTCAGGCCGCGGTGGCGGAATTGGAATACGCACACGATTCAAAATCGTGTGAGCTTCAGCTCATGTGGGTTCAACTCCCACCCGCGGCACAATTCAATCAAACGAACATTTCTCTTGTCCCTTGTCAAAAAGAAAGGAAAAGACAATGCCAAATAGAATCAAATTAACCGAATACAACGATATGTTAGAATTTAAAGGAGGAGAAAAAGATAAATTACAACCCTACGCTGACAAACACGCTGTCTGTGGTGGATTCTGTCATCTGACACCAATCTCTAAAACTCATCAGGCAATTTCTTGTGTAAAATGTAATCTAAGAGTGGAGTTTCCTATTGAAATAGAAACTTACGGTCAACTCCGGGAATATTTTGAACAGCTCTTTCACAAAAATCTTCTTAGAAGGGAGGAGTAAATGAAAGAAGTAAAGAAGAAAACCTGGCAACTTAAAACGTTAATTTGTTTTCTTAAAGGTATGTTGGTTATATGTTTATTTATGATACCAACTCGTTTCGCTGTTGACTTTCTCCCTCAAAATACAGACTCATCTATAAAAAATATTCTTGATACAATCTTCTTTATTGAGTTAATTTCTCTCTTTGCTTTATTGATCGGAACTTTTATCGTAATACTCTTTCCAAAAAAAGAGAAATAAAGGAGCCTAACGGCTCCTTTTTTATTTTTAATTTGTCTTTGGTTTTATTTTTTAATCCCAATCAGAATTCTATACACCAACCAACCCGAGAAAATTCCAACTATAACTCCTGCTAAGATATCAGATGGCCAATGAATTCCACAGAAAACACGAGCAATTCCAATAGCTAAACTTATCAAAAAGAAAAGAAGACTAATTAACCACCAGAATTTAGGTGGTTTTTTCATTTTTTTAAAGTAAAGAAAAACAACTGCAACAATCGCAAAATAAAAAGAAGCATGACCTGAAGGAAAAGCAGAAGTTGGAGGATGAGTTATAAGTAAATTAACCTGATTTTCAACAAAAGGTCGAGCTTTTGGTAAAATCCAACGAATTAGATTCACTAAAACTAATCTGGCAAATAGTCCAGAAACTAAAGCTGCTGTTACCATCTTCCAATATTTTCTAAGATTAACCAATAAAAACAAAAATAAACAGAAAAGTAATATATATCCAAAATATTGAGCAAATAGAATTCCCAAAGTATCAAGCCAAAGCGATTTTCCTGCTAATTGATTAATTTGTCTAAAAAGAAATAAACTCATTATCTAATTTTTATTGCTCCTTCTCTTAGAATTCTAGGTTTCTTGGTTGTTAAGTCAACTACTGTTGAAGGTTTAGATTTTCTTAAATCTTCAGCGTTTACCACTAAATCAGGTTTGTTTTTTTGGTTCTCAAATTGTTTTAAAACTTCTTTGACTTTTATTGAACCAGGATTACCAGAAATATTGGCGGAGGTACCAATTAAGGGGAAATTTAACTTCTTCAATAAAAGAGCTATTAATTCATAACTTGGAATTCTTAATCCAATTTTATTATTTTTCCCAATAACCCCTTTTGCTAAATTTTTCCTAGCATTCTCTGTTGTTTTTAGAACAACTGTTACTTTTCCGGGCCAAACTTCTTTTAAAAACTCTTCTGTTTTTCTATTAATTAAAGATAGCCCCTTTGCTTTTCTGATATTCTCAACAAAAACTGGTAAGGGTTTGTTTTTTGTTCTCTTTTTAATTTTAAAAATCTTAGCCACTGCTTTTTTGCTTGTAGCATCAGCTAAAAGACCATAAATAGTATCAGTAGGAAAAACTACTACTCCTTTTTCCTTAAGAGTAGTTACTATTTGAGATAGATTTTTTTGCTGGGCTTTTAAAATTTTCATTTTTATCCAGAAGCTTAGAAACTTTTTTAATATCTTCGGGACTTCCAAAATCTAGCCAATATCCTTTAAGTTTCCTAACCTTAACTTTTCTCTCCTTCGCTAATAGAGCAACTATATCTGTAATTTCATATTCTCCTCTCGGAGATTTTTTAATCTCCTGAATTTTATTAAACACTTCTGATGTAAATTTGTAAAGGCCCGTAGTAATTAAATTAACCCTTGGTTTTTTGGGTTTTTCTATAATCTTTTTAAGAAAGCCATTATTAGAAATTAAGACTCCATACTTCTCGGGATGTTCATGCTCTACCCCACCAACATAATTTATATCATCGTTAATCTTAAATTCCTTAAGATCTTGAACTGAATAAAGATTATCTCCAAAAATCATCACAAAATTTTCTTCATTAACAATGTCTTTTATACACATTAAAGGGCAAGCAGTACCATATTTTCCTCTTTCTCCTTTACTCTTAGCTTCTCCTAAAATATCAAATTGATTAATAACTTCCACTTTATAATCTGAATTTTTTATTCCTTCCGGAGCAGAATAATTTTCTAAAAATTGGGAGAACTTTTCTGCTTTATAACCTACAACTAAAATTAATTCCCGGAAACCTGCTCTTAAAACATTGTCAAAAACAAAACCGAGGAAAGGTCTTCCTCGGACATCAATTAAGTGTTTTGGTTTTTCCTCAGTAATGGGCCACATCCGAGTTCCCTCACCAGCAGCTGCAATAACTATTTTCATATCTAAAAAGGTAATTACAAATTAAAAAATAATTAAATTAGGAAGATTGTCTGTAGCGTTCTGCTAATTGGAGCGCCTTTTTGTTTATTCTAAAATACTTTTTGGGAACTACTTTCTTTACTGCTTTTTTTAAAGAATCACTATTTAAAGGTATCAAATCTTTAGAAACCGCCAGTCCTGCCATAAAAACTCCAGTTAAAACAGGATTCTCAAGTTGTTTTTTAACAATTTTAGTGGCAGGAACAAACAAAGTTCTTTTAGAAAAATTATTAAATTCAGAAGGACTGTGTTCAACTGAAACTCTTTTCTTATCAGTAACAATAGGAACAAGATGATTGTTAACTAAGAAAACTGTTCTTCTCTGGGAACCAAAAAAACAAGCTCTTGGGGCTTCTTGAAGCTCCAAGGCAACAACCAAATCAGCTCCACCCTGTCTAACTAATGGAGAATATACTTTTTTTCCAAACTTAATATGGGTTTCAATACTCCCTCCCCTTTGAGATAAACCATGGAGTTCTGAAGTTTTAACATCCATCTCTTCAATTACTGCAGTTTCTGCTAAAATTCGAGTCAAGGTAATCAATCCCTGACCCCCTACTCCAACTAAGACAATATTGAAGGGATTGGAAGTTTTCTTTTGTTTAGAATTATTTTTTTTCATTTCAAAAATTTATTTATAAGTTAAAAGTTATCTCAAATCTATCAAATTATCTTACATATACGCAAGGGTGCCTTACGATAATAACTGATACTTCTTTTTTATCTAAATAATCTTTAACTGTTCTTTTAAATTCCTTTAAGTTTTTATGAGGATCAATTGTTTTAACATTTTTCACCCCACAAGCCCTAACAATTGGTTCAATTGCTATCTCTACAGTTTTCTCTCCCATTCCAGTTTCAGTTGTCCCAGGATGAGGCTGCTGACCAGTCATGGCTGTAGTTCTATTATCCATAACTACAATCAAAGGATCTGATTTATTATTAACAGCATTTATTAATGCTGGAATTCCAGCATGAAAGAAGGAAGAATCTCCAATAAAAGAAATTAGTTTTTGATTGGTTGCTTTTTTAATGCCATGAGCTATACCTATTGAGGAACCCATACAGTAAAGATAATCTTGTATATTATGAGGTGGAAAAGCAGCTAGCATATAACAACCAATTCCTCCTCCAAAAATTGTTCCTTCGGGAGCAATTTTTTTAATAACTGAGAATACCGGCCAATAAGGACAACCCGAGCAAAGTTGAGGATATCTTTTAATTAACTCCAATTTTTGGAAGTTCCGATAGTGTTTTTCAAAATCCAAGGGAGTCTCTTTTCCTGTAATATCAGCTAAAGTTGCGATCACCTGCTCGGGTCGCAGTTCACCAACTTGAGGTAAGTGACTTTTACCTAAAATCCGGGTCTCTAGTCTTGTTTCTTCAATAAGTAATCTAATCTCTCTTTCAAGATATGGCTCAAGTTCTTCAATTACTAAAATTGTATTGTAATTTTTAATAAAATCTTTAATCTTCTGTTTTGGTAAAGGATGAAAAAATCCAAGTTTAAGAACAGGTACATCCAAATCAAGCTCCTCTAAAGCTTCCATAGCATGAAGGTAAGAGACCCCAGAAGTTATAATACCAATTTTAGAGGAAGATTCTTGATTACTAACTCTGTTTATTTCAGATTTTTCAGAAACTTCTTGAATCTTTTCTATTTTTTCCAGAAGTTCTTCTTTCATTCTAAGAACTCTGGGGGGCATAGTTGAAAAGTGGTGAGGATCTTTAATAAATTTTCCTTTTGGTTTTTTTGTACTTCCTGTTACTTTCTCTAAAACCGACTTCCCTGTCTTATTTTCGTCTAAAACTACAGTTGAGGATTGATGAGAAACTCTGGTAGTGGAACGAATCATTACAGGAATATCAAATTTCTGAGATAGTTTAAATCCAAGTTTAGTGAATTCTTTACATTCTTGAGGAGTTGAGGGCTCCAAAATTGGAACATGACTGAGATAAGCAAATCCTCTGGTATTTTCCTCAAATTGAGCAGAACTCCAACAAGAAGGATCATCAGCTACAAAAAGCACCAATGGTGCTTTTGTTCCAGAGTAAACTAACGGTAAAAAGAAATCAGAAGCAACATTCAAACCGAAATGTTTCATAGCAACTAATGATTTCAACCCAGAAAAAGCAGCCCCTGCTGCTGCCTCCAGGGCAACTTTTTCATTAACAGAAAACTCAAAATAAATACCTGCTTTTTTAGCTATCTTAGAAAAAGTGTTTCCGACTTCAGAGGCTGGAGTCCCAGGATAAGTTGTAACAAATTGAACTCCCGACTCCAAAGCTCCCCGAACAACAGCTCTATTTCCTAAAAGTATCATTTTTTTACCCTTTTTATTTGAAAGAAGTTCTTTAAACATTTCCTTTACTTTACCACAAAATTAATTAATTTTTTAGGCACAAAAACAGTCTTTTTTACTTCTTTTCCCTTCAAATATTTCTTAATCTTCTCTTGTTTTCGAGCTTTCTTCTCAGCTTCCTCCTTGGAAATATCTCTATTCGTTTTTATTTGATCTCTTACTTTTCCATTAACCTGTATTATTAAAGTTATCTTCTCTTCTCGGATAAGTTCTATGTTATACTCTGGCCAATTTTGTTTTAAAACACTTCCTTCCTCTTCCCAAACCTCCCGCCATATTTCCTCGCAAATATGAGGAGCAAGAGGGGTCAATAGTAAAATTAAAGACTTGATATATTTTAAATTATAGATCTTACTCTCCTCTATTTTATTCAAGTACTCCATTAAAGCAGCTATGCTTGTATTAAATTTTAGATTCTCCATATCCTCTGTTACCTTTTTTATGGTTTGGTGAAGTTTCTTTTCAATATCTGAATTCTTCTCTTTCATCTCCTCAGCTTCAAGAGATATTTTCCATATCCTAGTAAGAAATCTTTCAATACCAGAAATCCCTTCATCAGAAAAACCTCCACCCTGGCCAAAAGGACCCAGAAACAAAAGGTACATTCGAAAACAATCTGCTCCTACTTTATCAATATATTCATCAGGATTAATTACATTCCCTTTAGATTTTGACATTTTAGCCCCATCCTTAGTTATCAATCCATGAGCACGAAATTTCTTGAAGGGCTCCTCAAAGTCAATATAGCCCATATCGAATAAGGCCATTGTAATGAAACGAGTGTACATTAAATGAAGAACTGAATGTTCAGCTCCTCCGATATACATATCTACTGGCAACCATTTCTTAGTCAACTTTTTATCAAAGGCTCTGTTGTTATAATCACTGGAGGGATATCGGAAAAAATACCAAGCAGAATCAAGGAAATTATCAGAAACATGAGTTTCTCTTTCAGCTTCACTGCCACATTTAGGACATTTGGTTTTAATAAAATCATTATTATGAGCTAAAGGAGTCTCTTCTGTTCCGGTAGGCTGGAAATCTTTCATATAAGGCAGTAAAACAGGTAAATCTTTCTCTGGTACTGGAACTTCTCCACATTTTTTACAATAAATGATTGGAATTGGAGGACCCCAGTAACGCTGTCTGGAAATTAACCAATCTCTCAATTTATAACTCACATCTTTCTCTGCCAATCCTTTCTTTTGTAACCATTGAGTAATTCTTTCTCTAGCTTTCTCAGAATTCATCCCGTTAAATTGGCCAGAATTCTTCAATACCCCCTCATCTTCGTAAGCTTCTTTTAAATCTTCAGAGGAACTACCTTTTGGTTGAATAACCTGGCGGAGAGGAAGATTATATTTCTTGGCAAAATCAAAATCTCTCTGGTCGTGAGCGGGAACAGACATAACAGCCCCCCCACCATAATGAGCTAAAACAAAATCACCTACCCAAATAGGAATTTTTTCTCCGGTAGCAGGATTCATCCCTTTCAAACCAGTATCCACTCCCTTTTTTTCCTTTTCTGCTCTTTCTTGTCTTGTTCTTTTTTGAGATTCTTTTATATATCCCTCAACCTTGTTTTTGTTAGGCATTTCAGATAAATGATCTGAAGCTAAAAAATGCTCAGGTGAGATTACCATAAAAGTGGCTCCAAATAAGGTATCGGGTCGAGTAGTGAAAACTTCAATTGTTTCATTAATTTCATTTACCTTGAATTTTATTCTAGCCCCCTCAGATTTGCCAATCCAATTCTTTTGAAGTTTTTTTATTTTTTCTGGCCAGTCAATTTTATCTAAATTCCAATCAAGCCTATCAGCGTAGTCGGTAATTTTTAAAAACCATTGTTTTAATTTCTTCTGGATAACTTCTGTATCGCACCTCTCACATTTCCCTTTTATTACCTGTTCATCGGCCAGTACGGTTTTACAAGAAGGACACCAATTAACAGCAGCTTCCTTTCTTTCAGCTAATCCATTTTTGTAAAGTTGTAAAAATAACCATTGGGTCCATTTGTAATAAGAGGGATCGGTAGTTTTTACTTCATGGGACCAATCAAGTCCTAGCCCTGCTTTTTTCAATTGTTCCTTGTAATGTGCAGTTGTTTCTTTAATTAATTCTTTGGGATGTTTGTCAACTTTTAAAGCATAGTTTTCGGAGTGAATCCCAAAAGCATCAAAACCCATAGGTTCAAAAACATCTTTTCCTTGTTGTCTTTTGAATCTTCCAAAGGTATCAGCTCCCGAAAAAGCATAAACATGTCCAACATGCAAACCTTCCCCTGAAGGATAAGGGAACATCATAAGGTTGTAAAAGGGATTTTTCGCTTTCTTTAAATTAGGAGAATAAATTTTTTCTTCTCTCCATTTCTCCTGCCATTTTTTTTCAATTTTTTGTGGATTATATTTCATAATTTAAATAAATCTTCTGCATTTTTTGTTGTAACTTCTGCTACCTCATCAAAACTTATCTCTTTTGTTTCTGCGATCTTTTGGGCAATATATTTTAGATACAAGGGTTCGTTTCTTTTATCCCGAAAGGGTTCTGGAGTCATAAAAGGACAATCTGTTTCAACCATTATTTTATCTAAGGGAACTTTTTTAATAGAAGCTGCTCTCTTTTTATTGTAAGTGATGTTTCCGGTATAAGAAATTAAAAATCCTAACTTTAAAAATCTTTGGGCTACATCAAAACCCCTACCAAAGCAATGTATTACTCCCACCTTGAAAGGAAGTTTATTCTTTTCAAGTACCTTTAATGCTTGATTGTCTGCTTCTCTGCTGTGTATAATTAAAGGTTTTCTTGTCTTTCGGGCAATTCCAATTAATTTTTCAAAAATTTCTTTTTGTTTTTTTCTATCAGACTGATGATAAAAATCAAATCCAGTCTCCCCTATAGCCACAACTTTTTGGTGCTGGGCTAATTTCAACCAAATCTTTTCATTAAATTCTTCCTTTTCAACATCTATCGGATGCAAACTAACACTGGCAAAAACATTATCATATTTTTCTGCAATCTCAACAGATTTCCTTGAGGTCTTAAGATTGGTCCCCACATTTATAATTTTTTTTACTCCAGCTCCGAGAGCTCTTTTTATTACTTTATCTCTATCTTTTCTGAATTGTTTAAAATTCAAATGAGCGTGAGTATCAATTAGCATAAAGAATTAAGATTCATTAAACTCGGGGGAATAAAGATTCAGCCCTCTTACTTTTTATTTGATTCAAAATGTCCTTCGAAGTTTGAGGTAAAATAGGTTCTAACAACCCAGCTATATCTTGGAGTCCGAGAAGTAAATGTTCTATCAGTTGCTCTTGATTTTCTGATTCTTGCCAGGGTTTTTTTTCTTCAATATAACGATCATAAAAACTAATCAAATCCCAAACAGCAACCAGAGCTTTATTAAATTTAAACTGATCTAGAGCTTCTTTGTAATCTTTTTTCTTTTCTTCTGTTTTATTCTTTAATCTTTGAGGTAAATTCCCAACAGGAGAAGAGTTTGTTTTCTGAGCCAAAGTTATAGTTCTTGAAACCAAGTTCCCCACACCTTTTGCTAAATCATCGTTGTATCTTCTCTTAAATTTCTGGTAGCTAAAATCACCATCTTTAGTCGGAGGGATTTCTCTTAAAAGATAGTACCTTAGAGCATCGGTATCATATTTTTTGACTAACTCAAAAGGATTTATAACATTACCCAATGATTTTGACATTTTTTGACCTTCTGAAGTTATATAGCCATGAACAAATATTTTACTTGGCAAAGAAAATCCGGCTGATAATAAAATTGCGGGCCAGTAAATAGCGTGGAATCTAAGAACTCCTTTTCCAATAATGTGTAATTTGTTTTCATTCTCCTGCCACCATTTTTGAAATTTTTTACTATCTTTAGCATACCCCAAAGCATTGATATAGTTACTGAGCGCGTCAAACCAAACCCAAATTTTTTGAGTGGAATCATTTGGAACATCAATCCCCCAACCAGAAGCTCTCTCTGCTGAACGAGAAACACAGATATCTTCTAATCCCCGAGTAATAAAGCTTAAAACTTCATTTTTTCGGCTTCGGGGAATTATTTTAATCTCATCTTGTTTAATAATCTTTTTTAATTGATTTTGATACTTTGAGAGTTTAAAAAAATAATCTTCTTCTTCTATTAATTCTAATTTTGTCTTGTGTTCTGGGCAAAGACCATTTACTAAATCTCTTTCTTTATAAAATTCCTCGCATCCTACACAATAAAGCCCTCTATATCTTTTTTTATAAATATCTTTTTGGCAAGCTCTCCATAATTTTTGAGACCCTTTGATATGACGTTTCTCGGTAGTTCGAATAAAATTGTCAAAAGATAAATTTAAAATTTCTTTAAGGTTATAAAATTTCTTGGCATTTTTATCAACTAACTTTTTTACTGAAATACCTTCTTTTTCAGCTGCTCGAACATTTTTAAGAGAATTCTCATCCGTACCAGTTAAAAAGAAAACTTCCTCGCCAAAAACTCGGTGATATCGGGCAATGACATCAGCCTGAATTATCTCCAGGGCGAATCCTATATGTGGGTTGGAATTCACATATGGAATCGATGTAGAAAGATAAAAAGATTGTTTGCTCATATTATTCTTGAGGGCATATTTATATAACCGTATTTTCTATTTCGACTTTTTATATTTCTCTTCGCTCTTTTCATATCTTTAATTCTTTTGGTGTGTTTTAAGTAACTGCCCATTAATTTGAAAAGTTTTAATAAAGCAACTTTCTTGCTAATAGAAAAATGCCAATAATTCTGATTATAAGTATAAGTTTTTGTTCCTTTAATCTTTTGTCCTTTTCTGTTATCCTCTATAAGACTACCACAATTAATTTTTAGTTCTATCAAGCGTTTTCGTATTTGGGCTAATAGTTCATGATTATAATTACTGAGAGCATAAGTGGCTTGTTGTTTGTTTGAAATAAAAATACTTCCGTCAGCATCAGTGAAACCAGCTAGGAAAGGCACGAAGTATTTTTTACTCTCTAAAATCCATCTATCAACTAAAATTCTTTTCTTTAATAAAAATTTAAATGAAAGATTTACCAAGCATTCAATTTGAAAATATCTCTTTCGTTTCGGTTGTTTTTTAATCCAAATTCTTCCGTAGGATTTAAATAATTTTGAAATAAGATTTATTTGTTCTATTTTATTTGAGCCGCAATCAACATTAATGGTTTCACTATTTGGATATTTCTTCCTTACCCGCAAATCCCCCATTGCAAATCCAATAAGATGGGATTTATCTGATAAACTTCCATCGAAATCTTTTCGAGGATAAATTATATGAGATTTAGCTCTACTTCTTCTTTTTATTCCATACTCACAAAGCTTCCGATACACAGTGCTTCTCGGATACCCATATTGTTCTTCTATCTTCCAGGTTGATAATTTCTCTTTCACGTATAAATCATATAATTTCTTTTTAGATAAATTCACGGATTTCCACGGTGTTCTAGTTTTAATATTAAACTTATGCAACCTTTTCCATATTGTCGCTTGGCAGCAACCATAAATATCAGCTATCTTATAAGTAGTTAGCTTCTTTTTTTTATATAAATTCTTCAATTCTTTTTTGGGAATTTCAATCCGTTTCATAAATTGATAATATAACCTTAATCTTAAAAAGGAGGTTTAAACTCCTTTATTTTATCATAAATTCCAGGACCGAAAAAGTTTATTTTCTTCTCTTAATAATAACAGTAAACTCTCCTTTTTTCTTATCTTCCTTAATTTCTTTGATAACCTCTTTTATTTTG
This sequence comes from uncultured Candidatus Saccharibacteria bacterium, assembly GCA_964507665.1. Lineage (GTDB taxonomy): Bacteria > Patescibacteriota > Minisyncoccia > Minisyncoccales > CAYZYK01 > CAYZYK01. The sequence goes on along the minus strand of CAZDPT010000006.1, from coordinate 23,385 downwards.
CCTCTATAAATTGTCTCAAATTTTTTAGTCAACTCTCTCGCTACCACAATTTCACAACCTTCAATTGTTTCTTCTATTTGATTTAAAGTTTTAAAAATTCTATGAGGAGATTCATATAATATCACGGGGTAATCTGATTCTGCTATCCTGGAGAAAAATTTATTTCTTTTTCTTTTATTTGGTGGAAAACCAAGAAATAAAAATTTATCCATCGGAAAACCAGAAACACTTGCTGCTGTTATAAGGGCTGAAGGGCCCGGAATAGGAACAATTTCTATTGCTTCTTTTTGAGGATCAGTAATCTTTTTTTGAGATTCTACTATCTTTTCAATTAATTTATTACCAGGATCAGAAATTCCTGGAGTACCCGAATCTGAAACTAAAGCCAGATCTTTTCCGTCTTTCAAAAGATTTATAATTTTTTTAATTTTTTTCAGACGAGAATGCTGATGATAACTTAAAGTAGCTTTACTGATCCCAAAATGATTTAACAATTTCTTTGTTCTTCTTGTATCCTCACATAAAATTAAACTAACCTCCTTTAAAACCTTTAAGGCTCGGAGACTAATATCATCTAAGTTTCCAATTGGAGTAGCTACGATATAAAGAGTGGACATATTTATAACACTTCTGCGGTATCCATTTGGTCTTTTTCTTTTTTCTTTTTCAAAAAATCTTTTAAGAATTCATATAAGATTCCAGCTATAGGAATAGCAAAAATAGCTCCCAGAACTCCAAAAATCTTCCCTCCTACAGCAAGGGCAATTAAAACTATAACTGGAGGTAAACCGATAAATTTTTTAGTTAAGATAGGAGTTATAATATAATTCTCAATTTGCTGAATAATACCAAAGCCAATCAAACCAAATACAGCTTTCCACCAAGAACTAGTAACAAGCACAGACAAGAATAGCAAAACAGCCGCCACCAAAGCACCTAAGTAAGGAATAAAACTTAAAATACCCACAAATAAAGCTAAAATAAAAGCGTATTTAATCTCAAATAATAATAAAACAAGAAAAGTAGCTACTCCTACAAATGTACAAGATAAAATTCTTGCTCCAAACCAGCCACTTACTTTTATCTGGCATCTACGAAAAACTTCCAAAGCATAATCTTCATATTTTTTAGGGAAAAATAATTTTAAAAGCCGTTCCACCCCCCCCTCTTCCAAAGAAATGAAAAAGGCAGTAAATAATATAAAAAAGGTCGAGAGAATTCCTCCAAAAATAACAGAGAGAGCGCTGAAAACCCCAGCTGAAATTTCTTTTAATCGGTCTGTTAGATTTAAAGTTAGATTTTGAAGTTGTTTCTGAACTTCAATCCCCAGGCTTTCTAAATAAGGATTGAGTTCTTCAAAATATTGAGGAAGAGATTGAGAAAATTGTTTAATTTCAAAAGCAAATATGGGAGCGGTTAAATAAACAATAACTCCTAAGACTCCAAAGATTGATAAGTAAACAAGAATAGCAGCCAGTATTCGGGGAATTCGAAGTTTTTTTAAAAGATTAATAGCTGGATTAAGCAAAAGTGAAATTACTAATCCAAAAACAGCCCAAATTACAATATCTCGAGCTAAATAAAGAAGGTAGAAAAACAAACCAGCCAAAAAAATCTTTAAAATTGTCTCCCAAGAAACATCCAATAGTTGTCTTCTGTTAGTCATATTTTATACCTCTAATATTTTTTTTAATCTTTTTTTATTTTCCAGAGCACCTATCAAGGCCAAGTTAAGATTCTGGGGTTGAAAAATATTCCTTGCTACTTCTTTTATATCATTTAAACTGACTTCGTCAATCTTAGTAAATTTTTGTTCTGGTGTAAGAATCTTTTCATCTAATAATTCTTGGCCCGCATAAAAAGAAGCTTGAGTGTCAGAGGATTCCAGAGATAAAGATAAACCTCCTTTTAAATAATCCTTAGCTTTTTTTAATTCTGCTTTTTTTACTCCTTTTTGTTTTAAAGACTTATATTCTTTTAAAATTAACTTGACAGCTTCCTCTAACTTCTGATGGCGAATTCCTGCCTGAGTTACTAAATAGCCAGTATCTGGGTTTGATTCAGAAGAAGTTTTAACATAGTAAGCAAAACCTTTTTTGACTCGGAGAGAGATAAAAATTCGTGAACTCATATTTCCACCTAAAATTACACTCAACAAACCCTGAGCATATTTTAATGGGTGAAACTTATTGTAACCCCTAACTCCTAAACACAAATGGGTTTGGTCTGTTTTTTTAGAGTGGGAAAGAATTTTAGGGTTGGTTTGTTCCTCTTCCACTTTATTTTTGGTCGGAGATGGAACTTTGTTTATATCTTTAAAATATTTTTTTATCTTTTTCTCCACTTCTTTTGAATCTATATCTCCTGCTACACAAACTACTGTATTTTTGGAAGAATAATTATTTTTTAAATATTTTAAAATTTTCTGCCTGCTAAAATTCCTAATATTCTCTTTCTTCCCAATTGTAAGCCAGCCTGCTGGCTGGTCCCCATAAAGTAATTTCTCCCATAATCTTGGGGCATATTGAATGGGAGTATCCTGATACATATTAATCTCTTCTGCTATCACTCCTTTTTCTCTTTCTATCTTTTCTTGTTCAAACTTAGAATTTAAAAAAATATCAGAAATCCAGTCTAAAGTTAAGTCTAAATGCTTAGATTGGGTCTTAGCCCAAAAACCAGTTAGCTCCTTTCCTGTAAAAGCATTGTAGGTTCCTCCTATTTTATCAAGCGATTCTGCAATTTTTAATGTAGAGGGACGTTTCTTTGTTCCTTTAAAAAACATATGCTCCAGAAAGTGAGAAATTCCGTTTGTTTTTTCTGTTTCATATTTACTCCCCGTTCCAACTAAAACTAAAACTGTAACTGCCCTGGTATTTTTCATAGGAACAGTTATAACTCTTAGACCATTTTTAAAAGTATTCTTCTGGTAACAATTCATAATTTATAAATTTTTAAATTCTTCTTTATGGATCATTAACTGGACTCTGGTTTTTAAAATTTGACCAATCATCTTTATCCGAGCCCAAAATCCATAAAACCATTTCCGTTTTTTCTCTTTTATCACTTGTTTTATACCTTTTAAGGGGATATAACAAACTGGTAATTTTTTTATTTTACAGTAATAATTTAAAGCGGTCTCAACTCCAAAACCTTCAATAAATTTTAGAGGAACTCTCCCAAAAACAAACCTTCTCAAAGCCCTAACCCCTCCAATAGCTAATAAAGGATCAATTTTTATAAAAAAGAGAGGTAAATTCCAAAATCTTTCTCTTACTCCCGTAGACATCACTGCTCTCTTTTTTAAGATAGGATCAATTAAGGCTGAAAAATATTCTGAGGTCAAACCTCGCAGATCCGCATCCGAAAATAATATTATCTCAGCATCTGTTTCCCGAAGACCCTCTTTCATAGCCTCCCCTTTACCTTTGTTTTCCTTCAATTCCACTACCTTAGCTCCTATTCTTTTGCTAATTTGAGCTGTTTTATCTTCAGAACCATCATCAATCACAATTACTTCGTCAATCTGCTCACACAAAAAAAGAGGCTTTAATGCTTCAGCCACAGTCTCTTCTTCATTGTAAGCTGGGACAATTGCTGTAACTCTAATATCAACCATTTAGTTTCTCTCTCAAAGTTTTGATCAAATCTTTTATCTTAACTCTTTCCTGTTCCATGGTGTCTCTGTCTCTAATCGTAACTGCTTTATCTTTGAGAGTATCAAAGTCAACTGTAACCCCAAAAACTGTACCTATTTCATCTTGGCGACGATATCTTCTGCCAATTGAGCCTGTTTCATCATACCTGCTGACAAAATGAGTTTTAATTCTTTGATAAATCTGTTTTGCCTCCAGCACCAACTTCTCTTTGTTTCTTACCAAAGGTAAAACTGCGACTTTAATGGGAGCTAGTTTTTTGTTGAACCTCAACACTATTTCTTTTTTCTTGGTGGATTCGGTAGTTTTAGTCCTTCCCCCTTCTATTTCCTTGAAGGCCTCACAAAGAAAAGCAAAAAGGGAACGTTCAACTCCAATAGAAGTTTCAATAATATGGGGGAAATATTTTTTTCCTGTTTTTTTATCCCTATACCTTAAATCCTGCCCGGAGTGCTCTGTGTGATTCGATAAATCAAAATCACCTCTATTATGAATTCCTTCAATCTCTTCCCAGCCAAAAGGAAAATGATATTCAACATCTAAAGCTTGTTTTGCATAATGAGGACGATCTTCTTTTGAAATCTCTTTTATCCTTATATTATCTTTTTTAATCCCCAACTTTTGATACCATTTGAGTCTTTCTTTTTTCCAATATTCAAAATGTTTTCTTGTCTTTTTAGGAGAACAGAACCATTGCATTTCCATCTGTTCAAATTCCCGGGTTCTGAAAATAAAGTTTCTGGGAGTAATTTCGTTTCGAAATGCTTTGCCAATCTGACAAATCCCAAAAGGAATTTTCTTTCTGGTTGAGTTTATAACGTTTTTAAAATTGATATAAATTCCTTGAGCCGTTTCTGCTCTCAAATAGGCTTCTGAAGCCTTATCTTCCAGGGGGCCCACAAAAGTTTTCATCATTAAATTAAATTTTCTCTCCTTCATTAATTCCCCACCACAATCTGAACATTTATCTTCTTCAAGAAAATCTTTTCTGAAACGATGGTGGCACTTCTTACACTCAACCAATTTATCAGCAAATCCTGCTGTCAAGTGTCCTGAGGCCTGCCAAACTTTAGGGTTTATTATAACAGCTGAGTCCAGTCCCACTATATCATCTTGTCTTTTTGTCATCTCCAACCACCAGGCCTTTTTAATGTTATTCTTCAATTGAACACCCAAAGGACCGAAATCATAAAATCCCTGAAAACCACCATAAATCTCAGAAGAAGGGAAAATAAAACCTCTTCTTTTAGATAAAGATATAATTTTTTTAATTTTATCTTTCATTTTTCTTCTATTCTATCCTATCAGGATTACTAATTCAAATAAAAAAGAGACTCCTGCTAGGAACTCTTATATAAAAAATAAATATTAGTACTAAAAAAATACAATTTATTCTTCTTTACTTGTATCTTAAAGCTTCCAAAGGATTCAATGAGGCTGCTCTTTTAGCTGGGAAAAAACCAGCCACGAATCCAACAAAAGTAGAAAGTAAAACTATAAATAAGATAAACCAAATAGGATAATAGAAAAGACCTATTGCCTCCCCGCCCAAACTTTTAGCCAATAAATTTAAAATAAAGTTAAAAAGCTCACCAGCCCCAATTCCAACCATTACCCCAACCACTCCTCCAAGAAGGCCAGAAATTGTAGATTCCATCAGAAACAACCTCCTAATATCTCTTGAAGAAGCACCGATCGCTCTCATTATTCCAATCTCTGATGTTCTTTCAAGTAAAGTAATGCTCATAGTATTAATCAAACCAACAGCTGCAACTATTAAACCTGCTATTCCAAAGATTCCAAGAATTATTTGAATAGCCAAAAAGATTCTATTGGCTTGAGCAATTGTATCAGAAAGAGCAGAAACCATAAAACCCATTCCAATTAATCTATCTCTAATTTTTTCCAGGTCTTCATCTTGCTTAACTTTTACTTTGCCAAACTGATATTTATCAACCAAAAAACTTTTTAAATCTTCTCTTTTTAAATAAATATTAGCAGCACTTGATTCTCCATCTCCAATAACTCCAACAATTGTAAATTCCTGTTTTGGTTCAAAGATTTCTGTTGCAGTTTTCTCTTCTTTCTCTTCTTTCTCTTCTTTCTCTTCTTTTTTTGAAACAGAGATCTTAATTTTAATATTTTTATCTAACATTTCCTCTTTTTCTAAATCAAAAAGTTCTCCTGTTAAAGAATTAACTACTATTTTATTCTCATCATCCTTGTTAAATATTCTGCCTGCTTGAGTTTTTATACCACTTAAACTGAAAAAGTCAGAGTCAACTAGATTTATTACAGCAACTGAAGTGAGTCCTTTAATTGAAACTCTACCCGGGTAAACTGCCTGGGGGCTTACCTTTTCAACTTCGGGCATCTCAGATATTTTATTTATAGTGGAACGGTTAAGAACAATTACTTCAGTTTCGGGGGAAGAAATATCTAAAGTCAAAAGAGACTCTGCTGTGGTTATCCTCTCCAATAATACATTCTGAAGTCCATAGCCCAAAGATACCAGAAAAAGAATTGCTGCAATTCCAATAGCCACACCCAAAGTAGTATAAATAGTTCTACTTAATCTACTCTTTATACTTTTTAAAACAAAGGAAATAAGGTCTAATAATTTCATTTTATTTTCTCTTCATTATAATTAATTCTACTTTTCTTGAAAATTTCCTGGCTGTTCTACGATTAAGTCCCACCCCACCCTTACTGAAAGGTTTATCTAACAATTTTCTGAATTTCTTCTTGCGAATTTTTCCTGTTATTCTTTTGGCAATTGCATCTTCTAATCTTTTAATTTGTTCGTATGAGAGTTGGCCAGAATATTCATCCAACAAAAACCCCCTAATAGTCATTGCTCTCTCCTCAATCGGACTTAATGAAGGATGAGCCTTAACCTCCTCTATCAATTCAATTTCTTTTGCTAAAGATGATATTTTATTTGCCATTTTTTCTGCGGTCTGAGTATAGATTCCTGCCCCTCCTTTGCCAGGGGGTAAATCAAATTTATCTTTCATCTCCGGTTTATTAATTTCTTCTCTGAGATAATTATCAATTATTCCTTCAACTTTCTGTTGGGTTTCAATATCATAAGGGTATAAAATGTGATTCAAAATCATTTTTGCCTTAATCTTTGATTCAGAAAGATAAGGATAAGCTTGGGCTATTCTCTCATATTCTGTAATCTTTTCTTTCTTTCCCCAAGGAGTTAGATATTTCTTCTCTGGATTTCTTACTGTCCTGGTAACCTTCCCATCTTTCATGTAAAAAACTCTATTTGCTACATGAAGTTGTCTTGGATCATGAGTTACTTGAATTATGGTTTTTTTATCTTTCTTATTAAGTTCAGAAAGTAAATCTAACACAACTTCAGCATTTTCTGAATCAAGATTTCCCACGGGCTCATCAGCCAATATAATGTCAGGGTCATTAATCAAGGCTCTGGCAGTAGCTACTCTCTGGCGTTGACCCCCAGAAAGCAAAGAGGCCTTTCTTCCTCTAAGGTTATAAATCCCAAATCGTTTCATTAGTTTTTCTGCTCTCTTTGATCTTTTTTTAAAAGGTACTTCAGAAAAAACCTGAGGTAAAATAATATTATCCCGGACATTTAGATTAGGAATTAAATAAAAAGCCTGAAAAATTATACCAATAGTTGATTTGTGAAATTCTATCAATTTTTCTTCTTGTAATTTTTTCAAATTCCTTCCCTCAACAATCATTTTACCCGAGGTAGGAAACTCCAATCCAGCAACAGTATAAAGTAAAGTTGATTTTCCACAGCCCGATGGTCCAAAAAAAACAACATACTCTTGAGGGTAAACCTTAAGGGAAATATCTCTCAAGGCCCAAACCTCTGAGGTCTTTCCTAAGTTGTAGGCTACAGATAAATCTTCTGATTTAATTAACTCTTTCACAGTTAAATATAGATTAGAATTTTACTTTTTTTAAGAATCCGAATATCTCCTCAAAGTTTTTAATCATTAAATCAATAATACTCTCTTTTGGTCGTGGGGTAAGAATTGTATAATCATCAGAAAAAGATTTATTTCCCCCCGCATCCATTGATTCTGCCCGGAACCTGTAAACTTTACCGGGTTTGAAAGCAGTTGTAATAACAATATGATCTATGACTAATTCTTTTTCAAGAGGAGTAAAATAAGGTAATTCTTCCTGGTTGGAGATACCTTCCTCATAATAGATTCTTGAGGTTGCGGGTTTATCAGTTTTCCAAGAAATAATAGTTTGCACCTTTTCAACTCTACCTGGAACAATTGAAGTCGAGATTCTTAATTTGGATATTTCTGGTGGTTCCCCAGAAATTACAGTTGAGAAAGGTAAGACAGATGAAGAAACAGTAGCTCCAGTTTCATCTTCTGCAAATATCTGTAAACTGTAATCAGTTTGAGGGTACAAATCTTCAATAGTAACTTCGTGCTCTTTAAGATAGCTTTCAAAATCATAAGTAGTTAATTCACCTGTAGTCAGATTAGTTATCTCTATGGTGCTTCTGGTAGGTAAAATTGTCTCCCAACTTAAAGTAATTTCTTTCTCTTCAATAGAAACAAAGCTAACGTCAGATACCTCGTTGGTAACAGCTAGGGTTCTGAAAGTTCTATCATCGGATTTTGCCCATTCACCGAACTTTGCCTGAGATCTTACCTGATAGTGATATAAAAGTTCAGGTTCCAAACCCCGAACTTCAACTTCATGGGTTAAAACTTGCTCATCAGGATTACCAATAATAATTGTGTAGGGTTCCTCTGCTCCGGGAATATAGTCTTCATCTGAGGCTAAAGTAACAATGCTATTTGATTCTCTGTCGGTAACCCAACGAATCGTTGCTTCCTCGGACTCAGGAGCAACTAAAGGATAACCTGGTGTAATAACAGGAGAAGGAACTACTCTCTGAGCCATCTCAGAAACAGAACCAATAAATGTTTCCGCTGGAATTTCAGAAAGAAACGGATTGTCTGGTAAAACACCTAATATCCTAGTGAAGAAATCCTTTGGGGCATTTTTTATTTTATCTAATACGTTTTCCTCTTCGGGGGGTATCTCCTCTTCTGGTCCTTCATGACAAGTATCATCATACCAATAAAAACCTTGCTCTTCACATTCTGCTTGAGTGGTTATGTCTTCGGGAAGAATTTCAACAGGAACCTCACCTTCTCGGAGAGTAGTAAACGTCCTATCTCCCGAAGAACCCTTATTTCCACTAGCATCATAAGTTGAAACTTGATAGTGATAAGTTGTTCCAGCACTCAGTCCGGTTAGTTCCACTTCATGTGCTGTTAGATTGGCCCTAAGATCCCCCTTCATTGTTCCATGGTCTGAAGTAATTCCGTAAGATACTATTGAGTTCCCTGATTCACTGCTTCTCCAAGAAATTTTAACTGAATTTTGTCTTCTCCCAGAAACATTTACCATCGAAATAGAAGGGGGAGTGGTATCTGCCTCTCTTCTGACAACTGTTTCTGTTACGGTTTCTGTTACGGTTTCTGTTACGGTTTCATGTGCTTTCTCGGTAGTGAAAGTATACTCTGAAGATGTAGATTGATTATCTTGAGCGTCTTTTGATCTTACTCTGTAATAATAGGTAGTTTCAGAACTCAAACCATCAATTTTTACCGAATGCTGAATTGTATCTGTAGTATCCAAAGTAGTAGTATTACTATAGTCACCCCAGCTGGCTTGAGAACTTGTATCGTAGGCTATCTGGGAGTCAGCCGACTCGTCTGTTTCCCATACAATCATAACTTCATCGTCACTTTGAACATCAGCAGAAACATTAGAGATTGTAGGAGCTGGCGTTCCTCCAGCCGTAAAACTATATTCTCCACCATAAGTCCAACCAGAAGAATTTTTAGCTTTAGCTACAAAATAGTAAGTAGTACCCTCACTCAATCCGGTAGTTGTGGTACTATATGAACCATCTGAAAAACTACCTGATTCTGTCCATTCATTGCTATAGGGAGGTCCCGAACTAGTATCCCACTCAAATCCTCTTTCTGTACTGTTTACGCTTCCAACATCTATACTCGCATTCAAAGCAGCATCTGTTCCCGCCAGAGAAGTAGCGGAACTCGTGGAAACAAAAACTTTGGTTGTTTTAGTAGAAGTAGCATAACCATCAGAATAATAACCGCTTTCTGTATCGTAGGCAAAAGTAGAATAATAATATTTAGTGGAAGGAGCCAAGCTAGTATCTGTATGAGAAGTACCAGTTCCTAAATTATAAGCAGAACTTCCCCCAGTCTCAGAAGTAGGATAACTTGAAGTATCTCTTCTTATTTCTGTTTTATCAGACCCTGTTCCCTTACTCCAAGCCAATTCTAAGGAAGAAGCAGAAGGGTCAGAAATAGTAAAACCGGTTGGATCACCAGGATTAGTATAAGTAGTGCTTGTGGCATAATCGAGACTATAGGTTCCTGAAGTTTCTGACCAAGCACTAAAGTAATACTGCTGTCCTTCACTTAGGCTGGTAATTGTAGTTGAGGTAGCACTGCCAGAATAACCCTGAGTTCCATCAGAGGTAGAAGCGGGATATCCAGTAGTTTTGTATCTTATCATTGTGTTGGTAGCACCTGTTCCCTTGCTCCAATCCAAATCTATTGTGGTTGAAGTTCTTCCTGTATCAGTAAGAGAACTGGGGGCGACGGGAGCGGCGGTAATACTTGGGGTTTGAGTATAAGTATCCAAAGCAACCCCGTCATTGGTTATTCTAAATTGATAGCTATGACTTGCTGCTCCCGATTCAAACTTTAAAGAATATTCATCTTCTGTATAAGAACTCGCTCCTAAAGAAATTTGAGTAGTGGTAGCATCTGATTCTTTACCTTCTCCATCCTGCCAAGAATAACTATCGGGTTGTGTTAAAATGTTAGAAGTTATAGCTTCACCATCTGAGAAATGAGAAGAGGCTGAAAGATTAACGTTGTTTCCGCTTGTGGTAATCTGGGTCCAAGACCCTGTATCTTCTTTAAATTCTAAACTCCTGGTAATGTCACCTGCTGTCCCGGCAGTATTAGCTACCTGAAATCTAACTCTGAAGTTACTATCAACCTCAATGTTTGTGTTCGTATCTTCTGCAGCCAAACTACTGGCTGAGTTCAAACCAGCATCATCATCTAAAAATTGAAAGTGCTTTTGATCAAAAATTGGCTCAGCATAATAAACTTTCATTCTAATATGGTCAACGTTTGCACCCCCAAGGGAATCTCCTGACGGGTCAAATGCTTCAACTCCAACTTCAACTCCATCAATTGTTGCTCCAGAAGGTATTGAAAATCCAAAGTCAGTAGCTTTGATATAATATGAAATTCCATATCCAGATGAGTATGCAGAAAATACAACTCCAAAATCGGAAGCCTCAACATCTGATTCACTTAAAGATAAACCCCATAAATCTGATGGACCTCCATAAACTGTATATGAGTCATCTCCTGAAAATCCCAATCCTGCGTTATCATCTCCTCCTATTGAGCCTCCTTTAACTAATCTTACAGAATAATCTTCTCCACTTCCATCAGCTCCCCCTAAATCAACTGAGGCATATGTATCATCACTTGCCTGAGCATTATTGTAATCTGACCAAGAAGTCCCTCCGACTGTCTGGTCTTCTACTGTTGAAGATGGAGAATTCCAGCCTGTATCTGCCCCCATTGTTTTTTCTTGAGAAAGATATAAAGAACCCACCAGTCCAACAATCAAAATCAGAATTAAAACTAAAGTCTCCTGCCAATGTCTCTTAAATGGCCAAAGAACTTTCTTTCTTACTTTAACTAAGGCAATTTTGGGTTGCCAACCAAATAAAGAGAAAAATACAGGGAATTCAATTCTTTCTATCTTTTTCCATTCTAATTTTAAAGTTGCAAATAATTCTTTACTCTTTTTAAAATTAAACCAGGATTTTACAATTTTAATTATTCCAAACCCCTCATCAATCCTATCAACAATCTCTTTTATCTTTCTGGTAACCAACTTAATTTCATCAAAGTTCTGCCAGGATATTGAATCCAAAACACTTTTTAAAAAATGTTCATATTTTAAAACAAGTAATCTATCCAATTCCCTTTTATAATCTAGAAACTTCTCTAATAGTTTTCTTAAAAAATCTTTAATAAAAAATATGATTGAATCCCTAATTAAAATTAGTCTGAATCTTAAAACATTCAAATTTCTTTTTCTCTTCTGTTTTAAAAATCTTAAGATATAAAAAAGACCTCTTTTTAGAAATAGAAAGTCAGCAGAGACCTTTTCAGAAAAGGGTTTTGAAATATCATTAAATTTTATTCTCTTTTTCTCTTCCATAAAATAGAGTAAAACTTCTAAAATATTTTACCTTACTCTACCCTCACTTACGCTAATTGAAGAATCATCGGGAAGTGTAGTATCAATTGGTTCATCAATTGCTTCAATTCTCATCTCTGTCCACTTGTCCTCCCCTTTAATTTGAACTTTCCCAATAACAGTTGCTGAAAAACCTCTCTGGGTTTCAGTCGGAGTCAATTTAACCTGAAAAGTAACTCTCGGGGGATCATTCAACACTCCTTCTCCTGCTCTCATTGTGTTTTCTGTTACCACCCAAACAACCTCTCTTGATTCTGGATCAAAAGAAAATTTATCAACTTCTTCCTCTGGTAAGATTTTACCGGTTAATTCTACATTCTCTGGAAGGGTGGCTCGAATTTTAACATTCTCTGTCTTGTTGTAATAATTCTTTGCCTCCCAGACAATAGTATAAGTTGTTTCTTCCTCTGCTTTGGGAGGAATAGGGCCTGAATTTTCAAATATTTCACTTTCAAAATATCCTTTCTGCACCACTTCCAGTTTAGAATTAACTTTAGTTTCGAATTCTTGAGTCATTTGAGAGAGGTTGACTTCGTTTTTAATTGTGGTCTCCCCCTTATTATCCTCTAAAACCTGCCAGTTTTCCTTAAGCTCTAATGTAAATTCAACCTTACCTTCTTCTTTTACATCCAAAAAGCGTAATTCTGGAACTTGTTTCCAGTCCCAAACAACCAAATTGTCATTAGGATTAACTTGTCCTAAATCACTCTTAAGACTGGAAAGATCTATTGCTTCCCCACTCAGTCTTGTTATTAAAAACTGGTTTTCAAAGGGAGTCTGCCCTATATTCCTGAAGAAAATTTCATAATGGAGTTCCTCTCCCGGAGAAGCAATATAATCGCTGACTCCGTTAATTTGTTGGGAAATATAAAGGAGGGGCTCTATAATTTCAATTTCTTTTGTTGTTTCCCTAAGAACTATAAATTCTCCATCTTGCCAGATACCAAGTTGAGCCTGAAATTTCTGTTTCTGGCCTGGTTCTCCCTTAACTTCTCCTCTAACTTTTATCCTTCCACCTCCAGCTTTTTCTAAAACAGGAATTTCCCATTCTGTTTTTTCTAAGGGTTCTGGTTCCGCGGAGATAAATTGAAAACTTTCAGGATATTCAACTCTTATTCCTAAATTAGAAAGAGTGTAATCTAAATTAGAAAAATAATTAAGAGAAAATTGAACTTCTTTTTCCTTTTCAAGTCTTGAAGGTAAATCAAATTCTAAAGTTAAAGGAACAAATTCAATTTCTGTAGTGAAAGTTGTTTCTGATTCAAAATTAGCTTTTAAATTCTTTGGTCGGTAAGAGAGCCAAGCTCGAGCTTCTTTTAAGTCATTTTCTTTTCCAAAAATCCTTGCTTTAAATTGCATTACTCTTTCTTGACCAGGATAAATATCCTCTAAGTTCTTAGTAATTCTGATTCTATTATCTTCAACTAATGAATTCTCAGGAAGCTCGAAAATAAGAGTGATATCCTCAAGGGTAAAATTTCCGTTATTTTTATACTTTAAAGTATATTCAATCTCCTCCCCTACCTTAACTTTCTCTTTTCCTAAAATTTCTAATTTTAAAACTTCTTTTGAAAAAACTCTTTCTCTGTAATACCAATATCCCAGAGCAGCTCCAACAAGAACTAAAAGTACAAAGAAGATAATAATGCTTTTTTTCATATTTTTAAACTAATAATTTTAATAAAAACCCAAAAATACTCCAGTAATTCTGATTTTAAACAAATCTTATCCAAAATAATTTATAATTAAACAAACTGGAGTTTCGCACACTAATTTATTTGGTATATTTTACCAGATTAAAAAACTTATTACAATTGTAATCTGTAATCTTTTTTTTATTTTTTAAGTTCTTCTTCCTTGTTTTGTCTTAGTATCTTATTTTGCTTTAAGATAAAAATAATATTTTTTTGAAATGTGTTTTAATTCTTCTTTAAGTTCTAAATTAAATTTTAATTTAGACAAAGTTTGCCAATCTTTTTTTAAAATTATCCTCAAGACCTTAACTAATTCTGGAGAAATTTTGGCTGGTTTCTTTGTGTCTTTCAAACAGGACTTACAAACAATTCCTCCTTCTTGAGAAGAGAAATAAAGATTTAAAGGAGAAAGTTTTTCCTGACACAAAATACAATTATAGAGTTCGGGTTCATACCCTAAATAAGAAAAAAAATTCCACAAAAAATAGTGGAACAGAACCCAACTTTTATTGGAAGGGCAATTATTTAACTTTTTAAAATTATCTAAGATTAAATTCCAAATTTTTTTGTCCTCTTCTTCAAATTTTAAAAAAACCTCCAAAACTTGAGATATTTTAAAAGCAGTTTTTAGTTTTTTAAGATTTTTTCTTATTCTAGTGAATTTTTCTCTAACTTCAGCATCAGTTAAAGTTTTATATGTCTTTCCTTGAATAAACTCAATCTCTGATAGATAAAAAAAATCAATTCCTGCTCTCAGTTTTGATTTAATCTTTCTTATAGCCCTACCCAAAACTTTAATCATTCCGTAATCTTTAGTAAAAATTGTAAAAATCTTATCTGCTTCAAATTTTTCTTGTTCTCCAAATACAAATCCTAAAACTCGATAACGAGTAAACATAATTTATAGGGTAAGTTTAACTTTTTTTTAATCTATCCAAAACATCTAATTTTGCTTCAACCTCTCTTTTCCTCTTAATATCTCTGGTTTTATATTTTTCTCTCCTGAGTTGGCTTTCTGCTTTTCTTATATCTGATTGGGAAATTTCAGAGCCATATTTCCATCCGAAAATTTCTTTTCCCATTTTAAGTCTCTTTCTGGAACCCAAGTTCCTCCATGTCCTCATTCTTCTTAACTTTTCACTCAATTCTGATCGAGAATAACTTTTTGATTCCTTTTCTTTTGGGGATTGTACCATAAGTAAAGTATGATTAAATTTTTTTAATAGCTAGCCATATTTTTTTATTATCGACCTTTATTTCTTTTTCAATGTCAAAAACTGTTTTGGGTTTATCTCCCTCTCGAAACTCTTCTGCTCTAATTTCATCCAGAATTTCTTTTTTATTCTCAGTTAAAACTCTATTTAAAAATCCTTCTCCAGAAAATCTAACCAAAATATCATCATCTGGCTCAAAACCAGCCTTCTTTCTCATTTGTTGAATATGCCTTATAATCTCTCTTATAATTCCTTCTGTTCTCAACTCTTCAGTTAGGGTTGTCTCTAATTCTATTTTCTTTCCTCTCTTAATTTCTTTAACATTAACTTGATTGCGAATAAGTTCTAAGAATTCTGTTGGTATTTTCTCTGTAATTGTCAATTGAGATAAAGGTTGTCTTACTTTTATTCCTTTTTTGGCACGAAGAGATAAAGCTTCTGTTACAATTTGTCTTGTTTTTTGCATTTCTCCTTCTATTTTATCGTCAATTAGCTCTTGGTTAGGTTCTGGATAATCTTCAAGATGAATTGATCTTTTATCTCCTTTAACTTTTTTGTAAAGTTCTTCTGTGAAGAAGGGGATAAAAGGAGCTGAAATTTTAATAAATTTATTGAGGGTGTAGTATAAGGTTTGGACAGCTTCATCTTTCATTTCTGGATTGTCTGGTTTCTGAAACCTCTTTCTTGAAGCTCGGATATACCAATTAGATAAATTATCAACAAAATCTCGAATCAATCTTGCTGCCCTGACAACATCATATTCATCTAGATTATTTACAATTTGCAGGTTTAATCTCTCTATCCGAGATAAAATCCATTTATCTAAAATATTATTGGGCTTAATCTTTTTCTCTGGTTTAAATCCTTGATTAGTATAAATTGAAAAGAAATTAAAACTCTGCCATAGAGTATTAAAAAACTTACGGTAAAGATCTCTGATATCGTCAAAATCAAATCTTTTAGGTTCTGCAGGAGGATTAATGGTATAAAAATAAAGACGGACACAATCAGCACCAAACTTTTCCATCACCTCTTTTGGTTTCACTATGTTTCCTCTTGATTTGGACATTTTTTGACCCTCTTTATCCAAGACCAACCCTAAACAAATGACATTCCTGTAAGGGTGTCCTTTTTTCAACAAAGTAGATATGGCCAAAAGAGTATAAAACCATCCCCTGGTCTGGTCAATTGCCTCTGTTATGTAATCTGCAGGAAAAGCTTTATTCTTGTTAATTTCTTCTTTATTTTCGAAAGGATAATGTTTTTGGGCAAAAGGCATAGCTCCCGAATCAAACCAACAATCAATTACTTCAGAAGTTCTTTTCATTCTACCACCACACTCACATTTTAAATTAACTTTATCCATAAAGGGAATATGTAAATCATCAATTTCAGAAATAGAGGAGATATTCTCTGCTTTTTCTGCTAATTCTTTTTTGCTCCCTATACAAACTTGTTTACCACATTCTTCACACTCCCAAATAGGTAAAGGAGTTCCCCAATACCTCTCCCGAGACAAATTCCAATCTTTTATCTCTTTTAACCACTCCCCAAATCTTCCCTTTTTTATATGTTCTGGAACCCAATTTATTTTTTGATTATTTTTGAGTAATTCTTTCTTAATTTCTCTCATTTTTATAAACCAGGTATCTCTGGCATAATAAAGCAAAGGAGTTTTACAACGCCAACAGAAAGGATAATCGTGTTCTATCATCTCGGTTTTGTAAATCAAACTTTTCTTTTTTAAATACTTTATGATCTTGGGATCAGCTTTTTTAACAAACTCTCCTTTCCATTCTTTAATTTGCTCTTTGAATTTTCCCTCCTCATCTACAGGAATTAAAACAGGAAACTCTTCTTTATTTTTTTTCTTCAGTTGTTCATTTTTTCTTTTTTGAGCTCTCATATCCTCTTCCCCAAAAGCAGGGGCTGTATGAACTATTCCTGTTCCTTCCTCTAAGGAAACAAAATCAGCAGTAATTACTTTATAAATATTTTTAGAATTCTGAATATTTGCTTCAGGAAAAAGAGGTTCATATTCTATTCCTTGTAATTTATCCCCTTTAAACTTCTCAATCACCTTATATTCCTCTTCTTTCAAAATCTTCAATCTCTTCTCTGCTAGAATTAAATATTCCTCCCCTGTTTTAACTTTTACATAATTGAACTTGGGATTAACACTCAAAGCAACATTTCCTGGTAGAGTCCAAGGAGTAGTTGTCCATCCCAAAAAGAAAGTTTTATCTTTATCTTTCAGTTTAAATTTCACATAAATAGAATTTTCTTTTATCTTCTCATAGCCCTGAGATACTTCATGAGAAGAAAGGGATGTTCCACATCGGGGACAATAAGGGACAACTTTGTAATCTTTGTAAAGAAGTCCTCTTTCCCAAATTTGTTTTAACACCCACCAAACGGTCTCAATATAATTATCTTCATAGGTGATATAAGGATTGTTTAAATCAAGCCAAAAACCAATTCTTCTTGTAAATTCCTCCCATTCTTTTTTATAGAGCCAAACTGACTTCTCGCATTTTTTATTAAATTTATCAATACCATATTTCTCAATATCTTTTTTGGACTTGGTATCTATTTTCTTTTCAACTTCAATTTCAACAGGTAAGCCGTGAGTGTCCCAGCCTGCTTTTCTTTCAACATAAAAACCCTTCATTGTTTTGTAACGACAAATTATATCTTTGAAAGCCCGAGCCAAAAGATGATGAATTCCAGGTTTACCATTAGCGGTTGGGGGACCTTCATAAAAAACAAAACGAGTATTATTTTTTGTTTTCTCTAAGCTCTTTTGGAATATCTTTTTCTTTTTCCAAAAATCTAATATCTTTTTTTCTATTTTTGGTAAGTTAAATTTCATATTTAAAAATTAAATTTATCTTAGTAATTAAATTAGATCTCTCCTTCTAACTTACGAATTTCTCCTGTTTTAATTCTCTTCGTTTCAGGATACTGTTCTAAAATTTCCTCATCAGTTAAACCTCTAACTTTACCTTCAAGCAAGGTAAGGGGTGCTTGGTGAGATATTATTAAAATCTTTTTATTGGAATATTTTTTATCTATTTCTTTTAAAAAATTATACATTCTCTCTACTATTTGACGGTAGGTTTCACCCTTTAGTGGTTTTAACTCTAATCTCTCTTTTTCTGTTTCAAAAAATCTATGAAGTTCTTCTATGGATTTACCGTTTAAAATTCCTACATTATACTCTCTCAGTCTCTTATCGTAGTTTATCTTCACCCCCAAAGCTTCTTTTATAATCTTTGCGGTCTGGGAGCATCTCTCTAAATCAGATGAAAAAATTAAGTCAATCTTTTTTTGATTTAATTCTTTTACTTTCGCTCTTATTCCTTTTTTACCTTTCTCTGTTAAAGGAGAGTATCGTTTCTCAGGAAAACAGGAGATAAATTTTTCTCTATTGGATAGAGCTTCCCCGTGTCTGAGGATATAATAGGTATTGTTCATAATCGGTTACATTTTCTCTGGGGCGCAGATTCCCATTAAATTTAAACTATCAGCCAAAATAATTTTAGATGCCAAAACTAAAGATAAACGGGCTTGAGTTAATTTTTTGTTTTCTGTTAAAACCTGGCATTTTTCATAAAACTTATGAAAGATTGTAGCTAAATCTAAACTATATTGAGGAATTCTCTGAACCTGATAATCCTGGGCTGTATCTTCAATGATTTCTGGAAATAACAATAATTGTTTTATAAGGTCAAATTCTGGCTCTTTTTCTAAAACACCGAAGTCAGCATCTTCTTTTTTCATTTTAACTTTATTCTTCCTTAAAATGCTACAAATTCTAGCATGGGCATATTTAATATAATAGACTGGATTTTCCTCTGATTCTTTTTTGGCTAAATCCAAATCAAAATTTAGGTGGCTTCCAGGTTTTCTGCTTAAGAAGAAAAATCTTGCCACATCCACTCCAACTTCATCAATTAATTCATCTAAAGTAACAAAAGTACCTGCTCTTTTTGACATTTTAATTTTCTTTTTTCCTTCAAAAAGATGAACAAGTTGCATGATTATAATTTTAAGTTGTTCTTTCTTATAACCCAAAGCTTTTGTGGCTGCCTTCAATCTTTTAACATAACCTGCATGATCTGCTCCCAGAAAAAGAATTAATTTTTTAGCACCTCTTTCAAATTTATTCCTCAAATAGGCAATATCTGAAAGAAAGTAAGTGGGTTCCTCATTACTTCTTTCTACTACCCTATCTTTATCATCACCAAATTTAGTAGAATGAAACCATAAAGCTCCATCTTTTTCATAAACTAAATTCTTTCTCTTTAAAATATAACTTAAAACATTTTTTACTTCCTCTTTCTGGTGTAAACTTTTCTCTGAAAACCATCTATCGAACTCTATTCCCATTTTTTCAACAGTGGGTTTAATCATCTTCTCTAAAATAATCTTAGCTGCTTTTTGGCCTATCTGGTCCGGATCCTCTTTTTCTGTTGGTTTTATCTCCTCTCTTAACTTTTTAATGTAATCTCCTTTATAATGCTCCTCTGTGCCAATCACAGAGTAACCTAACCTTTTTATCTGTCTTCCGAGATCGTTAATGTAATATTCTCTGGTTACATTGAAACCAGCTTTCTCTAAAACATTACTTAAAACATCACCACAGAACCCTCCTCTACCGTTTCCCAAGGTTAGAGGTCCAGTTGGATTTGCTGAAATAAATTCAATATTAATCTTTTCACCTTTCCCAACCTTACTTTTCCCGTATTTCTCTTTCTCTTCTAAAATCTTTTTCAATTCTTTGGTTAAAACTTTCTGAAAAAGAAAAAAATTAATAAAGCCTGGAGTCGCAATCTCAACTTTTTCAAAAAGAGGTTGTTGAGCTACTTTTCTGAATTCTTTCTTAATTAATCTTGCTATCTTCATTGGATCTTTTTTTGTAATCTTTCCAATTTCCAAACTTATACTCGTTGCATAATCCCCATGAGTTTTTTCTCGAGGATGCTCCAGTTTAATTTCGGGAATTCCAAAATCAGGCAATTTATCTGCCTTCTGTAGAGAAACAATTGAATCTTTTATTAATCTTATAATCTGTTCTTTTATCATCACTTATTCAGTTTACCTCATTTTACTTTAAAATTAAAGATAAATTTTTAACCTTGAGAAATAAGAAAGAGAAGAGTAAAATAAAAAAACAATGAAAATTATCAAAAAGAACAAAAAAGCATTCTATAATTATGAAATCTTGGAAAGATTTGAGGCTGGAATTGCTTTAACTGGAAATGAAGTTAAAGCAATCAAATCAGGCAAGATAAGTTTAAAAGGTTCTTATGTTACCTTAAAAGATGAGGAAGTTTTTTTAATTAACTGTCATATATCACCCTACCAGCCCGCAAACGCACCCCCCGATTATGATCCCGAAAGAACCCGTAAGTTGCTCTTGAAGAAAAAACAAATTAAATATTTAATAGGAAAAACCAAACAAAAGGGCTTGACTTTAGTACCCCTCAGGGTGTATAATAAAAGAGGTAAGATAAAAATAGAGGTAGGTCTGGTCAAAGGCAAAAAGAAACCAGACAAAAGAGAAAAGATAAAAAAGAGAGATCAAGAGAGAGAAATAAGAAGAATTTTAAAAGAGAAACAAAGATAGAAAAGGGGACGAAAGGCCTCGATGAGGTTTTTATGTTAATACAAGCAAGCTGAGTATTCTCGAACCTCACAAAACTTCGAGAAAAGAATAAGTGACAACTTGTTCAAACAACCCGCATTGGCTTATGCCTAATGCGAGTCCTACTGGTTTTATCCAGTAAGACCATCAAAACTACTGATGCTCGCTAAGTAGTTCTTGGTGTCATAATCAGCGAGATTGACACTCTTCTCTGACCCGAGAAAAGTGTTAAAAATGATGGGTCTAGGATATAGAATCTTTTTTGCCTGTTTCAAATCTATATCTGAATTCAAAATAGGCTAAGTTTGTAGAACTGTATTAACAATATTCCTCAGACGTGGGTTCGAATCCCACCGTCTCCACATCTGTCCTTAAACCTAAATTTTTAAACAGCTGAATTAAATATAAAAAAACCACCTGTCAACAATAAAATAAGAGCGTCTAAAGTAAGGGTAATTGACGAATCAGGAGAACAGATTGGAATTTTACCAACAAAAAAAGCGCTTCAAACTGCCAGGGAGCGCAATTTGGATTTAGTACAAGTAACAAAGAGGGCAGACCCTCCAGTTTGTAAAATTATAGATTATGGGAAATATCTCTATTCTCTTCAGAAAAAAGAAAAAAAGAAATCTAAAAAAAGCAGCAAAGTAAAAGGAGTACAGCTTGGATTCAAAACCGCAGAACATGATTTAAAAATCAAAGCAAAGCAAGCAAAAAAATTTCTAGAAGCAGGAGATAGAATAAGAATTGAAATGAGGCTTCGGGGTAGAGAGAAAGCTCACAGAGATTTAGCAAAACAAAAGATAAACAAATTTCTTGAGTTGGTTGAAGAGGAAATAGAAATAAAAAAAGAATCAAAAATAAAAAAAGCACCAAGAGGATTAACTCTTATGATTAGAAAAAAGTAAAACAAACAAATTCACCATGGGAAAAACAAGAAAATCAATTAAAAAAAGATTTAAAATAACTAAAACAGGCAAGGTACTGAGAAGAGCTACCGGACAGAACCATCAACGAGCAAAAAAAACAGGCAAGCAGAAAAGAAAGAAAAGAAAATGGGTAAAAGTTAAAAAGCCTTTAGCTAAAAAAATTAAACAACTTTTAAAAAATTAAGTTGTCTTTAATACTTATGCCAAGAACAAAAAGAGGTAAAACTAAAAAGAAAAGAAAGAAAAAAGTACTAAAAGAAACCAAAGGTTACAAATGGGGAAGAAAATCCAAATACAAACAAGCAAAAGAAGCTTTACAGCATGCCAGAAAATATGCTTACAGGGATAGAAAGACCAAAAAGAGAGAATTTAGAAAACTTTGGCAAACACAAATTAACGCAGCCTGCCGTCAATATGATCTCAACTACAGTCGTTTTATCTATGGTCTAAAACAAAAAAACATTGCCTTAGATAGAAAAATTCTAGCAATCTTAGCCCGAGAACACCCTACCGTCTTCAAAAAAATAGTAGATAAAGTAAAGAAAGTATTAAAAAAAGAAAAGAAGAAGTAAGAGAAAGCTACCGAAAAGAAAAAGCCACCCTGCGGGTGGCTCTTTTAATTTCTATTCTTGGGAGTACAAATCACAATCAACGCAAAGTTCTTCTCTGGGAAGACCAATAGATTGAATTAAATCTTCAATATCATTATGGACTAAACTTTCTGCTCCTAAAAAACTTATTGCTATTTTATTGAATCAAAAGTCTAAGATTTCTTGATCTTTACCAAAAATAGTAGCAATCAGAGCCACTCTAACCCACATACCATTACGAACTTGTCTCCAATACATTGCTCTTTTATCGTTATCAACCTCAACTGGAATTTCTCCTCCTCTGGGAAGGGGATGTACAATAACAGAATTGGGTTTCATAATATCTAAAAACTCAGTTCTAAACTGAAATTTAGCGTAGTTAATTCTAGCAGATTCTCCTTTTTCTTCATCCCACTCAGATTGAATCCGCGTCATATAAACAGCATCAACTATAGGAACAACTTCTTCAAGATTATCATTTTCTTCAAAAGCCACTTCTTTTTCTCTGAGATAATCTTTAATATCATCTCTCATCTGAAGTTGAGTTGGAGCAACAAAAATAAGTTTTACATCTTGATAATGTTGCATCAAGTAAGAGAGAGAACGAACAGTCCTGCCTCTTTTCAAATCACCTACCATAGCAATAGTTATGCCGTCTATTCCTCCATAATTCTCAAAAGACCGATGGAGAGTATAAACATCAAGCAAAGCCTGAGTGGGATGTTGATCTCTTCCTGAGCCAGCGTTAATTATGGGTACGGACCTACCGATAAAATTCATCATCCAGGCCGTTTTTTCAGCCAGTTCTTCTCTGGGATGACGCATTACAACTAAATCACCATAACTTGAAAGTGTTCTCACAGAATCCTCGTGAGTTTCTCCTTTAGCTTCAGAACAAACAGTAGGGTCGGTAATATCCGATATCATCATTCCTAATCTTTGACAAGAAACATTAAAAGAGGTATAGGTTCTGGTTGAAGGTTGAACAAAATAGAGTAGAGCTACTTTATTATCTAACAATTCTTTAAGAAATCTTGCGCCAGTATGAGTATCATCCATTTTCCTTATCTTCGTAGCTAGCTCACAAATTCTATCTAAAAAGGAACGATCGAATTGCTGAGTCATAACAATATGAAAAACTTTTCCGTCTCTTTCAAAAAAGGGTCTCTTTTCATGACCCCTCAATTCCCGAAACCTTTCCCAACTAAGTTGCTTCATACTTCACCTCCCATTAAAAAAGTTGTCAAAGAACCACCTTGCCGCCCATTATTTTAACACCTTCTTTTTTCAAAAGCAACCTCTT
>CAZDPT010000005.1:0-46501 GCA_964507665.1 uncultured Candidatus Saccharibacteria bacterium | reverse complement strand
ATGTTATCATTTTACAAACCTAAGGGTGTATCATATGTATCTGAACCTGGACAGTGCAAAATTTACAGAGATCGGATCTCTGGAGAATCTCTGGAGAATTTTAAGTTTTATTTTGACAAAATCTCGTTAATTTTGGCTCGGGTCTTGGGTCCCACATATCCTGTTCCTTTTTCTAACCCCAAAGGAGTTAAGATTTCATCTTTGTATTTTTCCTGAAATCTTACTACCGCCCGCTCTGTTAAAGTTAAAAAGTTGCCCGTAACCAAACCTTCAGGATAAATTATAGAACCTTGAGTTTTCAAAAACTGTTGTAAACACCTAACTTCTTGGTTGTCAGTCAGACCAAAATAGAGATTGTTTAAAAAAGAGGAACAAGCAATTTGATTCTTTTCTGTTTCTTCTTCTGTCTTACCAATTATCTGATTTATCTTTGCTCTGGTTGTTTTTCCAACAAATCCTGTTCCTTCAGTTATCCCCCAGGGAGTTAAAACCTCCTGAGCATACTTTTCTTGAAATTTAATAACAGCTCTTTCTGTTAAAACACCAAAATAATTGGTTTCTTCCCCGGAAGCTCCCACACCAGATGAAGCTAATTGAGTATCCGAGGAGCTGTTTAAGAAAACCTGCAAACACTTAACATCAACACCTGACATCCCTTTACTTAAATCTCCTCTGAAAGTGATTTCATTACATCCGGGAATCTCTGCTCCTTCTTCCTCTTCTTGCTCATAAGGGTTTTTTTCAACGGTTGATATTCTCCAGAAATAACCAAAGGAGGGTTCTTCTTTGTTAAACCCAGACAATTTACTTTGAACGCTTGGAATAACTATTAAAGAAACATTTTGGGAACCAAAATTGGAAACATAGATTATACCTTCCTGGTCTTCATCTAAAACTAAATTCTTAATTTCAAAATTACCATTAATGTCTTCAACTACATAATTTACCTCAAACTCTATTTCTGCTTGTCCCACAAACTCAAATTTTAAAGTATCTTTTCCTCCAACTATTTTATGCCATTTCCCCGCCCAATCTTTTACAGTATTTACCATAGCCATAGTACTTTTACCCGCTGGTGGTAAGTAAGCTGTTTGGGGAACTAATTTCAAATCTTTCAGATTCTGGTTTAAATAACAATATTTCCCCCCAACACTACAATCGTTTATTAAAACAGCAATTGTCCAGTCAGTAAAAACATCAGAAAAATCCTCCTCAAAACCGTTTTCTTCCAAAGCATAATTTATTGAGGAGATTCCAACCTTGTCTGACTTTAAAGAATCCTCCAAAACATCCAAACCATAATGATCAACCAAATAATGAACAAAAAGATTCAAAGCCCCATAATCTGCAACCTCACCTTGCCATTCTGTAATTGAATCAGAAGAATTCTCCAAAAACTCCTCAACTCTTTTTTGAAGGTAACTACCCTCATATTCTTCATTAAAACCTACCAAAGTTGGAGCATATTCTGCTCTACCTTCATTTAACCAGGTTTCCTCTTCAACTCCATTCTTTTTTTGTTTTTGATTAAAAGTAATTAAATGAACAAGTTCGTGGCTGAAATAACTTTTAGCTAAATCAGAGGTAATATAATTTGAATTCAAATAAACCATTTCTCTTTCATTGGAACTTGCTCCCTGTTCTTTTGGATATTCATCAGCTGTTCTAAAATAGCCTCTTCTTTGTTGTTTCATTGGATGAACCAAAACAGTAATTCTTTCTTCTTCATCAATTCCAGGCCTCCACTCTTTACCATAAACTGAAGTTAATCCAAGATAAATCTTCTGAACAAACTGGCTGTTCAAAGAAATTAAAGCGTTTCTTGTTTCTTCTTGTTCTTTTTTTTCCAAAGAATCCCACCATTCATTATCAACATAGAAATAAAGAACATCACTGATTCTCTGCATTTTAGCTTTAATTTGTTCTCTTTCTTCTTTGTCATAATCGGGAGAAACAAAAAAATCTTTTTCCTGTCCCAAATAGTCCGCGGAAACAAAAAGAGGTAGAAAAAACAAAATTAATCCAATTAAAACAATTTTAAAATATTTAAATTTGTTTTTCATAATCGAATTTTTAAAGTTGAAATTTTTTTCTTTAAACTTAATTTTATCACATTAAAAAAATATATCAAAAAAGAAAGAAACTAAAAACCACCCAAAAAGGGTGGTTTCCAGTTCCCACAAGGAGGAAAAATTAGAACAAACTTCTAACCCACTTACCTGCTCAATGAAGAGAGGCCAGTAGGTAGAACATCAACGTAATCAGAATCAATATTATCGCTTACATCTCCATCACGCCAGACAATTGAGTAGTTGTCGGTTTCAGCAGAAGTACCTGAGCTAGTATTGTCAGTAGTAGATTCTGTACAATCAGCAGCATCAGCATCATCTGCTAACCTAGCACTTACTGAATCATATTGAGCGGAGTTGGTAATGTTGGCTTTTATGACATAAGTCACAGAACTGCCAGCTGCAATGGTATCCATATTAGCAAGATCACCAGTTGAGTTGTCATACAACTGTACATTTGATGTCTTGGAAGTTAAACCATCGCTCTTACCAACAGCTGCGCTTGCGTTATCGTAAGCGTACCCTACACTGCTATCCACTTGAGCATGGCTGTTAAGAACAGTACTCATGGCAGCCTCGTCATATAGGGCAAAGTTGTCAGCATAGATATCAGTAGTGGTAGAGTTATCAGATAAGGTTACCTCTAAGGTAAACGCTCTGATATCAACATCTTCATTGGAATCAGCTTCAACAGTGAACTTAAGCAAAGTGTGAGTTCCATCTGTTAAAGTACCTGATGTGGTGCTAGCAGAAACAGTAGGTTTGGTCTTGCGAACCTCCATAGTGTTAGCTGTATCACCACTGCTTGCTGTGTTATCGGTGAAGTAAGTGGTGTCAGTATCTTGAACAGTAGTTCCAGAACCAACTCCTTCAGCTTTCAGGTAACCTGTAGTGTTACCACTGTAAGTGAAAGTCAAACTTGGTGTATCACCTGAGTCTGCATCACCTCCAGTAATACTGTTGAGGTCAGCTGAAACAGTTACAGTAACATCATCATCTTTTGGTACGTAAATTGGATCAGTGCTCACATCAAAGGTGGTTGTGGCTGTGCCACTGGTTAAGGTTTGTTCTGAAGTTACAGTACTACCTGCCTCATTAGGATAACTCAAGGTAAGAGCACTTAAGTTGTCGTTGTAAGAGGTATCATTGGTTTTGACTGAGAACTTCTTAACATAAAAGGCCTCGTTTGTGGCTGAAATCTTGTACTTGCTGAACACAACATCACTGCTGTTAGCAACCACAATGTCAGATACTGGCATATCACCAGAATTCTCAAAAGTAAGAGAGCCAACATTGGTAACTGCTTGTTCAACAGTTGGATCACCACCATCAGAACCACCATTAGGATCAGCAGAACTTAATGTGACAGAAGAACCGTCTTCGTCCTCTGCTGAAATATCTCCTGTCTCGTTAATATCAAGAGCAAAAGAGTAGTCGTAAGAACCAACACTTGGGTCAGTAGTACTTAAATCCACTACAGCCTTCAGAGTCTTGGATTCACCGGCAAGAACAGTCCAGTCTATACCACTGAAAGTAGCATAAGAATCAGAACTTGATTCAGTTAATGATTCGGGTCCCGCAACCAACTCACTACCTTCGTAAAGGTAAACCTTGCTGATTAAATCAGAACCCTGAACTCTAGTAGAACCAGTATCACCGATATAAAGAGTTCCTGCTGTATCACCAGTGTAAGCGGTTAAGGTCAAGTCAGTGATAAGAATATCACTTGCATCAC
Organism: uncultured Candidatus Saccharibacteria bacterium; assembly: GCA_964507665.1. Taxonomy (GTDB): domain Bacteria; phylum Patescibacteriota; class Minisyncoccia; order Minisyncoccales; family CAYZYK01; genus CAYZYK01. The sequence continues at coordinate 42,697 of CAZDPT010000005.1, read as the reverse complement.
CGGCAGTGAACACAAAACCTACTGCATCAACATCGTTGGTGCCTTTAACATAGGTTTGATCACCCGGGGAAGCAGCAACATCCGCACTTAAACTTGCTGCTTTAACAGTCATATTTTTACCAGTAATAGCAGTATAAGGAATAATATCGCCTGTACCAATATAATCACCTGTATCTAAACTTTTAATGTCAGTAGAACCTCTTTCGGCTAATTTAAAGGTGTAAACATCATCATCAAGATTGCTATTGTCAGCAAAATCAGCTGTTACCTTAAGGTTTCTGGTTTCGCCAGCGTTAATATCATAACGGTCAGTATAGGTAATTGTAGTAGCTCCACTAGTTGGTGAAGAACCATCATTAAGATCTGATGGTCCAGCCACTGTAGTTCCTGTATCTTCATCTACAATCTTGATATCGGTAATGTAATTATTCCCATAACTATCACCGCTTGTGCTATTATCCAAGTCAGTAGCAGTAGAAGCAGTAACAGTAATACCTGTACTTCTTACCTCAACGTTCTCTACTGAAGAAACAGAGAAACGGAAAACAGTAACATCATTGCCATTTCTTTGAACGTCTTTAGCAGTAGGACCATTGAAAGCATAGGTTACATCACCTGCGTTAATACTGTAATTTGAGTCATCATTAACATCTGATGAACTTAAACTATTTGTTACAGAAGCACCATAACCGAAACTTTGACCTACAGCGTAAAGGTCAGTTGTCTCATCCAAATAGAATCTGAAAGAATCATTTGAATCAAGAGAACCACCCAAATCCGCTTTCATGGTAAAGTTACGAAGTGTGCCTTTCTCAAGTTCATAAGGGTCATCAAATACTAAAGTAACAACATCACCAGAAACAGTAACATTTTCTGAGCTTACCACTTTTGTTGAACCTCTCCAAAGAGTAAAGTTACTGAAACCACTCAATTCAGCAGCGCCTGCGTTTGTTAAAGCAACACGTTTAACATCCAGGTCTTCTGTTGGACCAGCGTCCAACTGAAACTTGGAAAGGGCAACTTGCTGTTCGCCAACCGTGGGTTCAGCTACAGTTCCTCCTTCTTTTACTTCTACAGAACCTGCAGTAGAAGCAGCAATACTGTAAGTAGTCCCAGAAACAGGAATTCCGGACACAGAAGCATCCCCAGCACTAATTGAAGTTAATTCAAGGTAGTTACTGTCACCTGCTGCTGCGGTTCCTGAGGCTGCTATATCTGCTGTGACAGTAAATGTTCTTGATTCACCCTCATCAAAAGAAAGGCCTAAATTATTTAGGGAAGCTGTATCAGTATCAGAACTGACACTCTTACCTGAAGTCAAAGCCACATTTCCTTCATAAAGGTAAACATTTGAAATATCGTCAGCAGAACCAACGCCTTTTCTGGTAACTACCATTGAATCAATGGTAGCTTCTTCACCAGCAGAAACAGTAAACTCTATAAATTCAACATTAGAAGCACTGTAGGGTACCACAGCGCTGGAAGCCATATCTTTGGCAGTTATACTCAGACCTTCACCCGGAACTTCTTCCTCTTCTTCCTCTTCTTCCTCTTCTTCTTCTTCGCCTGTAGCAGCTAATTCATCATATTTGCTTCGGGAAAGAGGTCCAAAATAACCTTGGTAGTTCCCGTAAGAAACACCATTGCCATCTTGCCATCTTCCAACAGCATCCTGGGTAAGAGAACCGTAATATTGGGTCTCATTACCGGGTGAGCCAACACCGCTTGAAGCAACAGTATATCCAGCGTCATTTAAGTATTCTTGTAAGCACTGAACATCAGCACCTGACATTCCAGGATAAAGATTTCTGGTGAAATTACAAGAAACACCAACGCCTTCACCATCACCTGTTACGGGTTCGCCACGAAGAGCACTCTCCACATCACTAACTGTAGAGGTGTCTGCTCCAAAAGATTCCAAAAGACTCAAAATAGATTGAACCTGGCTTTCTGTTAGAGCTTGGACACTACTTGGAACAACAATCATTGATAGAACACTAACACTCAAAGCAATCGCTATTAATTTTTTTCTTAAACTCATTTTGTTATTTAATTAGATTTTTAGAGTTTGTAATTTGTTTCTCATCATTGCCGACCATTCTGTGTTCTCTAAAAACAAAGACCCCGTTAGATACTCAAGGTATCCAGACGAGGTAATACCCCCGTAGAATGCTTCAGCATCTAACGGGGCGGACGTCACCGGAACACAAAACAACGATGTTCCAATTTTATTTATTATCATTTGGTTTATCAATTTTTATTTATTAGATATATCTAAAACCCTAAGGGCTTGAGAATAATCCTTGTTTTCAAAATCTTGTTTTGCCTGCTCTAAAATTTCTTCTTGTTCTTCAGTTAAGGTTGAATCTTCTAATTTCTCAATCTCTCTTTCTATTACTTGTTTTAAAGCATTATCTAAATCTTCTGTTTCTTCATCAGTTAAAGCCCCCCTTGTTGCTAAAATTGATTTTTTATCTTCAAATTCTTTGATTTCAAAAGCAACCTCTCTTATTGCTTTGGGATTTTGTTCTGTTTTTTGAGTTAATTTTTCTGCAGCTTCTGTAATTGTAGCTTGTAGTTCTTCGGTGGCAGGTTCAATTCTTTCTGTTTCATATTTTTGAACAATTTTAGTTAAATCCTCCAGTCTCTTATTTACAAGTTCAAAATCATATTTTAACTGTCCTTTTTCTGAAACAAAAAGAGACTGTCCTTTTTCTGTTACTTTTCTTAAAGGAAAAAGTAAATCCCCTGGAACTGTATTTTGGGCAAACCCAAAAGTTCCTATCAGGATAAACAATAAAGTTAAAGTAGCATAAGCCAGTCTTTTGGGAGCAAACAAAGAGGAGAAAACTTCTAACACTTCTATAAATCTTGTTCTTCTTTGAGGAGGTGTTCTTTCTATTTCTGGTGATCTTTCCAAGATTTCTCTCTTAGCCAAAACAACCCAGTCTTGTCTGGGTTTAATCTGACGAAGTTTTTTAATTTTTTTAATAAGTTCCTTTTCTCGCATGGTTCTCAAATGAGTAAAAAAAATTTGCCCCTTTATTTAATAGACGAATATAGAGCAAAAACGTTACACCTTAAAGTTTGCTCGGTTTAAACTAACTCTCCTCAACCTCTTTCCTTAGGACTTTCAGGGCTCTGTGAAGCATTACTCTCACAGCTCCTCTTGATTTATTCATAATTTGGGCCACCTCTTCCGTTGATAAATCATCTAAATACCGCAAGATAATTACATCTTTATAGTCTTCTTTTAGGTTTTGTAAACATTCTTTAACTAATCTCACTTCAGAATCTATCTTGGCTGCTTCAGTGAGGTCGACACTTGGATCGGACATCTGTTTTGCCTCCTCGGTTGAAACAACCTGAATCTTTCCTTTTTTTCTATAAAAATCAACAATTAAGTTCCTTGCTATTTGGTAAAGGAAAGCTGAAGGATTTTTAATCTTTTTGTCCTCTGTTTTAAAAAACTCCCATCCCTTAGTGAAAACTTGGGAAGTTATATCCTCTGCTTTTTGTCTTGAATTAACCTTCAAGAATACAAATCGGTAGATTTTCTCTACATTTTTATCGTAAATTTTACTAAATTTTTTGCCAAGATTAACCATAAGATAGGACAAAGAGATAGGACAAGTTAGGACAAAATACAAAACATTAGGACAATTCGGACATATTTTAATGTCCTACTGTTTAATTTTGTAAAAAACTTGGTTCCACTCCCCCTTCCTTATTATTTTCTCTTTTTTTAATAAATCATCTAAATCCCTTCTCAAGGTTCTTTTACTGACACCCCCAAGTACCTCTTTTAAATCTGAAACTTGGACTTTTTCTTTCTTTTTTAAAATTTTTAAAATTTTTCTTTCTCTAGAAGATAAAGAATTTTCAGGAGATTTTTGTTTTTTATCTTTATCTTCTCTCTTTCTTTGTTTTTTAATTTTAGTTGTATTTACTTCTGTCTCTTTTTCCTCTAATTCTTCTTTTATCTTTTCTTTAATTGTATCATACTCTTTAGCTAAGATTAAAAAATTAAAATTATCTATCCATTTCTGGTCTCTTCCTATCTTCAAATAATTTTTAAGAATCTCAATATCAGTTAAAGTTTGAGTTAAAATTTGTTTTTTTTCAAGACCTTCATTCTCCTTTTCTGTAAAAAAACTGATAGGGTTGCTCTGAGTTATCAGATGATTCAAAATCAAATTAGCCAAAACGCCCAAAGCTCTCTCTTTTATCTTGTTTGCCAGGGGTTCCTCATCTGGCAAAAACTCAATTGATTTATAAACTGCTTCTGTTAATTTTAAATATTTTCTTTGTCTGTCGGGCATAATCTTAAAATAATTAAAAAGGGAGTATTACTTTAAAAAAGTTTTCCACAATTTAAAAAGTTTAACAAAAAATAAAAAAAAGTCAAAATGTGAATAAAAAAACTACCCCTTTTAGGTGTTTTTGAGGGTTTATCTTTTTAAAAATCTTAATCTCCAGGAGTTTATTTTTGAGAAGATTTACTTTTATTTTTATCTTCTGATTTAATAAATTTATGTTGTTTTAAGAATCTAAGAATTGGAGCTCCACATTTTTTACATAGTTCCACACTTGGAAAGATTCCAACCCCAGCTGTTATTGGCTTTCCCTTAATTTCTTTTTCACATAAATCACATTTTATCAGTCGCATATAATTTTATTATGTCTATTTTTTATAAGATTTATCTCCAATTTTTTTCAAATCTTTATTTTTTCTATTTCTTTTTCAAAAAATTTTTCTATTTTAGGTTTACTCACTTTTCCCCCTAAAAACTTTATTTTCTCTTCCTTTATATCTTCAGAGTAAACTAATTGTTCCAAAAATAATCTGGTGTCAAATTCTTTACCATATTTTTTCTCACAAAGCGCTATAATTTCTTCTAAAGTGCCAATTTCTTTTTTCAGAATAAAATATATATCTACATAATCCTTTAAGGTTGCTCTCCTTCCTATAGCATAAGATTTCATTGCTGCTATTTCTAAAATTGGTAAAATATCAATTCCTTGATACTGAACAAAATTTAAAATCACTGGAAAAATATACTTAGCAAAAGAAACATCAACACTCCCTATCGTAACATTTAATTGTTCGGAGTGCTTCGTCACTAAATCAACCTTAAAATCTTTAAAAACCTTTTGTAATTTAGAGAAAGTATCCTCGGGAATATCTTTCTGCCAAAAAAAATCAAAATCTAAAGAAACTCTATGACCCAATTGTAAAGCTAAACCTGTACCACCTGCCAGGTAAAAGTCAGGAAAATTTTTAAATCTACTAAGAATTTTTTTTGCTTTTGATGTAATCGCTTCTTGATACATACTTCAATTTTTTAATACCAAGCAAAAGACAAATTAATTTAAGAGCTGGTTTCCTAAATTCTGTCTCTGGAATTTCTCTAATAATTTTTTTTAATTTTTCTTTTCCGTAAAATTTAAAAATCCAAACCCAATGTTCCCATTTACCATAATTAACAGTGTTAACAATCATTATCCTTTTATCCTCTTGGGGGTCTATTAAAGAGAAATCATAAGACCAAAACAAACGTTTAAAAAAAGAAGGTAGAATGCTATTTTGTTCAGTTTTAGTATTATTTCGTTTTGTTTTCATAAAAATTTAACCTTATCAAGAAGGCCAACTGTGAACAATTAACTATGTTTTTATTATAACATTTTTCCTTAATTTTTCCATCTAAAAACTCACGGAAGACGGTCTTCCGCTAAATCTCCTGTTAAATTACTTTAAAAAGTTTTCCACAATTTAAAAAGTTTAACAAAAAATAAAAAGAGTCAAAATGTGAATAAAAAAACCGACCTTTCGGGGAATTCAAAAATTTTTAATTTTAAAAACAAATTAGGGTAAATTAGGGGTTTTCTTTCTTGTAATCTTCGTATTCTTGGCATTCATAACCCCTCCCCCTTCTGCGCATATAAATTTGACAAGGGTGTTTTTGTAAAAAAGTTAACTTGTTTAGTTGGGCCCTACCCTTACGATTTAAAAATACACCATAATCGTTATCTTTAAAAGTAGAACTTTCTATTGTTGAAGTGCTATTGCTGGTGTTAACAATATGAATACCATAACGATTATTTTCAAAAAAAGAATTCTTAATAACAGAATTGCTCCCAGAGGTAATAAAAACCCCTTCTCCCTCTTTACATCCCCCATAACTACAGATTTCATTGTGGCCCTTAAATGTAACAGAATCAATGGTTGAGGTTGAATTTGTAAGAGATATTCCTCTATGACGATTGTTTTCTATCAAAGAATTACTCAAAGAAATTGAAGTGTTGTCTACCTCTATTCCTCCATTCCGAGGAGCAAAGGGAGTACCAAAAGACCCAGCATAACGAACCACAACGTTCTTTAATTCTGAGTTTTTGCTTGTTGGAGAAAAGTAAAGACCTCCCCAGTTACCAGGAGAAGGAGAGGACCCAGAACCATCTCCATTTGTGATTCCTTGATATTCATTGTCAGGAAAGGAAGTAAAAACAATCTTTTCTGATTCTAACTCCCCGCCTATTGCTTTTAGGGTGCCTTTAACACTTACCCCCGAATGTTTACCATAAAACTTCATTGCCACTCCCGGTTCAATACTTAAAGTAACATTTTGGGGAACTCGAATAAAATCCTTTATAATATAAAGATTAATTCCACCCGCTTGCCAGGTTGTATCTTGTTTAACTTTTGAGTAAAGAATTGTAATTCCGTTAAAAAGATTATTTGTGGCCTGATTATTTTCAAGATAAGGAGAAGAATATCCTATAAGTTTAATTGGGGAAACATTTTCTTCAAAAACGCTGTTTTTTATGGTTGGTTTCCCTCCTTTTATCCAAACCCCTTCTCCCTCTTTACATCCCCCATAACTACAGATTTCATTGTGGCCCTTAAATGTAACAGAATCAATGGTTGAGGTTGAATTTGTAAGAGATATTCCTCTATGACGATTGTTTTCTATCAAAGAATTACTCAAAGAAATTGAAGTGTTGTCTACCTCTATTCCTCCATTCCGAGGAGCAAAGGGAGTACCAAAAGACCCAGCATAACGAACCACAACGTTCTTTAATTCTGAGTTTTTGCTTGTTGGAGAAAAGTAAAGACCTCCCCAGTTACCAGGAGAAGGAGAGGACCCAGAACCATCTCCATTTGTGATTCCTTGATATTCATTGTCAGGAAAGGAAGTAAAAACAATCTTTTCTGATTCTAACTCCCCGCCTATTGCTTTTAGGGTGCCTTCAATTCTAAACAGAGAGTAACGATAACGATTCTTTATAACAACACCTTCTTCAATAAACAAGGTTTTTCCTTCAGGAATAGTAATCCTTCTATTGATAACATAAGGGCTGCCAAGTAAAGTTAAGGTAAGTTTATTAAATTCATTAAAAGGTAAATTGCCTAAAATTTCAGTAGAGGGCTTAGAAACAGAGTTCACGGATTTTGGGGTACCATTAATTGGAATATATTCGCCATCTTTTAAATTGCTCTGACCATTTCGAGTAATAAGATTATTATTAGCCCAATTATTTGGGTCATTACCCGATTGTTTTGAGTCTATCCTTTCCATAGTAATGCGTTGCCATTCTCCTTTTTCTTCTTCGTTTTTGCCAGCAAACCAACCATTTGTACAATTAACTTTATCAACCAGTTTTTCCCTATCATTAAAAAGCTGTAAATTCTCTCCGTTATTATTTAAAGAAGCACCATGATAAACTAAATCTGCATAGATATCGCTGACACTCTTATCATCAACTTTTTCTAAAAGATAAAATCCCTGGGGAGAAATAATAGCAGGAGTAGAAGTAGAAAAAGTAATCGAAAGGTCTCCATCTGAAGTCCTTAAATTCCAACCAGCAATATCAATAGTGGAAGTAGTATTATTATAAAATTCAATCCATTCGTTACTAGAGGAAGCTCCCGTTCCCATCCAAGCAATTTCATTAATCACTACTCTCAAAGATGGTTGTGATTCTTCCTCCTCTTCCTCCTCTTCCTCCTCTTCCTCCTCTTCCTCCTCTTCCTCCTCTTCCTCTTCACCAGAGGATTCCTCTGGTGGTAATAAACTTTCATCTATATAAGCACATCCTTGGTTTTCAATATCCTGGAGTTTTATTTCTCCAATTCCGCTTGCCCGTATTAGTTCGTCAATTGTATAAAAGGGTCTTTCTTCTACAATGTTTTGCGCAGTATCTGGTCCCACCCCGTATAACATATCAAGTTCTTCTTGGGAAGACGTGTTAATTTCTATTGAGTTTTCGGTACATTTTTCCTCTTGCTCGTTTCCACCACCACTAGCACCACTGTTTTCATCCCTCGTTCCACCACCACTTGTTTCACCACCACTTGTTTCACCACCTGATGATTCTGAAGAACCAGAAGTAGAAACAATTTGCTCTTTCGGAGTCGGGAGTAACTCTAAAACAAAATCTTGGAAATTATTATCAGTATCTTGATAATTTTTTCTTTCAACAGATTGTCCTTTTTCTGGATTAGAAGCAGGATTCCTTTCTGGAGAAAATGCTTCTCCATAGCCCACTTTATCTATTATATCTTCGTCCTCTCCATTTTTAATTTTCTCCTGGTTTTTTACTAAAAAAATAGTATTATCATCAGTTAAATCAAAACTAGCATGAGTTATATCCGCTAAATCTAACAATTCTTGGCTAGCATTACTGCTCACAATCAAAAAATATCCTCTACCTGAGATAATATCTTCATCTTCAAAATTCTTTTTATAGATTGTACCTGACTTCGTCGCTCTCTGGATTGACCAGTCAGAGATACTTACAGTTTCATTGTTTGGATTGTAAAGTTCTACAAATTCATCTTTAACACTCTCTGTACTTGCTGTCTGAACTTCATTAATTAAAATCGGCTTTTCCAACTGGATTTCTTGTGTTTGTTCTGGTTTTGTTTCTCTGGACTGAGTCTGTTCTGGTTCCTGCTCTGTAGTTCCTTCTTCAGTGATTACTTGTTCTGCTTCTTGTTCAGTTGTCTCATTACCAATTATTTCTCCTGGTTCTTCTGAAGTAACTTCTTCTTTCCCAATCTCCTCCTCAGAAACTGTGATTTCTCTGCTGTCTTTGGTTGATTCTCTTGAAGATATTGGGGCTGAAACTTTTGAAATAGGAATTGTTTCCGTTCCAAAAAGATTAACCTTAGAAAAAAGAGATTTTATTCCCGACCATATGCTCTTAAAAACCGTTTCTGTTCTTTTTCTGGTAGTTTCAGCTACTGGTTTCACCCTCTCTATTATTTTAATCAATATCGTTTTTGTCTTGTCTAATCCTAAAAAAGACTCAATTTTATCCGTTATCGTCGGCTTTTTAAACTCAAGGCGTGGCACCGGTTCAGAAAAAATAGTATCAACTTCAATATCTCCTGTCCAACTAAAATCAGATGTCCACTTATTCCTTTCTACTTCCCCGCTAATTCTAAGTATAAATGGCTCCAAATCCTTATTGTGATCAGAGTTCGTGTCAGGCCCTAATCTCTCCGGCTCGGTAACTTCTGGCGAATAAAGCTCCATTATTATTTCTCCTTTCCCATCACCCGAAGATGAGGGACGGTAAGTAACAACATATTGAAAGGTTACCTCTTTACGATTTCCTTTATAGGAAACGTAGGGAAAACATTTCACTTCTCCTCTGGCTACTTTAATTTTACCTTCTAGTAATTTACTTAATACATATTCTTTGGCTTTTTCCACACTTATCTTTTCTATCTCTTTTAAAACAAGTGAGGGATCTTTAGATAATATTAAATAAGCCGCTTTAATAGTAACTTTCATTAATATTTTTGCAGTTTTTTTAGGAACACCGACAAAGAAATCAGATACTACTTTGTCCTCAAGCGCTTCTTGAACAAGAACTATTGCGCCCCTATCTCTAGAGTTTAAGACATTTTCTATAAATGAATTTTTTGATATCGATCTCAGTCTAAATTGGGTTACATTTAACAAGCCCTCTATATTATTCTTGTCAAGCTCAAGTTCAGACTGTCTTGCAAAAGAATTCGTTGGCAAAAACAAAAAAAGAATTACCCAAAAAATCCCTATAAAAACTAAAAAAGAAATGTATAAAGGGTGCTTTTTCATATAAACTAAACTTATAAAATACTTTAAAATTACCTCTCAATTGATATAGTTTTCAAGAAATTATCAAATTCTTGAAGACATGATTCTCTATTCTTAGGAGTAGAAGCAAAAAGAAAATATATATTTTTGTCATTTTCAAGAGGAATCCGAGTATCTATTTCAATACCCAATTGGGGTTCGTCAAATATAAGGTCTTGTAACGCATAATGCTGGTCTATTTTTATGATTTCAAACTCATCTTCCTCTAATTTTGGCCTTTTTCCGTCTTCTCTCTTGTTTATAATTTGTATATACCGGTTTGCTACTTCAAAATGAAGATTACTTATTTCTATACTAACTTTTATTCTACACCCCTTTTTTAAAAGGTAATGAGAATCGAATTCAATATCTGGGCTGAAAAGATTTACCCCCCACTCCGAAAACGAAAGGGTTTCAGCTTTCTCCGCATCCCATCCATCTGGAACTTCAACTCTCAAACCCTCTCTTTTATTTTCTAATACTTTCCCTTGAGAGGTATATCGAATAGAAAAGTCTTCTACACTTCCACTATTTTTTTTCTCCCCTCTCTTTTCCTGCAACCAAAAAACTCCTCCGCCAATAAGAATTAAAATAAAAATAACAATTATAGAAATGATAATTTTTTTGTTCATAAATTTAAATAAAGTTTGACTAAAAAAGCCAAACGTTTTTGTTATTAAATTAAAAAGACGCAATTTTCTATTTTAACAAATTAACAAGTTGTTTTTCAAATTTAACCTGTGGATAAATTAAAAGTTGATTTTAACAGTAGGGTCATCCATATTAAAAAAATATTCTTCCTCCTGAATACTCCCCCCAGAATCAAGCAAGTCCCTTCCCACAGAATAAATTATCTTCTTTGATGATGAATATTTTATCGGTTCTCCGTTAAAAGGGTCTTTGGGCAATTCGGAGATATACTCAGGAACAAGTTCACTTAAAGATTCGGGTATTTTCCCTTCCTTGATTTTGTATTCTTTTATAACCATTAAAAGATTAGTGCTTTTTACGGAAAAATCCATTTTACATATTTGGGAAAAAAGACTCTCTCCCATATCAAGAAATATAAGACTAATAAACAATTTTCCGATTGAATTTTCGGTAAGAATTACCCCTTCGTCTAAAAGAAAATCTATTAACTCATAGGACATGGGTTCTACCTCCTCGTAATAATCCTTATCAAAATTCTTAATTTGTTTTTGAAGCGTCTCAAAATAAAGTCTTTTGGTTTGGTTAGGTTTGTAAAAATAAGGAGACTTAATCATTATCCTTAAATAAACAGGAAGCCTAAGGCTCCCTGTTATTTCCTCAGCCATTTTTTTTGTTCTTCCATAACGATTAATAACATTGGCAATTGTTATGTATTCTCCTTTTAAAAGCTCTTTTGCTTTTTCTTTTCGGGACTCAAAATCGCTATCAATTTTTTCTGCGTATTTCTTAATAATTTCAGGGGGCAAAGAGGTTTTTTCAGTTAGTATTCTTATTACAGAAAGTCCTCTCCTTTCAATAGCCATACCTACTAAATATAGGATTGCACAAGTCCTCGGCGAATTTTGCATCAACTCTCCGAACTTAACTATCTTTAGGGCTTCGTCAAATGCCTTTTCTTCTTCTCTCTTTTCAAAAAAGAATAGAGATTTTAAAGCAACTATATCAGCAAGCCTTCTATATTCACCCACCGAAGGAAGTCTAGTGCTTGTAGTATATTGTTCCGGATCTTGAAACCAAGGAAATTGAAGCACTGATAAGACAATCCCTTTTTCAAAAAAAGAAAGGGCTTTTTTGTTTTGCTCTAAAGTATTTTCAACAAGCTTTTTGTTCCACCCCTTTCCTTTAATTATCTCTTTTATCATTTCTTCTTTTTCGTGTAGAAAATCCAATTCTTCTATCGCTCTGTTTAAATCGTAAAAGGCATTATCTTTTTCTTGAACCTCCACCGCTGAAAGCCATAAATCACTATCATCAAAGGGTTCATCTTTCCTAGGGAAATAAACAAAAACTGTTCCACTTATAACAATTAAAAGAATAATTGAAAAAACAATAATCAAAAAAAGGGAAATTACTTTTTTCATAAAAAAATGTTTTTCTATTTTACCAATTAAAAAGAAGGGATTTCAAACCCAAAACTGTGGAAAACTCAAATAGAGCCTAATAGGCTTTTAAGCTCTATTATGAAAGATGAATCCAAGTTTATTTTATGTTATAATCAAGCAAGAATTAAAGAAAAGATTATGAAAAGAAAATTGGTTAAAAAACTTAAATCGGTTTTTGAACTTTATCCAGAAATAAAGTTGGTTTATCTTTTCGGTTCAAGAGCTACAGAAAAAGAAGGTCCTTTAAGTGACCATGATTTTGCTTTTTATTCTAGTATAAGGGATAAAAAAAGAATACATGAAATAAAACTTAAGTTGTTGAATAAAATAAGTAATATCTTAAAAACTGACAATATTGATGTTGTTTGTTTAAACACAACAAAAAGCCCGGAATTAAAATATAACATTATAAAAGAAGGAAAATTAATCTTTGAAAAAGAACCATTTAAAGTTTTAGTTGAGCCAAAAATACTAACAGAATATTTTGATTTTCGTTTATCTTTAAGAAAATATAATCTAACTAAAACTTAAGATGACTAATTTGTCTGTTATTGAAAATAAAATAAGTTCAATTGAAAAATATCTTAAAATTTTAGAAAGATATAAGAAATATCCCAAAGAAAAAATCAAGGAAAATGTTGATATTAGAGGAGCAACAGAAAGATACCTTTATCTGGTAGTCCAGGCTACAATAGACCTAGCTGAAGCAATAGTTTCTCTTAAGAATCTTAGAAAACCAACTATAATGAGTGAAAATTTTTCTATCTTAGAGGAAGAAAACATTATTAATAAAGAATTAACTGAAAAACTTATGAAAATGGTAGGGTTCAGAAATATTATTGCCCACGATTATGAGGAAATAGATTATGGTATTGTATATGATATCTTAAAAAATAGATTGAAGGATATAAAAGAGTTTCTAGAAATAGCAAAGAAAATTGAATAATTAGAATTTAAACTACAAGAAACCTTTCAGTATGAAACTGAAAGGTTTTTTAAATTAAAAAGCCTTTTGGTTTTCCAAAAGGCCAAAAAGTACATTAATCCTCCTCAAGAGAAACAACTACCACTTTAACACCAAGAGCAGCTGTTTTAAGTGCTGTTGTTACCTCTTCTCCTAAAGAGGTTTGTTTTACCCTCCTGAATTGGTGAATTCTTATTTCATTCTCTCCTCTTGGTTTAGAAACAGTTACAAGTTCATCGCCAATCACTATCAATACATTAGAACCATAAAAAGGATTATCTCCTTCTTTTTTTAATCCCCAAGGACGACCTCTAAGATCTGCTTCTTCCCAAAGCGAACTCAACACCCGCTTCACTTCAACCAGAGGATCCATTACTTACTCCTTTCTTTTTTAGGAACCTAAATTATATTAAAACTAATTCTTAAAAAACACAAGTTCTATTTTAAAACAGTTGACAGGTAAACTTAAAAAATATAAGGTTTTAATGGTACATTAACTTAGAATAAGGAGGGGAAAGTGAGCAAACAAGAATATAGCTGGTATATTGAACCCCTTGACGATTGGACCAATGAGGTTGTAGGTAAACAAATAAATCAATCGGAAATAGCAGAAAATGCATTTCAGAAACAAATAGACTGTGAAGACAACAAACCTCATAACCTCTGGGAATGCATCCCAGAACTTATAAACTCTCTGGTTCACAGCAAGCAAAAGCTGGGATTAAGATTTAGAATCTGGAACCAAAGAGGAAATGGGAAAATAAGGGAAGTTACTCCTTTATACTTCGGTTCTTGGCGGAAGTCAGGAGAATACAGATAAGAGAAATATCTATTTGACATCAGAGTCTTAATATGATATAATAAGGACAGAAAATGAAAGTAGGGTTCTTGCTGCGGCTTGTCGCGTCAAGCATCCTACGAGAGTGGCGGTGTAAGACACGGCTCTTGTAGAGATATGGCGATCGATAAATCTCGGTAAATCCGGTAAATCCGATCAGCAAGAACCCCTTTGAACCTTAACAAGTAGGAGAAAGGAGCATGATTGCCCTGATATTAGTACTCTTGGTCATCGTAGTTCTTGTGGGGTATCTTGTTGTAAGGGCAGCAAGATACAAGATAAGGACAGAAAGTGAGCTCATCGAGTTCGCTCAGGAAGCATCGAAGATCGCGAGTGCGGAAAATCTGAGAGATTTCTTCTAAGAAAGGAAGAGCTAATGAAAACGCATCATTCAGATCTTCTAAGCCGTTGGGGATGGCTTCTTCCTTCCCTGATGGGCTTGGGGGCAGTCATTTTCATAATCCACTTGATTATGAAATGCATCTCCAAAACCACAGGTTCCCTTCCTTGAGAAGGAACATGAGAGCGACAAGACAGAAGTCGCTCTCTTTTCTTTTAAATTAAAAAGAGCGAGTAGTTAACTCGCTCCAAGGTAACTGCCCGGAGATCAAAGTCCGAGAACTTGTTGAGCTCGAGCTCTCAGTTGCGCTGGAGAAAAAGGCTTTGAAAGAAATCCATTTATATTCAGTTTTTCAATACCTGAAGGGACCTCAGCATTCATTAATATAATCTTTAGATTTGGGGCTTTTTTTCTAGCTTTATTTACAAGGTCACCTGGCATTTTAATACCCAAAATAAGTAAATCAAACCTTCCTTCTTGAACTTGCTCCAGAGCACTTTTACCATCAGAAACTATTACCAGCAAACAATCAGAAACAATATCAGGAAGATATTCCTGTATCAGACCCTTTATATCCTCGTCCTCCTCTGCTACTAGGATCCTCTGTTTTTCCTCCATTTCTCTGCCTTTCTCTGAGGAAAGTAAAAGAACTTTGCTGATATTATATTCTTTTCTGTTACTTGTCAAATCCTGAACTTACAAGAAATAACAATAAAATCAAAAACCAGCAAATGTTTTCAGTTTTTCGCTGGGAATAGCAATAACCTTTCCTTGAGAATCAATGGTGTTCAGACCCAAAATATTACCTCCGATATCAAACAAAGTACTTCCTTTTAAAAGATAATTTTCGAAAATATTAGTTTTAATATAATCATCAGTGAAAGTTTTAATAATTCCCTGATTTACTACTTTTTGGGGAAATCCTTCTTTGTTAAAAACAGAACCCACCAAAAAAACTTCCTGTCCTAATTGAACCTTCTCTGTCTCAGCAAAACCAGAAGTCCTAAGTCCTTCTTTCTTGACTTTCATTAAAACTAAATTCTGATTGGAATTTCTTTTTAAAATTTCAGCTTCAACTTTTTCTCCTTCAATAAAAACATTAAAATCAGACCCCTTTGGAATAAGTTCCATTAAAGTTACCACTAATCCATCTGAGCTTAATATTAACCCCGAGCCATTCAAAACCTTACCCTCAACAGTTTTAGTTGTTAAAATAACGGTTACTTTTTTAACCTTCTCAATGGCATTTTCCAGGGCTTTGTTTTCCCTAATTATAATTTCCTCTTTTGGCTGAACAATTACTTGTCTTTCCTTTAAATTCTTTACAAATTGAAATTGCTCGAAATAAGGAATATTTATTAAATAGGGTAAAATAAAAACTTGGAAGCAGAAACCACCTATTGCTCCCAAAAATAAAATAGCAATGATTTTCAATATTTTTTTTGGCATCCAAACAGAAAATTTGAATTTATAAAACTACTTATTTTTTAGCTGCACTTTTCTGAAGTTTTTTATCCTTTAAACTAAGTAAATCCTTTGGAGTTTGAAAGACAATTTTACCGTTCTCAGCATTCACAGAAACTTTATCTTCCTCTTTTACCTCTCCTGTAACTATTTTTAAAGACAAGGGATCGAGAATTAATTTTTGAATTGTTCTTTTGAGAGGTCGGGCTCCCAATTTAGGATCAAAACCTTTCTCAGCTAAAAGTTTTTCTGAATCCTTAGAAAATTTAATTTTAATTTTTTTATTTTTCTTCAAGCGCTCTTTAACTTTTTTGAGCTCAAGCCCGACAATTTCTTTAATTTGCTTCTCTAAAAGATGATTGAAAATTATAATTTCATCAATCCTGTTTAAAAACTCAGGCCTGAATTCATCCTTGAGAGTTTTCATTATTTTCTCTTTGACATTCTTCTTCTCAGCAATTCTCTCTTTTGTATCAAATCCCATAGGCGACATCTGGTTAATAAACTTAGAACCGATGTTTGAGGTCATAATTAAGATAGTGTTTTTGAATGAAGCCACCCTACCTTTAGCATCAGTTAATCTTCCGTCTTCTAAAACTTGAAGTAAGATATTAAAAACTTCAGGATGAGCTTTTTCAATTTCATCCAACAGAATTACAGAATAAGGTCTTCTTCTTATCTTCTCTGTTAACTGGCCTCCCTCCTCATGTCCTACATAGCCTGGAGGTGAACCTATAATTTTAGAAACAGTGTGACGTTCCATATATTCTGACATATCCAACCTGACCAAGGCTTTCTCATCATTAAATAAGAATTCAGCTAAAGCTCGGGCGGTTTCTGTTTTACCAACTCCAGTCGGACCCAAGAACAAGAAAGAACCCAGGGGTCTTCCTTCTTCTGAAATCCCTGCTCTTGACCTTCTTATGGCTCGGGAAATAGCCTGGATTGCATCCTGTTGACCTACAATTTTCTTTGATAAAATTCTCTCCATTTTCTCTAACTTCTTGGCTTCTTCTGTCATCAATTTTGTTGCTGGAATTCCAGTCCAGCGAGAAACAACTTTAGCTACTTCTTGCTCGGTTACTTCTTCTTTTAAAAGATGGTGCTTTTTCTGTAAATTTACCAATTTCTTTTCTGTCTCTTTAAGTTTTTTCTTGAGTTCTGGAATCTTAGCATACTTAATTTCAGCAACTTTTTCCAAATTAGCTTCTCTTTCAGCAACCTCTGTTTTGTAAACAAGGTGGTCAATTTTTTCTCTAATATCTTTAATTTGATCAATTAGTTCCTTTTCTGCATCCCACTTTACTCTGATTTCTTTTGATTTTTCTTTTAAATCAGCCAAAGACCTATCAATTGCCTTCAATCTCTTTTTATGGGAACCTTTTTCTTTATTCAAGGCTTGTTTTTCAACTTCAAGTTTCCTGATTTCTTGATCATACTCATCAAGTTTTGCGGGTTCTGATTCAATCTCTAATCTCAATCCAGAGGCTGCTTCATCCATTAAATCAATAGCTTTATCTGGTAAGAATCTATCTGTGATATAACGGTCACTTAACTCAACTGCAGCAAGTAAAGCTTCATCTTTAATTTTAACTCCATGGTGAACCTCATACTTTTCTTTTATTCCTCTTAAAATAGCAATGGTGTCCTCCTGGCTTGGCTCTGAAACATAGATAGGCTGGAATCTTCTCTCTAAAGCAGAATCCTTTTCAATATATTTTTGGTACTCTTTAGAGGTTGTAGCACCAATTGCTCTCAGTTCTCCCCGAGCTAAGGCTGGTTTAAGCAGATTTGAAGCATCAATAGCACCTTCTGCAGCTCCTGCTCCAACTAAAGTATGGACCTCATCAATAAACAGTAAGTAATGATCTTTTGCTTTTTTAACTTCTCTTAAAAATGCTTTTATTCTATTCTCAAACTCCCCTCTATACCTTGTTCCAGCGATCAAAGCCCCCAAGTCAAGAGCAATAATTTCTTTATTCTTCAGAAAGCCGGGTACATCTGTCTTAGCAATTCTTTGAGCTAAACCCTCCACAATTGCTGTTTTACCAACTCCAGCTTCTCCTATTAAAATAGGATTATTTTTAGTTCTTCTGGAGATTATCTGCATTAATCTTCTTATTTCATTTTCTCTTCCTATAATAGGGTCTAATTTACCTTTCTTTGCTTGTTGGGTTAAATTTCTGGTGTATTTTTCAACTACTTGATATTTTGACTCAGGATGAGCATCAGTGATCTTTGTATCTCCCCGAATATTAGAGAGAACCTTCATTACCTCCTCTTGATTTAGTTCGCCAGATTTTAAATCAGCAACATTCTTACCTGATTTTAAAAATGAAACTTTATCCAAAACTTTTTTGGCTGAAGTATCTGTTCCAAGCAAGGCCAAAAACAAATGCTCAACTGAAACAAATTTATCTCCCATTTCTGTTGCTTTCTCTTTTGATTCCTCTAAAACCTGAGCCATATCCTGGGTTAAATAAAATTGCCCCATACTGGAAGGGTTAACTATGGGCGATATTTTTTTGATCGCTTTTGCGGTTCTCCCTTTAAGATTTTCTGTATCCACTCCTAACTTCTGCAGTAATGTTATAACAATACTTTGTTTCTGGGAAAGTAAAGCATACAAAAGATGCAGAGCATCAATTTGTTGGTGTCCTTTTTTGTGAGCTACTGTTCTAGCTCTCAAAATAGCTTGTTGACTTTTATGGGTAAAATTACCATTCATAAATAAAATTTGATAATCTTTTGTTAACTATTAATATCATAGCATACTATCATAAATTTTCAAAAAATCAAGATCCCAGAAAATCAGGGGTAAAAAAGTGGCCTGGCATAAACCAAGCCACTCCTGAAAACTATATTGTTCGACCTTCTATTTCAGCGTAAATCTTAAGTTTTTCCATTAATCTATCAAAGTCAGAAAAAGTTAAAGATTGTGCTCCATCAGAAAGGGCTTTTTTAGGATCAGGGTGAACTTCAATTAAAAGTCCATCTGCCCCAACAGCAATTCCTGCTCTAGCCAATTGAGGAACATATCTAAAATCTCCAGCAGGATGAGAAGGATCAAAAATAACTGGTAGATGAGAGAATCTTTTTATAGCAGGAATTATACCGATATCGGGAGTGAACCGAAGTGACTCCTCGAAAGTTCTTATTCCTCTGGCACAAAGAATAACTTTAGAACTATCTCTTCTTAAAATATAATCTGCTGCAGCTAACCACTCCTTCAGTTTAGCAGAAAAGTGCCTTTTTAAAAGAATAGGCATTCCTGTCTCTCCTGCTTTCTCTAAAAGACGATAATTCTGCATATTCCGGGAACCAATCTGAAGAATATCTGCGTATTCGGTTACTAAAGAAATTTCCTCTGGGCTCATAACTTCAGTTACTACCAAAAGACCTGTTTCTTTTCTTGCTTCAGCCAACAATTTTAGGCCTTCTTCTCCTAATCCCCGAAAAGAATCAGGAGAAGTTCGAGGCTTGAAAGCACCACCTCTCAGTATCTTTCCTCCTAACTGTTTAACTTTCTTGGCACAGGATATAATTTGGTTCCTGTTCTCCACCGCACAAGGACCTGCCATTATTACAATCCCTTTTCCTCCAATTTCAATATCATCTATTCTTACCACCGTGTCTTCTTTCCTAAATTCCCGAGAAGAGAGTTTATAAGGTTCCATAATTCGAATTACTCCTTCTACTCCAGCTAAAACCTGAAAGATTTGAGTATCAATGATTCCTGTCTCACCTCCATGAATAGCAATCACTTTTCTTCTTTCCCCACGATCTATCTTAGCTTCAAGACCGAGGTCTTCTGCTCTTCTTTGTACTGCCCGACAAGCTTGCTCATCCGCACCCACTTCCATCTTCACAATCATTTCCTCTCTCCTTTCTGAGTCGAACAACAATTAAAACGAACATTTATCGTAATTGTGAAAGAACTTTAACAAACTCTTAAACTCAAAAAGCCTCTCTCGAAGAGGAGGCTAGTTTGAATTCTATGTTTTATTTTTTTCTATTTATTTTCTTTTAAAAACCAAACTAGCCCCTTCTCCAAAAAAGGCAAAATAGAAATAAAAAGTTTGAGTTTTGAGGCTAATTTGATTTATCATAACTTATTTCTTTTTACCAAAACCAAAAAACTTGTCAAGTTCTATTTTTCATTCACTTCTTTCTCCTAAAATAGTTTGAATGTTTTTCTCAACTCCATCTCGAATAATCTTCAAAGTTACTTTATCCCCTGGATTATAATTCATGATAATTTCAGCTAAAGTATTTTTGGTAGTTATTTTCTCCCCATTGAATTCTAGAATAATATCTCCTTCTTTGATTCCTGCCTTATCTGCTGCAGAATCGGGAACGACAGCATGTTGCCCAGCCTCCTCCCCGCTTACAACCCAAGCTCCATAGTCAAAAGACAAATCATTTTTTTCTTGTATCTCCTTGTTTATTAAAATATATCTTATACCCAAAAAGGGATAAACAATTTTCCCTGTTTCTTTAACTTGTTCTATATCCCTCTTTGCTTTATTGATTGGAATAGCAAAACCTATATTCTCCGCTGTTTGTGACATAGCAGTATTTACCCCGATTACCTCTCCTTTTAAATTCAAAAGAGGACCTCCGGAATTTCCACGGTTAATAGCAGCGTCAGTTTGAATTACATCCCGCAAAGTCTCAACCAATCCCGGTCCTGTAGCAGTAATAGTTCTTGCTAACCCAGAAACTACCCCAACTGAAACCGTATTTCTGAATTCTCCCAGAGCATTCCCAATAGCAATTACTGTCTGGCCGATCTCTAAACCAGAAGAGTCCCCTAGTTTAACTGGTTTCAGTTTTTTGTCGGTTTTAATCTCAAGCACTGCTAAATCTTGAATTGGATCTCGAGCTAGAACCTGAGCTTCATATTCCTCTTCTTGGTTAGTTAAGACAGTATAATTAGCTTCAGTATCTGAAACTACGTGTTTGTTAGTTAAAAGAAGCCCTGCTTCGGAAACAATAAAACCAGTTCCTCCACCAACTTCCTGTTCTTCTGTACCTTTTTGTTTGTACTCTGGAGAACCAAAAGGATCGTAAACCCTTTCATAAACTGGCACATCTTTTGTCACTATAACGCTCACCACTGAGGGGAATACATTTTCAACAGTATTAATAATTGCCTCTTCCCGAACCGATTCTGGAATATATTCTTTTTCTATTACTTTTTCCTTTTCAACTATTCTTTCCGGAAAAACAGGAATTCCCAACTCATCAAGGGTTTTTGATAATCTTTTATAGAAATATAGACTGGAGCCTCCACCAGCTAAAAAACCAAACAAAGAAGAAAAAACTATAATCAAAACAATCCAAGAAATTTTCTGTCTCAGAGAACTTCTCTTCCCTTCCTTCTTTCTTCTGGGAAGTAGTTTTTTCTTTTCCTTTCCTTTTTTCAGTAACCCTTTTATATTTGGTTTTTTAAACTTTGGTAAGTCGTAAATTGACATATTATTTTATCTCTTTTTTGTTAGAATAGCCAAACTCATATTTAAAAATATCAGATTTAACCGGACCTAAAAATATCATATAAAGTTCAGCTAATATATATTTAAAACAAGTCTTAAATCTTCCATCTTTTTTAAATCTCCGAGGAGAAGTTAAAACAGGCTTGGTTTTTATCCAACCGAACTTGTCAAACTTTTTACCTTCCCTTACATAAATATGGTCTTCTGCTATCTTAATTTCAGAATCAAAACCTCCAATTTTCTGATGAATTTCTTTCTTTGCCAAAATTATTTGAGCAGCATGAGGCAAAAATTTCTGAGTTACCTTTACCCATAGATTATAAAACTTATAGGGTATTTCATCAAGTCTGTTCCCTTCAGTTAAAATAGGAAAGGTTGCTATTCCCAGTTTTTTTTCTTCAAATTTTCCTAAAGCTGTTTTTAAAAAACCATCGGGCAATACTAGATCAGCGTCTAAAAACAAAAATAAATCTCCTCTGGCAACTTTTGCTCCCTTATTCCTAGCAACAGCTGGTAAACCTCCTTTAATAACCTCACAGCCATATTTCTTTGCGATTTGAACTGTTTTATCTTCAGAACCAGCATCAGCCACAATTATTTCATAATCATTAAAATCCTGTTTTTTAATTGAGACCAACAGCCTTGGTAAATAATCCTCTTCATTTAAAGTTGGAATAATAATACTTATAAACATATTTTAAAACAATTTTTTAGCTTCATTCCATATTTGGGGTTCTCCTTGTTTTTGTTTAAGCCAATACCACCATTCTGTTCCCCAGAAATAAAATGTGTCTAATCCTGTTTTTCGGGCAAAATTAACATTTCCTTTAAATTTTTCCAAATCCATCGTCTTTTTTTGTTCCCATAAAGGAATAAAATAGGTAACCTCCGGACCCCAAGGTTCTGCCTGTAATTCAATACAAATTACTTCTTTTTTAAAAATTGTGTTTATCAATAAACGTTTGCGACGGTAATAAACAGGGTTGAACCAAAAATGCTTAACATATATACCAAAAGGATCTGACCAAACCCTGCGATGAAGAGTAGTTCCCACTATATCTCCCAATCGAGCTGCTCTTAACCATAAAGAAAATTCTCCGCTGTCAGATACAATAACTGGTCTTTTTTGAGAATCAAGTGATTTTACAAGTTGAATCTCTTCTTTTAAAAACTCTTTGTCATACCAAGGACACTTACCAAAAGGAAACAAGGGCTCGTTTTCTACCTGCCAGGCGGTTATCACTGAAGATTCTTTATACCTTTGAATAATTTCTTTAATAAGTTTAAGAATTCTTGTTTGTTGTTGTTCTTTGGATAATTCTTCAGCCCAATCTGGAATATGACACTCTGGCCATCTTCCAGTCTTCATTCCAACAACTAAAATTATTTCAGCTCCTTTCTCTTCTGCTTTCTTTATCTGCCAATCTAAATCATTAAAATAGAAGTTATTTTGCTGGGGTTCTATCAAATCCCAATGAGTAATTAGTTTAATTTTTTTTACCTTTAAATCCTCAAGAGTAGCCAAATAAGATTTTTGCCAATCCAAATTCAAATTCAAAGCATATTTTTGAGAAAAATTAATCCCCCAAGTTATATCTTCTGAGGGTCGTGAAAAACCAATAAAGAAATAACAGATTATAACTAAAACCAAAATTAAAACTCCAATAATTATTTTTCTTAAAATAGAATTCATTTTAATAACTTCTTAAAAAATTACTTAAATAAAATTTATCCAACCGCCAAAAGCCCAATACCCACTCCTATTAATAAAATTGCTAATAATTTTTGGATAATTATTTTCTTTGAAACTTCCTCTTTTATAACCTGAGGAAATTTCAAAGAAATTATCAAAGCAAAGATAAACAAAAACAAGTATTGGGTTCCCTGGAGAGCATTAATTAAAGAAATATAAATTGCACTGGGAGCTAAAAAGAAAGAATAATTCTGCAAAATGTGTGCCCCACCACCTAGAACCTGATTTGTAATAAAAACTGCTGCTGTTTTAGGTGACTTTCTCTTTTTAACTTTCTTTTCTGAAAATACAGTTCTCTTAATACTTTCTCTTACCTCTCTTGAGAGAAACAAAAGAACCAAAGCAAAAATACCCCCTCCTATTTTAATCCAGATGAAACTTACCCAAAAAGGACCCTTTAAATAAACATATTTTGACAAAACAAAGCTTAAACTCAAAAGAAAAGCAGATAAAGCAGAAAATAAAAAGCTTCTCAAAGACATTTTTGTTTTTTTGTAAGTTATCAATACGCTACCTACAACTAAAAAAAAGAAAGCTAAAAGACCCCAGATACCCAAGCTCTCCTTTCCACCAGAAAAGATATAAACAGAAGAGAAAGAGAACAAGGGCAACAATCCCCCAACTGTAGGAATAACCCTTGAAACTTCAAATATAAAGAGGGCCTTATAAAGCCAGAAAAGAGAAAAGATAAAAAGAGCTCCTGAAATTAAACTTAAAAAAAGTAAATAATAAGAAGGAATGTAAAAATTAACGAAAAATATCAAAAATACAGCCAAAGAATTCAAAATCCCAACATAAAAACAATACATTTTGGGATTTGGAATCCTTCCTGAAAGTAAATATTTATCTATTAAAAAAACAACAGCTAAAATAAAATAAGCAGAGACAGCAGCTATTAACCAAGTCATAAAAATTAAACAATTACTTTTCTTTAGATACTATTTTTTCAATATTATAGGTCCCCAAGTTCTCAATTTCTAAAAATCCCTGCATAGCAGCTTCAGCCAATCTCCCTCCTTTTATCAAATCAAAAAGCCACTGATCAGTATAAGCGGGGTTTTCCTGGAGAAAAGCAGAACCTATCCTCAGAAGCCATCTTTTATTAAAGTGTTCATGAGAACCAATACAAGGAGCTATTATCATAGGCAACCCTAATCCCGAATAAAAAGAAAGTTCACTTGGTTTTGTCCATAGAATATCTGTAGTTTTCAAGGTCTTATTAAATTTTTTAAAATAATCATAAATTTTCTCCCCATAAACGATTTCAATGCTTTTGTTCAATTTACTTCGTAATCCTAATTTTTTAACATTCTTCAAAAAGTATCTCTTCACCTCCTCTCTTATTCCCGCCACTAATATCATTTTCATTTCTTCTTGTTTTATCTTCTTTCTCAAACTGTTAACTATCTGCATAGCCAACTCTGTTTGAGCTCCAGCTCCTCCAACAGCAAACATTAAAGTCAAAGGATGATTTGATTTTTGAGGCAACTCACCAAGATAATTTTCAATTAATGGTTTATAAGGCAGACGATATTCTCCTTGGGGATCAAGGTTTAAAATTCTATGTTTTAAATCTTCTTTTAAAACCTCTCTGTTTTCAGAACCAAGATTTTCTTTTGGCAAAGGATATCCAGTAAGAATAATATTTTCTTTTTTAACTCCATAAAGTTTTAGTCTCCCTACCACCCAATCACAGGGAGCTAAATATTTAATTTTGCTTTCTGCAGGATTCAAGGGAGCCCAGGTTCTAGCAATATCAGCATCACAAACAATACAATATATATCCTGGGGATAATCAAAAACCTCTGCCATAAAAGCAGGAGTAAAAAAAGTAGTAATAAAGGGAAGAGATTTTTCTTTTAATTTAGAAATCAAGTTTTTACCCCATCCTTTTTTTATTGCAGAAAAAATTACCTTCAAGGAAGTATTCGGCTTGGAGAGATCTCTTCTTGGATAAAAACGCAGAACTTTCTGAAATTTATTAAAAATTTCCCAGATTAAAGAGCCAATTATTGGAATTCTTTTAAATTTAGAAACAAACTCATAAAATTTTCTGCTTCTTTCCCAAATATTTCTGTCTTTCTGGGGAATCTTCTTGTAATCATTAGCACTTATTATTTTCCCCCCAGGAGCTAAATCCTTTAATGGAAAAGCTGTCCTTTGATGACCATAACCCATGTTTACATCAACAATCCAGGCTTTAGGGTCAGATTTTTTTGTTTTTTTATTATCCATTTCCAAAAAGTTATTTTTTATCAATTGTACCATAGATTATTATTTTTTATAACCACCAGAATAAAAAAGGGGGTCTTTATTGATCTCCATTATCGGAACTATCCAATTCGTTTATTAATTTATTTATTTTGTTTCTATATTCAGCTGCTATTCCAAGTTTGACAAAGTAAGAATAATTTGTTAAAATAAATTATAAAGATAGCAACTTCACAACTCCATTCTTAAGAGGAGGGAGGAAAGTGCCTTACTCGACAGGAGAGTCAAAAGAAAGGATAACGATTTGGTGTGTAAGTTGTAACCCGGAGCAACACTGGGGAGTAGGCTTCGGGATAGAGGTTAGCAAAGACCCAACCCAAGCCAAGCAAGAAGTTGAGAGAGCAGGAGGTAAATTGAAGATTCTCCCTAACGGGGAGATGCAATACACCTGCGAGAAACACCAGTAAGGATTCCTCTCGCCCCACCAAGCACCCGATCCTCGGGTGCTTACCTTTTTAATGCTCAAAAAAGAGTTTCTTTTTTTTCTGCAACCAGAAAATGAAAACAGTTAAAACAAAGTAAGAGAAAACAAGCCAGATCCAAGATATTTTAAAACTCAGAGCGCCAAAAGAAAAAGAAGAAAAAATATCGATTACTTTGATGATATAGGAAAGCAAGAACCAACAAGGAAAAGAAAAAACAAAACCCAAAAAAGGAAAAATAATTCCTGCCAAACCAAAACAGAAACCAGAAATCATAACCCAGGAAATTAGAGGTAATATTAAAACATTACTCAAGGGAGCTATAATTGATACTTGTCCAAAGTTATAAATCAAAACAGGCAAAGTAAAAACTTGAGCAGAAAAGGTCATAGTTAAAATACTTCGCAGGTTTAAAAATCCTTCTTCTGGAATAAACCTAAGATATTTTTTAAGAAAGGGACCAAAATAGCAGATTCCTAAAACTGCTAAGAAAGACAGTTGGAACCCAATATCATATCTTAAAAGCAAAGGGTTCACCAAAAGCATTAAAGTTGCAACAAATATTATGCTTCGGAAACTCGTTGTCTTTCTGCCCAGTTTTTGTCCTAAGAGAAACAAACCACCCATTATTCCTGCTCTAACAGCTGAAGGCTGAAGCCCAGTCATTAAAACAAAAAGAAAAATAATAGTAATTGTAATATAAAATGCCTGACCTCGCCAAAAACCCACCCCTATTAATAAACTCATTAAAATTGAAGTTAAAATGACAATATGCATCCCAGAAACTGCTGTAATATGACGCACTCCCACAATATTTAATTTCTCTTTTAATTTTTGGGAAATTCTACTTTTATCACCCAAAATCATAGCAGCCAAAATTGAACTTTTAGAAGGGGAAAGGTTTTGATGAATGCTTTCTCTTAGTTTTCTTTTAAATTGTAAAATTTTACTAAAAATGATATTTCCTCTATTTTTTTCTAAAATTTTAATTTCAGGATAATAAATCACAGAAAGAATACCCTCTTTTGCTAAATAATTTTTGTAACTGAAATCTTCAAATTCCTGGGGAGTTTTAAGTTTTCCTCTAATTTCTAATATGTCCCCATAATCATATTTTAAGTATTCTCTATTTTTGGGATATTCAGAGATAGTTATTAAAATCTTTCCAGCTATATTTTCTGGTTGAAATTCTAATTTAATTTTACCTTCTCTCAGATCAGGTTCTGTGGTAATTTTACCAACTAGGGTTATCTCTTTATTGGAATCATTTAATTGTTTTAATTCACTATTTTTAATTTTAAAATCAGCCATTTGATATCTTGAAAAACCCAGAACTAAGAATAAAATAAAAAAGCCAATCAGGAATTTCCGGCTTTCGGGAAAAATAAAAAAAAGACTAAATATTAGAAAAACCCCTAAAATTAAAAATCCCATTAAATAAATCTGAGGGATCTCAAAAAAGGAGCTAAAAAACAATCCTAAAATAAAAAAAAGACAAAAATATAAAAATATTTTTGATTTACTCATGATCAAAAGAGAGATTTAAAACCCAGTAGCAATAACAGTAATTTTTATCTCATTCTTCTTAAGACTTCTTTTTTCAATTGCTCCAAAAATTATCTCAGCTTTCTTGTCAGCTTGTTCTGTAATAAGTTCAGCTGCCTCTCTAATTTCAGCAAGACTTATATTCTTCCCTGAAACATTAAATAAAATTCCACCAGCTCCTTCTATAGAAAAATCAAGTAAGGGAGAGTTAATTGCTCTTTTGGCTGCCTTTATCGCTCTTTCTTCTCCTTTGGCAGTTCCTATTCCAAAGAGAGCCCGACCTGAATTTTTCATAATTGTTTTGACATCAGAAAAATCAACATTAATTATTCCGGGAACCGCAACAAGATCAGTTATTCCTTGAACAGCTTGTCTCAAAACATCATCACAAGTTAAAAAGGCTTCAGAAACAGTAGTTTCTTCATCAATTTGACTCAACAATTTGTCATTAGGGATAATAAGTAAAGTATCAACTTTTCCTTTAAGCTTCTTAAGGGCTTCAGTGGCAACCTTTTTTCTTTGAGCACCTTCAAAAGAAAAAGGGGTGGTTACAGTAGCTACAGTCAAAATACCTAAATTTTTAGCAATTCCAGCCACAACAGGAGCTGTGGGGCTTCCTGTTCCACCTCCCATTCCTGAAGTAATAAAGACCATATCAGCTCCCTTTAAGACATCTTTTATTCTGTTCTTGCTTTCTTGAGCTGCTTTTTCTCCAAGAGAAACATCCATTCCCGCTCCCAAGCCACCAGTTATATTCCTGCCAATTAAAATCTTCTTTCTAACTGAACAAGAATCCAAAACTTGAGCATCAGTATTTAAAGCAATAAGTTCCACTCCTTTTAAACGATCCTTTGCCATCCGTGAAACAGTATTGCAACCTGACCCTCCTATTCCTAGTACTTTAATTTTGGGCTTTGCCATAATTAGGGCTTAAAAATTTTAAATATTTTTTTTAATTTCGAGCCAATTCCTACTGTCTCTTTTTTCAATTCAACTCCTTCCAAGCCCAGCCCAGCTACGGTAGCTAAAGAACAATCTTTCTCCAAACCTATAATCCCTTTTGGAATTCCAATTCTACAAGGTAATTTAAGATTTTTCTTAGCAAGTTCTACAATTCCAGGTATCTTAGCTCCCCCACCCGTCAAAACCACACCTCCTGGTAAAAGTTCATTCCTTTCAATTTCTTTTAATTCTTTTTGGACCTGATCAAAAATATCACAAATTCGAGGTTGCACAATGCCCACCAACTCTTTTTTAGAAAAACTGACCGTAGAAGATTCGCCAGTAAAATCTATTTTCTTCTTGTTTTTTGATTTTTTTCTTTTATCTAAAAGACAACTACCATATTCTTTTTTTATTTTCTCTGCAGTTGAAATTTCAGTTCTTAATCCAAGAGCAATATCATTAGTAATATTAGAGGAACCAATTGGAAAAACAGCAAAGTGAATCAGGCTTCCTTCTTCAAATACAGCCATTCCTGTAGTTGCTGCTCCAATATCTATCAGGACTGCTCCCAATTCCTTTTGTTGTTTTGTTAAAGCTGAATTCGCAGCAGCTAAAGCTGAAGGAACAACATCATCAATTTGAAGATTCGCCTCTAAAACAGATTGGGTCAATCTCCTAAAGAAATGGGAGAAATAACATAATAAAACGACTTTAACTTCCAATCTTTTTCCACTTAAACCAACTGGTTCTTTTATTCCTTTTTGGTCATCCACAATAAATTCTGTTGGAAAAGCCTCCAAAACCTTGTGATTAGAAGGGAGGTTTACAGACTTGGTCGCCTCAATAACCCGTTCTACATCTTCTTCTGATATTTTCTCATCAGCTCTTGAAACTGAAATTAGCCCATGAGAAGGGGTGGTATAGAGATGATCTCCATTAATGTTTACAACAACCGATTTAATCTTTCTATCAGATATCTCTTTTGCTTCAGTAATAGTTTCTTTAATACTTCTCGCTGCCTCATCTATATCATGAACAATTCCCTTTCTAAATCCAGAACAAGTATTGTTTGATTGAACTAAAACTTCTAAATCTTTCTCTCCTGTCTTTCGAACTACTAAAGTTTTTACAGAACTTGTTCCTACGTCCAACCCGGTTATGATTTTGTTTTTGAACATGAAAATGTTGCTAAAAAGTTTTTAAAATTGAGATAAATAATATTCTTCTTTCTTCTTCATTAATTCTGCTTCTTTTTTTGACTTTTTGTGATTGTAACCCAAAAGATGTAAAACCCCATGAATCAAAATTTTAGTTAACTCTTTTTTAAAAGTTAAATTAAACTTCTCAGCGTTCTTTTTCACTACTCTCGGACAAATTATAATTTCTCCTAAATTATTTTTTCTTTCTATTTCCTCCGGTAGAATAAATTTCTGTTTTGTATGGCTTTTTGCAGAAAAAGATAAAATATCAGTTAATTTATTTTCTCCTCTATATTTCTTATTCAATTCTCTTATTGTTTTCTTTTTTACTAAAACAACAGATAAATTATAAATTGGAGTTTTTTTATATTCTTCTTTTAAGACTTTTTGGGCTGCCTTCTTAAGAATTTCCTTGTCGACAGAAGTTTCTGTCAGATTTCTGATTTCAATCATAATTCTCATTCCTAATCTCAAATAATTACATTAACTATATTTTTTAATTAGGGAATTATATTATTATAACAGTTTTTGAATCAAAATAAATTCAAAATATTTTAGCTATTGCTCTATTTTTATTCAAATCCTTTTAACCTCAAGAAAATTTTATTTTTTAACTTCCTTTTTACACTTTTGCAAATATTCTTTCAGTACTTCTTCCTCTCCTTGCCTTATAATTTTACCTTTATCAATCCAAATTATTCTATCCCATAAATTAGGCCTGAGAAGATCAAGGTACTGGGAACCAAACAAAATTGTCTTACTCTGTCTTTTAAACTGTTGTAGTCTGTCATAACACTTTTCTCTAAAAGAACTATCACCGGGAGCAATTGACTCATCAACTAATAGAACATCGAAGTCTTGTTGGATAGCAATAGAAAAAGCTAACCGACTTCTCATTCCAGTTGAGAATTTATACAATTTTGTATCTTGATATCCATCCAGTTCTGAGAATTCTATAATAGAATCCAAGTTATTACTAATTTTCTCCCTATCCATACCCAACAAAGTACAACTTAAATCAACATTCTCCCGAAGTGTCAATCTATCTTTTAGGCCCATATCTAATCCTAAAACAGTGGCAAGATTACCTTTCGTTTCTATTTTACCTGAATCATAAGGATATATCCCAGCTAATATTCTCAAAAGAGTGGTTTTACCAGCTCCGTTTTTGCCTATTATACCGAGAAATTCTCCTTTTTTAACTTCTAATGAAATATTATCTAAAGCTAAAATTTTGTTTTGTTTCTTCCTTGAAAAACCTTCCAAAACTCTATTCAAAAAAGGAGGAGGTTTTTTTGAACCCAGTTGAAATTTCTTTGATAAGTTTTCAATTTTTATCTGGTTCATATTAACTCTGCAAATCTAGTCTTTAATTTTAAAAAAGTAAAATAACCAATTCCCAAAGAAACCATAGAAAAAATAAAAGTTCCTCCAATCATCCATAAAGGAGGAGTCTTAAAATAAATTACTACTTGTCTAGCTATAGTCATAAAATAATAAAGAGGATTAAACAAATGAACTATATAAAATCTACTCCCTGGATGAGTAGTATAAAATATTGGTGTTGCAAACCACCCTACTCTTAAAAAAATAGCCCAAATATTAGGAAGGTCTTTAAAGTAAGCTGCTATAGCCCCCAGAAAAAATGAAACTCCTAAATTAAAAGTAAAAAAGAAAATCAATAGAATAAGATAAAAAAATAAATTTATTGGAGATAAGCCAAATATTATCAAAAACAATCCTAAAACTATAATTTCAAAGATATGAGAAACTAAAGCCGTAAAAACTTCAGAAACAACTAATGATTCTCGAGGAAATTTTATTGACTTCATTAATTTGTTTTTAACACTATCCATTCCTTTTATTGTTGCTTCTGAAAAAAAATGCCATATTATTATTCCAAATAAAAGATAAACTGGATAATAAGGAATATTTTTACCTATGTTTTGGGAAAAAACCAATACTAAAACCCCAAAAAGAAGTAAAGGTTTCAACAAATACCAAAAGACACCCAAATAACTTCCTTCATATTTTAATTTTAAATTCCCTTTAGCTAAGACCCATCCTATTCTGAAAATTTTTTTAATCTGCATTTTATTTCTATATATACTTTCGCTTGTTTTTAATTATGTTAATCTAAATAAACAAACTATTCAACAAATTACTAAAAAGAGACCAACAACATGGAAAAGCCAAAAGTTTCAGTTGTAATTCCTGTTTTTAACGGAGAAAAAACTTTAAAACAGTGTTTAAATTCTGTTTTAAATCAAACCTTCCAAAATTATGAAATAATTGTCGTCGACAATAATTCAACTGATAATTCAAAGAATATAATAAAAGATTTTCAAAGAAAGAATAATAAAGTAAAATATGTATTTGAGCCCTTAGTTTCGAGGGGAGCAGCGAGAAATAGAGGAGAAAAGAAAGCTGAGGGAGAAATAATTGTTATGACAGATTGTGACTGTATTGTTCCAAGAAACTGGATAACCGAATTAATAAAACCTATTCTTAAAGATAATAAAGTATCTGTTCAAGGTAATAAAAGAGCAGTTATAAAAAACTACTGGACAGATTGTATTGAGGAAGAAAAAAGAAGAATCACCAAACAAAGACTTGAAGATAAAAAAATAGGACTTTTGGATACAGCAAATTTTGCTATCAAAAAAGGAGATTTAAAAAAAATTGGTTTCTCTGATCCTTTTATGAAAAATTGTAATGATACTGAATTGCAAGTAAGATTAAAAGCAAATAAATACTCCTTATTTTTCAAAAAAATACAGATTTCTCACTACGAGCCAGATAGTTGGTTAAAGGTTTTTTTAAAATTCTTTGATAGAGGAAAATGGAACCAAAAACTCAGAGAAAAACACAAAGATAAAAAAGATTTCTTTTCCAATTGGGGAATAATGTTTTACTTAAGATTTTTAGCAGGTCTCATCTTCAAATTGATAACCATCAACAAGTTCTTCTTTTACGATTTAATAAGTGGAACAGGATGGAGAGCAGGAGTTATCTGGGAAAAATTAAGAAATATATTCCAAAAATCAATCTTATAATTAACAATAATTATCTCTTTAATCTACTTTTGAAACTTATAAAGATAAAATCCTTGCTTGCTCTTTCCAATTAATTTAAAATCTTCACAATTAAACCTCGGTGAATAAACATAATTAATATCATACTTCTCTGAAATTACAGATTTCTTTTCACATCTCTGCTGTATAAATTTTCTAAAATTTACTATATTGTTGCTAATAGTGCCTGGCTTCGTAAATAAAGGATAATTATTAGTTGCAACCCCAACAACCGTTCCTTTCCAGGCTGAGCTTATGAAGTTTTTTTTCTCTATATCTCCAAACAATTTAAGATCGTCAGGGTGAAGATATCTATTAGCCGGGGCTCCAGGAGAAAAGGTTTGACCTGTGCTCAAATGATGAAGTTTTAATTGCTTCCAATTATCTCTTTGGGTGTAAGAGAAAGAAAAAAGAAAAAATACAATTAAAACTCCTATTTGAAAAAAAGTTAAAATTTTATTCTCTCCAAACAAATTTGTTTGTTTTAAAATTCTAAATAAATAACTTAATCCGAAGCCCGCCAAAATCACTATTATAATAGAAGTAAAAATAACTACTCTCTCATACTCTATGATTACCCTGAAAGTAACAAAAGAATAAAGAAGCCAATAAATCAAACCCAAAAAAACAATACTTACTAAATGAATTTTTTTCTTAAAAGTAATAATTAAACCTAAGAATCCGAAAATTAAAATAGGCCAAGGGATAACTTTAAATATTGAAAAATCAGGAATAGCTTGAGGGGTAAATGTTTGATAATATATCTTGGAAAGAAAATAAGAAATGAACTTACCAGCTGGTTTTTTAATTAAGAAATAAGAAATTGAAATTATAATTCCCACTAAGACTATTGATGTTAAAAAATAAAAAGTTTTTTTTATTAACTTCTTAAATTTCTGTTTCCTTAAAAAAACAAAATCACAAAATAAAACAGTTAAAAGGAAAATAAATAAAGGAGGATAGAATAAAAGAGTTAATACTACCCCAAGAAGGATCATCTTATTATCATTTCTTTCTAAAAAGTACAAAGTTAACAAAAAGGATATTATCCCTAAAATTAAAGGAATAAGATACCAAATTCCAGGAAGATTTGCCCCGTTAATTAAATAAAGACAAGATAAAGACCCAATGCCAGAAATAGTATTATTTATACCATTTCCCTTGAAGAATAAATAGATAATTAAGCAAATCAAGATCCCAGAAAAAGAAGCGAGTAAAGAGTAACGAATTAAAGGTTTTAAGTCCAACAAGAGTATTATTTCAGAAAGAAAAGAATGAAAAGGAAATTCTAAATTAACAAGCCCTAAAGTATTACTTAACGGATTTTCTAAAGGTAAAGAATGAGAATCGATTGAATACTCTATTAAACTTACAGCATACCATTCGTCTGAGAAGTAAGGATAGGAATATTTAAAATTTTCTACTTCCTTATAAATTCTATTAGTCTCCTCAAATGAAGTAATTGTCCCGGTATAATTGTAATGAACCGAGAAAAGACAAATAGCAGAAATTACAATTACTGAAACCAAAACCCAATCAATTTTTTTAACCCCCTTTTTTAACTCCTCAAAAAGATTACTAAAGTTCGTTTTAACAAATACTATTCCTAATAACAATCCGTTTATTACTAACACAAGAGAGTAGAAAAAAACATTAAAAACCTGACTCAAAATTGCTAAAAATAAATGGAAAGTAATTAAAAGAGTAAGTATTTTTAAAAATCCATCTCTTTTATTTCTAAACTTTTCTAATAACAAAAAGGGGCTCAAAAATAAAATTAATCCGATAATCGTTTTAATCATATCTTCTAAAGATATTTAATTTATACTGTAAAATATTGTAACATTAAATAATTATTTCCTAAATTAAATCTTATGAAATATTCTTTTATTCTCCCTTGCCGCAATGAAGAAAATTCTATTGGGATATGTATTAAAAAAATAAGAAAAGCCATGAAGAAGTTAGAAGAGAAAGACTATGAGATAATTGTTTCTGATTCTTCTAAAGATAGAAGTCCAGAGATTGCAAAAAAATTAAAGGCAAAGGTTATTAAACATAATAAAATAGGTTATGGAAACGCTTGCCTGGAAGGATTTGACCAAGCTGAGGGAAAATATATTATTCTAGGAGACGCAGATGCAAGTTATGATTTTTCAGAAATTCCAAAACTCCTGAAATATTCAAAAAATAATGATTTGGTTCTTGGTAAAAGAAAATATATTCATAAGGGAGCTATGCCTTTTCTTAATAGGTACATAGGAAATCCTTTTCTTTCAGGTGTTCTAAGATTGTTTTTTAATTGTAAAATAAAAGACGCCCATACTGGATTTCGAGTGATTAAAAAAGAAGCCTTACAAAAACTAAAACTAACTACAGCAGGAATGGAATTTGCTTCCGAAATCCTTATTAAAACCTTACAAAAAGACTTAAAGATAAAGGAGGTTCCGGTTCATTATTATCCCCGAAAAGGAAAAACTAAACTGAGAAGGTTTTCAGATGCCTGGCGTCATTTAAGATTTATGTTATTGTACAGTCCTCTATATCTATTTTTTATTCCAGGATTAATTTTCTTTTCGGGAGGAATTATTTCTATGCTACTGCTTTACTTTAACTATTTGAATATTCGGGGACTTACTTTCTCCTATTATCTAATGTTTTTATCTTCATTATTAATCATCTTGGGCTATCAACTGATTCTATTTGCTTTATTTGCTAAAACATATACTGTAACTAATCTTGGAAACAAAAGTTATCTTGTTGATATAATAAATAGATTTTTAACAATTGAAAGGGGAACTCTTTCAGGAATTATCTTCAGTTTCACAGGATTAATAATATATGGAAAGATATTCTTCAACTGGGTAACTATTGGCTCTGGTGGTTTACAAAAGATAAAGATTTTAATAGCAGCCTCTACTTTAATTATAGTTGGAATCCAAACTATCTTTTCTTCTTTTATGCTAAGTATATTAGGAATAAAGAAAAAATAGAAAATGAAAAAAGAGAAGGAATACAAATGGTTAATAATTGAAGGTTGCCCCAGAAGCGGCACAACTATTACAAAAGAAGTTCTAAACGCTCACCAAAAAATTGCCTTAACTCATGAAATATCTTTAATTAAATTAATTTCAAAAAAGAAGAGGTTAGATAAGATTGTTTCTGAGTACAGGAAAATTTTCAAGAATTCAAAAGATCTTTCACAAGTAGTTTATTTCGGTGACAAACTCCCCAAATATTACCGTAAAAATCCTATTAAACTAAAGAGCATATTACCCAACTTAAAAATAATCCATATTTCAAGAAATCCTTATTTCACAATAAATTCTATAATAAAAAGAACAAAAGAAGCAAAGATAGGAAAAGATAAAACATGGAATCCCTATCTTTCAGTTTACGATGGATGTAATTTTTGGATTAGCGCTTGGAATTATATCGCTAGAATTAACTCCCAATCAAATGTTTTACATCTAAAATATGAAGATTTAATAAAAACACCAAAGGAAGAATTAAATAAAATAGGTAATTTTCTAAATTTAAAATCCGATTTTGACTACAAAAGAATAATAAAACCAAAAACAAAGATGGT
Source organism: uncultured Candidatus Saccharibacteria bacterium (assembly GCA_964507665.1). Taxonomy (GTDB): domain Bacteria; phylum Patescibacteriota; class Minisyncoccia; order Minisyncoccales; family CAYZYK01; genus CAYZYK01. The sequence continues at coordinate 6,581 of CAZDPT010000005.1, read as the reverse complement.
TTTAAGTAGAAAACAAAAAATAATCATCAATGACTATTTATCTCAAGTTATTACAAATTGGAATAAACCTCTCGAAAGATTAATTAATCAATTCCCTAAAATTAAAAATATACCTTTTTCTAAACTGAGAAGAAGCTTTAAAGGTTTGTTGGGAATTACTTTTAAGAAAATAATATCTAATCATAAAGATTAACAAAATTATAAAAATAAAGAAATGAAAATAGCAGTTTTTCACAATTTTTTAGATAATATTGGAGGAGCAGAAAGAGTAACTCTAACTTTAGCTAGAGAATTAGAAGCAGATATTTTCACTACCAATATTGATTTCTCAAAGATTAAAAAAATGGGCTTCCAAGAAATATCAGATAAAATTAAATCTATAGGAAAAGTTCCTATAAACGCCCCTTTTCGACATCAGTTTACTTTAAAAAAATTTAAAAAACTTAATCTAAAAAATTATGACCTTTATATCATTGCCGGTGATTGGGCAATTTCAGGAGCTAAAAATAATAAACCAAACTTATGGTACGTTCACTCCCCTATCCGAGAACTATGGGACCTTTACCAATACACAAAAGAGGAAATTGTTCCCTGGTATGGAAAACCTTTTTTCAGTCTCTGGGTGAAATATAATCGTTACTTAACAAAAAGATATCTTAAATATATAAATAAAATAGTTTGTAATTCAAAAAACACAAAAAAAAGAATTAAAAAATATCTAAACAAAGAAGCAAAAGTAATAAATCCACCTATAGAAACCAATAAATTCTATTATAAAAAAAATGGAGATTATTGGCTGAGTGTTAATCGCTTAACTCAACACAAACGTATTGATATACAAACTAAAACCTTCAAAAACTTACCAAAAGAAAAGTTAATAATTGTCGGAAGTTACGAAAAATCAAAACACTTTAAACAATATTTAAATTATATTAAAAATCAAAAACCCAAAAATATTAAAATATTAAGTTGGGTAGATTTTGATAAATTAGTTAAATTATATTCTTGTTGTAAAGGATTCTTAACAACTTCAAAAGATGAAGATTTTGGAATGAATGTAGTTGAAGCTATGAGTGCAGGAAAACCAGTAATTGCTCCAAACGAAGGAGGTTATAAAAAAACAATAATAAATGGAATCACAGGAGAACTTATTAATAATATTACACCACAAAAATTAGCAGAGGCTATAAAAAAAGTAGGAGAAAAACCAGAGAAATATAAAGAAAATTGTCTAAAAAGAGCTCAAACTTTCTCTGTTGAAAATTTTATTAAAAAAATAAAGAGAGAAATAAAACTAAATTAATAATTACAAAAACCTGTTTAATTTAAATAAAATCTTAATAAAAATAAATTCTCCCTTTCTCAAAATTTATATAATTTTTTAATCAAAAAAGAATTTAAAGTTAAAAAAATCAAACTCATATCTGATTCATATCTTAGTATGGTTTATTTAAAAAAATAAATTAAATTTCTAAAATGAAAAGTGATTTGCTAGCCACCCTAGCAGACAAAAATTACATAAAGCAAGCTAAACAGTTATTTTCTTCTGTTTATCATAATGCTGGTTGGAAAGGAGATTATATGTTACTTTCACATCAGATTCCAGAGAAAGGTCTTAGTTGGTTTAAAGATAAAGGGATTTTAATTAAAAGATGCCAACCTTTACCTTGTCTTAAAGACTGGCAAAATAAAGAATATCCTTCTTGTGTTTTTGATAAATTTTACCTATTCCAGAAAGAATTCAAGAAATGGGATAAGATTGTATTTCTTGATGCTGATATTATTGTTAGGACAAGTTTGGAAAAATTAACAGAAATTAAAGAATTCGGAGCAGTTCCCGACCTTTATCTTTCTAATCTTTCCCAACAGCTTATTAAAAAAAGGAACAAAAAGAAGTTAATTCAAATTAAGAGAAAATACAACCTAAAAGGAATATCTTTTAATGCTGGTGTTATAACCTTTTCTACAGAAATAATTAAAAAAAATACTTTTTCTAAATTAAACAGCCTTTTTAAAAAATATTCAGAAATTTGCGGTTGGGCAGAACAAACAATCCTTAATTTATTCTTCCAAGAACGATGGGAAAAACTCCCCTTGGTTTTTAATAATACTTTACCAGATTATACAAAAACAAAGTCAATAATTCTCCATTTTACAGGAAAAAATAGAACGAAACCCTGGAATGAAAAAAGTAGTTATTACAAGAAATGGAATAAAAACTTGAAGAGAGCAAATTTAATTAATTTAAAAAACAGACCTTCTCCAAAAAGATGGTCTCCAAAAAAAATTAAAAGAAATTCTTTCTGGTTAAAAAAAGAACAGAAAAACTGGTTGAGGAAACAAAAATTAAATTGTTTTCTTTCTTATTTAGACAAAAATATTGGGAAAATAGGAAAATTATTAAAGGAAAATTTTCCAAGAATATATTCAAAAATAAAAGGAAACAAAACCAATGAACAAAAATAATCTTTTAGTTACCCTAGCAGACAAAAACTACATAAAGCAAGCTAAACAGTTATTTTCTTCTGTTTATCATAATACTGGTTGGAAAGGAGATTATATGTTACTTTCACATCAGATTCCAGAAAAAGGTCTTAGTTGGTTTAAAGATAAAGGGATTTTAATTAAAAGATGCCAACCTTTACCTTGTCTTAAAGACTGGCAAAATAAAGAATATCCTTCTTGTGTTTTTGATAAATTTTACCTATTCCAGAAAGAATTCAAGAAATGGGATAAGATTGTATTTCTTGATGCTGATATTATTGTTAGAGCAAGTTTGGAAAAATTAACAGAGGTTAAAGGATTAAGCAGTGTTTGTATTAAGAATAAAAAATTAAAATCTTTCTTCAAAAATTTAAATAAAAAGGAGGCATCTCTACTTAAAAAAAGATATAATTTAAACAAACCTGCATTTAATTCTGGAGTAATGGCTTTCAATACTAATATAATCAGAAAAGACAGTTTTAATAAGTTGATTGACCTCTTTAAAAAATATAAGAATTTTTGTACGGGTGACGATTCTTTAATTAATCTTTTATTCTATAAAAAGTGGAGTAAATTACCCCAGGTTTATAATATTTCCCCCGAATTTTTAAAAAATTGTTTAGAAATTAAATCTGAAAAGATTAAAGGTATAATCTTACACTTCCCAAAAGAAGGCAGATTTATGAAATCCTGGCACAAAGAGAGTCTTTTTTGTAAAGAATGGAAGAAGAATTTAGATAAAGCAGACTTAATTGACTTTAAAAAAATTACCTCTGGTAAAAAATGGTCCAGAAAACAAATTCGTAATTATTGTTGGTACTTAAAATTCAAAGAGATAATTTGGTTACCAAAAAGATTGTTTTGGAATCTCTTCCAGGGTCTTGATCGCCAAATTGGAAAACTAGGAATCTTACTAAGAAACAAATATCCAAATTTCTATTTTAAAATCAAATTTTTAAAACAAAAAATTTTTATTAGAATTTCATCTAAAATTTATAAGAATGAAAAAATAAGCCAACCTATAATTTCCCCTATATTAATCTTTCAGTACGGCAAGGTAGGTTCTACTTCAATTCTCCAAACCCTTCAGGAATTAAATTTAGAAACTCCGGTCTATCATGCTCATTTTCTAACTGATTTTAAAAATATTGAAAAGAAAGCAAAAAAAGACTGGCAGAATCCTACTCCTTTTCTAAAATTATCTGAAAAGTATAAAATAATTAGAAAAAAAATTGATTCCTCTACTATAAAATGGAAAATAATCAGTGGGATAAGAGACCCAATAGAGGCTAAAATATCGGGCTTTTTCGAAAATCTCCGTCTTTTATTAAAGAATTATCAAGAAATAATAAATTCTCAAAATTGTACAGACAAAATAATTCAAGAATTTAACAAACAAATTAACAAAAATCCTAAAAAAGAGTTAAGTTGGAGATTAAATTGGTTTGATCCTCAGATGAAAGCTGTATTCGGAATTGATGTTTATAAAACTCCTTTTAATAAAGAAAAGGGATACAAAATATATAATAAAGAAAAAGGTGATCTGCTTTTAATAAGACAAGAAAATCTTTCTTCTGCTTGGAAAGAAGCAATAGAAAGCTTCCTGGGAATTAAAAACTGTAAGTTAAAAAAAATAAATGTTTCTCAAAATAAAAAATATGGTCATATTTATCAAGAGTTCAAAAAAAGAATAAAAATACCCTCAAAAATAATAAAGTTAGCTTATAACTCAAAGGTTGCTACTCATTTCTATACGAAAAAAGAAATTAAAAAATTTAAAAAGAAATGGAGCAAGTCGAAAAAAAGAACTTAAGTATATGAAAAATAATCTTTTAGTTACCCTAGCAGACAAAAATTACATAAAGCAAGCTAAACAGTTATTTTCTTCTGTTTATCATAATGCTGGTTGGAAAGGAGATTATATGTTACTTTCACATCAGATTCCAGAGAAAGGTCTTAGTTGGTTTAAAGATAAAGGAATTTTAATTAAAGAATGTAAGCCTGTTTCAAAAAAAGGCTGGGGAAGATGGCCACCGGTACTTCTAGATAAATTTTACCTTTTTACTCCTGAATTTAAAAAATGGAAAAATATTATTTATCTTGATGCAGATATTATTGTTAAAGCTTCTTTAGATAATCTAACGAAAATAACCGATTTTGGGGCAAGTCCAATTCTTCCTTTTACCAACAGTACTAATAAGTTAATAGGTAAATTCAAAAAACCAAAATCTATGAAAAAAAAGATCTTCAAGAATATTCTCAGAGGATTAAAAAGAAACTACAAACTCAACAAACAACTATTTAATGGAGGAGTAATAGCTTTTAATACTGAAATAATCAAAAAAGACACTTTCTTTAAATTAAAGAGATTACTTAAGAAATATCAAGGAATTATTAAAGATAATGAAGAAACAATTTTCAATTTATATTTTAATAAGAAACAAGAAAGGCTTCCTCAAGTCTATAACATTCACGTTAATTACAGCTTTCCTTGGTATGGAATAAAACCAAAAAATATTAAAGGAATAATATTACATTTTGTAAACAAACCCAATAAAATTAATGATAAACCTTGGTTCCCGAGAAATCCGTTTTATGAAGAATGGAAAAAGAACCTAGATAAAGCAGAGGAAATTAACTTAAAAAAAATTATTCCTGCTGAAGAATGGTCTTGTGAAAAAATTAAAAATTATTGTTGGTATCTCAAAGTTAGAAGAATTATATCTAAAATTAAGTACTTATTTTTAAAATTACTTAAACCAAAAACAATTTCTCTAAACGCAAAAATCTCAATTACTCTTTTTTTAGATAGAAAACTAGGCGAAATGGGATTGTTCTTCAAAAAGAATTATCCTAAATTATATCCTAAATTAAAAGATTCAATTTTAAATAAAAGAATATTTAAAAATTTAAATAAAGGGGTTAAAAAAAATAAATCTGAAAATAAGAAAAAGACACCACAAACAGAAAAACCCTACCAGGCTTGGCTTCAGTGGGAATTAACAGAAGTATGTAATTTAAACTGTAAATATTGTTTTTATCGTAATCTTCCCAGAAACAAGAGAGTAAAAAAAATAAAAATTAATCCTCTTTTAAAAACTCTCAAAAAAAATCAAAAAAAATTCTTAATCACTTTTACAGGTGGAGAACCTTTCTTGGTGTCTAATCTAATTGAAACTTCTATAAAACTTACCGAAAACCATTATATCAGTCTTAACACCAACCTAGTTTCAGATAAAATTAAAAGATTTGGAAGACAAATAGACCCAAGTAAAGTTGAACTAATACTGGCATCTTTTCACCCAGAACAATTAAAAAAATATAATCTTTTTCAAAAATACATAGACAATTTCTTATTTCTAAAAAAGAAGGGCTTTAAAATTATAAGTGAAGCAGTAGCTCACCCCAGCTTTCTAAGTAAAGCGAGAAAATATAAAAAAATATTAAGAAAGAAAGGAATAAGTCTCTCTTTTGCTCGGATTTATCAAGGAGAGTATAACAGAAAAAGTTATCCTCAATCTTACACTAAAAAACAACTGAAGATTTTCGGTCAAAATAAAAAAGAAATTAAAAAATATTACCAAAGAGGAAAAACATGTAACGCTGGATATAACGCAGGAGTAGTTTTTCCCAACGGTGATATATGGCCTTGTTATCATATAAAGCAAAAAATAGGTAATATTTACAAAGAAATAAAATTTAAAAAAAAATTAACAACTTGTCCTGTCAAATTCTGTACTTGTCCCTTAAAAGAATATAATAACAATCTTTTCAAAAAATCATTAAAAGAAAAATTATAAAGATAATTCTATTTATTATATAGATCATTCAAGCGAATTTTTGAGTAAAAAAGATAATTAGAAAAATCAATTCAGGATTCTATCAAAAATAAAAGGAAACAAAACTAATGAACAAAAATAATCTTTTAGTTACCCTAGCAGACAAAAATTACATAAAGCAAGCTAAACAGTTATTTTCTTCTGTTTATCATAATGCTGGTTGGAAAGGAGATTATATGTTACTTTCACATCAGATTCCAGAGAAAGGTCTTAGTTGGTTTAAAGATAAAGGGATTTTAATTAAAAGATGCCAACCTT
>CAZDPT010000004.1:0-56967 GCA_964507665.1 uncultured Candidatus Saccharibacteria bacterium | reverse complement strand
AAAAATTCTTCCTCTTTGGGAATGAATTTCAAATTTTACTCTTTCTTTCTTAAGAAAAAAAGAAATATTATTTCTCAACTTTCTCTTAAAGATTTTTTTAACTCCTTCTGATTTAAGAAATAATTCTCCAAAAGCTAAAAGTAATCCCTTTTTTGATTTTTTTCCTATTTCTTCAGTAGGCATTTTTAATCTAAATAGAGTATTTGTTGCTTTAATATAGCAAAATAAAGGTAAACCTTCAATTGAAATAAAAAATGGGCGCCAGAAATGACGCCCCTTAAAGGAAAAAAGAAATTTATTCTCCACCTCGGAGAACATCAATCATACTGTAAACTCTACCTTGTTCCTCTCTCCTAGGATACAAAAAGCGAATAGCATCTAATACTCCCCGAACATAAACATCTCTTCCGTTTACGTTATGTACAATTTGAAAAAGAACATCTCCTTGGGGAGATCTCAGGGTGTATTTATGCCAACCGTGACCGTTCAGGTGTTCTTTGGGCACACCCAAGAGTTTCTCTTGACTGGCTGGGTCTCTTATCTTAACAATATCCCCTTTTGAGAACGGAGCTCCCAAAGTATTGAAGTAACCAACCATAGCTTTTGCTGTGCCGCTTGTTGATTCTTTATAGGATTGGTGACTCTCCACCACCTCTAAAGTATAACCCTCAAAAACTCCAGGGAAATTTTCTGCTCCAAACTCCAGCATTGCCTGGAGAGCAACTATTTGAGCTGCCATATTAGGAGCAATCACAGCTGAGATGTTTGATTTTTCTACGACTGCTTGAAGTGCTTCTCTATCTCCCCCAGTAGTTCCCATCACAAAGGGAGTTTCTGTTCTACAATACATTTCAGCGTTTCGATTAACTGCTTCCCCTCCAGTAAAATCAACTATGATATCGGGAGGAAATCTCCCGATTTCCTCTTCGTGCTGATCCAGAGGAACATAACCTACAGAAATGCCTTCTACCTCTATATCCCCTTCTCTTTCAGCAAGACCTATTTGAAGAAGTTCTATATCCTCAGCTTGAGCTACCTGAGAGGCAACTAAAGTTGCCATGTTGCCTGGCAATCCCGCAATCATCACTCTTGCTATCTCCATCTTACTTCTCCTTCCTTTGCTTTCATTCGTTTGGGGCCTGAGGAATGTCTTTTTTGAGGGGCCCGAACTCTATGTCTTGGAAAGGTTCTCCTTCCAGTATTGTGAGCTGGATGAAAACCTATCATCGGACCACCGTTTATGTAAACATTCCCTCGAGGTCTGTCATTGCTTCGATCCATTTGTCCTTATTTCTCCGAATGTTGTCTCACTTAGAAAGTAGACAAGACCAACATCTCCAGGAAACACCTTCTTTACTTCTATCTCATTCTTCCTCCTCTTATTAAATTAAAAAGAACAAAGATATTTTTATTTTACACAAAAACCTCTCAAGGTCAAATAAAAAAGAGGCAGGAATCAGAGCAAGGTGTCATCACCTCCTCCAGGGAAAACACCCTGATAACTCCTGCCTAAAGATTCAACTTCTAGAAATCATCTCTTTTTTCTAGCTTCTTCAATTTGCTGTAAAATCTTCCTTGCAGCTTCTTTTCTTGCTCCTGTGCTTCTATCTCCTGCTTTAAGAATAGCGCTACCGATTACCAGAAGATTAGCGCCTGCCTCTATTGCTTGATTAGGAGTTGTCACTCGTTTCTGATCCTCTTTATCTTGATCAGCCAGACGAATTCCCGGAGTAATTTTAACGAGTCCTCTCAGACAAGGATCACTGAATATTTCCAATTCCTGAGGAGAACAGACAACAGCAGATATTCCTGTTTGAACTGCTTTTCTAGCAAACCTATAAACACCATTTACTGGATCAATTCCATAAATCTTGGAGCATTCTTCTTCACCGATAGAAGTAAGAACAGTAACAGCTACAACTCTCGTATCTGAACCTTCTGTAGCTTCTACTGCTGCTTCTAAAGAATCCCTGGAATTATCAGCCATTACTGTCACAAAGTCCGCTCCAGCATCAACATAATGATTAACTCTCCTTGTGATAGTTCTTGGAATGTCTTTTATCTTAGGGTCTGCCATTACCATAAGTTTTATTCTTTTAAGAGTCCGGATAATACTTATACCACGGAGATCAAGAAGATCATTGACTTTTACACCCCCAATAACATCTTGGAGAATGTCTGCAGTATGAATAGCAGTATGTGGATCCATTCCATCTAAAGCTAAAATTACGGGTTTGATCCATTCTTGCTCCTGCATCTCCTGCATCTTCCGCCTCCTCTCTCTGGTTTCTTCAACATTAAGCGGTTAAAGCCTGCCAATTTGCCTTTGGTCGAACTGGTTCTGAACCTTTCTCACAAAGAGGACAATCCTCGGGAGTCCAAACAGACAAAGGCTGATCAATCAAAGCAATGATTTCTCTACCATCAAGTTTCTCTTTGCCTGAACGATTGAAAATAACTGGAATTACTGGCAAGATTTGAGCACCCACTTTCTCTAAAGAACTAATGGTTTTCAGAGTGGTACCTCCTGTTGTTATTACATCCTCCACTACCAGAACAATTTCATTATCTTCGATATCAAAACGTTTCAATATCATTCGTTCTTTATCGGGAGTAGGTTCTGTAAAAGCAGTATAATATCCCAATTGGCGAGCCATCTCATAGGCTATGGTAACAGCGCCCATAGCAGAACCAACAACTGTTATGACTCCCTGAGTTGATACTAAATTAATTTCCTCTCTGTACCTTTCAACAAGATCTGAACACACCTGCTGTAAAGCAAAAGGGTTCTGTATTATAAAGCTGCCATTGAAATATCCATCTGAATGATTACCTGAAGTAAGCAAGGCATGAAGTTTCTCTGGATTACCATCGTGAATCCAGAGCGCGCCCATTGCCCGAAAACAATCCATCCACTCCTCCTCTGTCTTGTACATCTTCTCTCCCCTCTTATCTTAAGAACCAAAAACACCGGGGGGTGGAAAGTTCGTGACCCATTCCCACAAGCCCCAGAAAAATCCTGCGAGGACAGCCAAAAGAAACAAGCCCCTAACAATCATCTCTGTTTTGTTAAAGTCTTTCATTTCTTCCTCTTCCTTACAAACTGACAAAGAGCAAAGAGCAACTTAATCTTAATGTTTAGATTCAATAATGTCAAACCTCAGTAGTCAAGTTTGGCAAGGCAGTAACCAGGTTCTTGACTGAACTTATTATCAAGATATAAGATAAATGTGTTGAACCTTGTCAACCTAACAAAAAGGAGGTGAAGTAATGGAGCAAGAAGGAGGAGCTCACAAGAAAGCTGATAAAGAAATGAGAAGAGTTTTCAATTTAGGCATAGGACTGGTATTGGTTATCTCCAAAGACACAATTGAAGAGACAAGAGAAAAACTTTCTCATTTAAAACCAGGACACACAATTATTGCAAGAAGAAAAACCTCCTCTAAAGAGGAGGAAAATAGGGTAAATTTCACCTGGTAAAGGAGGACTTTCGATCCCCGATTAGGCTCTCGGGGACTTTTTATTTTAAAATACTATCTTTGACCAAAAACAGCTAACATCGCTTTCTTTACTTTAGTTTTTCCTATTAAATCATCAGAATTATTTCTTCTATAAGAAAAATATTTGTTTTCTTCACAAAAAGTACATTCTGGATTAATTTCAATATTTTTTTCTTTAAGTCCTAATTTTATCAATTGAATTTTTGCTGTTTTTTTAAGATCAAGAAAAGTCTTGTTGTTTCTTTTCTCTAAAACAGAATCAAAAGATTTGAATTTATCAGCAACATCTTCTTTAACTTCAAAATGACACTTCCCTATACCAGGTCCTATCCCCACTAAAATATTTTCGGGCTTTGTTTCAAATTCTTTTTTAAACTTTTCAATAGATTCTTTTAAAATATTCTTTGCTAAACTTCTCCAACCACCATGAACTAAACCGATAACTCTACAAGGTGGAGCAAAAATAAAAATGGGCAGACAATCTGCCACCGTTATTGCTAAAAAAACATTTTTATCTTCGGTTGTCAATCCATCTGTTTTCTTAATTTTTTTTCCTTTGTCTTTCTTATTTACAATTTTAACTTTACTTCCATGAACTAAACCAGCATTAACAAGTTGATTAGGAACAATTTTTAATTTTTTTAAAAATCTTTTTCTGTTTTTAAAAACTATTTTGTCTTCTTTCTCTTTTCCTATAAATTTCATTGAACCATCGCTCACCTCAGAAACAGTTAAAATTAAAGTTCTCTTATCAGATTCTTTAGTAATTCTTTTGGTAATCTTTTTGCCAATTCTTTTATTAACTCCTTGTTGTAAAGACAAATATTTATCAAAAACCGAAAAGGGACACTGCTTCATTTCATTAATTTCATAACAGTTAATTTATGATAATTTAAAATTATTAATAACTAACCCAAAATCATATCCTACGTATTTGGCAGCCTTTCGACAATACACCATTCTTTCTGTAAAAATCTCAAAATATTCCATTACTTTAACAAATGACTTATCAATTTTTAAATCCAAAATAATTCTTTTTTTTCTTTTATTAATTCCTAATTTAGATTTTTTTGTTGCAAAATTAACTCTATCGTGGATATCTTTTCTTATTTCTCTAATTTTTCGAGTTTTAACTCTCTCTCTTCTTACATCCGATTTGTCAGCTAAGACAACTATCGCTGAAACAGGATGAATAAACTCCATTTCGTCTTTATCATGATTTGCGATCGCTTGCATAATTATTGTTAATTCCCCATTTTTCATTTCATCTTTAAAAATCTGATGAAAAAGCAAGGCTCCAAAATAATGGTGATTGGTTCGGCTAATAAAATTTCCCATATCATGACAAAAACCGGCAATAGCTGCTAATTCCTGTTCTCTTTTTGAAAGCCCGATTTCTCTGGCAACTGTTCTTGCTCTTGAAGCAACTAAATTCAAATGATTTAATCCGTGATTCGTATAACCCATTGTTTCCAATACCATGTCGCTCTTTTTAATAAACTCCAAAATTTGACTATTTTTTTTAAGAGCTTTTAAATCTATCATAATCTATTTTTGTTTAGTTTTTATTTATTAAATCTTCAAAGAATAAAGAAAGTCACTTTCAAGAAAACCACTTCCGAAAACTTTCTCTGAAATTATCCTGTAATCTCATCAACTTCTTCTTTTCCCTTTCTCTGTTCTTGAACTTGCTCTTTATCTAATTTAAGCAAAAGTGTCTCAAATTCTCCGACATGAGTTTTTTCTTCTTTTGCTATATCCAAGAGAACTTTTTTAATATTTTTGTTGTCTGTCATAGCAGCTAACTGCTCATAAAGAGAAATAGCATCTAGTTCAGCAATAAGGCCTGCCCTTAAAATCTCTTTATCTATATTCTCTTTTTTTATTTTTTTAAGATTTATTGGTAATTGAGATAACATAATTTTTTGTATTTTTTATATTTTATAGCCGACTTTTAAAAGTTATTTTTACTCCCTTCATTATAACTTATTCTATCTCCAATCCAGTTGTTGTTCAAATGTAGAGTGTGGTTTAAATTTCTTTTTTACTTTATCCAAAGAAGTATTTCCTAAAACATCAATATTATCTAAGTTTCCCTCCCCTAATCCTCTTTGATTACAATAATAAAGATATCCTATTTGGGAAATATTAAAACCCATTAAGTTAGCTCCAACTATATCTGTACTCAAAAAATCAGTCCCAGCCAAAGCAATTCTCATTTTAACAGAACTTCCGTGAACAGGTCCCTCCCCTTCCATTCCCAAAAAACCATCAATAACACTTAAATGAGGAGAAAAAGTTTCTGTCAATTTAGCTAAACTTAAATTTATCGCTTTATAACCTTGGTGAATTTTGCTTTTTTGCTCCAAACTTCCAACCAAAAGGTTTTTTAAAGATAAAGTTACCACCACAACATCATGGGTCTTGGGAGGACAAACAGAAATTATAAAATCGCTTTTCAAAATTGTTTCAGCTACTCCAACTTTTAAGGGTTTTAAATTTCTTGAAAAAATTTCTTTCTCTGTAAAATTATCTTGATTAAGATCAAAGAAATCAATATTGTAATCTTTTTTTAATTTTAAATAATCATAATTTTTAAAACCTTGTTCCGTCTTTCCCATTGATGCTCCTTCTGCTACAATAATCTTCTGGGAGGTTAAAGGTTTTAAAAAATCCAAAACAGCTTTTACAGCCTCAACATGAGTTGCTGCCAATTGATTACTAACTGTAGTAAAATTAGGCTTGATAATAATTTTATCTTTACTCTTTACTTTCTCTTCTACTTCTTTTTCAATTTCTTTTAAAGCTAAAAATACATTCTGATAACGATTATTACCTTTTATTAAAGCTACTTTACTCATTTTAGACTTAAAAATTACTTTTTACACTAATTCATTCTAAGTTTATTCAAGAATAAATTCAAATTATTAAATATAATAAAAGAGTCCAAGAGTTATCTCTTGGACCCTACGCTTACTAAGAAGGAAAAACAACAAAGATCAAAACGGAATTCTTCCATCTTTGGGTTTAATTCTTATCTCTCCATGGGCATTTGGTGGAAAAAACCTATTAGTAGAAGAATCTTTTTCTGAATCTTCTTCTCTGGTCTTTTCTTCTTCATCCTTTGAATCTTCCTCTTGGGTGAGTTCTGTCTGTTCTCTGTCAGGAAATTCTTCTGTTCCCATTCTCTGCCTCCTTTCTGCTGTGGTTGTTAAAGAGCAACAAAACAAACTAAAAGGCCTCTTGGTTAAGAGGCTCTTTAGTTTACTCTATTTTTACTTATTTTTTAGATAGAAATTGAACCTCTTAACCGCTCCTCTGATCTGAGAAGTAGTAAGTTAAGAAGCAGTAAGTTAGTTAAGAGGTTAATAAATATCATCTTTTTTATTATTATGTTTTAAATTTAACAAACTTAAGAAAATTGTCAAGTGGATATTTTTTTAAAAGCCTGTTTGGAAGTTAAGATAGGAATATTATCAAATTTTCCTATATTAAGAAGATGGCTATCGTTAGAAATTATTAGATCAACTTTTGCTTTCTTAGCGCAAGATAAAAACTTATTATCGTCTGGGTCTTCTTTTACTATTTTAATTTTTGGAGGATATTTAATCTTATTCTCATTCTGAAATATTTTTTTCAAGTCTTTCTTAAATCTTCTTGCTCTTCTTTTAAAACGTCTCTTCGAAGACAAAGATTTTGTAATATTCCCCAGAATAAATTTGCCTTCTTTTTTAATCTTTCTTGTCCAAAAAACCTTTATTTCTCCCTTTTTTGCCATCTTTAAAATTTTAGCAGAATGACTCTTTTTATTAAAGAAGCCAGCCACTAAAAGATTAGTATCTATAACTACTTTAGGGGTTGATTTTTCTTTATTCATTCTATTATTTATTATTTTAATTAATCCTACTTTTTACCTCTTTAATCAATCTTTTCTTTTCTGTAACAGAAGCAAACACCGGACATACTTCTCTGAAATCACAATAATCACATAATCTACTGGGTTGGGGAGGGAATTTTTTGCTACTTTTAATTTTTCTAATTTTACTTAATACTCCTTTCTTAATTTTTTGTTTTCCGGTATCACTAACATCAAATTTTTTAATTTTTTTATTTCGAAGATAGTAAAAAGCAACTTTCTTAACTTTCTTTTTAAAATTGAGTTCTGCTAAAAGTTTATAGAATTTAAGTTGAAAAAAATCTTGATTATTTTTTGAAGTTTTAAAATCAATTATCTTTAAACTGTTATCTTCAAGTTTATCGATTCTGTCAAACTTCCCAGAAATAGAAAAATTATTATTAAGAGAAGTTATTAAATCCTCATAATCACAGAAAGAATCCTTAATTTTCTCTGTGGGTAAAAGAAAAAGAGAAGGATTTGAATCCGACATTTTAAAAAAATTACCGAGTAATTCCAGACTTTCCTTGTATGTTTTTCTCTCGTGATTTAAATCAGAGAATCCACCTAATTCTCCTAATGGTGGCTTCTTATCTGGATTTTTTTCTGAAAACCAAGCTTTCTTAAGACACTCTTTAAGATTTTTAAAAGTTCTTTCTTTTTCTGGGAGATAATAAAACAAAGTAATTGCATCATGAACAGCACTCCCTTTCGTTTTATAATCTCTGGGTTTTTTCAATTCTTTTTTAATAGGAGCAATTTCTTTATCTAAATAATTAAAATAATACTGTTTTTTACATTTATCAAACAGTTTTAACTTTGAAAAAGAAAAAATTTTTGAAAAATTAATATCAGACATAAATTCCCCCAAAAAACTCAAACTGTTGAGCTTTTTTTATCTTTTTTAACTTTTATTGGCGCTGATATTTACCAACCAATTCTGCTTCTTCTAAAATATGTCCTTCCATTGCTTTAAAAACATCTTGTTTTTTTACTGAGGAATCAAGATTCAACTCAGCATCCAAAGCATATAGTTTAAAGTGATAATTGTGGGTTCCGCTGGGTGGGCAAGGACCACCATAAGGTTGTTTGCCAAAATCGTTCATTCCTTGAACAGCGCCTTCTGGAACAGAATCTTCTTCAATTTCAGATACTGTTGCTGGAATATTCCAAACTATCCAATGATCCCAGGTTTTACCGGGTGCATCAGGATCGTCAACAATTAAAACCAAACTCTCAGTATCATCTGGAACATCACTTAAATTAAGGGGTGGATTTATATCTTCCCCATCACAGGTATATTTGGAAGGAATCGAACCCTTGTTCTCAAAAACTGAACTAGTAAGTTTCATTGAAAATAGATAATCTTAATTAAAAATTATTTCGACCTTTAAAAATACTATTAAATTGCTCGGGGGTTAATTGTTGTTCTGCATCACTTTTAGCTTCTCTTGGAGCAATATGAACTTCAACCATTACCCCATCCAACCCTGCTGCTCTGCTTGCTTTAACTAAAGGTACAATTAAATCAGGACTGCCAGTGGCATGTGAGGGATCAATTATTACAGGAAATTTTGAGTTTTGCTGAAGAAATAAAGCTCCAGCAAAATCTAAAGTAAACCTTAAAGAATCCTCAAAAGTTCTTATTCCTCTTTCACATAAAACTATCTTCTCATTTCCTTCTTTTAAAATATAATCTGCCCCAGAAAGAACCTCTTTTATTTTAGATCCAAAATGTCTTTTCAATAAAACAGGTTTTTTACTTTTCCCTACTTCACGCAACAAAGGATAGTTCTGCATATTCCTTGCTCCAATTTGCAGTATATCTGTATATTTACTTACCAACTCGACATCTCTTGTATCCATAACTTCAGTTACGGTAGGAATATTTAATTTTTGACTTACTTTCTTTAAAATCCTCAAGCCCTTCTCAGCTAACCCCTGAAAGCTCTCAGGTGAAGTTCGGGGCTTGAAAGCACCACCCCTTAAAATATCAATATTGCCTTTTATTGCTTTTGCTGTTTTCAACAACTGTTTTTCTGATTCTATAGCGCAAGGCCCTCCAATTACACAAAAACCTTTTCCTATTTTTACATTTTTAACTTTAACTATGTTTTTACTCATAATATATTTCATTTTATCAGAAAATAGCCTTTTTTTAAAATAAAAAGAGCGTTCCAAAAACGCTCCTTTCTTTACCAAAAATTACTTAACAACCAATACCAAGCCACAGAGTATAACGATGGTTCCTATTGCCTTCTGAAGAGTCAACTGTTCTCCTAAAAAGAGAACAGCCAATATGACAGCAAAAAGAGGATATATTGCTATTATTGGAGTTGCTAGTTTAACCTCTCCGTATTTGTAAGCACTCATAATGAGCCAAGATCCTACCCCCATCAACAGTCCAGCACTTACCATAGCAATCAAGCCTTTCCAGTTAAGTCTAGAAAAAGACTTGATAAAATTATCTTTGCCTAGTCCTAAAGCGAGCAGACAAACAAAAAAACTGATAAAAAGACGTATTGCAGCCCCAACTAAAGGTTCTTTAATATTAAGCATAGCTATTCGGTAAAGGAAAATGCTGACACCTATCAAGAAAGAAGCACCCAAACTATACATTACTACTCTCATTTTTCCCCTCCTCTCTGGTTGTTTTCAGACAAAGAACTGTGGCTAATCTTAATTAAAGTTTTCTTTTTTGTCAAACCCGCTTTTAAAAGCGGGTTTTAAAATATATTTTCCTTATTTTCTACACAAACTCAATTTTCTTTTCTGAAACTTTATCTTTCTCATAAACAAACTCAGCTTTAAGTTCTTTACCTTTCAAGATATGGGGCAACCAGAATTTATCTGCATCCCACATTTTATTAAAAGGAATCTCTTTTCTTAAGAACCATTTTGGTTTCATCTCCTCTGTTTCTGTGGGAGTTCCTTTCCAATCTTTTACCAAAAATACATGAACATCTTGATCCCATTCTGGTTTTTTGGGAAAACGAAAATTTAAAAAACCAACTTCCTCAAACTTTTTTATTTTAACTCCGATTTCCTCTTCAGTCTCTCTTTTGGCAGCATCTTCAACATTCCTATCTCCTTTATTTGAATCAAATTTCCCACCAACTCCATTCCATTTCCCAGCCCCAAAACCTCTCTTTTTCATAGCCAAAAGAACTTCTTTGTTCTTTTTTCTGGTTAATAAACAAAGGGTTAATTTTTTCATTTTCAAGTTTTATCTTTAATACTTTATTTCAAACCCCTCAAATTCCCCTTTATACTCTTGCTTCTCAATATCAATATCTTTAACTTTAGCTAAAAAAGATCCTCTCTTTAACCATTCGGTCATCTTTTCTATTTTTTGCTTTTCTCCCTCAATAGTTGCCTCCACCCTGCTATCTGATAAATTACGAACCCAGCCGGTCAAACCCAGTTTTTTTGCTTTCTTTTTTGTGCTGGCACGGAACATAACTCCCTGGACTCTTCCTGAAACAAAAATATGAATTCTTGTTTTTTTTGTCATAGTTTTTATTTAAGATATATTATTTCACCTTTCAAGTCAACAAAAAGCCCCGAAAACGGGGCTTACTATTATTTCCTGCTTTCTTGTTTTACTTTACATTTAATACAAATACTCTCTATTTCTCCATCTCCTCTAACAGAAGGAATAAAATTATGTCCCCCTTCTCTATTAAAAAGAGGGTGCTTTTTTCCACACCGGGGACACACTCTTAACATCTCAGTACTAAAACCTCTTTCTTCTCTTTTTTTTGTCACTTTCTTTTCTCTCCTTGTTGGAATCTTTCTGTTAAGGTACTGTTAAAACCTGATTGCAAGAAACAAACAAAAAAACCTCCCATCTCTGGAGCATAATCTAAGTTATGCTACAGGGACGGAGGGTTCTCCGCGGTACCACCCTGTTTCTTCCAAGATTATTATTTCTCTTGAAAACTACTTTCACCGACTCTACCACCCTTCATGGTGTCTTCGGTTATCCTTTGATTACGGAGGAAGCCGAGCTTTCACTTCCGCAAAAGCCACCTCATCAGGCCCAATCCCCATTAGAAATCAATCTATATTACCATCCACAAAGATAGAAGGGGACCTGACTCACAGGTTTTAATAGTTTTTAAAGATATTTTAAGTTTAACAAAATTAAGAAGCCTCTCAAGTTTCTTTTAACTCTCTCTTGACCTAAGTTTAAATAACAATTTAATTAAATTGTTACTGGTTGGGCGCTCCTCTTTTTCTTTCCATTACTGGAGTATCTTCTTGGGGACATCCCTTCTCCCAATCTTCTGGGACATCACAAGGAGTTGGAAACTCTTTACATTCCCCTGTTTCTGGGTTGTAAGCTGGGGTAATTACCTGAATACAAACCTGTTTTTGTTCTCTTTTTTGTTCACCCTGCTTTTCTCCCTTTCCGTTGGTCTGTCCAAAAGAAACACACTCCGTACCATTAAAGCACATTCCTTCCCCACAATCACAAACTTTTACAGAATAACTGTGTTCTGGAGCACAGCCACAAGGACCCTCTAAACAAAGGTTGGGAAAATCATCCACTGCTTTACAACACATTCTTTCTGTAACTTTACCTCCAGAATTTATACAATCTCTTTCTTTGTTCCTTTGCTCTTCTCTTATTCTCTGATAAACTCTGTTTTTTACTCTTTCTCTTGTTTCCTCGGGAACTCCTGCCGGAAAAGGAATTTCCTTTTCTTCTTTTTGAATTCCTTTTTGTTTTAATCTCTGAACTGCCTCCTGGTATCCTTTAGCTGACGCTTCCATTGCTCTCTCAATAGATTCTTTTCCTTCCTCTGGAACTTTCTCATAAACTCTACCTAAAATTACTAAATGGATAGAGTTTGCTTGCTCCACCAATTCCTCAATAGTAGTTGTATCTTTGCCGAGACCCTGAGCAATCGCTGAAATCTCTTCTCCAAATCTGTGTTGATTTTCAAACTCATTAACTCTTCTTTCCATTTCTTGTTGCTGTCTTTGAGTACAAACACGAGTACATTCATTGACACACTCCCCAAGAACTATCTTGGAGTGACAAGCCCCCTTACATCTATTCTGGACTTCTTTTTGACATTCCTCATCTTCGTCTAGACATTCTGCTGTCTCAACACATTCTGAAATACAAGGTTCAATTTCTTCTTGTTTACAAATTTCAGAGCATTTAGTTTGACAATTCTTTTCTCTTTCTTGTAACTTTTCTCCTTTTTGTTTAATCTCAGTTAACTTTTTATCTGAAATATTTAAATTAATTTTAGCTGCTTTCTCTGGATTTTCTTCAGTTACACCTTTTAAGGATTCTTTAATATTTTCTTGGAATTCAGATTTAATCTCTTTTATTTTTTCTTTCATTTCAAGAGAAATTTCTTCAGCTTCATCTTCAATTTCATCCAAATCATCAATTTCTTCTACGTTTTTTTCTGCTATTAAAGTTCCTAAAGTTTTGTATTTTTCTGTCATTTCTTCTTGAAAATCTTTAAACTCCTCATAGTCTGCCAATACTTTTTTGAGTTTTTCTTCTCTTTTTTTCTTTGCTTCTTGTTTTGCTTTCTTTAATCTTTCTCTTATTGCCTCTGCGTTAATTTGAACTGCTTTTTCTGGTTTTTCTCCAGCCACCATTTCAACAGAAGTTAGATGTCCCTTTTTTGATTTTTGTTTAGCTTTCTCTATTGCTGATTTTGCTTCTTCTGGAACTTTTTCTAACATGCCTTCTAAAACAGCTAAATGTTTTGAGGTAGCTCCTGCTACCTGAGAGGAAATATCTTCCACTGACCTGCCTTTTTGTTTGATTTCTTCAATTTTATCTTGAGCTAAACTGAGATATTCTTCATAGTTCTGGGTTGTCCCTTTTACCTCCTCTGTCTTTCCCTTCTCTGCTATCTCTCGAGCTTCAGCTAATCTTTCTTCTGCGTATTTTAAGGCTTTTTTTACTTTGCTTTCTGCTCGGAAAGCAAAAAACATACCTATTTTCTCTCCCATTTTATCTAAGAAATAAAGAGGGCTGTCAGGAGTAATACCTGCTCTTGGCAACCAGTCAAACTGAGCCCCTACATTTCCAACAAGAGTAAAAGTTAATAACAAAGAAAGTGAAATTAAAGTTATTTTTTTAAACATAACAATTTAGTAAAAATTAGTTTAATTTTAACCTTTATATTTCTATTATATCTTTTATTAAAGAAGATTATCAATTATTTCTTTTTGTTTCAGCAATTCTCACCCTCTTCTCTGACATTCCAAAATGATGAGCTATTTCATGCCAGATTGTGTTTTTAACAATTTCTTTAACTTCTTTCCTGTTTCGTGCTATTCTCTCAACGGGGTCCTTAAAAATAGTTATTTTATCTGGCAACACTCCCCCATAATTCCTTCTTTTTGTTTTGGGTACTCCTTGATATAATCCAAAAATTAAAGAGTTTTTCCTTTTTTTAATTTTCTTCAATTGGTAAGGAGTAGGTTCCTTTTCAATACAAATATCTACATTATTCAACTTCTCCAAAAACCTCTTTGGAATTCCTTCAATTGCTTCTCTTACTATTTTCTCAAATTTATCTTCCCTCATAATAATTAATCTTTATCCTAGTTCTCTTTCTATGTCCTCAATTTCTTTGTTTACTTTACTTTCGGTTCTCTCCAGAACCTTTTTCAAACTTTCATAAACTCTTCTTTCTTTTTCACTGAAACCGGGCTGGGAATCAAACATTTCAATTTTTTGTTCAATTTCTTTTTTCAAATCAGCCAGAGAATCAGCTAAAGTCTCTCTTACTTCCTTGGTTTCTTTTCTTAATATCTCCTTTTCTTTTTTAGTTCTGTAAATAAAGTAGGTTATCACCACAATACCTAAAAGAACAAGGGAGATTAAAATTAGAATTATTGTCTTAAAGGAGATTATAAGGGGGCCCAAAGATATACCACTTAGAGAAATTTTAATTTCTCTTTTTTCTGAGAAATCACTCACCGCTCCTCTTTCATCTTGAGCTTTAGCAGATAAATAATAAGTTCCAGGTTCAAATAGTTCTTTTGTGGAGAAGAACCACTCTCCTTTTTCGTTGCTGGTAGTTTTCCATTTTTTAATTGTTTCACTCCCCTTTTCCAAAAAGATAGAAACTTCAACTTCGGGCAAAGAGACACCTTCAATATAGAATATTTCTTCCCCAGAAATATATTTCTTTGGCCAGACAGTAACTTTGGGACTCTCAATTGGTTCTATTTCTAGTTCTGTTCCTGATTCAATATTATTCCCTGCTCTATCTGCTGCTCTCACCACAATCGAATGAATTCCAGGAGACAAAGCAGACAAAGGAAAGGGGTTAACTTTAGCTGTTGTTAAATCAGAGAATCTTTCTTCCCCAATTCTAACTTGGTAATGACTTACACCCGAAGTATTATCTTTTGTTTCAAGATACAAATTAGGGTTAGGGTTAGTTGAGTCTCCCTGATTATCAATTAATATATTCGGTGACTCGGGGGTCTTTGTATCAACTTGGATTTTGTAATGTGAGGTCTTACCCCATCCTGTTTCGTTTACTACTCTAAGGTGAAAATACCAAACTCCATCTTCAATATCCCAATAGATTTTAGAGTTCATCTTACCTTCTGAAATAACATCAGGTATACTGTCGGGAGTTTTGTTAAAAATAAAACTTGCTCCAGTTATATCATCCCCCACTTCCCAGCCAAAGCTAGCATAATTGTTACTGTACCATTCCTCTTCTTGAGGATGGGTGGGGGAGAAAACTTCAGGAGATGAAGGAATCTCTCCTCTGGCACTCTCTTTTTTTTCGGAAGTGAGTCTTTCCTCTTTAATTAAATATTTGCCTTCTTTTAAAATAGATAAAATGTTTGTTGCTTTACCATCATCAGCTAAAACTTGACCTTCACCTAAATTGATTTTAAAAGTTCCTTTATTCTTAGATTTAAAATTAATAGTAATTAAATTTCCTGTTCCGGTAAAACCAGGATGAGGTAATCCTCCAGAAAATGATATTTCTCCAGCTGAATTAGAAAAGGAAGGTTTTTCTGTCCAGAGAGAAAAAATAGAATTCTCTTTGGAAATATCCAAAACTTCTAATTTATCTTCAGGAAAATAAATAGTAACTGTAGCAGCGTTAATTGGAACCCCTGCTGTGTCTACCTGAACCTGAACCTGAAAACTTTTTCCAATAATAAAAGTGTCACTTGAAGGTGAAATAAGGAGAGCGCCATTTCCAGCTTCTATTTGTTGGAATAAGATGAGATTTAAAAAAACTGCTAACAACAAACTCAAAAAAGAAATTATTATTTTAATCTTTTTGTTAGTTTTTTTCATAAAAATTATTTAACTTCCTTTAATTTACCTTTTACTTTTTCTTTCTCTTTTTCTGTATTCTTTTTAAAAGTTTTAAGGGTTTCTCTTTTTCGGTGAGCATTTTTATAACTTCTCCAATAGAAGAAAGCAATTATTAAAATGAAGAATAATAATCCCCCTAAAACCAAAGTTATTTTCCACCAATCGAGAAAAATCATCCAGATATTAATTCCTTTTTTTGTAACAAAAACTGACTTACCAGAAGCAATAACATCAATTTTTGCTGAACCATCGGTCCAATTCATAGCTTTATCGTAAGCTCTGATTACTACTTCATATCCCCCATGATCAAGAGAGGATAATTTATAAGGACTTTGAACTTCTGTAAAAAGTCCTGTTTCTTGTTTTTCTAAAGCTCCTTTAAGATTAATAACCTTTAAAGCATAATAGCTTATTCCAGAAAGAACATCGGTGGTATCAAAATAAATTATTGGATCTTGAGTGGTTTCAGTACTATCAAAAAGAGGCTCAAATTTAGGATAAAAAGAAGCTGGCGGGGTAGTATCTATTTGAACCAGATAATGAGTAACCCCACCCCAGTTACCGCCTCTTTTAGCTTTAATATGAAAATACCACATTCCATCTTCCAAGTCAGAGAAGCAAACAGAAGTTTCATCTCCCTCTGAAATATTATCTGGTATTCCTCCAAAATCATTATCTATACTATAACTGAAATCTGTTACTCTGCTTTCTTTTTGCCACTGAAAACAAGGACTATTATTTTTACTCCATTCATTTTGATCAGGATGAGTAGAAGATGAAACCAAAGGTCCCATAGCTGGAGGTATAATAATTTTGTAATTCCCTTTTCCTAAAGAAGTTAAAATATCAGTTCCTTTACCATCATCTAATAGAACCCGAGAGGACCTCTCAATAGAAATGGCAGTATCACCCGGAGAAATAGTCCGGAAGGTAACAGTCGAAACTAAAGCAGAGGAAGTATTAATTCCCGGAGAAGGAACCCCGCCTCTAAAACTTGCTGTTCCTCTAATATTAGAGAAGGTGGGCTGGGAAATCCAAACTGAAACAAATGATTTTCCAGTACTAGGAGTTGTTATCTGAACCTTTTTAGGGTCAAATTTTAGATTAACTTCAACTGCATTAATACTTTCCCCACCGGTGTTAACAAAAATAGAAACATCAAAAGTGCTTCCCACTTTAAAAGTCCCAGAAGAGGGAGATAAATACAAAGAAGCTCCCTTTGCTTCAGTTGTTTGAGGTAGAAAACAGAAACTTAATATTAACCCAAACACTAATATATAGAGTATTTTTAAAGGAAAAGGGTGACTTTTAGATAAATTTTTATTTGTATTTCTCATTATATTTTCTCCTAATTATCCAAATTACAATTCCGCTTATTAAAATACCAACTGAAATTAATATTAACAAAACCTGGTCTCTTTTCTTTACTTGAGAGGAATTATATTCTGCAATTGTTTTGTTGCCTGCTTTATCCCAACTTCTAACTTTTATTATATCGCTTAAAGTTTGATTTTCCAACAAATACGGACTCTGACCTCTTTTCCAATCTCTATCCCCTTCTTTTACCTCATAATAATCAATTCCAGTTTGTTTATCTGTAGTTGAGAAAACAATAAAATATTTTCCATCAAAAACATCGGCTTCTTGTTGAATCTCTATTTGAAAGGCCTCGGGGGGAATATTATCTTCTTGAATCTGTTGTTGCCATTCATTCTCTGGGGGTTTTTCACTCTTCAGAATATTAAAAACAGCTTTACTTGTATTAAAATCAGCCTCAGTTCCCAAACCATCATTCAAAAAGACACGGGAGGTGTTATTGAATCTAACTTCCGCTTTCCTCCCAGAACCCTCTTTTACTTCAAATATTATTTTACCCAATAAATTACTTTCTTTAAGATCACCTGGTATTTGGCCACAAAAACCAGCTGGTATTCCTCCAGCAAATGAAATTAATCCTTCTTTTTGGTTTATCTCGGGAGTTTTTGTCCACAGAGTTAAAATAGAATTACCCTGGCTGAAATCAATTACAGAAAGAGCATCCTTAGAAAAAACTAAATTACCTTCTATTGCATTAATACAATCCTTCTCGGTGTTAATTCTCAATTCAACAATAAAAGTTTGGCCTTGATAATATTCAGCCTGAGCTGGTTTAAAATATAATTTGGCTCCAAAAACAAAAACTGGATAAAAAATAAAGATTAAAATTAGAACCAAAATCTTAATTTTCTTGTGCTTTAGAAATTTTATTTTCACCATAAAAATTAAATCTTATAGAAATTTTAACCTGTCCAATAATACATTAAAATTGAGAAATCAGGTAGGTCTACTATTCCATTCTCATTTAAATCAACATCAGGGTTATCTTCCCCCCACCAATAAAGCAAGATTGAAAAATCAACTATATCCACCTTACCATCCTTATTTAAATCGGTGGTTAAATAAGGGAATTCTGGGGGTAATTCTTCTTTCGGAGCTTTTTCTCCGATAAAAAAGTTTAAACTTCGAGAAAATGAAGAAATTAAATTATCAGAAGATACAGCTCTAGCGTAAATGGTATGTCCCCCAGAAGATAAACTAGAAGTGTCCAGAGTATAAAACCAGATTCCGTCCTGGTCTGCTTCTGTCTCTTTGACTATCTCTTTTTCAGAATTAATATAAATTGAAACTTTGCTTCCTGGAGCAGTTTGGCCAAATATGTTAAGTTCTTCACCTTTTTTCAAAAAAGTCTTTCCAACTTCAATAGTTGGGGCTAAAAGAATATCCCTGGCAATAGTTGTTTTTTGCCACTCCAGAGTAACTGTGAAATTAAAAACAGGCGATTCTTTTCCTTGTTTGTCTTTTGCTCTCAGACCAAAGGTCCAAGTGCCACCGTTAGCATCAATATCTGCTTCAAAGTCTGCTTCAGAATCAGCTGTTATTGTTTTAATTTTTTTACCATCCCTTAAAACAATAATACTGCCTGCAGGATAAGCTTTACCTTTAATAATCATCTTTGTTGGAGGTGTAACTGGAATAGGCTCCAATCTCCCTCCTTTCAAACAACGGGAAGTATCAAAACTACAATTAGAATTACAACTTAAAGTTCCCGAAGCATAACCTAAACTTTGACAATCTTGCCCGTTCAGGTTACTTCCATCACAATCCTCCCCTGTTTCCACAACCCCATTACCACAAACAGGTCCTGTACACTGGGATTCATCAAAAGTACAGTCTGCTGCACAACTTAAACTACCACCAGTATAACCTAAACTAAGACATGTTTCTCCTGCTAAATCATCATTATCACACTCCTCACCTGTTTCTTTAACATTATTACCACAAACACTTATTTTTATTGTTGCTGTAACTGCTGAAGATTGAGCTCCAACTTCATTAAAAATAAAAACTGTCGTAGAAACGACAGTTACCATTACTATCAAACAAAAAATTAGAAAATTTCTGGTTTCATCCATTTTAACAAAATAATAATTATTCTTTTTTCTTTCTGATACTGACGTTGAATCTAAAGTGCTTCCTAAACAAAACCACAGCCACAGCTCCGATTATAAGAATTAGTACAATCGGTGGCCAAGGATAATAAATTTCATAAAGAGATTTTAATCTCCAAAAAACAGCAGAGAATATATTAGTAGGAACTATTGTAAAATAAAGCTTAGTTGCTGCTGCTATTCCAATGGTAGCCCCGCCTGTTTCTTCTTGGATAGGATGAGCTTCAAGATAAGCAAAATAATCCCCTGGTCTGGCTTTTACTGGTAAAGTTAATTTTATTTTAACTGATTTTATTTTTCCTGGCTCTAAATGAAATTGAGAAGGGATAAATTCAAACCAACTTTTGGAGGGTCGGAATTGAGATTGCTTTTCATGATAGGCAATCTCCATTCCGTAATCTGCGGGTTCATCTCCCGTGTTTAAAACAGGCACAGAAGGGAGGTTATAAACACCTCCCGGTTTTAAATCCTTATCCACTTTTATTTTACCAGCACCTACTCCTACCCCCAGTTTCCCAAAACTAATCAAAGGAAATAGCAAAGCAAGTGCCAACAAAATCAGAGCAAACTTACGCATAATCTCTATCTGATTTATTAAGAGGCAGTAGCCTGAACTGTTACATCAACACTTTGTTCTTCGTAACTGGAAGTAGCTGTTGGAGTAGTTATCTGTAAATCCAACCCGACAGTAGCAGATGTAGCAACACTTAAAGCCAGGTCTTGATAGGAAGTTGTCAGAGCAGTCCAGGTTGAACCACTATCTGAGGAAAATTCATGTTTGTATTGATCACTACCTGCTGTTCCAGCCAATGTCCAAGTAGCACTATCTTGACCTGCAGTAGTAAAATCTGCGTCTACATTACCATCATTGCTTACGGTCTGACTGTCTCCCAAAGCCACAGTGTCAGTTGAAGTATTCAATCCCAATGTACCGTAAACTACTTCACCATCTGTTACTGAAACAGCAACATTTTCAATAGTAACTGTAGCTGTGACTGAACCTTCTGCTGCGATAACAGCTATGGCTATTAACAAAGAGAGGGAAGCTAATACTAAAATAGTTATTCTAGAACTATCCATGCGAATCAAAATATTTTATTTAATTATTTAAAATTTTAACTTTCGGCCTTTATAGTATTTTAATACTATTGACTCATTTTAGCAAGAAAAAAGAGTAAATATCAAGAGAGGGGTGTGGATAACTTTCCTATCTTTCAGTTCTCTTCAATAGTTTTAAGCATTCTTTGTACATCCGATTCTAAATGGGGGGCTTTTTTTAAGATTTCACGAACTACTCTTTCTGCTTCCTCTTTTTTGCCCATTATGTTGTAAATTGATGCTAAATCAGCATAAAGATTGAGTTTAAATTCTTGACCTTTTTCTTCTCTAATCTTTATTGCTTTTTTGTATTGTTCTGTTGCTTCTTTAAATAACCTATCTTGAGCTTTAATATTTCCTGCCTTTCTCTGAATTTCAGCTAAACGGAAAATAGAATAGAGATCTGGATAATTTTTAACATAACTTACTCTCTTGGCCCTTTTTAAATGATATTCTTCTTTTTCTGGTTTTTCCAATTCTCGATAAACTGTAGCTAATCTTTTATGAAATTTAAAAAGAGAACCCAAGTTAAGATTCAAAAATAATGCTTTTTTGTAAAATTCTAACCCTTCTTTCTCTTTGTTTTGCCACATTTTTAATCTACCCAAAGAACGATAAACTAAGATTTGTTGGTTTTTAAATTTTAAAGCTTTCTTTAAGATTTTCTCTGCTTCTGTTAAATATTGTAGATCACCACTTAATAAATAAAGGTCTTCATTTAATCTTCCCAAAACCCTTAAAAAACCAGCATATTTAATGTTCGGAGTTTGAACTCCCTGTTTTATTGCGTCCCTGAAAAGAAGAGAGTCATTAAACATAATTTCTCTACATTCTTTGTCTTTAATTTCGTTGAAAACAGAAAAGATATGTCTAGCTCCTATTCCTCCAAGTTCCGGATTCAAGTAGGTGTTGTACTTAAAAGATTTCTGGAAGTTCTCAGAGGAAAGAGTACAATTTCTTCCTGTTTGATTAACCCCTTCAATAAACAAAGAAGCAGAAAGAAAAGGCTTCAGATTAACTTCATAAAAGGTAAAACCAACAAAAACAATAATTAAAAAAATAATTACTGTTTTTAGCTTTTTTAATTTCAATTTTTCTTCTTTCTCTCTTTCTTCTTTTTCTTTGGTTACAAAATTATTAATAAAACCTAAAACTAAAAGAAAGAAAATATAACTTGAGAGAATATCGAAAATAAATAGATTTTGAACAAAATAACCCAAGAACAAAGCTCCCAGGCAGAAAGAGTCAAAATTTTTAAACCGAGAACCGGAACGAAAGAGATAATAAAAAATAAGTACAAAAATTAAAATATAACTCAAAGCCCCCAAAATTCCACTCACTACTAACAATTGAAGGATTTTGTTGTGAGCCCTATCAAAAGCCCTCCCGTCTGGAAAAACAGAAAGGTGTTTTGTTTTAAAATGTTTATCATAAACAAAATTGAAACTTTCCTGGCCCCAACCAATTATTGGTCTTTCCCGGAAGCCATCAATTGCAGTCTCCCAAGCAACTAACCTTGTTTTCAAAACCTTCTTATAATTCAGAAGAGAGAAAATTCTTATGAAATAAGGGTTCTCTTCTATTTCTGGAATATTTTGCATTAAAGATATTCCAAAAAATAACAATAATAGAATTAAAACCAAAGAAAGGATTAGTTTTCTAAAAAAAGAAAATTTATTTTGTTTAAAAGAATATACCAGAAAAGAGATAATTAAAAAAGAAAAACCCAAGCCCGCTCCTATCCAGCCGCTTCTTGTTTTGGTAAGAAACAAAACAAAAAGATTCATTAAAATAATTAATCCAAATATTGCTTTTGTTATCTTTTTTTTACTCTTTTTAATTAAAAAGATACCCAAAAATATACCGAAAATTAAAACTCCCGGAACAAAATCTGGATTGCCCAAGGTTCCACTAGGTCGGCTGGGGTCTTGGCTGTAAAAAGAAAAAATCCCAAACTTCTGAACTAAAAGAGTAACAGAAACTAAAAAACTGACAAAGGCTGTAATTGAAAAAAGAAAGAACTAGTCAATTTTTTTTCTCAGTTTCGTTAATCTTAATGGAACTTGAGATATGAAAGATTTAAAGTTAGAAAATAATGAATTTCTGGAACTAAAAAAACCATTTAAATCAGAGAGGGATTTGTAACCGCAAGAATGTGACTTTTTATTATCAAAAACACCCATCACTATTATAAAAAACCAGAGTAAGTGAAAATAAGTAATCAAACCCTCTCCCCTGACTAATGTACCCCAAAAACTACGATAAGGATTTATTCCCAAGATACTAGAGACAGTAAGAACACTTATAAAAACTAAAACAGACAAAGAAAGAAAAGAAAATTTAGGTAAATAGGTTTTGGGTTTAAATAAAATTAAAAAAATATAAAAAACAAAAAGAACCTCAACTACGGTTCTAAAAAATATTGTTTTGGGAAAAATATTTGGATAAGGAACCCCAACATAAATTATCAAAGGAACAAAAAGACACAAAACCACTCCTATTTTTATCACCCAAAGGCTCAGGTTTTCTAATTTTTGATACATTATTATGATTCTAAGTAAAAATTCCTTAAGAACCAGATTCCACTGCTTGAACTGTTACATCAACATTTTGTTGACTACTCACAGAAGTACTAGTTGGGGTAGTGATTCTTAAATCTAACCCGACAGTAGCACCCGAAGCAATACTTAAAGCCAGGTCTTGATAGGAAGTTGTCAGAGCAGTCCAGGTTGAACCACTATCTGAGGAAAATTCATGTTTGTATTGTTCATTTCCTGCTGTTCCAGCTAAAGTCCAAGAATCACTGTTTTGACCTTTAATATTAAAGTCCTCTGCAGCATCACCATCATTGCTTACAGTCTGACTCTGATTATAACTAATTTTAGCATACATAGAATAAATATAAGCAGTATAAGAACCCCCTCCTGTCTTAGTTAATTTAACCTGGAGACCATCCAAGTCCGTTTTACTCCAACTCAAACCCGTAAAAGAAGAACTTTTCCAAGCGTTTGTGGTTCCCAAAGAGAGACTCTGAGCTCCCTCCCAGTTACTTCCATCTTTGGAAATATCTACATTAACATCTTCTGCTGTATCCTCTATTTTCCCGTAGACATAAACATCAATTTGACTTACAGAATCAGGGTTCGTCAGAGTCCCCATAGTTAAATAGTCACTGGAACCATTATTGGCCACAGAGATATAACCATCAGTATTTGGAGTATTGGGATCTCTCGTTCCTTCATCAATTGTTGTGTAATGTCCTGTTGAACAATCACCATCTGATCCGCTACCATCAGTACAATTCCACTCTATTGTTGCACCATCCCCATCTGGATCAACATAACCTGTCATAGAGACTGTATCTGCAGTACTGTTAAGACCTAAAGTTCCATAACCTACTGTTCCATCAGTTATTGAAATAGCAATAGAGACAGTAGTGAAACTAACCTCTCCTCCATAAGAATATCCTGTAGAATTATGAGCATAAGCTCGATAATAATAAGTTGTACCAGAAGATAAACCGCTCATAGTCAAACTGAAAGTCCCTGTACCAAAAGTTCCTGTTTCATTAGTAGAATTAGGATAATTAGAATTATCTGGGGAAGTATTACCAGGATCACCACGTGAGGTAGTGTCCCAAACAAAACCTCTCTCATCACAATCCTCCCCACCCGTATCAGTTATTTCCCCGTTTCCAGTAGCACTAGTTGTTCCAATATCACTAGCTGAACTAGTGGTTACTGTGGGAGGGCTGGTATAAGTTACATCAGCGTATAGAACGTTAACAAGATAGGATCTTCCCCCTTGAGTTGTTGTCAATCTTATTCTTAAACTATTAAGATCATCTTGACTTAAAGATAAGCCAGTGAAAGTCGTACTAACCCACCCCTCACTAGTTGGTAAAGTTACAATTTGAGCGCTAGTGTTTCCCCCACTCCAATAAAGAGTAACATCTGTCTCTGCTGGCTTTGAACCATAACCTAAAACCCAAACTTCAACACTGCTTGCTGAACCACCACCCATATCAACAGTTCCCATTTCAAACTCATCACTAAACCTCACAGAGCCAGCTGAGATATAATCACTTCCACCAGAGTCTGGTTCACTCACAGCTTCATCAATACATTCATAATGATAAGTTTGACCACAATCCGTCCAATCCATTGTTTCATAATCTCCATTGGGACGGACAGTACTGGTAGCAGCTAAAACTTGAAACGATTCTCTTAAAATGAAAAAACCGAATATTGTTATTGTTACAATAAAAATTAAGGTTAATACCTCAATCCAGAATCTATCTGAATACAAAAAAGATAAATTAAAAAATTTTAATTTTTTATTCCTTTTGTTTTGAGTCATCTTTCTTAATTTTACTATTTTTTAAAGACTGGAGTCAACCATAATAAAAAGTGTTGGTTGTAATCTAATACTCAACCTTAAACAATATTATTTGACATTATTAAATTATAATGGTAGAATTATAAAGTATATGCGACTTATCTATATCCTACTGGTTATGATTGTTGTTGGCTTGGGAATCTGTTCTGCGATGGTGTTTTTGATCTGGCAAGACATTACAGATCAATCTTTGGAATGGCAGAAAGCTAGAATAAGAATCAGAGAAAGTTCATTTCTGGCTAGAATAAATTCTTTACTTGGTAGAACTCCCAAGATCTATCCAACAGAAAAAGAAATATCTTATTCTGAACCAGAAGAAAAAGAAACCCAACACCCCCCAGAAGAAAAAGAGAAACCAACAGAAACTGATTCTGGATTTGAAAAC
Source organism: uncultured Candidatus Saccharibacteria bacterium (assembly GCA_964507665.1). Lineage (GTDB taxonomy): Bacteria > Patescibacteriota > Minisyncoccia > Minisyncoccales > CAYZYK01 > CAYZYK01. Next base: position 31,868 of record CAZDPT010000004.1, on the reverse strand, counting down.
CCATCTACTCCTCCCCCAACTTATCCTTACCCTGTTCTTGAATCAAACAAAGATAAAAAAGAACAACAAACTATCTCTTATCACTATTCTCCACCACAAACTAAAAAAGAAGAAACAGTTGTTCTGGTTGATACTAAAATAATTTCAGGTCCTCAACAGAATGAAATTATAACTGAGACAAATCAAGTTGAATTCCAGTTTGAAGCTAATATTACCCCAAAAGACAGCGAAGGGAGAATATGGTTTGAGACAAAAATTGAAGGATTTGAGGAAGATTGGAGAACAAGTTATTCAAATCAAAGAAAAGTAAGATTACCTGCAGGACCCAAAGAATATGAATTCCAAGTTAGAGCCAAAATCGGACTCAGGATTGATAGAAAATATGAAACTTTCATTGATACAACGCCAGCAAAAAGAAAATTTAAAATAAATACTTCTCCCTATTTCAATAAAATAAGAATATCTCAAATGAAATCAAAAACTTCTTCAGAGCCTTGTTTAATAACCCTTTCTTCTCGCCTCAGAGGTGAAGAAGAAATTAATATTACCGGTTGGAAAATTGAAGGGGAAAACAGAAGTTTTGTGATTCCCAAAGGAATAGAAAGATATGATCCTCACCGTCGAGAACACCTTGAAGATATCTTTGTGAAGTCTGGTGACAGAATTTATTTATCAGGGGGTGAGAATCCAAAAGGAAGAGACAACAATTTTAAACTTAACAGATGTATGGGTTATTTAACTAATTTTTATGACTTCCCCATTCGAATTCCAAGGTACTGTCCTTCACCAAGATGGGGGGAGGAAGATTTTACAGAAGAAATTTTAGATTTAAGTGATTATTGCCAACAATATATTTTAGATATCAGAAGATGTGAAATACCAGATTATGAAGAGAATTCCCAAATTGTAACAGATCCAGATTGCGTAGATTATATAACAGAAAACTTTAATTATTCTGGTTGTTTCAAAAATTACTCCAATGAAGAAGACTTTCTACAAAGCCAATGGCATATTTATATGGGAAAAAATATTGTCGGTGAAGGAATTGATATATTTTACCTAAAGGATAAAAACGGTTTAGTTGTTGATAAATACCTTTACAAGGATTTATACTAATTACAAACCCAAGAAGAAATTAATCTCTAACCTAAAAACGCCCAAAACGGCGTTTTTAGATTACCAAAACCAGAAAGAATATTTCACAAAGCTACCAAAACTACAATTAAAGCAGCAATCAATCCCGCAATAAAACCAGATAAAGCAGAGGCAAGAGTGTTCCCTAATTTAAACTTAAATTGCCTTTGTTCATTCGAAACAAAACCACGACTGATCTTATTCATATTTTAGATCATTAAATATTAAGACTTATTAAAATATAAGTCGACCCTTGAAAGATAACCTCCCCTGAAGAGGGTTTTATCTGGTTACGCTAATAGTAGCATCCAATTCAGCACTGGGAGCATCTACAGTTATTCTTCCGTTAGCATCCTCTAAAATAGTAAATCCAGTATCATAATCTGCACAATCAGTATAATAACCACCATTTAAATCATAAGGTAAAGTAGCAATATAGGTTGGAACCAAACAATCACAAATATCATAGTCACCGCCCTCAGTGTCGCTTCCCATATTTGTTGCTGTTGAAGGGATATCATCATTGGTTCCATCACCATCAACATCACAAGTCCACTGGCCGTGGTTATCCACCATATTCTGGTGAACAGCATTTAAGATAGAATTAACTCCAGACCACCTTTGAGTATTCCTGGCTTGGGCGAACTGACGAGCAGGGTTAATAGCAATAATTACTGCTGCAGCCAAAATAGCAATCATTCCAATAACAATTAATATTTCGATTAAAGTAAAACCTTGTTTGGACATATTTTTAAAGTTTAATTTTCAAATTCTTAAGTTCCGACCTTTAATAATTTTAAGTTATTATCTTTTAATATTATAACAGAAAAGGATTTAAAATATAAGTATAAATAATCCACCCTAAAAAACCAACAGTGCTTGTGGTAAATAAAACAACAAAAACAGCAAAGGTTTTGCTTTTGTTTAGTTTCCCACCGACAAAAGCAGGTTTCTCTCTTTTTTCTTTTGGTATTAAATTTATTCCACTCATTTCAGGATCATCTTCAAGTCCCCTTTTAGCTAAACCAATAACATTAGTGAAAAGTCCAGGATGAAGTCTTTGTTCAATAACATCTTTAATTTTGGAAGATTTGTCTGGTTCAGATAAAATAGGTTTTTTTGTTTCTTTAAATCTCTTTTTTATCTGAATTCCTTTCCAAGGATCTGCAAACTCAGTTTTAATATTAAGATTTGATTCAAAATCAAGAGGAAGATGAGGCATAAAACTGGAACCCCCGCAAAGTATAATTTTTTTCACTTCTTTACCAGTTTTCTTTTTATAAAAATTAATAACATCTTCTGCTTTATCTAAAATTTCCTGAATAAGATTCTGTAAGATAAACATAATTCTACCCCCTTTCTTCTCGGGATCAATGCCACAAGTTATTTTTAATTTCTCTGCTTTCTCCTCTGAGATTTCCATTTTTTCAGCAATTGCTTCTGTAAAATGCTCCCCGGCCACAGAAACAATAGCACTCTGTTGAATCTTGCCTTTATCAACTACAGTCAAAATAGTAGTTCGAGCTCCAATATCTATTAAAAGAGCAGACCCTTCTTTTGGTATTTGTCTTTTTAAAGCTCGAGCTAAACTAGCAGATTCTATATCTAAAACAAAAGGAATCAAGCCCACACCTTCAAGAATCTCCAAATATTCATCAACAATTTTCTTCATAGTTGCTGTATAAAGAACTCTCTGGGAATCTTTTGTTCTTGAAATTACTCTAAAATCAAAATAAAGGTTTAAGGAATCTATTGGAACTGCCTTTAAAATTTCATTTTCAACAGCATCTTTTAATTTCTTACCATAAAGATCAGTAGGTAATTCTAAAAATTGAAAGAAAACTTTAGATTCTGGCAAAGAAAGAACCACCTTTTTTGTTCTTGGTTTTTTAGGAAAAGCGTTTTTCAATAAGTAACTTATTTTTTGTTTCAATTTTCCTTTATCTTTTATCTTCCCATCCCTAACAATCCCTTCTTCCAGCTTAGTTCTACTGTAACTTCTAAGATAGACTTTACCAAAACTTTTTTTCAATTCTAAGATTTCAATAGAAAAATCACTTATGTCAATTCCAAATGGAAATTTTTTAATAAAATCAAAAATCATATTTTTAAATTTTTGTTACTTCCTGCCAGGACTTTATCTGCATTTCGGGGTTAATTAAATTTATTTCAATTCTAATTTTCCTAATTTGTCCAAAAGCGCTACCAAAAACTCTCACTTCTCTGTTTTCATTGCCACCTCCCAAAACCTCATAAATTTCACAACTCCCGTTCTCAAAAGTTAAAGTTTCGTTCCCTGTGTAATTTGAGTTTTCCTTTAACTTCATCAATGCTTGTTCAGCACAAAGATTAGCAAGGTAAAAAGCGCCCCAACTTTGGCTTTCTTGTAATCCAACATTTGATTCCCCAATGCCAACCAAAGAAGCAGAAGAAGCAATAAGTATTGTGAGAGCAGAAATAATAAAAACTGAAATCAATGCTATATAACCGTTTTGATTAATATTTTTATCTAATTTTTGATTGGGGTTCATTTTATTTCTCTCTTTTTATAATAAAACTTTTTATATTTTTTTTAAAAACACTTTATTCTCCACCATCATCATTACGCCAACGATAATGAGATTGAACCACAACCGGGGGAGCAACTCCAGCAGCAGGCAAAGAAACAGTTGATTGGGAATTTAAAGAAACAGCATACTCGTTCCTTTGCTCGGAATTAATGTGTTCTATCTTAAGTTTAACCTGAATCACGCCCGGATTATCAGGATAAGAAAGATTTGTAAACTGAAGATTGCTAACTTTCACTCTGTTGTTAGTTAATTCATAGGGCTCCTCTACCCCCGTCCTTAAGTAAAGTTTACCATTTACTACTTCAAAAACAGTGGGGTTCCGATTTAAATCTGCTATCTCTAAACTTAAAGAACCAGCCGAATTTCCAGGAGCGGGACTGTTTATTGAACTTGCCTCTTCTATAATCCTGGCCATTTTCTCCATGGCTACTCTCAAATTCTGTTGAACCTCTCTTTGAGCTTGAGCCTTGATGTTGCCAAAAATTATTTCCCATCCGAACTGTAAAGAAACCACTAAAATTACCACCACAATTGCGATATAAACTATAAACTCAATTAAAGTAAACCCCTGGCAAACTTTTGGTTTTTTAAATCTCATAATTTTATAAAAATTTTAGGCAGGTTTTGAGAAATAATTTAAAAACAATAAATTTTAAGGAGTAGCTACTTGTAATTCAGCATAGACCGAATATTCATTTAAACTGGTACCTTTGTTACTTGCTCTAAAACAATAATTTTCCCCGTCAACAGCATTATTGGTTGCTTGAAAAACAAATTCAATCTCAGTGTATTCTTCAAAAGATAAATTTAAAATCCCAGAAGAATTAGAGGGGTCCTCAACCATATTCCCAGAAACAAAACTATATTCTTCGGGAACAGTTAATCTGGCGGTAGTTGGATCACCATCCGAAACATAAGTGCTGTCTGTAATCTCAAATGGTTCTGTTGTGGCAGTAACAGGAACAGCGCTGAAGGATTCATCATCGCCACAAAAATCTCCCACCTTGCCAGCGTATTCTAATTGATAATCATAATCTGGGGTTTCCCCGCCGCTGTTTTTTACCTGGAGCCTTAACCTTATATTTTCTAACTTATTAACTCCGCTGATAGGAGTATCTTCTGGGGCTTTCCAGGTAGCGGGAGGAAAAGCAACAGTAAGAGTAGTTGTGCCCGAAATAGCAACTGGAGTTGAAGGAGAAACCACACCCTCCGTAACCGAAACCTCAGTTGAGGGCTCAGAAATTTCAATTTCCAAAGTGCTATCTTCCAGAGCCCCCGCTCCTACATCTATTACTGGATAAACACAAACTTGAGAAGTGCCAACGGGCATCGTTCCTGTAACTACTGCTTTCTCTGAAGTATCAAAAGAATCAGCGGAACCAAAAAGGTTTTCTGTTCCTTCAAAATCACAACTATCTGAAACTTCATAATACAATTTCAAATTGGAAAGGTTTTGATTGGCGTTAACTGTGCCTGTTTCTGTAATAACAATTTGGGTTACATCACAAGTCCCCGTATTGCGAGTGAAAGTAAAAGCGCCCCCAACATAATTGTCGCTTGAAGGAATTAACATATTTTCTATTTGGGAACCGGTACTACCAACAGTAACAGTGGGGGTAATCTCATAAGTTCCTTCTGTCCAAATATCTCTGGTATAGAGATTTTTTCTGTCGGGACGTCTCTCTTTTGAGGTGTAAATTTTAACTTGGAGTTGAGATAAATCCTGGCTCGGGGAAAGAGTTGCTGTAACTGTACTATCGTCTGCTCCGTTTGAGGTGGGTGAAACTAAATCTGTCCAGGTTGAACCTCCATCAGTTGAAAAAGCCACCCCGTAAGTGTCATCAGTTGCCGTGTCTGCATGATAACGATACTTTAAAAATAAACTTGTATAACTTTTAGTTGCTAGCTGCCAGGTATGAAAAGAAATTGAGGGATTACCTGTATCAGAAAAATCTGTAGTAGAAAAAGTAGTGCCGTTGCTTGAATCGTAAGCAAGTTCTGGATTTGTGGTTTGTCCCCGATAATCAGTATGATTGGTTGGTCTTAAAACCTCAATATCATTCTGAGCTCCAGACAATTCAATCTTTGAAAACAAAAATATACCACTTAAAAACAAAACAAGAGTTATGGTTAAAAAAAGAGATATTTTTTTAAAGTAATATTTTTTTGACATTTTAAACAAATTTAATATTATTGCCCTCCATCATCATTACGCCAGCGATAATGAGATTGAACCACAAAAGGAGGGGCTGGCTTTTGCCAGTTAGTTAAATAAGTGATTAATGTAACATCTTGGGCGCGACCTTCTGTTACTCTCCAGGTTACTTTAGAAATAACTTTTTTTCTATCACTATCAATATTTTCAACAATTATTTTCCTGATGCCTTCCCTTAATTCTCCGCTTATATCATCCTCAGAACCCTGAAGAACCCAATTACCCCCGGAAATCGCAAGGCCATGCTCTCCAACAGTTAAGTCATCCCAGTCATTATTCCTTATTGAAATTACAGCCTCCAACCCTTCTTTTGACAAAAGAGAGGCTGTCATTTTCTCCCGACCCACCCTGCTAGCTACAAAACTATCTAAAATTAGAAACAAAGTAACTGAAACTCCCAATACAAAAACTGCCATCGCAACTAATAATTCAATTAATAATTGTCCCTTTTCCTGATTCATAATTCTTTCTTTTTGTTAATGATTAATTCTACCAACCTTGTTAATGTTCAAAGTTTTTGATTTACCAGTAACAGTTAGAATAATATTGCCCGTATCGGAAGTATTGCCTCTTATCTTACTAAAAACAACTTCAGAAAGACCTGATGTTTTAAAATTATCTGGTAAGTTATAGGTTTCATCATAGCTTTGGTCTCGAGTGCTATAGGAATCTCCCTTAAACAAAACATATTTATCTGAATTGATATAAACACCAAAAGAAGAATCATTTTCAACTGACATCGCTTTCAATTGAGCCCGTCTCAGAACCTGAACAATACCATTTAAATGTATATCAAGAGCTCTTGTTTGATAAAATCTAACAGCAACGGTTGTTGAGGAAGCAATAAGAATTCCTAAAATAGCTAAAACTATTATCAACTCAATAAAGGTAAAACCTTTTTTAAAATTGCAACCCTCTGGTAATTTCATATATTGGAGAAATAATTGCTAAAGCTATAAAACCTACTATCAATCCAATTACTACTAACAAAACTGGCTCCAAAATAGAAGAAAGAGTCTTAGTTGTTCTATCTACCTCAGTAACATAGAAATCACTTACATATAAAAGAGTCTCATCTAACTTGCCTGTTTTTTCACCAACTCCAATCATTCTAGAGACTATCAAAGGAAAAAGTTTCTCTTTTTTATTCAAATAGTTAGAAATTGATTTACCTTTCTTAATTTCTTCTGTTAATCTTTCCAATTCCTTTTTGTAAACTAGACTTCCTAATGTAGTTTTAGTTATCTCCAAAGCCCCAATAACCGACACTCCACTCTGTAAAAGGACACCTAAAGTACGATTAAAATGAGAAATATTAACATCTCGAGAAATTTTCCCTGCTATCGGAACTTTTAAGATTATTTTATCTAAAATCATTCTAATTGGTTTGATTCGGGAAAGAAAAAACAAAAAAATTCCAAAACCAAAAGCGCCAATTAAAATAAATAGGCCGTAATTACGAAGCAAAAAAGTAGTTTTAATTAATATCCTAGTTGTTAATGGTAGTTGAATTTTAAAGGATTCAAAAATAGGAGTAATTTTAGGTAAAACAAAAAAAACAAGACCAATACTCAGAGCAATGATTGCGATTACAATAATTGAAGGGTAAATCATAGCTGCTTTAACCCTCTTTCTTAACTGATAATTCTTCTCAAGTTGCTGAGCTAAGTTTTCTAAATTCTGTTGTAAGGTTCCTGACTCTTCCCCAACTTTAATCATATTTGTGTACAAAGAGCCAAAAACACCGGGGTGCCGAGAAAGACAGGCCGCCAAAGATTGCCCTCTTTCAATGTTTTTAACAACATCCTCTAATACTCTTCTAAACTTCTTGTTTTTTGATTGTTCTTTAATCGCTAAAATCGAACTTCGAAGTGGCAACCCCGCTCTAATCATTAAAGCTAAATGTCTTGCAAAAAGCACCTTATCCAAAAAGGAAACTCTATTGATAAAAGGGATACTAAATCTCATTGTTGATGATTTAAAATTATTATTTTGACTTCGCTATTTCTTCTTTAACTATTTCTGGTAATTTATTTACTGAAAAATCTGATTTCACAAGATAACTAACAGCCCCTAAATCTTTACCTCTCTTAATGTCAGAGTCCTGACCTAAATTAGAGAGGATAATAACTGGAGTATCTTTTATTTCAGAATTTGTTTTTATTTCACTTAAAACTTCAAATCCACTTTTTCGGGGCAAAACCAAATCTAAAATTATGAGGTCGGGCTTTTCCTTTAATGCCTTATGAAAACCCTCCCCTCCAGTGGCTGCATCCACCACCTCAAAATTATTCCTACGTAAAGTATCTCCGTAAAGTTTTATTAGAAATTTATCATCTTCAATTATTAGAACTTTTTTCTTTCTCATATTTTAAAATAATTATTATTTCTTTTTACTTTTTGCTAACTCTTCTTTTACTATCTCCGATAAGCGAGTGACTGAAAAATCAGGTTTCACAAGGTAAGCGGCAGCTCCTAGTTCTTTTGCTCTTTCAATGTCAGATTCCTGACCTAAATTAGAGAGGATAATAACTGGAATGTTCTTTGTTTTTGAATTAATTTTTATTTCGCTTAAAACTTCAAATCCGCTTTTATAAGGTAAGATTAGATCTAAAATTATGAGGTCCGGATCCTCTGTTAAAGCTTTGTGAAGTCCTTCTTCCCCAGAAATAGCTGTCACAACTTCAAAATTCTCTCGTTTTAATTTCTGACTATAAAGTTTTATCAAGAACTTGTCTTCTTCAACAATTAATATTTTAGCAATTTTCATTTTTTGAAAATTGGCAATTATTCAGATTACAAATTATTCTTTATAAAGTTTGGGGTTCTATTTGGTAGGTAAAGAGAAACAAAAAGTACTCCCCTTTCCCTTTTCGGATTTAAACCAAATTTTACCTCCACTTTTCTCAATTATTGCTTTTGAGATAAAAAGTCCCAATCCCGAACCTTTTGGAGTAACTGATATTGCTTCTTCACTTCTGTAAAACTTTTGGAAAATTTTATCTTTTGCTTTCTGGGATATACCAATTCCAGTATCCTTACAACAGAGAACAACTTTGTTCTTTTTTTGAGATAAAGTAACTTTTACTTCACCACTTTTTTTATTGTAAAAAATAGCATTGGAAATAAAGTTGGAAACCACTTCTTTTATCTTAATGGGGTCTGTTTTGACAAGAGGAAGATCATCTGGGGACTCAAAAGAAAGTTTACAATTGTGAGCTCGGGCAAATAAAGAATAGTTATCAACGGTTTCTTTTACAAGTTGGGCTAGATCGGTTGGTTTTTTATTAATTTCTACTTTATTGGCTTCAATTCTAGTAACATTTAAAATATCTTTAACTAATGTTTTCATTCTTTCGGTGTTTTCTAAAACCGTTTTTAAATATTCTTTTTGTTCTTTATTTAATTTACCTAAATCTTCTGATATTAAAACTTCCAAATACCCCTTTATTGCAGAAAGAGGAGTTTTCAATTGATGAGAAACAATAGAAACTGTTTCTGCTAATTTGTGTTTACTAATCTTTTTATTCTTTTTAGGTTTCTTTTTGGAAATCATTCTCTTGTTACTCTAATTATCTCTTCAATTGTAGTCTGCCCTCGGAGGACCTTTTTTATTCCATCTTCTATCATGGTCACCATTCCATTTTCAATTGCTTTATCTTGAATCTGATCTGAGTTAGCTTTTTCCATAACAAGTTTCTTTATATTATCTTCCATTTCCAGAACTTCAAATATTCCTGTCCGACCAGTGTAACCAGTTCCATTACAAGATTTACATCCTTTTCCTCGATAAACTCTGACTTTTTTTCCTTCTCTGAGGAAATTTTCGATTAAATTTTTTGGGATTCCTGACTTCTGTAAATCCTTTTTTGTAACCTCATAACTTTCCCGACACTTCATACATATTTTACGAACTAACCTTTGTGAAATAATTACATTAACTGAGGAGGCAACCAAAAAGGGTTCTATGCCCATCTCTATCAGCCGAACCAGGTTGGTAGCTGCGGTGTTAGCATGCATAGTTGATAAAACAAGATGGCCGGTTGTAGCTGAATTAATAGCAATGTCTGCGGTTTCTTCGTCTCTAATCTCACCAACCATTATTATATCAGGATCCTGTCTCACAATTGAGCGTAACCCTTTAGAAAAAGTTAAATCGGTTTGAGGATTAACTTGAATCTGGCTTACTCCCTGAATATCATATTCAACTGGATCTTCAATAGTAGCAATATTCACTTCTGGTTTATTCAAAATTTTTAAAATAGCATAAAGAGTAGTAGTTTTCCCACAACCGGTAGGTCCTGTAGATAAAATCATACCATAGGGTTTTCTAATGGCTGCTTTGACTTTTTTTAATCCTTCTTTTGATAAACCTAATTCTTCCAAAGAAAATCTTCTGGCTTTCTCCGCTAACAATCTCATCACTATATTTTCACCCTCAGTTACAGGAACAATTGAAATTCGGATATCAAATTGTTCTTTATTTGGTTTTACAATGAATTTTCCATCTTGGGCAGCAAAATGCTCATCAGTCCTAAGGTTAGCTAGAACTTTAATCCTGGTAACAATTAAACCATGAATTGACTTAGGTAAAGTTAAAACATTATGTAAAACACCATCTATTCTAAATCTGACTTGGGTTCTGTCTTCCAAGGGTTCTATATGAATATCTGAAGATCTATTTTCATAAGCATATTCAATTAAGGTATCAATAATCTTAATAATTGGGAGGTTTTCCGCTGTAACCTTATCTTTTCCTGCTTTTTCTGCCTGTTGTTGAATAATATCCTCAAAAGCTTTTTTAAGTTCCTCTCTGTAATGTTTAAGAGCTTCTTTAATATCTCTCTCTGTTGCATAAAAAGGAATTATCTTCTCTCCTGTTTTCCTTTCCAGCCAGTCAATCATTTCAATATTAGTGGGATCTGCCATAGCCACCCTCAGGCCTTCTTTAGTTCTGTCAAAAACAATAATTTTTTGATTCTTAGCAACAAGTTTGGGAATAGTCTCTATTACTTGTTTTGAAATAGCTTCCTTTCTCAATTCAACAAATGGAAATTCCAAATAATTAGCGATAATATGGCCTAATTCTCTGTCAGAAATAAGGTCTTCTTCTATCAGAGCCTCCTTAAGAGAAATATTTTCCTGTTCAGTCTTTTTTTGAGCTAATTTAAAATCTTCCTGACTGACATATCCCGGTTTAACTAACAATTGCTTTAGTTTTTTATCTGAAAACTCCATAGTCTTTTTTTGAAATAAAAAAGGGAGTAAAATTAACCCCTAGACTGATTAAAGTAAGATTCTATTTTCTCTGTTACCTCCTTTGGTGTAAATTTAACTTTAACCATATAATCTACAGCTCCAAGGTCTATTCCTTTCTTAATATCTTCTTCTTCCCCTAAATTAGAAAGGATAATTACAGGAATTTCTTTTAATTTATTATCTTTTTTCATTTCTCTTAATATTTCGAGTCCTTTCTTTTTGGGTAAAACTAAATCAAGTAAAATCAGGTCAGGATTTTCTGATTTAATTTTTTTCATTCCCTCAACCCCATCATAGGCAATGCTTACCTTAAAACCTATTTCTTGTAAACTCTCTTTGTACATTTCACAAAGATATTTATCATCTTCAATTAATAAAATTGTTTTTTTCTTTTTGGACATATATCAACAAAAGATATTAATAGTAATTGATTTTATTAATCTCCTAAGATTTATTTTAGCACGAAAAATATCCCTTAACAAACAGAGAATTTTTAAAAAATATCTTGAAATAACAGTTAAATTATTACCTTGTTATTTCCGATAGATATAAATTCCATTTTCCTCTATATCTGATTCCCAGTTTGGAAATTTATAAATAAAAGAAACTACCCTTCCTCCTGGTTTCAATTCTCTTTTAAGTTTCTTCTCCAAACCTCCCATAATATAATTTATTCCGTAAATAAAGATAACATCAAAAGAAGAAAAATCTTGAGTCCAGAAACTTTTCAGTTCACAAATAGCTTTTCCTTTACTTGTTTTTTTATTCAATCCTTTTTTTCTAATTTTTCTTTTGGCCATCCAGACTAAGAATGGATTAATTTCAAAACCAACTGCTTCAGCTCCTTTCTCAGCACAAGCAATTATAATTCTACCATCTCCAGAACCCAAATCTGCAACTTTCTGGCCAGCAGTTAAATTAACTAATTCAATACTTCTTTCTATTCTCTTCTCTGAAGTTGGAACAAAAATAGCCCCTCTTAAAATAGGTAGAACACCAAAAATTAAAAAAACAAAAAGAATAGAACCAAAGATAACAGTTATTAATATCGTAAAAACTATTAATAAGAAAGACATATTAAAAAATAAGTTCTTTTTTTTAATTTTACCATAAAATAAAAATAATCCTCAAAGATTTCTTTCATCTTAATATCTCTTTTTAGAAATCTCCTCTCAAATTTTTTACTCTTTTTTACCTTTTTTATAATTTAAAAAATGTCCATAAACAAAAAGCCCCCAAAGGGCTCTTTGTTTTCGGACTTGGAATTCTTTCTTTGAATTATTTTTTTGGTCTTGCTTCATCAACCTTTAGAGTTCTTCCTTCAAATTCCTTCTGGTTTAACATTTCAACAGCTTTCTTAGCTTCTTCTTCTGAAGACATTTCCACAAAACCGAATCCTTTTGATCTACCAGAATTTCTATCCATAATAATATTTACTGAACTGACTTCTCCTGCTTCAGAAAACAACTTTTCTAAAGCACCTTCTGTAGTATCATAAGAAAGATTTCCTACGTAAAGTTTTTTTGCCATTTTCTATGAAAGGTTTGTAATTAATAAGATAATTATTATACCTTCCAGTAAATAATTACAACTTTAAAAATTTATCGACCCACTCTCAAGTTTGATTCAAGGAAAAGTGAGACATTTCTAAAAAATGTTTATATGGATAGTATAAAGGATAATTAAATCGTGTCAAATAAAAAAAATAAAAACAAGAATATTAAAAATGCTTAAAGTGAGAGATGTCTTTATATTTTCCCGACTAGTTTTTCTTTGTTTCTGTTAGCATAAATTATAGCAAAAATTGTTTGGATAAAAGCAAAAATCGAAAACATTAAACTAAATAAAAATAATATTGGGATAAGCCTAACCGGTCCTGTCTGTAAATAGTCATCGCCTAGACTAAAAAAAGTACCTACAATCGCGCAACTAAAGCTAACTATAACTAAATTTAATTTGCTTTTTTAGAGAAATTTAAATTAAACATGTTTCTAAAATCATTCATAATTTTTGTTGTTGGTGTTTATTATTCATTTTTACTCCATCGTCTTTTTTTTAAAAAATTAAAAAAATCTATGCTATAATAACTCCAAAATAAAGATTGATTATGCCAGCTAATTTACCACCAGAATTTCATAAAATATCTCAAGATATAAAAAAAGCAAAAACTCCAGCAGAGAAAATTTCTCTTTTGGAGAAATTGTTAGCTATAACTCCCAAACACAAAGGAACAGAAAAAGTCCAAGCTGAAATTAAATCAAAGATAGCTAAATTAAAAAGAAAAAAACCAAAAACAGCCAAGAGTGAGATTTCATATTCTATTCCTAAACAGGGTGCAGGTCAAGTTGTTTTAGTAGGAAGGGCTAATTCTGGAAAATCTAGTTTATTAAATGTTTTAACCAACACAAAAACAAAAATTGGATCTTACCCTTTCACTACTCAAGAACTCAAACCAGCAATGATGCCTTACCAAAATATACTAATCCAATTAATAGATACCCCACCCCTTACTGAAGATTCTCCTAGCTTACTAAAAAATATTTTAGACAACTCAGACGCTTTAATAGCTGTTTTTGATTTATCCAAAAATCCAGTAAAAGACATTAAAAGAATTAAAAGAATATTAAAAGATTGGAATCTTTTCCATAAAAAAGTAATTTTTGTGGGTAATAAAATTGATTTAAAAAAATCTAAAAAAAATCTAAAAAAAATAAAATCTGAAATTAAACAAAAAATATATCCTGTTTCTTGTTCTAAAAAGAGCAATATTAAAAAAATAAAAGAAAAAATTTTTAAGACCTTAGAAATAATTAGAGTTTACACGAAATCATCAAACAATCCTCCAGATTTTGAACATCCTTTTATTATCAAAAAAAATAGCAAGTTGATTGAACTTGCAAGAAAAATTCATCACGATTTTAAATCCTCTTTTAAATACGCCAAATTGTTTACTTCTAGTTCTGAACACCCAAAAATTATTGGCAAAGATTACATTTTAAAAGACAAAGATATAGTTGAAATACACATTTAAATTAACAGGGATATTTTTTTCTAAAAACTAATAACTCTTGTTTAGTAAAACTTTTTAAGGATTAAGTTCTTCACCTTTTATAACAGATTCATACAATTTTTTTAATCTACCCTCAAGCTCCTTTTCAGTTCTATAATCTCCTTTTGGTTTTATTAATCCTTTTTTGAGGATTTTTGTTAAATAAAATCTTTTTATGCCCAAATCATCTAATATCCTTTGGGTCTGCTCATAACTTATAACACCTATATTCCATTGCATGGTATCGTAAGTGTACATCATCCATAAAATAAGGAAAATAATTACAGGAAAAATTAAGGTTAAAATATCAAAAAGAATGCTTGCTCTTTCTAAAAACAACAAAGAACCACTAATCATCAAAGAAAGAGCCAAAAGGATAAACCACTGTGAAGGAAATAATTTTTCTTTCCCTAAAATCTCTAATCTTCCCAATGCCTCACTAGCCTTCTGCCAACAATCAATCATTTTTCTTCGGTAAACTGCATCATTTTCCTCTTTAAGATCAAGGATAGAAAAGGTTTTGCCGATCTCTCTTAAATAAATTTGTTCTTTTTCTATCTCCTGCCATCTTATGGCCGTATTAACAATACAATATTCTTCCATAGCTCTGGTAAATTTCTTTTTGAACTCCAGGTTTCTGTCAAAAAAATATCCTGCATAGAAAATCATATCTTCTAAATTAGAACTCCAGATGGCTTGTAGCTCTCTAGAACTGGCATACTTGTGCCATAAAGCAGAAATAAAAAAACCACCAATAATACTAAAAATAACACTACAGACAGCAAGCAAAACCGCCAATAGAGATGTTTCTATAGTGGGTAAAGGAGCATAATATCTCAAACACCAAAAAAGCAAAATTATTGCTACTAAAGTTATTATTAATTTAAGTGAACGGATAGAAAAAATCATTTTTCAAAAATAAATCTCAATCTATCTTAATAATAACAAATGTCTTTGTTTTTGTCAAATAAAATATTCTCTTAGTTATAAATTAAAAAACCTATTTGTTTTTAGAGAGAAGTCTTTTATAGGTTTCAATATATCTTTGAGCCGAAGCTTTCCATGAAAAATCCTTTTTCATTCCATTTTTCTGGACTTCAATCCAGATCTTTTTATTTCTAAAAAACTTGAGTCCTCTTTCTATTGTTTCAAAAAGAGATTCTGCTTTGTAATCATCAAAAAGAAAACCTGTACCATTAATTTTTTCTTTTTCTTTTTTAACAGGAGAAACTGTATCTTTTAATCCACCAACCGCTCTTACTATGGGAACTGTACCATAATTCATAGCTATCATCTGACCTAACCCACAGGGTTCAAACTTTGAAGGTACAAGAAAGATATCAGCGCCCGCATATATCTTATGAGCAAGTTCTTCGTTAAATTCAACCTGAGCGGAGAAATTTCCATATTCTTTATCCATTTTTCTAAAAAAGTTTTCATACTCTTCCCTTCCTTCTCCTAGAAGAATAAACTGCACTTCCCTTTCTAAAAGATCTTTGAATATTTTCTCTACAAGATCAATTCCTTTTTGTGGAGCCAGACGAGTTATCATTCCTAAAAGAGGAATTTTTTGATTTACTTTTTTAAAATATCTTTTCTGTAATTCCTTTTTGTTCTCCTTTTTCTTTTCTAGACTATCAACAGAATAGTTCTGAATCAAAAATTTATCTTTTTTGGGATTGAAAAAAGTAACATCTAATCCATTAAGAATCCCTAAAAGATCATCTTCTCTTCTTTTTAATACTTCCCCCAAACCAGAACCGAATTCTTCAGTTAAAATCTCTCTTGCATAGGAGGGACTTACAGTGTTCACAAGGTCTGCTGTTTTAATTCCTAATTTTAAACAATTAACTTCTTTTTTAAAACTTGTGCCCAAAAGAGAGTTTACAATTTTTGGGGGGTATTCTCCTTGATATTTAAGATTATGAATAGTTAAAAGAGTTCTCAAGTCTCCCTTTTCTTCTTTAATAAGGAAAGGGGTTATTCCAACATGCCAGTCGTGACAATGGAGAATGTCAGCCCCAAGAATCTCAGTTACTTTCAGGCCTGCTTTTGAAAGAAAAAGAAACTTTTCTGCTTCTTTCTTTCCTCCGCCCGAGGAGGCGTCTTTTCTATAATAAACTTCTTTTTTTTGAAAATACCTACTTTCTATTAAAAAAACAGGGACTTCCTCTCCCGGAACAATAGCCTTCCAAAGGTTAAAAGTTTCTTCTTTTCCTCCAAAAGATATTTTCAGGTTTTCTTTTATGAGCTCTTTGTTTTTTTCCTTAATCTTTATTGTGCCATAAAAAGGGATTACAACGGAGACATCCAAGCCTTTTTTCTTTAAGGCCTTAGAAAGAGATCCTACCACATCCGCCAGACCCCCTACTTTAACTAATGGTCCGTATTCTGCTGCTTGATGTATTATTTTCATTAATCTTGAATTTTTCTAATTTCTGGTTGACCTGGTTTTATCTTTTTATACTTCTCTTTGTATTTATCCATAAGTTCAGTAATTCTATCATTGGGAACTTCAGATCTCAAAAGATCAACTGCATGAATAGCATCATAAATATCATTCTTTGTTTCAAGTTTCCAGATAGCATCACGCCAGAGAATAGCTTTTTCAAAGTTTTTCTCCTCTACTGCTTCTTCCATTTTTTCTCTCATAAGATCAACAAAAGCATAATAGACTTCGGGCTTGTCTTCCTGGAGAGTTCTTTCTTTAAAGGGTATTCTTACTGCTTCTTTATACTTTTTAGCTTTCTCTTCTATTTTCCCACTCCTCTGCCACCAAAAGGCAACAGAAAGAATCTCTTTGTAGTAATTCTCCCCTTTCTTTAATTCTTTCTTGGTTAAATCAGGCAAACTTTTCAGGGCTTGAAGAATAGACCAAGCTCCTTTTTCTATCATTTCAATACTCCACCAAGGCTCCCCTGACCCCCAAAAAAATTGATCGGAAGCTAAAGCTCTGTCTATTTTCTCTTCTGTTTCATTTGAGAGTTCTCTTTTTTTAGCTAATTTTAAAAGATAATTTACAAAATCCCATTGAACATTTTGGACTTTGTTCTCTGGGTTTTTCCAGGAATAAAATTGGGTTCCTTCTTGAATTTCTTCAACAGAAGAGGCCCAGGTTGCTTCATTAAGAATAACCTTTTCTGTTTTTTTGAAGTACTTTGGCAATTCAGAAAGAAAAATTTGCTTGGGCTGTTCTGAGGAAAGTATTTCAAAAAGAGATTTTTCAAGTCCGGGCCGATGATGTCCGAAAGTTTCCCCATCCATAGCGGTACAAAGATACTTCTCTTTTTCAATTTCATCTCCTAAAACCTCTCTGAAATCTTCTTTGCTTCTTACAATTCCACTCATAATTGAGTTGGAGACTCTTCTTTCCCTGAAAGCAATTTTAAGACCTTTGGAACTCTGATATATCCTATTTGTTTTTGGTTTCTTTTCTTTATGATAAGAGATTTCATCTAATATTATCATCTTATAACCCATTTCTTTTACTGTCTCCTCCATCTTCACAGAGTAAGCCATTTCAGGAGGAAAAAAGCAGATTGGATTGTAACTTTCACCAAAATATTCAGAATTAGTCTGGTTATTCTTTCTTATTTGTCGTTTAATATATTTCTTATCCAATAAAGGTAGAAATGCATGATTTTTAGCAGTTTCTGTAAATTCTAATCTACCGGTTTCAGCAAGCTTCCTTATTATCTCCAGTACCTTCCTATAGCCTTTATTAACCAGAAGTTCAGTTAAAGCCCCACTAATATTCAAATTAACTTTAATGTTTTTTAAACCCAAGAACCCCTCAAATAAAGGGAGATATGATTCATTCACTACCCTTTCAAGTATTTTGTCAGATTGGGTAATTGGCTGATATATATGTAAAAAGTTAATCCAATACATTTATTTTTCTAAAGTTTTCTTAAAAACTTTCTCATATTTCTTGGCTGACTTATCCCATGAAAAATCTTCCTTCATAGCATTTTTTATAAGTTTTTTCCATGTATCTTTAAATTGGAAAGTTGTTGCTGCTTTTATAATAGCTGTATAAAAAGACCAAGGATCATAATCTTCAAAAAGAATTCCATTTCCTTCTTTTTTCTTGAGGTCAAAACTTTTAACAGTATCTGCCAAGCCTCCGGTCTTTCTTGCTATAGGCAAAGCTCCGTATTTCATAGCTTGCATTTGAACCACACCACAAGGTTCAAATTTAGAAGGAAGAAAAGTAACATCAGATCCAGCAAAAACAAGATGAGGCAACTCTAAATTAAACTCAAAGATATAGCCTACTTTTTGAGGATATTCTTCTCTTGCTTTTTCAATTATCTTTTTGTATCTTCCCTCCCCATCTCCCAAAAATACTATCTGAGTATCAAGATTTCCAAGTAAAGGGTGAATCATTTTTTCCAAAAGATCAAATCCTTTTTGTGGAGCCAAACGAGAAACCATGCCTGCCACAAAAACATCAGGTCTTTTTGGAAGTCCAAATCGTTTCTGAAGTTCCTTTTTGTTTTTCTTTTTTATCTCTATGTTCTTTACACTATAATGTTCTGGAATGTGAGGTGAATCTTGAGGACTATAATGTTCATAATTTATTCCGTTTAATATTCCATAAAGATGGTGTTGTTTCTCTGCTAATATCTTCTCCAGGCCTTCTCCGTATTCTGGAGTAAGAATTTCTTTAGCATAAGTTGGTGAGACAGTAACAACCGTATCAGCATACATTATACCTCTCAACATCCAATTTAGCTTAGCTAAACGGGAATTAAAAAAACCAGGAATTGCTTCTTGTCCTGAATCTTTCTCGCTTTCTTTTATGAATCTGAAGTCACACATACCCTGATAGGAAAGATTATGTATACAAAAAACCACTGGTATCGAAGAAATGTCATCTTCCTTATAGATAGTTTTAAGATAATCAGGAATAAGACCAGCCTGCCAATCAGAGGCTACTATAAGGTCTGGTTTCCAGGATGATTTTTTTAAAAATTCAATTACTCCTTTTGAAAAAAGAGCCCACCTTATATGATCGTCTGAATATCCATAAACATTAGCTCTTTTCTCATAATATTCCATATTTTCAAGGAAATAAGTAGTAACTGTTTTCTTATTGCTATACTTTTTTACATTACAGACCAAATATTTATGAGGGCCTTCTTTTTGACCAGTGGGAACCCTTAATCCTTTTATCTCATTACTTAATTTATGCTCCTCTGGCTCAATTGTTCCATAGCGGGGAATCATTACTCTAATATCATGGCCCTTTTCTTTTAAAGCCACAGGTAGAGAATACATAACATCTCCTAACCCTCCCGCTTTAACAAAAGGGGCTGCTTCAGTAGCGACAAACAAAACTTTAAGCTTTTTGTCTCTTGAAGTCTTTTTAGGAGTTTTTTTGGTCATATTAACAAGAGGGTTCTTTTTCTCTAAAGAACCTCAGCTATATCTCAATTATAATACAAAATAGCAATAAAAACAAAAACCCGAGAAAACAATCTCGGGGTTTATTAAACTGGTCTCTCGAACCGTGTTTGGATTTGCTCCGGTAACTGGACGATGTTGTTAGAGCTGAGATATTATGAGTATTTAAGATTTCATTACTTTATTAAGAATACTGGAAACCCCCAGTTTCTTTGCCCATCGTCTTAAATATTTCGTGTTTAATTTTGCCTTGGATATTTTTAAAACAGATTCAGCGTCTTCAAGGTGTTTGCTAGATTGTGTCTTTTGATACCATTGTAATTTGCTTAAGATTAAATCTTCGGGTGATATAAAATAAACTTTTTGATCGCTAATTTTTTTTAATTTCTTTCTTTTAAGCTCTGGTGGTCTCGAATTTCCTTCTTTCAAAATCCAAAAATCTATTTTTAAACCCCTAGTTGGATCAATAAAATTAAATTCTCCCTTATGACGAATTGCTTCTTTCATCATATTTTCGTTAATATAGCCAGCTTTGGAAATTTTTCTAAGAGCTTTTATCAAAGGAACTATCTTAGATTCAACAAGTTTAATTATAATATCTATATCAAAAGTAGCTCTCGGTCTTCCCCAAACCGAAACAGCAAATCCTCCAGTAACAAAATATTTTATTCCTAAATCGTCAAGAATCTTAGCTATTTTGACTAGAAGTTTTTCTTGGCTTGTTATTTTCATTAAGAGAATTAAGTTTTAAGCAAAAAGATGATAACTCTGATGTAAGTTTTACTTTCCTGTCTGCTGACATCTTCCGAAAAATCTCATCTTGTCTTTCTTGAGCTGTTTTTTGTTTTTTGTTTTTTTTGTTTCTCATATTTATTAATATTATCATAATTTTACAGAGAAACCAACAAAACCCAAAAAAACAATCTCGGGCTTCTCTGCTCCTCTGCCTGGACGATGTTAGAACTGGGATATTAGAAGAATTTAAAACCTTTACTTGAAAAAATTATTAACATATAATTCTTGACAATACCCTTGACAACTTTCTATTACTTGCTAAAATAAAAATAGATCGTCACAAAAACCACGGCTAGTTGTTTTGTCGACTAGGGGTGGTTTTTTTTATTCTAAATTATTTCTCAATGCTAACTTTTTCTTTAAATAGTCCATATAGTCTATTTTTTCTCTTGCTTCTTGTTCAAGTAAACCAGAGCATTCTGATTTATTAGGAACTAAAACGCGCTTAAGTTTGTCGTGTTTATAAAGATATTTCACTAACGAATAGTAATCCCCGTCTCCGGACACAATGACTGCTTTCTTAAATTTATTTAAATTTAACATCACCTCTAATACTAAATCGGCATCAACGTTTCCTTTGGGTTTTCCAGCGTCATCTGGAATGGTAGGTTTAAACTTTAAAATAAAACCAGCTTCTTGAAGACGTGTATATAGGTCATTATTCTTGGGAATATATCCAATATGATAAAAAATCTTTTTACATTTATATTTTTCTTTCAGATACTTAGCAAGTTTCTCATTGTTAAAAAACCACCCCATTTTCTTTATTCCTTTATATAAATTAACTCCATCTATAAAGCAATAATTTACCAGATTCATATATAATATTTACTATTTTTATACCATCATTTTCAGTTTAACTTTGTTTGAAAGAAAACTCAAACTCAAAAAACCCGAGAATACAATCTCGGACTTCTCTGTTCCCCTGCCTGGACGATGTTAGAACTGGGATATTGGTATAGTTAACCTCTACCTTTCTTTTGGAATTCCTGTTCTATTTTTTCAATTAAAGGTTTAACTTTTGGAATATCCTTTTTTATTGTTTCCCAAACCATCTCCAGATTAACACCAGAATATTCATGAATAAGTTTATCTCTCATTCCTGTCATTGATTTCCAAGGAATTTTAGGATAATTAGATCTAATCGATTTAGGAATATTCTTAGTTGCCTCTCCTATAATTTCTAAACTACGAATTACTGCGTTAATAGTTTTCCTGTCTTCTATAAAATCATTAAAATTTAAATCTTCAGTAAACTCTTCTATTTCTTTAATAGAATTAAGAATATCTTGGATATAATCTAAGTATACTTTGTCGGTCATAAATAAGAGACTTCTTTAAGAATCCTTTTACCGATAGCTGGTTTTAAGGCTTTTTTAGTTACTAAATCAACTCCAGAGTCTAATTTTTCTTCCAAAAATTCTTCCAATTCAAGGAAAGTAAAAAGCCCAACTGGTTCTGTAAATTCAACTAAAATATCAACATCGCTATTTTGTTTAGCTTTGTTTTTGGTATAAGAACCAAATACTCCAATCTTTTTAACTTTAAACTTTTCTTTAAGAGTTGGCTCACAGCCCTTTATAATTTTCTTTAATTGTTTTAAGTTTTTCATATCTATACTCATTATTTTAGCATAAAAAACAACAAACCAAAAACCCAAGAAAATAATCTCGGGCTTCTCTGCTCCGTTTACCGTACGACGTTCGAACTGCTTTGATAAATAATTACTAACAACATACCCTTACTCACTATTTCTTATTTCTTTTTTGTTCGTAACTTCTATACTAATAGATATTCTACACTTTTAAGCAATATTAAATTAGAATTTTGTTATACTTTTTTGTAAATCTTCTGGAGTAAAACCTACTATTTTAATATTTTTTTCTTTTAATAATTTTAAAAGCTTTTCTTCTACTTTTTGAACTTCTTTATCTACTAAAAATTCTTCAATCTCACAGATTGCTTTTTCCGGATGAATAAAAAAATCTCCAGTAATTTTAATTTCTTTAATCATAGAATTTTCAATTTCCACCTCTATTCTTAGTAGTTTTCCCTGTGGAACTTTGTGAACTATATTTTGTTTCATAATTTTATCGCCAATTATTCCATTTATCGTTTGTGTATTTTTCTTTATATAATTTTTTGGCAAACTTTAATTCCTCGGAAGTTAGTTCTCCGACTCCAGTTTTTATATTAAACGTTTTTTCAAATCCACTGATTAACGCCCTTTCTATTTCCTCACAAGTGATCGCTCGCCTTAATTCGTTTTTTAATGAAGTTACTCGCTCTTTGGCCGCCTTTATTATCTTATCCTTAATTTTTTCGTCAGGGACCTTTAACACGGAAAACATTTTTTCCAAATTCAAGTCCAAAAGTATTGTTCCATGCTGTAAAACCACGCCTGACTTTCTGGTTTGGGCATTACCTGATATTTTTTTATTACCGACAATAATATCATTTATAGGTTTGAATTCCGCTTTTATGCCAAGAGAAAGCAGAGCTTTAATTATTCCATCACAGATATCTTTATAGGACTTAACTATATCAGAAGAAACATCTTTTTCCGAAATAGCTAAAGAATAAGTCAATTCATGTTCATGTAAAACCGCTCCTCCTCCCGTATATCTTCTAACTACGTCTACGCCCATAGATCGAGCTTTTTCAATATCAACCTCTTCTTTTAAAGATTGAAAGAAACCTATGGTTACACAAAGTGGCTCCCAAGTAAAAAAACGCAGGGTATTCGGAACTTTATTTTTTATCCTCGCCTTTAGTATGGCTTCATCAACAGCCATCTGTTTTGCCCCACTATCATTAATTGTTTTTATAATTCTCCAAGTTGTCATATTTTTATTGTAACATTTTTATTTTTAAAAGATTGCCTTATAAGAACTTCTAATCAAAGGGCCGGCAAAAGTTTGTTTAATACCAATTTCTTTGGCAATTACTTTAATTTTTTTAAATTCTTTGGGTTTGTAGTATTTTTTTACCGAGAAATGCGCCAGACTCGGCTCTAAATACTGTCCTACCGTAACAATATCACAATTACTTTTTTTTAAATCAACAAGTGTTTCTCTTATTTGTTTATCGGTTTCGCCCAAACCAAGCATAAAGCCGGATTTAGTTTTTACTCCCGACGCGAATTCTTTTGTTTTTCTTAAAAGTTCTAAAGATAATCCATAATCACCTTTGGGCCTGACTAAAGTAAAAATATTTTTAACTGCTTCCAGGTTATGATTAATAACATCCGGTCCGGCTTTTATTATTTCTTTTAGCGCCACCCAGTTTCCTTTTAAGTCCGATATTAAAACTTCTATTTTACAGTCCGAATTAATTTTTTTTATTTCTCCGATTGTTTTTATAAATTGGTCAGCTCCGCCATCCGGTAAGTCATCTCTGGTGACGCAAGTTATCACCACGTAATCCAATTCCATCTTTTTAACAGCAACCGCGATTCTTTTCGGTTCCTCTTTATCAACCGATTTTGGTTGTCCTTTTTTAATATTACAATAACGACAATTTCTGGTGCAAATATCACCCAAAATCATGAATGTAGCTTTCCTTTTTTCAAAGCATTCATAACGATTTGGACAATTAGCTTCCAGGCAAACTGTGTTTAGTTTGTTCTTGTTTATAATGTCCAAGGTTTTTAAATATTTTTCTTTATCGTATTTTCTTATCTTAATCCAATCGGGTAACTTCATGTTTTAAGAAAAAACTTTATTTTTTTCTATAAGACCAATCATATCCTCATAAGCAACCATTTTAGCGTCAATATTATTTTTAATCCCTCTTAAGTTCAAATCATTTTCTAAAACTAAAATTTCTGCGCCTTTATTTTTTACCGCTGAAATAAATTTATTGTTATTGTTATGAGCCAAAAGTACTCCATCTTGAATAAGAATAATTTTATCGTCCTTGTTCATAAACTTTAGAGTTTGCTCGCAACGGTTATTTTCGTTGGATTTTATAATAAAAAGCATAAAAATTAAAAATTAATAATAACTTCAGCCGATCTGACTAAATTTTTTATTTTTTGCTCGGTTAATATATTTACCTTTTCTATTTCGCTTTCGGTAACTTTCTTTTTTCTTAAGCTTTTCTTGTCGGCAAAAATTTTCAAACCAAATTCCTCTGCATTAGATAACCCTTCTTTTATGTTACCTGCACCGATAAGTTTGGGCTTTTGGTTTTTAATTAAAGAAAAAACTCCATCACCCCTAAAAATCAGCGAAGTATCCAAATCCATACCAGCAAAAGCGATACCGGCTCGAAGCGCCTCAGCCGGAAAAATTGTACCAAATGGCGGATTATTTACGATTATTAAAACTTTTTTTGCCATATTATCTTATTATAAATTTATAAATTTATCGCATTCCTCAACCATATCTGCCAACCCGGGTAGACCCTCCAGTTCACCCGAAGGCAGTAATTGATCACGTTTTATACCGCGAAATTGCACACAAACACCGCAAATCTTTATTTCCACCCCTAAATCAGTCAGCTCTTCCATTTTTTTATACAAATTCCTTTGATTAGCTGGCTTCAAATCTTTGTTTGCAACAATCACGCTATCAACATAAAGAAATATTTTTACTTGGTGTTTTTTAGCAATCGCCGCCTTGCTTAAAAAATATAGAGTGTCAATATCCTGATATGTGTAGGGCGGCCGAGTAACCATTAATCCTAATTTCATAGTATTTTGTTAAATTTAATTATTTCTAATAAATAAAAAGTAAGCCGTTGTCCATCCTCCGAGAATTATAAAAATACCTGCTACTAAGCTGGAAATAGCCAATTGGGGAACCCCGCTTAAAATATGACCAATATTGCACCCGCCGGCAATAATCGCCCCAGACCCCATTAAGACTCCTCCTATAAAAGATTGGAGAGCAACCCTCGGCTTTGGAAATCGGAATTTAAATTCACCGGCAAAATACGACCCCACAAAAGCACCAATCAACAAACCAATAACTTCAAACGATTCCCAAGTCAAAAAGTTTTCCCAATAAATAATTGATTTTACAATTGTCTCAAAGCCCATAGTAATACTCAACGGGTAATTTCGGCCGGAAAGTGCAGAAAAAACAAAAGCCAATACTCCAATCAACCCAATAGCTAACCCGGCCATCTTCCACGACCAACCTTTTTTAAAAATCCTCTTTACGATAGACTGATGCTTAGAATCTGGGGTTTTGTTTGGTCTTTGTCGGAATAAAAGCCAAAAAAGTAAACCAGCAAAAATAATTGCAAAAATTATTTCTGGTAAACCGCTGATGGAAGAAAGCGTCGGTGTTCCAAAATCATAGGTCTGAATTTTTGATATTAAACCGGATAAAAATCCATCCTTAGCCAGATAGGCCGCACCAACAAACCCAAACAAAGCTAGCCAGGACCCTATCATGCCTTCCCCTACCCGATAAGCTGTGCCGCTGGCACAGCCACCGGCTATTACCATTCCAATACCGAAAATATAAGCACCCAAAGGTACGGCTAATAAATAAAGAGTTTTAGGACTGAACTCTATCAAACCAAAAAAATCCAGAGCATAAAAACCAACCAGTTCAACCGCAATAGCCAAACTAACCGCTTTGAGTAGAGTAAAATCCTTAAATACAAGCGGGTCGCGAAAGGCGGAATTCATACAAAACCGCCCGCGTTGCAAAGCAAAGCCAAATAAAATTCCTATTGCTAAACCGCTGATTATCATAAAAACCAAAGACATAATTATTTATTTAACCTGAATAATTATACGATGATCCGGCCCGTTGTCGATTTTTTCTAACTTTAAAACTTTATGCCCTTCTTTTTCACTATTTCGCGGAATGCGCTCTAAAGACAAGGGGTAATCGGTTAAAACTTCCAAAACTTGGCCTGAGGACATTTCTTTCAATTTTTTTCTGGCCTTAATATCTGGATAAGGACAGATTTCTCCGCGAACATCCAGACTCTCGTTAATTTGATAATCATTTTTTTCTTCAGTCATATTTTTGGTTAAATTTTAAGTTTTTTTATTCAAGTTTAGAACCGGGATTAATGCATCCACCTTCTATACATTGTTTTATCATGTCTTCAATTTCTTTTCCCGTAGTTTGGTCACTGCCGTATCCAACAACCGGGTCAAAGTCTCCAATAAATGTTGTCGGAACTCCTCGGGCCTGGGTTCCATAAGCTTGGGCCACTTCCTTGAACAACTCCTGGTTATCTTGGTTGTAATACACTTCAAACATCTTTACTTCAAGTTTCGAATATTTTTGTTCCAAGCCCTCCAAGAAAGGTTTTTCTTTTGCGCAGTGAGGACAGCCATCTCCCCAGAAAAAATAAACAACTACTTTATCCGAGTCATTTTCTTCCGTATCAATGTAACTTTTTCTGTTTGAGCTATCTCCTACACTATTAGTAGAATTTGCCGTGTTATTTTCTTTCTCTATGGTATTTTCAGTATTATTAGTATTACTAACCCGATCGGGAGATTTATTTTGAGTTAACAACCACATTCCTCCCCCTAAAAGTAAAATTGCGATTAAACCAATAATAAAGTAATTTTTGTTCATAATTTTAATGATTAATTAATTATTTTTATCCATACCCAAGTCGACCCATTTTTGGGCTTCATCGGCCTTCATTAACTCTTTAATTTCTTCCTTATTTGAAATTTTAATCTTAGCAATCCAGCCCTGGCTGTAAGGGTCTTTGTTAATGGTAGAAGGTTCATCAAATAGCGGATCGTTAACCTCAATTACTTCTCCCGAAAGCGGACTGCTCAGATGGCCACTCCATTTAAGCGCTTCCAAAGAAACATAATTATCTCCTTTTTTAAGCATCTGTCCTTTCTGGGGAAGTTTGATAAATACGAATTCTTTTACCTTATCTACAGCAGGTTTAATCACCCCCAGCACCGCGGTGTTATTCTCGATACGTACCCAAGAATAATCTTTGTTATAAAATAAATTTTCAGGAAATTTATTATTAGTCATATTTTTATTAATTGATTATTTTTTTCTGAAGAATCTAAACTTTTTTCTTCTTTAAATTCTGTACCGAGGTCAGGAAATAACTTTCGGTGAATAAACACTATTAGAAGAGAAACGGCAATTGCTCCAACAAATATTAGTAAGCTATTTCCAATATCATTCATCAAGTCCGGATTAACTACCATTACTGTGGCTAGAGCTAACATAATCATTCCTCCAATAAGTTTCAGTATTCGCCCATGTTTTTCTTCAAATCTTCCAGCCTTTAAGGTCCAAGTAGCAACTAAAATTACTGCCATCTCATCTAACATATAAATTAGAAGATACGTAAGCAGCAACAAAACGAAAGTAGTGGTAGCTACTTGGTATTGAGCAAGAAGATTAGTCCAAATAACCGGGAAACCGGCTGTGCAGGGAAGTTCAACTAATACTACCCCCAAGGCCAAACCGGCGGTCCCAACCATCATAGCCCAGGTTGATCTTTTACCTTTCATTATATTACGAACATCTTTGAAGATTTTCGGCTTGTATTTATCAGAAATGGTAAAGGATATTCCTTTCTTATACCAAAAATAATCCTTGATGTTGACCAAAGCAAAGAGAAGGGCCAAAATAGCAACTCCAACTTGAATCCACGTTAAATAACCAATGTAAGAGAAAATATTTAACAATCCCGCTATAAATAAACCGTAAACGGCGGTAGTGACCAGGAGAAAAGTTATTCCAACTAAAAAGATTTTCTTTCGGGAGCCAGTATGAATTACTATTCCCAAAAGAAAACTTATTAACCACAAAGAACAAGGGTTAAACCCATCTACAAAAGCAACAAGGCCGGTGGACACAAAAAGAGGGGTCCCGGAAAGATCAATTTCTCCCAACAGAGAGATATCTACTGTCTGTTTTGCTTCCGGAGTAATATCAGAAGATTTAGGCACAGAAGGTGAAATTCCGTCTATTTTTTCTGCAGGACAAATACAATCTTTTTGTTGGCATTCAATAATCTGAGTTTCCAAATTATTGCGGATGGAACTTTCACCGATATAATAGCTGTCACCTAAAAATACAATGGGATAAGCTCCGGAAGAAAAGCCGTAAGTCTCTTTAAACTTTTGATATAATTCATTTTCTCCTTCCAGGTTTATATTATGTCTTTTTATGTCTATATTATATTCTTTTTCCAACTTCTTTAAAAAACCTTCTTCTAATATTTGTTGACACTGAGGACAATCATCTTGATAAAAGAAATGTAAACACAACTCCCCTTTTTCTTCGGCGGCTAAAGCCTGCTCTGTTCCAATAGAGATTTGATCTGTAATTAGAGAACTTATTCCTAATAACAAAAAAGCGAGAATCAATATAGAGAAAATAGGTTTTTTCATGCTTAAATATTTAAAATTTAATTATTATTTTCTTTTAATAATAAGACTAAGTCTTGCACTTCTTCATTGCAATCATCCAAACAATAAAGAGCAATTCTTCTTGATAAATTTACTCTTTTCCCGTTTCTTTCTAATAGATGAACGGTATTAGCTCTGCTAAAATCGGTATTCTCCCAAGAAGTAATTATGATGCCATTGCTTAAATACTTATAGACATCTTCAACTCGTTCAATTTTATGGACCGGAAAAATGTTTTTAAGTTCTTTTGGATCCAGATCCGTATAAACTTTATAATCTTTTAATTGATTAAGATAAACTATTTTACTTTGATCGTTTAAAAAAGAATATCCTTCTTTTATTAAAACATCTTTCAACTGGGGTTCGCTGGGTTTTAAAGTTCTACCGGCTAAAATAGCATCCACTTCCCCATTTTTTAAAAGTTTTACACTTTCGGCAGTAGATCCGGTTTTAATAATATTATACTTTTTATTATTTATTTTTTTAGCCTTTTCAAAACAAGTTGGGCAAGTAGCAATTTTGATTGCTTTTTGCTTCACTTCTGATAAATTAGCTGAAATTGATTTTGAATCAATATTGTTGCTTTTATTTAAAAATATTCCACCACAAACAATCAAGCTTCCTATAAAAAATAATACTAAGATAATTGTTTTTTTCTGCATAATTATATCTCTTTTATATTTCAAGGTCTTCTTTTTTGTCTTTTAATTCTTCTTTAGCTTTAGCAAGTAACTTAAATTTTTTAACTATCTTTTGTACTTTTCCTCGGGTAGCGTCATTCTTAGCGAAAGAAATAGCTCCGACTGGGCATAAATTAGCACAAGTTTGGCAAGCTACCATGCAATTTTTTGGATTAGCTACTGTTGCCTTTTTCTTTTCGTAATTAAATTTGTATACACCCTTACCACAAGTAGTAGCACACATTCCACAACCAATACATTTAGATTTATCTACTGTCGGATACCATTCAATTTTATCTCGCTCAACGCCGTGAAATTTTGGTTTTTGGTTTTTCATAATTATTTTTTAAATTTAGTTTTTATTATTCGCAAAATAACAAAAGCAATAAAAATAACTCCAGCCCAAACATGCAAGTCAACAATAACAGAATATTTTGGAGCAACTCCTTTTAGGTAACTAACAAGTAAAGGAACAGAAGTAAGGGCAACTACAATAAAACTTAAAATACACAAAATTTTTATTAGTTTGGATGTTTCTTTGTTCATAGTAGAAATTTATTGACGAAATTTTTTATCCAGCCAAATGCCGATAAAAAGAAATGCTCCGGCAAAAATTAACAAAATTATAAAATTAGAAACTAAACTCAACTGAGCTTTTCCTATTATTCCAAATCTAAACAAATCGTTTGCGTAGGTTAAAGGCGACAAAAAAGACACCATCTTACCCCAAGAGGGCAGAGTTTCTATCGGAATAAAAATACCGCTGATAAACATTAAGGGAAGACGGATAAAATTAAGCATCATCATAACATCGCCCGGATTTTCCGTAGGGAACATGGCAAACATAATCCCTAATAAAGAAAAACATAATGAAGCTAAAATTAAGCTTAGAAATAAAATCACAGGACTAGCGATGGTTATTTCTAAAAATAACCATGCTACCAAAATAGCCACCGAGCTGATAAACAAACTAAATAATATTCCGCCCAAAGCTTTGCCTAAAATTACGGCATAAAAGGAAATTGGAGCAGAGATTAGCCGTTCAAAAGTTTTCATCCGTCTTTCTACGGGAATAGCTATCGGCCCGATTGACGATGCGGAAAATAAAACCGTTAAGGAAATCAAGCCCGGGATTAAAGAAGAGGCAGATATATTTCTACCGACAGCAAAAGAAAGGAACATGAATAAAGGAAACATTACTCCAAACATCAATGTTCCGGGCTTAAGATAATAAATTTTAATGTCTTTCTTTGTAATCGCCCAAACAGCCAAAAGATTGCTTTTAATGTTTTCTTTACTCATTTAGTCTCGGTTAGATTAATAAATACTTCCTCTAGGCTAGGACCAAGAGTGTTAAGGCTGGTTATTCTTAAACCGTTTTTACGGCTAAAATCCCAGAGAGAAGATAGTGTTTTCTCTGGGTGATCAGTAAATATTTTATACTTATCACCTATTTTCTGAATTCTCTTAATAAAAGAAAGCTTTTCCAGAGAACTGATTCTTTGGAAAGAAATCTCTTTTTTAAAAGCTATTTCTATAGATTGAGCGCTTCTGATTGTGTTTTTTAGGTTTTCTGGCGTGTCAATAGCAGCAATCTTTCCATGATTAATAATCGCCACTCGATTACAAACTCTATTAGCTTCCTCAATATTATGAGTTGTTAAAAAAACAGTAATTTTTTGTCTCTCTAAATCACTAATAATTTTTTTAATAATTAAAGAACTTTCTACATCTAGCCCCGAAGTGGGTTCATCTAAAAAAAGAAGTTGCGGATTATTTATCAGCCCCATAGCAATTGCCAGTCTTCTTTTCATGCCCTTAGAGAAACCCTTAACTTTATCTTTCCTTCGGTCAAAAAGCCCAAATGCTTCTAAAAGCTCTTTTGCTTTTCTTTGCGCTTTGTTTTTTTCGACTTGATAAAGTTGAGCAGTAAAAATTAAATTTTCCCAAGCTAATAAATCATCGTAAATATTAGATGTTTCCGGCACAATACCGATTTTCTTTTTGGCTCTTATTGTCTCTTTCTCGGCGTCATAGCCAAAAATCTTTGTCTGGCCGGCAGTTGGCTTGCTTAATCCCGTTAACATTCTTATTGTTGTTGTTTTGCCGGCGCCATTTGGGCCCAAAAAACCAAATACTTCCCCCTTTTTCACTTTAAAAGAGATTTCGTCAACTGCCTTTAGTTGGCCAAACTTTTTTGTCAGTCCGATAACCTCAATGGCTTTTTGACCGTTTTGCTTAATATTCATCTTTTTTCTATAATTATTTTAATTTTTTGGCCTGTCTTGTATTCCAAGAACAACCAAATTTTCTATTGCTTTTATGCCCCTTATCTCGTCTTTTTTCATATAAATGCTTTGATTTTTTGCTAAGGTAATTTCTCCGT
>CAZDPT010000003.1:0-72667 GCA_964507665.1 uncultured Candidatus Saccharibacteria bacterium | reverse complement strand
TCGGGGTACCGGGATTTGAACCCGGAATCACACCCACCCCATGGGCGCATGTTAGCCAGTTACACCATACCCCGTTTATTCTTTTTTTCTCATTGCCTTAATACATTTTGCGCAAGCTAAAACTCTTTTTCCAGCAAATTCTTTATAGGGTTCTTTTTTAATATCTGAGGGAATATTAAGCCATTGGAGATTTGGTTGTTTTCTCTTTTTTACGGTAGGATTATATTTTCCTCTAAGTTTTTTTATTTGTTTTGCTACTTGGGATGTTTTTCCACAAATTGTACATTCTTTAGCCATGAAATTTAGTACATCATTTAAATTAATAATATAATAAATTTAACAGAAAATTTTCTTTTTTTCAAGTTCTGTTTTTCTTCCTTTAGAATATATGGTATATTAAAAAATATATGGCTATTACTATTTTTTCTTTAATTGTTTTAATTGTTATTTTATTATTTTCTGTAATCATCCATGAGGTTGCTCATGGAAGTGTTGCTTTGTATCTTGGGGATCCAACTGCAAAAAATGCAGGTAGATTAACTTTAAATCCTTTAAAACATCTTGATCCTATCGGGTCTGTCGTTGTTCCTTTATTTTTGGTTCTAATGGCAAAAGTAACAACGGGTGGGGGTATTATCTTTGGTTGGGCAAAACCTGTTCCTATTAACCCTTATAATTTTCGGGATCAAAAATACGGACAAGCAAAAGTAGCAATAGCAGGTCCTTCCGCTAATCTCTTACTTGCTTTAATATTTGGATTAAGTTTAAGATTCATTTCTTTTGAAGGAGTTTTCTTTCAGAATTTAGTCACTGTATTTTCTTTTGTAGTCTGGATTAATCTTTTATTGGGAATTTTTAATCTTTTACCCATTCCTCCTTTGGATGGGTCCCATATTTTGTTTACTTTTCTGCCTTATTCTGCCAGAAATATTAAAATGTTTTTATCCCGATATGGCATTATCCTCTTAGTTCTTTTTATCTTCTTTTTTCTACCTTTGTTGATTCCTGTAATTAATTTTGTTTTCACTTCAATCACAGGTTTTTCCTTTATTTAGATTATTAAAACTAATTTAAGATTGACAAATCTTCTTTTATTTATTAAACTATAAAGTTAGTAGAGCATAGTGCTCTTTTTAATATTTCTAGTAGTTTTTAACTTTTAATTATGCCAACCATTAATCAACTTGTAAGAAAAGGAAGAAAGAAACCCAAAAAGCGCAAGAAAACCCGTGGGCTCAGTTTTGGGTTTAACAGATTAAAGAATAAACCATCTTTTTATCCTTCACCCTTGAAGAGGGGAATTTGTCTTAAAGTTTTCACAGCTACTCCAAAGAAACCGAATTCAGCTTTAAGAAAAGTGGCCCGAGTTCGACTCAGCAATGGAATGGAAGTTACAGCTTATATCCCTGGAGAGGGTCATATCTTACAAGAGCACTCGGTGGTTTTGGTTAGAGGAGGTAAGGTTAAGGACTTACCCGGTGTCAGGTATCATGTAGTGAGAGGAGTTTTGGATAGTGAAGGAGTGGAAGGAAGAAAGCAGTCTCGCTCAAAATATGGAACAAAGAAAGGGGGAAGAATTAAAAAAACTACAGGGCCCTCAACTCAAGCAGCTAGGTCTGCTGAAGCACCAACTGAGACTTCAGCTGGAAAGAAAGCTTCCAAAGAGACACCCCAAAAAGGGTCTGACAAAACAATAGAGAAGAAATAATTTTTCTAAAATATGAGAATTAAAAAGAAAAAAATACTAAAGAAAAAAAGAAAAGATTATCTTAAAATTTCAGCTGATGTAAGATATGATAGTACAGATGTTTCAAGGTTTATTAATTATGTAATGAAGAAAGGGGAGAAAGAAACTGCTCGAAAGATTGTATATGGGGCTTTTGATATAATTAAGAAAAAAACTAAGAAAAAACCTTTGCAGATTTTCAAGAAGGCGATCGAAAATACTTCCCCAACTCTGGAAGTGAAATCCATGAGAATTGGTGGAGCTACTTATCAGGTACCAAGAGAAGTAAAGGGAGAGAGACAAAAGTTTTTAGCTATGCGATGGATAATCCAGTCTGCTAGAAAGAAAAAGTCAAAGCAAATGAGACAGAAATTAGCTCAAGAAATAATTTCTGCTTCTGAAAACACAGGAGATGCAATAAAGAAGAAAGATAATATTCATAGAATGGCAGAAGCGAATAAGGCCTTTGCTCATTTTGCTAAGTAATATTTTGACCCAGTATTTGTTTTCTTAATATACTGGGCTGTTTTATTAAAATTATGCCAGAAGATAAAAGACATCCAATTGATAAAGTTCGAAATATAGGGATTGTAGCTCATATTGATGCTGGAAAAACAACCGTTACCGAACGGGTACTTTTCTATACTGGAATCTCTCACAAAATTGGAGAAGTCCATGAAGGAGAAGCTATTATGGACTGGATGGAGCAGGAAAGAGAAAGAGGAATTACTATTACTTCTGCAGCTACCACTTTCTTTTGGAGAGATCATCAAGTAAACCTTATTGATACTCCTGGACACATTGATTTTACTGTTGAGGTTCAAAGATCTTTAAGGGTTTTGGATGGAGCAGTTGTTGTATTTGATGGGGTAGCTGGAGTTGAATCTCAATCTGAAACAGTCTGGCGCCAAGCTGACCAGTATAAGGTGCCCCGAATTTGCTTTATTAATAAAATGGATAAAACAGGAGCTTCTTTTGAAAAGAGTTTAGATTCAATTTCAGAGAAATTGAGTAAAAATGCTATACCTTTACAAATAGCTATAGGAGCTGGAGATAGTTTTGAAGGAATTATTGATCTTTTAAAAATGAAAGCCCTATATTTTGAAGGTAAAGTAGGGGAGAAGGTAGTGGAGAAAGAAATTCCAGAAGATTTGAAAGAAAAAGCTGAAAAAATGCGAGAAAAAATGGTAGAGAAAATTGCAGCAGAAGATGATACCTTATTGGAAAAATTTTTAGAAAAAGAAGAGATTTCCCAACAAGAACTTAAGAAAGTTTTAAGGAAGGCAACCTTGGAATATAAGTTGATTCCAGTATTTTGTGGTTCTGCTCTTAAAAATAAAGGGATTCAGCCTTTAGTTGATGGGGTAGTTGATTTTTTACCTTCACCTGCTGATCTTCCTCCAGTCAAAGGAATTGATCCGAAGACAGGTAAGAATATTGTAAGAAAACCTTCTGATTCTGCTCCTTTTTCGGCTTTAGTTTTTAAGATAGCAACCGATCCTTATGTTGGTACCTTAGCTTACTTCCGAGTCTATTCTGGTGTTTTGGAAGGGGGTTCCTCTGTTCTAAATACAGCTACTGAAAAGAAAGAAAGAATTGGAAGAATGGTAAGAATGCATGCTGACTCCAGAAAAGAACTAGAAAAAATATATGCTGGAGAAATAGGAGCTGCTGTAGGATTAAAAGGAGTCACTACAGGAGACACACTCTCTGATTTGTCGGATCCGGTATTACTTGAGAAAATTAAATTTCCAGAGCCCGTTATTTCTATTAGAATTGAACCCAAAACAAAAGCTGACCGAGAGAAGTTAGGACTTGCCTTGAGAAAATTAGCTGAAGAGGATCCCACTTTTAGAATAAAAGAAGATTTAGAAACAGGAGAAACAATAATTTCTGGAATGGGGGAATTACATTTGCAAGTTATTTTAGATAGACTAAAACGAGAATTTAAAGTTGAAGCAAATGTAGGTCGTCCTCAAGTAGCTTACAAAGAAACAATTTTAGATAAGGCAACTGCGGAAGGAAAATATATTCGACAGTCCGGAGGTAGAGGACAATACGGTCATGTTTATCTTCGAGTAGAACCAAAGGATAGAGGAGAAGGATTTGAATTTATTAATGAAATAAAAGGAGGAGCGATACCTCAAGAATTTATTCCTGCTGTTGAGAAGGGAATTCGGGGAGCAATGGATAAAGGAATTTTAGCAGGCTATCCCTTGGTAGATATGGAAGTCACCTTGTATGATGGCTCTTTTCATGAAGTTGATTCATCAGAATTTGCTTTTAAAATTGCAGGATCTGCATCTCTTCAGAAGGCTGCAAAGAGAGCTAAATTAGTTTTGCTTGAACCTATTATGAAATTAGAAGTTGTAACCCCTCCTGAATTTTTAGGAGATGTTATCTCTGATTTGGGTTCTCGAAGAGGAAAAATTGAAGAAACAAAGGATAGACCTAAAACAAAAGTAATTAACAGTAAAATTCCTTTAGCTGAGATGTTTGGATACGCTACCGCCTTGCGTTCTCTTACCAAGGGAAGAGCTACATTTACTATGGAATTTGATCATTATGGACAGGTGCCAGAAAATATTACCCAGGAGATTATTGAAGGGAAAAAGAAGTAATACACAGAAAGGTTGCATTTTTTTAAAATATTAGTAAAATAGACTTGATAGTTATTTAACAATAAACAAACCCAAAAGGTCTTTAAAATAAAATTGACAATATTTTTTTATTTAATACAATAGTAAATACATAATTAACTAATCGTAGACAACTGTTGTTTTACATTAATTGTAAACCAACAAGACTCAGCGATTTGTAAGAGAAAATCATGACAGAAAAATTTGAAAGAGGAAAACCTCATCTTAATATTGGTACCATCGGTCATGTTGACCATGGTAAAACTACACTTTCAGCTGCTATTCTTAAGTATACTAAGATGAAGAAACTTAGTGCTTCCGAAAAGAGTATTGAGGAGATTGACTCCGCTCCCGAAGAGAAAGCAAGAGGGCTTACCATTTCTATTTCTCATGTTGAATTTGAAACCGAAAAAAGACATTATGCTTTGATTGACTGTCCAGGTCATGCTGATTACATTAAAAATATGATCACAGGAGCAGCTCAAA
The DNA here is from genome assembly GCA_964507665.1 of uncultured Candidatus Saccharibacteria bacterium. Lineage (GTDB taxonomy): Bacteria > Patescibacteriota > Minisyncoccia > Minisyncoccales > CAYZYK01 > CAYZYK01. The sequence goes on along the minus strand of CAZDPT010000003.1, from coordinate 67,816 downwards.
TGGATGGTGCAATTTTGTTAGTTTCAGCACCAGATGGTCCTATGCCCCAGACAAAAGAGCATGTTCTCCTAGCAAAACAGGTAGGATTACCCTCAATTGTAGTTTTTATTAACAAAACCGACCAGGTAGATGATCCCGAGATTGTGGATTTAGTTGAACAGGAAGTTAGAGAGCTTCTTAATAAATATGGATTTGAGGGTGAGAAATCTCCTGTTATTCGAGGTTCAGCTTTGCAGGCTTTGGAGGCGGACTCTCCAGACGATGAGAAAGCAAAATGTATTGGTGAATTACTTGAAGCAGTAGACAATCATATCCCAGAACCTACTCGTGATTTAGATAAACCATTTTTGATGCCAATTGAGGATGTTTTCTCAATTGAAGGTAGAGGTACAGTAGCCACAGGAAGAGTATCAAGAGGAGTTATCAAAGCCAATGAAAAAGTTGAAATTGTGGGTGTGAAAGAGACCCAAGAGACAGTTGCAGTTAGTTTGGAGATGTTTAATAAAACCTTAGATGAAGCAAGAGCTGGAGATAATGTTGGAATTTTACTTCGAAGAGTGAAGAAAGAAGATATAGAAAGAGGGCAGGTAATCGCCAAGCCTGGTACAATTACTCCCCATTCTGAATTTGGGGCAGAAATTTATGTTTTAACTAAAGAGGAAGGTGGTCGCCACACTCCTTTCTTTTCTGGTTACAAACCCCAATTTTATATCAGAACTACTGATATTACAGGAGAAGTTACGCTTCCTGAAGGAACTGAGATGGTTATGCCAGGTGATACTACTAATATAAAGGTGAAATTGATTGGTTCTATTGCTTTGGAGGAAAAACAAAGATTTGCTATCAGAGAAGGTGGTAAGACTGTAGGAACAGGAGTTGTTACTGAAATAACAAAGTAAGGAGAGATTTAAATTTTGTAGAAGTTAAAGAAGATAGCTTAAAAATCTATAAAATATTTTCATTCTAAATGTTTCAATTAAAAATTTAATTGGAGAAGATAGTGTTTTAAGATGACACCTAAAAAATCAACTGCTACTAAAAAAAAGGCAGCTTCCCGTAAGACAAAGAAATCTAAAAAGAGCGGAAGCAAGAAAAAAAAGAAAAAAAAGGAAGAGAAACCAAGTCTCCGTATAAAACTTCGTGCTTACGATCATAAAATTATAGATAAAAGCGCTAGAGAGATTATTGATATCGCTTTGAGATATGGTGCTGAAGTGGTGGGTCCTGTTCCTTTACCTACAGAAATACATAAGTTTACAGTAAACAGATCTACTTTTATTCATGAAGATTCAAGGGAGCAATATGAAATGAGAATTCATAAAAGATTGATTGATATTTTAAGTCCTTCAACTGAAATTCTTGATGCCTTGAAGGACTTAACTTTACCTTCTGGGGTGGATATTCAGATAGTAACTTAACTAACAAGAATTGTTTTCAGAACCTAACTTATAATATTTTCAAACATTTAAAATGTTGAAATTAATTTATTAAAATAATTATTTTAGAGCATAGTTAAGGCAAAAGCCGGGCTATGCCCGGTTTTTTGATTAAAAGTAGAAATCACAATTAAGTATTAAAAATGTCTAAATTTATCCTTGGAAAAAAAGTTGAGATGTCTCAAATTTTTGATGAAGAAGGAAATTTAATTCCTGTAACTTTAATTACCGCAGGACCTTGTTTTGTCTTACAAAAAAAAACAAAAGATAAAGATAATTACAGAGCTGTACAATTAGGATTTAAAAAGATTAGAAAGAAAAAGAAAATTAAAAAAACAATGAAAGGTAAAGAGTATAAATATATAAAAGAAGAGAGAATTGAGAATAAAGAAGATTTTGAAAAATTAAAAACTGGTGATAAAATTGATGTTTCTGTTTTTAAAAAAGGAGATAAGGTTGATGTTTCAGGAATATCCAAAGGAAAAGGGTTTCAGGGAGCAGTTAAAAGATGGGGTTTTTCGGGAAGAGGAGCTACTCATGGCGTAAAGCATGAACACAGAACCTTGGGTTCTATTGGTTCTGCTTTTCCACAGAGAGTTGTTAAAGGAAAAAAAATGCCAGGAAGAACAGGTGCTGAAAGAAAAACAATTAAAAATTTAGAAGTAATAAAAGTAGATAAAAAAAGTAATATATTGGCAGTAAAGGGAGCTGTTCCCGGGCACAGAGGAACATTACTTGAAATCAAAGGATAAGACCAATTAATTATTATTTATTATGCTTGTTGATATTTATAATCAAGAAGGAGAAAAGAAAAAGAAAAAAACAAGATTACCCAAAGATATTTTTGGTGTGGATCTAAATTCTGATTTGGTTTATCAAGTTGTTGTTTCCCAAAGAGCAAATAGAAGAAGAAATATTGCTCACTCAAAAGACAGAAGTGAAAAAAGAGGTGGGGGTAGAAAACCCTGGCGTCAGAAAGGAACGGGCAGAGCCAGACACGGCTCCATTCGTTCACCTATTTGGAAAGGGGGTGGAGTTACTTTTGGTCCCAGAAAAGAAAGAGTTTTTAAAGAGAAGATTCCTAAAAAAATGAAAAGAAAGGCCTTGTTTATAGTTCTTTCTGCTAAAGCTAAGGATAAACTCCTTATTATCTTAGACAAATTAGAAGCAGATAAAATTAAAACAAAGAGAATAGCAGAAATTTTAGAAAAGTTACCTTTAGATAAAGAAAATTGCTTAATCGCTTTACCCGAACACAACAAGAATATTGTATTATCTTCAAGAAACCTTCCGGGGGTAGAAGTGATTGAAGCTAGAAATTTGAATGCTTTGGATTTACTCAGTTTTAAGTATCTAGTGTTACCAAAAGAGGCGATTAATAAAATTAAGGAAACATTTTTAAAACAAAAAAATAAAACTTAACTATGCCATTACTAGATTTTTTAAAGAGAAAGAAAAAAAAGAGAAAAAAAGAAAAAGAGAAAGAAAAACCTCAGAAGAAGAAAAGAAAAGATGAGAAACCAACTCCCAAGAAGAAAAAGAAGGTAAAAAAGACAAAGCAGGGCTCTCCAGCCTATAGAGTATTGAGAAGGCCTCATATTTCAGAGAAAGCAACTGAATTAGCAGAAAACAATCAATATGTTTTTGAGGTATTTCCTGATGCTAATAAACCAGAAATAAAAAGAGTAATTGAAGATGTTTATGGGGTTGATGTTATAAAAGTTAATCTGATAAAAATCCCTCCCAAACCAAGAAACAAAGGTAGAATTGAAGGTTCAAAGAAAGGATTTAAAAAAGCAGTAGTTAAGATAAAAGAAGGTCAAAATATTGAAATATTGTAAAAACTATTATTTTTAAATTATGAAAAAAGAAAAACCAATTACACCAGGAAGAAGAGGTATGACAAAGGAAGATTTTTCGAGCCTTGATAAAAAACCTCCTGAGAAAAAACTTTTAAAGCCCCTTTCCAAAAAAGGAGGTAGGGGAAGTAGTGGGAAAGTAACTGTCCGCCATAAAGGAGGGGGTTCTAAAAGGCGTTACAGAATTGTTGATTTTGGAGAAGAGAAAATGGATATTCCCGGAAAAGTAATAGCCCTAGAATATGATCCGAATAGAACATCCTTTCTGGCTCTTGTAGAATATGAGGATGGAGATAAAAGATATATTTTAGCCCCTAATGGATTAAAAAAAGGCAATGATATAATATGTTCAGATGAGACTCCCGTCAAGATAGGAAATAGAGCAAGGTTGAAAAACATTCCAGTTGGAACCATGGTTTATAATATTGAATTAGAGCCAGAAAGAGGAGGAAAAACTGTAAGAGCAGCTGGTACAGGAGCTCAAATTTTAGCTCAAAAAAATAAATATACCCATCTTAAAATGCCTTCAACGGAAGTAAGGAAGATCGATAATAGATGTTTTGCCTCAATAGGATTAGTTTCTAATTCAGAACATCGCTTTGTTAAAATAGGAAAAGCAGGCAGGAGTCGTTGGAAAGGAAAAAGACCTACAGTTAGAGGAAGTGCTATGACTCCTCACGATCATCCTCATGGAGGTGGAGAAGGTAGAGCTCCAATTGGATTAAAACATCCAAAGACACCCTCAGGGAAGCCTGCCAGAGGAGTGAAAACCCGCAAGAAAAAGAAATGGACAGATAAACTTATTATTAAAAGAAGAAAAAAATAAAATTAATATAAGAATATGTCAAGAAGTTTAAAAAAAGGTCCTTATATCGATTCCAACATCTTGAAAAAGATGAAAAAGGTAAAAAAAGGGGACAAGAAAATAATTAAAACATGGGCTCGGGCTTGTACTATTACCCCTGAGATGGTAGGATTCACTTTTGGAGTTCATAATGGTCGGGAACATGTTCCTGTTCATATTACAGAAAAAATGGTGGGTCACAAATTAGGTGAATTTGCACCAACCACTAAGTTTACTCGACATGGCGGGAGGGTACAAAGAGAGCTTGAGGCTGAAGCAGCTGAGAAAGAAAGACGGAGACTTAAATCTCAAGAAAAAGAATAATTTTAAGTTATAAAATGGAAGTTACAGTAAAGTTAAAACATTTAAGAATTGCTCCCCGAAAAGTAAGACAAGTTGCTGATTTAATAAGGGAAAAGAAGGTTTCTCAAGCTGAGGCAATGTTAGATTTTGTTTTAAAAAAGGCAGCCCAACCCCTTCAGAAACTTTTAAAATCAGGTGTTGATTCTGCTCAAAAAAATTTTCAGCAAGAGAAATCAAACCTTTATATCTCTAAAATAACAGTTGATGAGGCTCCAAAATTGAAAAGATGGAGAGAGGAATCTCGGGGCCAACCAGCTCAGATTTTGAAAAGAGGTTCCCATGTTACAATTACTCTTGAAGAAATTAAGAAAAAGAAGAAAGTTAAAAAGTCTAAACCCGACAAAGAGAAAACAAAGGAAAAGAAAACAAAGAAGAAAACAAAGAAACCTAGAGAAAAAAGAAAGAAAAGGCCAAAACTCAAGAAGAAAACTCAGAAACCGAGACCAAAACCAGGTCCAAAGAAAATATTTAGGAGAAAATCATTTTAACTATTGATAAAGTTCTAAAAATAATATAAGATTAATTGTTTAAATTTTTAGAAAAAAAAGAAAAATGTCACATAACGTTAATCCAAAAATATATAGAATTAAGAAAACCGAGGATTGGGATACTCGTGGTTTTTATGGTAAAGATATGCCTCAATATCTTGAGGAAGATCTTGTAATTAGAAATTTTATTGAGAATAAACTAAAAAAGGCAGGGATAGAAAATATTGAAATTGAACGTTCAAAAAATGAAATAAAAATTATTATTAAAAGTTCAAGACCTGGACTTGTTATTGGTAGAGGAGGTAAAGGAGTGGAGACTTTGAGAAACTTATTACAGAAAAAACTATTTCAAAAAAGAAAAAATAGTAATTCTGATTCTTTATCTAAATTAAAAATTGAGATTAAAGAAGTAAGAAATCCATGGACTTCAGCTTCTCTTGTTGCTCGATGGATGGCAGAACAAATTGAGAAAAGAACTCCTTACCGCAGAGTATTAAAAAGAAGCCTCAATAAAATTATGTCTAATAAAGAAATAAAAGGAGCTCGAGTACAGGTTTCGGGAAGATTAAATGGGGCGGAGATTGCTAGGACAGAATGGCTAAAGAAAGGTCGACTTCCACGTCAGACCATAAGAGCTGATATTGATTATGCTTTTGATGAAGCTTATTGTAGTTATGGAGCAATTGGAATTAAGGTCTGGATTTATAAAGGGGAGAGAGAATAAATTAATTATTGAGTAAAACTGTTTATAATCCTATGGCAATTTTAATGCCCAAAAAAGTGAAACACAGGAAGAAACAGAAAGGAACCTCAAAAGGTTCTGCTTCTAGAGGTTACGAACTTGCCTTTGGCAGTTATGGTTTGAAATCATTAGGTAAAAAATGGATTACCTCCCGCCAGATAGAAGCAGCAAGAAGAACTATAATTCGCTATCTTAAAAAAGGAGGAAAACTTTGGATTAGAATTTTCCCAAACAAACCCGTAACCAATAAGGGGGTAGAAGTTCCTATGGGCGGGGGTAAAGGAAGTGTTGATCATTTTGTTTATCCAATAAAGCCCGGAAGAATTATTTTTGAGTTAGATGGAATTCCAGAGGAAGAAGCAAGAGATGCTTTTCGTAAAGCATCACATAAATTGCCAGTTAAGACAAAATTTATTAAAAGATAAAATTAAGATGAAAGCAACAGAAGTTAGAAAAAAAAGTGAGTCCGAATTACAAAAAATCCTCCAAGAATCAAGAGAAAAATTGAGAGATTTGAGATTTAGAGTTAATGCTAATAAACTGAAAAATGTTCAGCAGATTAAAAGAACTAAAAAAGAAATTGCAAGAATATTAACCATTTTAAATCAAAAGAGAAATAAGAAATAATTATGTCAAAACGTAGATTAAAAGGAACTGTAGTTTCCGATAAAATGCAGAAAACAATAGTAATTGAGGTGGAGAGAATAAAGAAGCACCCCAGGTATAAAAAGCGATATGAAGTATCCAAAAAGTTTAAGGTTCATGATCCTGAAAATAATTATAAGATAGGAGATAAAGTAGTTATTGAAGAAGAAAGACCAAGAAGTAAAGGAAAAAGATGGAAAGTTCTGAAGAAAATAAAAGATAAAAAATAAAAGTTATTTCATTCTTGGAAATATTATGATTCAAAAAGAAACCCTTTTAAAAGTAGCTGATAATAGTGGTGCAAAAATTATTCGTTGTATCCAGGTAATTGGAGGAAGTAGTAGGAGATATGCTCAATTAGGAGATGTTATTGTGGGATCTGTAGTGAAAGCAGAGCCTCGAAAAGCAGTTAAAAAACACGAGATAGTGAGAGCAGTAGTGGTGAGACAGAAGAAAAATTATAAAAGGAAGGATGGCTCTTATATCCGATTCGATGATAATGCTGTTGTGGTTTTAGGAGAAGGGGAACAATCAAAGGGTAGTAGGATTTTTGGTCCTGTAGCTTTGGAGGTAAAAGAGAAAGGATTTGAGAATATAGCGGGCTTGGCCTCAGATATGATTTAATTTTAATTTATTCTATTTTTATGAAGATAAAAAGAAACGATACAGTTTTAATAACTAAAGGTAAAGATAGAGGTAGGACAGGTAAGGTTTTAAAAGTCTTACCAAAACAAAAAAGTATTTTGGTTGAAGGGCTTAATTTGGTTAAAAAGCATATCCGACCCAAGAAGGCAAGAGAGAAGGGCCAGATTGTTAAAAAACCAGCTCCAGTTGATGTTTCTAATGTGAAGATTATTTGTCCTAAATGTAAAAAAACAACTAAGATAGGTTATAAACAAGAGAAGGGTAAAAAATATAGAGTTTGTAAAAAATGTGGACAAGAAATTTAAATTGAATCTTTTTAGATTATGCTAAGATTAAAAGAAAAATATAAAAAAGAGGTGGTTTCTGCTATGAAGAAGGAATTTGATTATAAAAATTCACTGGCAGTACCTAAGATAAAAAAGGTAATAGTTAATTCTTGTTTTGGAAAATTAGTTTCAGATAAAACACAGAAAGAAAAAGATAAAATTAAAAAGATTGTTTTAAAAGATTTAGCAAGCATAACAGCTCAGAAACCGAAATTAGTAAAAGCTAGGAAGTCAATTTCTGGGTTTTCTCTAAGGGAAGGAGCAGAAATTGCAGCTAAAGTTACTCTAAGAGGTAAAAAAATGTACGGTTTTTTAGAAAAATTAATTTATTTAGCTCTTCCTCGTTCTCGAGATTTCAAAGGTATACCCCAGAAATCAATAGATCAAAAAGGAAATTTAACTATTGGAATTAAAGAACATATATCATTTCCAGAAATATTTACAGAAAAAGAGAAAACTATTTTAGGTTTTGAAGTTACAATTGTGACTGATGCTGACAGCAAAGAGGAAGGCCTGGAATTATTTAAATTATTAGGTTTTCCTATAAAAACTTAAACTACATTATGGCCAGGAAATCAAAAATTGCAAAATCAAAAAAGAAACCAAAATATTCGACCAGAAAGGTTCGACGCTGTTTTAGATGTGGAAGAGCTCGGGGCTATATGAGAAAATTTGGTCTGTGTCGAATATGTTTTCGGGAATTGGCTAATGAAGGTAAAATTCCTGGAGTTAAAAAATCCTCTTGGTAATAAATTTAATCTTAAATTATGACAGATCCAATAACTGATATGTTTAATAGAATAAGGAATGCCCAAGCTGTTTCTAAGAAGAAAGTATATATTCCTTTTTCAAATTTAAAACTTGAGATAGCAAAAATTTTGAAAAAAGAAAATTTTGTGAAGAAGGTTAGGAAAAGAAAAAAAAGAAAAAAGAAAAAGATAGAATTAACTTTAAAATACACTTCTGAAGAGATTCCTGCTATTTTTAAAGCAAAAAGAATTTCAAAACCGGGTCAGAGAATTTATAGAAAAAGTTCTGATATTCCTTCTGTTAAAAGAGGTTATGGAATTTCTATAATTTCAACTCCAGAGGGTGTAATGACAGGTAAAGAAGCAAGAAAGAAAAACTTAGGGGGTGAACTTTTAGTTAAAATTTGGTAAAAAGTGATTAATAAATTTATGTCAAGAATAGGCAAACAACCAATTGAAATTTCAAAAGAGGTAACCGTTAAAAAAAAGAACGGTAATTTGGTAATTTCAGGTCCTAAAGGTGAAATAATAAGAGAAATTCATCCAGAGATTAAAACAGAGATAAAGGATGGGCAGATTTTTGTATCTCTTAAAAGGGATTTTACTGAAGCTCCAAAGAAAATAAAGGCGCTTTGGGGATTATACAGAACTTTAATTAAGAATGCTCTGATTGGAGTTACTGAAGGTTTTGAGAAAAAATTAGAAATTAAGGGCGTGGGTTATAAAGCTGAAGTTAAGGGTGATGATTTGATTTTGAATCTTGGTTTTTCTCATCCAGTGGAAATAAAATCTTCGGAAGGAATAGAATTTTCAGTTAAGAGAAATGTTATTACTGTTTCGGGGATAAATAAAGAAAAAGTAGGAAGAATTGCTGCCGAAATAAGGGGAGTTAGGAAGGCTGATCCTTACAAGGCAAAAGGGATAAAGTATGTGGGTGAGAAAATTAGGAGAAAAGAAGGTAAGAAAGCTGTAACCTTAGAACAATAAACTGATCTAAAAATGAAGATTAATTCAAAAAAAGAAAAATCTCAAAGAAGAAAAAGAAGAACTAGGGCTAAAACAAGGGGAACATCCCAAAGACCTCGCCTTTCAGTTTTTCGTTCTTCAAAGCATATTTATGCTCAACTAATTGATGATGAGAAAGGAAAAACTTTGATTTCAGCTAATGATTTAGAATTGAAAAACAAAAACAAAAACAAAATTAATAAAAAATCAAAAAAAGAGTTAACCAGAAAAGTAAGAGAAGCTTTCGGAGTTGGAAAACTTATTTCTGAGAAAGCGAAAAAAGAAAAAATTAAGAAAGTAGTTTTTGATAGAGGTCCTTATGCTTATCATGGAAGAGTAAGGGCTTTAGCTGAGGGGGCCAGAGAGGGAGGATTAGAATTTTAAGATTATTAAAATTTGAAAAATTATTATGCCTAAAAAAAATAAAAGAAAAAAGAATAAAAGAAAAGAGAAGGAATTTGCTTCCGAAGTCTTAGATATTGCCAGAGTAACAAGAGTTACTGCTGGGGGGAGGAGACTGAGCTTTCGAGCTACGGTTGCTATTGGAGATAAAAAAGGAAAAGTTGGTATAGGGGTAGATAAAGGCTCTGATGTTGCTCAGGCCATTGAGAAAGCAAAGAGGGTGGCCAAAAAGAATATGATTTCTGTTCCTGTTATGGAGGGTTCTATTCCATTTTCGGTAAAAACAAAGTATGGTCCAGCTGAAATTTTACTTAAACCTCAAACTAAAGGAAGAGGTTTGGTGGCAGGAAGTGTAGTCAGAACAATTTGTGATTTAGCTGGAATTAGAGATATTTCTTCTAAGATTATTTCAAGATCAAAAAATAAATTGAACAACGCTAAAGCAACAATTGAAGCATTTAAGTTATTGAAAAACAAGCTTAAAAAGAGAGAAGAGAATTCCGAGGAGAAAGAAAAGAAGACTGAAACCACTGAAAAAAAGAAAAAGCAAGAAGAAAATAAACAAAATTAATTGAATTATGCAATTACATCAACTTAAACCAAAACATAAAAGAAAAAAGAAAAAAAGGGTTGGAAGAGGAGGTAAGAGAGGAACTTATTCAGGAAGAGGAGTAAAAGGACAAAAAGCAAGAGCAGGAAGAACATCCAGACCTCTTATTCGGGAATTAATTAAGAAATATCCAAAGTTGAGAGGATACAAACAAAAAACAAGAGAGAGTAAAATTGTTACAGTTAATGTCGGAGAACTCCAAAACAAAACAAAAGAGGGTGAGATTATCACTCCTGAAGTTTTGGTTAAGAAAGGAATTATTGGTAGAATAAAGGGTAGAATCCCTGAAGTTAAAATTTTAGGTAAAGGAGAAATTAAAAAAAAGTTAATTATTAAAGGTTGCAAAACATCAAAAGGAGCAGAAGAGAAGATTAAAGCAACAGGAGGGGAAATTAAGAAAGAAATTTCTGAGGACCCGAAAACAGAGAAAAAGAAGAAAAATAAAGAAAAATCCCAAAAGAATTGAAATAAATTATAACTTAATTTGAATTAATATGTGGTATCGCAAGTTAATTCGTCTTTTTAAAGAAAAAGAAATTAGGAATAAAATCCTTTTTATATTATTCATTTTTGCTGTTTTCCGGTTGGCCGCTAATATTCCTATTCCTGGAATAGATTTAGAAAGTCTTAGAAAATTCTTTTCTGGTAATCAATTTTTTGGCCTTTTAAACCTTTTTACAGGGGGAGCGTTAAGTAATCTCTCTCTTGTTATGTTGGGTTTGGGACCTTATATTACTTCAGTTATTATCCTCCAACTTTTAACTATGATCTTTCCTCAGTTGGAGAAGATGTATAGAGAGGAGGGGGAAGCAGGCCGTCAAAAATTTAATCAGTACGGAAGAATGCTTACGGTTCCTTTGGCGGTTTTGCAAAGTTATGGAATGTTAACTTTGCTTCAGCGGCAAGGAGTAATAGATTCTCTTCCATCAGTCTTACTTGCTACTTCAATTTTAACTATCACAGCTGGAGCTTTATTTCTAATGTGGTTAGGAGAATTAATTTCAGAGAAAGGAATCGGTAATGGAATCTCTCTTTTAATTTTTGCTGGAATTGTTTCTCGGGTTCCCGCTTCGATTGGTCAAGCAATAATTACTTGGGATGTTTCCAAAACTCCCTTTTATGCTGCCTTTTTTGGGGTAGCTGTAGTAATAGTGGCTGGTGTAGTTATGATAAATGAAGCTAGAAGAAATATTCCTGTATCCTACGCTAAAAGAGTCAGAGGCAATAAAATGTATGGTGGAGCTTCAACTTATTTACCCTTAAATGTTAATCCAGCTGGAGTTATCCCTATTATTTTTGCTCTTTCGGTCTTATTGCTTCCAGGTATGGTAGCTAACTTTTTAGGAGGAGTTGAAGGAACTTTTGGGGCTATTATTAATAATTTTGTGGGCCTGTTTCAAAACCCTTGGTTTTATGGTGGGGCCTATTTTGTTTTGGTAATCCTTTTCACCTATTTTTATACTGCTGTTACTTTTAATCCCGAAGCAATTGCAGAAAATCTACAAAAAATGGGAGGTTTTATTCCCGGAATAAGGCCAGGTCAGCCCACTACTGAACGCCTAAATCACATTTTGAACAGGGTTTTACCTCTTGGGGCAATGTTTTTGGGTACAATAGCTGTTCTCCCTTCGATTATTGGTGGAGTAACTGGAGTTCGGGGCTTCAGTTTCTTAATTGGAGGCACCAGTCTATTAATTGTAGTTAGTGTAGTTTTGGATACTTTACAGCAAGTGAATGCTCAACTTCAGATGCGAGAGTACGAGACGTTTTGAAGACTAAAAACCTTAAGCTAAAATTATATTAAAATCATGCAGAAATCAGTAATAATAATACTTGGTCCTCCTGGGGCAGGAAAGGGGACTCAATCTGAACTTTTATCAGAGAAACTGAATCTTTATTATCTTGAAACAAGCAAAATAATTGAAACTTTTATAAAAAGCTCAAAGGAGAAAGATTTTGTAGTTGTTGATGGGAAAAAATATTATTTTAAAGAACAAAAAAAGTTATGGGAGACAGGAAAACTATGCTCCCCTCCCTTTGTTACTTATTTGTTGACAAAAAAGATAAAAGAACTATCCAGTCGGAAAGAAAGTTTGGTTTTAGGGGGGTCTCCTCGAACTTTATTTGAAGGTAAAAAAATAATACCCTTGCTAGAAAAATTATATGGGAAAGAGAATATAAAAGTGGTTTTAATTAAATTGAGTGCCGAAGAATCTATTTTCAGGAATTCTCACCGAAGGATTTGTTCTCTTTTACGCCATCCAATTTTGTATAACAAAGAAACAAAAAATCTTACTATGTGTCCCTTGGATGGTTCAAAACTTAAAAAGAGAAAAAAGTTAGATGACCCAGAAACTATCAAGGTTCGTTTAAAAGAGTACAAAGAAAGAACCCTCCCATTAATGAATTATTTTAAAAAAGAAGGCATAGAAGTAAAAGAAATTAACGGAGAACAATCAGTCGCTGATGTCTTCGGCGATGTTTTAAAGGTTATTAGTCAAAATGATTCCCATTAAAACAAAATCAGAAATTAAAATAATCAGAGAGAGTGGTGAAATTTTGGCAGAAATTACAGAAAAATTAAAAAAGAAAGTAAAACCGGGGATTACTACCGAACAATTAAACAGGGCAGCTGAAACCCTGATTTTTAAATTTAAGGGTAAACCTTCTTTCAAAGGATATGAGGGTTTTCCCTCAACTCTTTGTACCTCAATAAATGAGCAAGTTGTTCATGTTCCACCCTCAGGCAGAATTTTAAAGAAAGGAGATATTTTGTCTTTAGATATTGGTATGTTTTACAAAGGTTTTCACACCGACATGGCAGTTACTGTACCCGTTGCTGAAGTTTCCTCTGAGGTGCGGCGGTTAATAAGGGTAACCAAAAAAGCTCTGAAAAGAGGGATAAAAAAATCAAGACAGGGAAACACCTTTGGTGATATAGGAAATACAATTCAAAGATATGTGGAAGGTAGGGGTTTTGGGGTAGTAAAGGAACTTTGCGGGCATGGTATAGGCAAAGAACTTCATCAAGAACCTAAAATTCCGAATTTTGGCAAAAGAAAAGAAGGAGAAAAAATTAGAGAAGGTATGGTTTTTTGCTTGGAGCCTATGGTAACAGTTGGGGATTGGCGTTTAAAAAGAACAGAGGATGGCTTCGGTTACAAAACCGCTGACGGTTCTTTATCTTGTCATTCCGAGCATACAGTTGCTGTAACCAAGAGTGGACCCCAGGTCTTAACAAAATAGAAATAATAAAAGCGTGATTCTTGTGATCTTTTTGATGGAAAGTAAATAGCCTTTTAGGGGAGGTGTTCTGAGAAGAGAACTCCCTTTTTCTTTTTGGAGAATTTTATGATAAAATGATTTATTAACTAAACCTCTAACTTAAATTTATTTTAAAATGTTTCAAAAAGAAAAGAAGAAAGAATTTCCCTCAGAGTTACGATATGATTTAGTTTCTGGAGATTGGGTGGTAATAGCAACAGGGAGGTCCAAAAGACCTGAAACCTTTAGAAAAGAAAGAAGACAGAAAGAAGAGATTTCTAGAGAAAAATGTCCCTTTTGTGAAATATCAGAAAAAGCAGAACCTACTCTTATTTTTTCTGAAGGCAAAAGAGTTTCTTTTGAAAAAGGAGATAAAATTTCTAAAGACTGGACTACAATTGTTTTACCAAATAAATATCCTGCTTTCAGTCCTTCTTCTGAACTTAATAGACGCTCGGAAGGAAAATTTTTTCAGAGAATGAATGCGGTCGGGTTTCATGAGGTAGTTGTTACTGGAGATCATAAAAAACAAATAGCTCAGCTTTCAGAGAACAGAATTCGAGAATTAATTGATCTTTACCAACAGAGATATTTAGATTTAAAGGATAAAGAATTTGTAAATTATATCTCTATTTTTCAAAATCATGGAGTTGAAGCAGGTGCTTCCATTGCTCATCCTCATTCTCAGATTATAACAACTCCGTTAATTGACAGTGATTTGAAAAGGGCTCTCCGAACAGCTAAAGAATATTTTGAAGATAACAAAAAGTGTATTTATTGTGAAATGAATAAATGGGAGAAAGAAAAAAAAGAACGGATTATTTTTCAGAATGATGGTTTTTTAGCTCTTTGTCCCTTCGCTTCAAAGGCAGCTTTTGAAATTATTATATCTCCCAAGAAACACCTTTCATATTTTGAAAAGATAACAGATAAACAAAAGAAACAATTAGCAGAAACCTTTCAAAAAGCTTTTGGTAAACTTTATAAGGGTCTTGATGATCCACCTTATAATTTCTATTTACATACAAGCCCTTGTGATGGAAAAGAACATAATTATTACCATTGGCATTTTACAATTCTTCCTAAAACAGCGACTTGGGCTGGTTTTGAAATAGGAACCCAAATGGAAATTTCTACTATTGAGCCAGAAAAAGCAGCTCAATATTTACGTAAACAATGAAAATTAAATTAAAAATTTAAAAATGAAACCTTTAATCGTAGCAAATTGGAAATGTAACCCTATTGGTTTTTCTAAAGCAAAGAAACTTTTTAATTCAATAGAGAAGAAAATAGAGAAGAATCAGAAAGCAGAGGTTGTTGTTTCTCCTCCCTTTGTCTTTTTAAGTGAATTTCGGGATTCATCAGAAATTAAACTGGGGGCTCAAAATTGCTTTTATGAAAAAAAAGGATCTTTTACAGGGGAGATTTCACCTTTTATGCTTAAAAGCTTAGGGTGTAAATATGTAATTTTAGGACATTCTGAAAGACGGAGATATTTTTCAGAAACAGACAAGATGATTAATAAAAAGATTAAACTTGCCCTGAAAGCAAAATTAAAGGTAATTCTCTGTATTGGTGAAACAGAAAAGCAGAGGAGAGAGGGTAAGAAAGCGGAGGTAATAAAGAATCAAGTTCAGGAAGCACTAAAAGATATTCCCGGGAAAGAAATTAAGAATATAGGGGTTGCTTATGAACCAATCTGGGCTATTGGTTCGGGGGAGAGTTGTTCTGTTGAAGAAACAACAAGTTCGATTTTGCTCGTTCGTAAAATTATTTCTGGAATTTATAATAGAAACAAAGCCAACAAAGTAAGGATTTTGTATGGTGGCAGTGTTACCAGTAAGAACTCCCAACAATATATTTCAAAGGCAGGAACTGATGGATTATTAATTGGAGGGGCTTCCCTTAAAGCAACAGAGTTTGTAAAGATTATTAAGTCTGTTTAATAAATTCTTAAAAGTATCTATATTTGACAACTTCGGTTTGTTTGATAATATAAATAAATTATTATGAGTAAGTTTGAAGACGGACATTTTTATAACCCTACCCGTGGAGATCTTAAATTCAGTAAAGTAACTGGAGAAATTTTTAATTATATGAAAGAAAAACCTAATAAATTTTATGATGTTGTAGTTGGGTGTGATTCTTGTTCTGGAGATAAAGTATCATTTCCTGTGGCTGTAGTTGTTTTACGAGTTGGAACTGGAGGAAGGTTTTTTCTTAAAAGAGTAAAATATCCTTCTCAAAAAAAGAAGTTTTCTAACTTTCACCAGAGGGTTTTACAAGAAGTGTTACTATCTTGTGAGTTAGCTTTGTCTTTGAAGGAATCTCTTCAGAAGAAAATTAGAGATTCTACTTTAAACCTTGATTATCAATTTCAACACATTCACGCTGATGTTGGCAAACACGGGAAGACGAGAGATATGATAAAAGAAGTAGTAGGATTGATTAAAAGTAACGGTTTTGAAGCTAAAATTAAACCCGAAGCTTTTGCTGCTTCGGTGGTAGCTGATAGATTTACATAATTTCAGACGACACTATTTTAGGAACCCTTGACAAGAAATACATAATATGATACAATAGAAAGTGTAAAGTATAGTTCTTTACAATAAATTCTTGTTACTGTCCATTAAATTGTTTGTCTTTAAAAGAGAAGGATAATAGAGAATAGAGAAAGGTAAGTTAGGTGCGAAAAGGTAATCAGTCCAATGGACAGTGGCGAGGAGCCGGTCCTATCTTTGCGAGAGGAATTTCTTACTGGATTGGGTTCCAGAAGAGTTTCTCAAAAACGAGGATAGGTCGCAACAAATAAAAGAAACGAGGGCCGCTGTATCAGGCCCAACCCGGAGGGTAAAAAGAAAGCCCGTAGATGGGGAGGGAATCCACCTGATATAGGCGAAGGTTAATCGCTGAGCAGGGGTATTTGACCCCGACCATGTGGAGCCAGCGATAAACCGCACTGTCCATTCGTTCTTCTTTTTGTCCTGCTCTGAGCAGGACTCGAGTCTCCGCTCCGCGAAGTGGGGACTTTTCATTTTTATTTGATTTTATAAAGAAGAGAAGTTAAAATAATCATATGAGTTTTACTGGTTTTGAATTAAGACAAAAGTTTTTAGATTTTTTTGAGAAAAAGGGACACACTATAGTCTCTTCAAGTTCTCTTTTACCCCCTGATGCTTCTGTTTTGTTGACTACCGCTGGAATGCAGCAATTCAAAGATTATTTTTTGGGTAAAAAATCACCCTATGGTAATAGAGTCGCTTCTTCACAGAAATGTTTCCGAACTTCAGACATTGAAGAGATAGGGGATAGTACTCACCTTACTTTTTTTGAGATGCTGGGAAATTTTAGTTTTGGTGATTATTTTAAGGAAGAGGCAATAGAATATGCAATTGAGTTTTTAACAGAAGAGATAGGTTTTAAAAGAGAAAAATTGTGGTTTACAATATTTAAAGGAGTTAAAAAACCTTCTCTGGTTCCAAAAGATTTGGAATCAAAAGAGATTATTAAAAATTTAGGTTTTCCCGAAGAGAGAATTTCAGAATTTGGAATGGAGGATAATTTTTGGGGTCCTACCGGAAAAACAGGACCCTGTGGACCCACTTGTGAGATTCATTATGAGTTAACTAAGATGCCCTGTAAGAGAGGTAAAAAATGTATTCCCAATTGTGATTGTGGTCGGTTTATTGAACTTTGGAATTTAGTGTTTAATCAATATAATAAAAGAGGGGATGGTAAGTTAGAAAAACTGAAACAGCAAGGAGTAGATACGGGGGCTGGTTTGGAAAGATTAGCTATGGTTTCCCAAGAAAAAGATTCAGTATTTGGAACCGATTTATTTCAACCAATTATTAAAGAAATAGAAATTTCAGAGGGAGAAAATATCCAAAAAAAGAGAATTATTGCAGATCATGTTAAAGGTGCTGTTTTTTTGATTTCAGATGATGTTTTGCCTTCAAACATTGAAGAAGGTTATATCTTAAGAAGAGTTTTAAGGAGAGCAATAAGGTTTGGTAAATTATTGGAATTGCCCGAGGGGTTTTTAATTCCTTTGGTAAAGAAAGTAATTGAAATTTACAAAGATTCTTATCCTAAAGTTAAATCAAAACAAACTGACATTTTAACGGTTGTTCAAAAAGAAAGAGAGAAATTTGAGCAGGCCTTGGAGCAAGGGATAAAAGAGACTACCTCAGAGATCTCAAATGTTAATGAGATTCTGCCTGGGGAAAAGGCCTTCCATTTATATTCTACTTATGGGGTCCCATTAGAGTTTATTGAAGAGTTAGCTAAAAGACAAAACAAAAAGGTTGATAAGAAAGGATTTAAAAAAGCTCTTCGGAAACACAAACAAGTTTCTCGAGCAGGAATTGAGAAAAAATTTGGGGGAGTAGGAATAAAGCAAGCTAAAACAGAAAAAGAGAAAAAGAAAGTAATTCAACTTCACACCGCTACCCATCTTTTACAAGCAGGCCTGAGAGAAGTTTTGGGGGAACATGTAAGACAGAAAGGCTCTGATATTAATGCAGAAAGATTAAGATTTGATTTTTCACATCCTCAAAAATTAACTGATGAGGAAATTAAAAAAGTTAAAGATTTGGTGAACCAGAAGATAGAAGGGAGTTTGAAAGTTAGAAAAAGAGAGGTACCCTTAAAGCAAGCTTTAGAATCTGGTGCTCTTACTGTTCCTGGAGCTGATTATCCTGATAAAGTAAATGTTTATTCTATTGGAGATTTTTCAGAAGAGGTTTGTGCAGGACCTCATGTAAAAAATACCTCTAAGCTGGGAGAGTTTGAGATCATAAAAGAAGAATCATCTTCAGCAGGAGTAAGAAGAATAAAAGCTATTCTTAAATAATTTTGATTATAATTTAATCTTTTATATAATATGCCAAAAAAATTTCACGATATTATTCCACCTCAAGCAGCTGAAAAAGAAGAAATTTTAAGCCAAAAGGAAAATAAAAAATCTCTTTTACCCAAAATTTTAATTGGAGTGGTTTTTTTAATTCTTTTATTGGGTTCTGTCTTATATTTTAAACTTCCTGAAGCAGAAATTGAGATTTTTCCTAAAACTAACTTTTTAAGTTTTGAAGAAGAAGTAATCGTAGATGAAAGAATTGAGGAAGTTGATATTTTAAAGAAGGCTATTTCAGGGAAGGTTTTGGAAGAAGAAAAAGAACTCTGGAAAGAATTTCCAGCAACTGGAGTTGTTGAAAATGCGGGTAAAGCAAAGGGGATAATTCGAGTTTATAACAAATATAGTCCTCCCACTCCTATTAGTTTAGTTCCTCAGACTAAGTTTTTATCAGAATCTGGAGAATATTTTGTTTCACCAAAAAGTATTTATATTCCAGCTGCAACCAGAAAGGGAGGAGAACTTGTTCCCAGTTGGACAGAGATTGAGGTGGTAGCTCTTAAATCAGGAGAAGATTATAATATAGGACCTTCTGAATTTTCTATTCCAGGATTAGCGGGAACTTCTTATTACCATACTGTAACTGGGGAATCTACTCAATCAATGAAGGGGGGATTTGAAAAAGAACAGAGCCAAGTAATAGAAGAGGATTTAAAGAAGGCTGGAGAAGATTTAACTCAGCAGCTTTTGACTGATGTTGATGTTTCTTTAAGGAATAAAATTTCTTCTGATTTTATTCTATTGGAAGATGCTATTTCCAAACAAATTACAGAGATTTCTCCAATGGTAAAACCAGAAGATTTAGTCGAACAATTTAGTGTTCAAGGTAAAGCAAAAGGGAAAGTATTAATATTTAAAAAGGAGGAGCTGGAAAGCTTTGTGAAAGAATATATTTTTTCTAAGATACCTACCTCTAAAAAGATTTATGAGGAGAGTTTAGAAATAGAGTATACCCCAGAATTAATTAATTTAAGGGAAAATAGAATCTCTCTTAATTTAAAATTTTCAACAAAAGTTTATCCTAACATTAAAAGTAAAGATTTAGTAGAATTAATTAAAGGAAAATCGCAACAGGAGATAGAAGAGTCAATTTATAATAAATTTTCAGAAGAAATATCTGAGATTAAAGTAAATTTTTGGCCTTTTTGGGTCAGAAAAGCACCTGGTGGAAAAGATAGAATTAATGTTAAGTTTAAGATAAAGTAGCCTTGACCAATCTATTTAAATTTGCTATTATGAAAAGTATTAAAAATGACTCCTTCCAATAAAAAAGAGAAAAAAGGAACATCAAAAAAGAGTAAAAAAATAACCGTAAAAGAGGGAAAGGTGTTGAAGGCTTTACCAAATGCTCTTTTTCGGGTAGAATTGGATGATGGAAAGAAAATTTTAGCCTCTCTTGCTGGAAAATTAAGAATGTATCGAATAAGAGTTTTGCCCGGAGACCGAGTTAAAGTGGAAATGACACCCTATGATCAAGAAAGGGGACGAATTGTATATCGCCTGAAGTGAAGTTAGAAAAGATTTTTGTTGGAGATTGAATCTCTTCAATTCAAAATTATTATTTTTGGAACATCTCTCGATAGTTTTTAAATTCTGGAATCTAAATTTCAGAGTCTTATTTTTAATATATTTTCTAATTTATGAAAGTTAGAGCCTCAGTTAAAAAAATCTGTAAGAAATGTAAAATTGTAAGAAGAAAAGGAAAGGTTTATGTAATTTGTGAAAACCCTAAACATAAACAAAGACAGGGTTAATTTATATTTTATTAAAAATTAATTTTAATTATGCCAAGAATTGCTGGAGTAAATATACCAGAAGATAAACAAATTAGGATAGCCCTAACTTACATTTATGGAATAGGGCGCTCTTTGAGTGAGAAACTTCTAACTGATAATAAAATTGATTTAAAAAAAGAAGCTAAGGATCTGACTTCAAAGGAAATTAATAAGTTAAGAAAGACTATTGAAGAAAAACACAAAGTGGAAGGAGAACTTAGAAGAGAAGAAATGACGAACATAAAGCGATTAAAAGATATTAGTTGTTGGAAAGGAATTCGTCATGAAAAAGATTTACCGGTAAGAGGTCAGAGAACAAGAACTAACTCAAGAACTGTTCGTGGAAATGTAAGAAAAACCATGGGCTCTGGAAGAAATAAATCTTCTACTCCAAAATAAATTGTTTCTTCTCATTTTGTTTGAATTGTTGAAAAATATGTAAATTATGGGAAAAAAACACGTTGTTAAAAAAACAGAAGAAGAAATTTTAAAAGAGAGAGAAGAAATAGAAAAAAAGACCAAAAAGGAAATTAAGACTAAAGCAAGCAAAGAGTTGAAAGAAGCAAGAGTTTATATCTCTTCCTCTTATAACAATACCTTAATTACCTTGGCTGACATGGCAGGGAATGTTTTGGCTTGGAGGAGTGCAGGGTCAATTGGATTCCGTGGCACCAAGAAAGGTACTTCTTTCGCTGCAACCAGAGTTGGGGAAACTATAGCTAATGCTTGTAAGAAATTAGGAATTAAAAAAATTCACGTTTTAGTTAAAGGAATAGGTTCGGGTAGAGAATCAGCTGTGAGGTCTTTAATTGCCCACGGTTTAAAAATGGAGTCGATTAAAGATGTAACTCCTATTCCTCATAACGGCTGTCGTCCTAAAAAACCAAAAAGAGTTTAAAGATGAAAAAAAATGTATGTAAAATTTGTAGACGAGTAGGCCAGAAGCTTTTTTTAAAAGGTGATCGTTGTTTTTCTCCTAAATGTGCCCTAATCAAGAAATCTTATCCTCCTGGAACTAAAGGAAAAAGAAGAAGAAGGCGAGTTTCAGGTTTTGGTCAGGAATTAAGAGAAAAACAAAAACTTAGAAATTGGTATGGTTTATCTGAAGAACAGTTCAAAAAATATATTAGGAAGACTTTGGATAGTAAGAAAAAAGGAGAAGACCTTGAGGAGGAATTAATAAAAAAATTTGAAAAGAGATTAGATAATGTAATTTTCCGTTCAGGGCTGGCTAAATCAAGAAAACAAGCCAGACAATTAGTTTCTCATGGTTTCTTTTTGGTGAATCAGAAGCCTGTTGATAGTCCTTCTTTTGAAGTAGAAAAAGAGGATATTGTTTCTGTTAAAGAACAAAAAAAACAAAAAAATATTTTAAAAGAACTTAAAATTTTACTTAAGAAAAAGGAAGCTCCTTCTTGGCTTAAAGTTAATAAAGAGGAACTGGAACTGGAGATTGTGGGAGAACCTAATCTTGAAGAGGCATCTCCTCCCGCAGATATTCCAGTTATTTTTGAATTTTACTCACGTTAATTAACTTCGGAATTTTTTGCTGTTTCATAAATAGTAAGAATTACCGAAGTAAAAAATATGATTCCTTTACCTTCTTCACCTAAAATAGAAAAAAAAGATAAAAATAGAGTCGTTTTTACAATAGAAGGCTTGTATCCTGGTTATGGAGTTACTATTGGGAATGCTCTGCGTCGAGTTTTACTTTCTTCTCTTACCGGAGCTGCTATTACTGAAGTTAAAATAAAGGGAGTTTCTCATGAATTTTCAACCATGAGTGGAGTTCTTGAGGATACTATTTTAATATTACAGAATCTGAAAAAATTAAGATTTAAAATCTTTGAGGGAGAAATTCATACCGGTGAACTTGAAGAGAAGGGGGAGAAAGAAGTAAAAGGCTCCGATTTTAATCTTCCCACTCAAGTTAAACTTATTAATCCCGATTGTCATATTGCTACTTTAACTGATAAAAAAACTACTCTTGAAATTGAGGTAAAAATTAGTAAGGGTACAGGTTATGAGCCAGTAGAGCGAAGGACAGAGAAAAAACAAGAAATAGGAACTATACCTCTTGATGCTATTTATACTCCTGTTAAAAAAGTTAACTTTCAAGTAGAAAATATGAGGGTGGGGGAAAGAACTGATTTTGATAGATTAAAGTTAGATATCGAAACCGATGGTGCTATTACTCCCGAGCAGGCATTTGAAGAAAGTTGCCAAATTCTTATTAAACATTTTTCTTTATTCTCTGAAGCTTTAATTGGTGAAAAAGAAGCAGAAAAGGGGAAGAAGAAGATTTCTGTTAGAAAAACTCCTGATAAATCTAAGATAAAAATTGAGGATTTAAACTTATCTACTAGAACAATTAATGCACTAGTGGATAACAGTATTAAAACAATTGGAGGCCTTTTGAGAAAGAACAAAGATACCCTTTTAGAACTTGAAGGTCTTGGAAAAAAAGGATTAAAAGAAATTAAAAGAGAGTTAGATAAACTAGATTTAACTCTTGAATGAAATTATGCGTAAAAGAAAGAAAGGCCGAAAATTTGGTCGAGAGAAAAACCAACGTAAGGCATTGTTAAGATCCTTGACTGAGTCCCTTATTTTAAACGAAAGGATTAAAACTACTCAGGCTAAAGCTAAAGAATTATCTTCTTTTGCTGAGAAAATTATAACTAAAGCAAAAAAGGCAGATTTTAACGCCAGAAGAGAGATATCTAAAAAATTTCCCAAAGAAATAGCAAAAAAACTAATTACTGAAATAGTTCCCAGGTATAAAGAAAGAAAAGGGGGTTATACTCGGATTTTAAAACTTGGACTAAGGAAAAGTGATGGAGCTAAGATGGCCATTATTGAATTAGTAAAATAAATTTAAATATGGTAGCTGAAACTAAAACAAAATCAAAAATAAATAGAGAAACTCACACCCTTGATGCTACAGCTAAAATCTTGGGTAGGTTAGCTTCCAAGAT
Source organism: uncultured Candidatus Saccharibacteria bacterium (assembly GCA_964507665.1). Classification (GTDB taxonomy): domain Bacteria; phylum Patescibacteriota; class Minisyncoccia; order Minisyncoccales; family CAYZYK01; genus CAYZYK01. Next base: position 44,770 of record CAZDPT010000003.1, on the reverse strand, counting down.
TGCTGTTTTATTAAGAGGAAAACACAAGGTTAATTTTTATCCTCGCAAAGATATGGGAGATTTTGTTGTAGTTAAGAATGTAGATAAAATAAAACTTAGCGGCAACAAAATTAATAATAAAAAGTATTATCATCACAGCGATTATCCAGGGGGGCTGAAAGAGACTTCTCTGAAAGAACTTTTTGAGCAAGATCCAGCTGAAGTTTTAAAGAGAGCAGTATATGGAATGTTGCCCAAGAACAAACTCAGATCAAGACAAATTAAGAGGTTAAAATGTGTTATTTCTGAAAAAAATAAGAAGGCTAGCAAAAAGTAATAGTTTTAAAATATGACAAAAAAGAAAAAAACAAAGAAAAAAACAAAAAAGAAGACTAAAAAAAGTAAAGAAAAAAAAGAGAAAAAATCTGCTTCCGAATCAAAGAAAAAGAAAAAAACAAAGAAAAAAACTAGCAAAAAGAAAACTAAGAAAGAAGAAGATTCTAAAAAATATTACGAAGCAGTTGGCAGAAGAAAAACGGCTACAGCCAGAGTAAGGATTTTCACTCAAGGCAAAAAAGAGATTCTAATTAATGATAAACCTTACCAGGAATATTTTCCTACAGAAGAGATGCAAGAAATAGCTGTAGCTTCTCTAAAAGAAATGAATTGTTCTAATAAGTTCAGAACTACAGTGATAGCGAAAGGTGGAGGATTACATGCTCAAGCAGAGGCAGTAAGACACGGTTTAGCTAGAGCTTTAGTGGAATTTAATCCTGATTTTAAAAAACGCCTCAGAAAAGCAGGGTATTTAACACGGGATCCAAGAATGAGAGAAAGAAAAAAATATGGCCTGAAGCGAGCCAGAAGGGCAGCTCAGTGGAAAAAACGTTAATATTTTATTTTTATTATGCTTAAGGAACTCATTGATAAGTTTTATATGGACCAGCAGAAAAATAGACCCCAGCATCATTTTTATGTTTCCCAGGCTGGAAAGTGTCCTCGTCAGATTTTTTTTAAATTTAAAAATGCTCCCGCCAAAGAGAAACCCCCTCGAATTATGAGAATATTTGAAAGAGGAGAGTATTTACATCGTAATATTGTAAGTATACTGATAAGATTGGGGATAGTAGTGGCCGCAGAGATAAATATTCCTAAACAAGAAATAGTTTCAGGAAGAGCTGATGCTATAGTTAGTTTAGATAATGAACTCTATGTTTTAGATATTAAAAGTATGAATAGTATGATTTTAAACAAAATAACAGAGCCCAAAGAAGATAATGTTAGACAACTTCAATTATATCTTCACTTTTTCAAAATTAAAAAAGGAATATTACTTTATGTAGGTAAAGATAAACAAAATTTGAAAGAGTTTGAAGTTGAATATAATCCAAAAATTGCTGAGTTAATTTTAAGTAATTTTAAGGAACTTAAAGAAAAAATTGATAACAATATTGTTCCTTCAAGGATACCAGGATACCCCGAAAGTTGGCAGTGTAAATATTGTTCCTTCAGAGAGGTTTGTGATTTAGGCGAAGGCGGGAAAATGAAATGGAAGAATCTTAAAAAGATAATTGAATCTCAGTCACAAAATGCATAAATTAATACTTATTTGTTTTTAACCAAAAAAGCTCCATTATTGGAGCTTTTTGTGATTTATGAAGCCAAGAAGAATTCTTCGTGGGTTTTATACCCAAAATAGTCTGACTGTATCTAAGAAACTTCTGGGAAAATATTTATTTAGAAAGTATAGGAATAAAACTTATTTAGGTAAAATTGTTGAAACAGAAGCCTATATCGGACCCGAGGATAAAGCCTCCCATGCTTATGGTGGGAAGATTACTGCTAGAAATAAGACAGAATATTTAAAGGGAGGTTATGTTTACATTTATCTTTGTTATGGAATTCATTGGCAGTTGAATATTACTACTGATGATGAGAAACCCGAGTGTGTTTTAATAAGAGCCTTGGAGCCGATTGAGGAAAAGGCTAGAGCCTCAAGAATTGCTTCGGGCCCCGGTAAATTAACAAAATGGCTGAAATTGAATAAATCTTTTGATGGTGAAGACTTAACTGCAAGTGAAAGAATCTGGTTGGAAGACAGAGGAGAGGAGATAAAAGAATCAAAGATTATCTCAGCAAAAAGAATAGGAATTGATTATGCTGAAGAATGGGCCCAAAGACCCTGGAGATTTTATATTAAAGGGAATAAATTTGTTTCAAAAACTATTAAGGTATAAGTTTTTCTGAACTAAAAAGAGAATCTTTTTTATAGATATATATTTTTTTGTAGACTTGACTGAAGAAAATTTCTGGGGTTTTTTCAGTTGGTCTATCGGAGAGTTTGCTTAGATTTATAATATTTAGACCATCACGGATATCAATTTCTGAAATTTTAATATCATTTCCAACTGTAAATATTAAATAATGGGGGTTAAGCCAAAAACAATTTTTTATTTTATCTGAAAATCTAACTAAAAATATTTCTTTAATTTTTCCTTTATCGGGAGGAGAAGATAGGATATCGTTTAAGTCCGAGAACCAAATTTCATGTTCTGTTGAATAAAATATTTTATCCTTGTTTGGTGAAAAAGAAAATCTCTTAATATCATTTTTTATTTTTTGGAATGTTTTTGTTTCAGGATTAAGGTAAAAAAGATTATAGTAAATAGAGTTGTTAGAAGTGAATGATAACTGGTTAGATTCTAATAGGAAAACTAATTGGTTATTTGTTAAAATCTTGTAATAACTTTCCTTTTTAAGAGGAAATACTTCAGAATTGAGAGCTTGTTTTTCTTCTATGTTAAGACCTGTAAGGTCTGTGAGGTTTAATTTATGGAGGAGTCCAGAATCTGAAAGCCAGATTATATCTTTATCTGTTACTTGATAAGAAACTAAGTTTTCGGCAATTTTTAAAGGAATTTTTTTATTGGAGTTTAAATCTTGAACGTATAAATTATTTCTCTGAAAGAAAAATATTTGGTTTTGGTTTTGAGGATTAAAATTAATTTGACCTAAATCTTTTTCGGGCAAATTTAAAAGAGAAATTTGTAGTTTAGGGTCTGTTAGAGAAGAAGAGAGATAAAGATTCTCTGTCTTGCTATTTTTTGGGGAGGTTTTTATTAAAAATCTCTCAGAACCAGGAGACCATTTTAAATCCAGTAATTCTTGATCGGGTTTGAGATTGACATTTTTTTTAATACCTGACTCAACAGTTAAAACTTCCAATCTTTTCTCTGGGATAGTTTCCAATACCACTTTTTTTTCATTGGGAGAGAAATAAAAAGTTTTAATATTTTCTCCGAAAACGTTAATTAAAGGGTCTTTTTTAAATAACATTATGTGTTCTGCTTTTGTAACCTTCCCTTCATCTATTTTCAGAGTTTTTTGCCAAGAGTGATACCCTTCTTTTTTTACTAAAATTTGCTGTTTTTTAGGAAGAAGATTTGTAATTAGTACTGAGTCAAGGAATAATCTGGTCCTTTTTTTAAATTTTCCATTGATAAAAACTCTTACCTTATTAGGTTTTATTCTTAAATGAATTCCACCTGTCTTGAAGAACTTTTTTTGGTCGAAATCAAACCTATATCCTAAAGAATAAAGAATAATTTGTGGGGTAACCACAAGGAAAAAGATTACAAAAAAACTAACTATTAAGAAACGAGTTTTTCTTTTCATAAGATTTTTAATATGACAAAATATGAATTAATTAAAAATTATTTTTAAAGATAATATTCTATTTTATTTTAGTTATTCACTAATTTCAAACTGAAATGCTCTTCTTTACCTTGAAACCCTTCCTGTTTTAGGTTAAGATAAAATCATAAACTAGACAAAATATATTTTAAAAAGTTCTCTATAAAGTTCTAAATGACAGAAAAATTTGTAATTAAAGGAAAAAAACCCCTCCAAGGAGAGGTTGAAATACGCGGTTACAAAAATGCAGCAGGACCCGCTCTCACAGCAACCTTGCTTACCAAAGAGGAATGTTTAATTGGAAATCTTCCTTTAGTTGAAGATGTTTTTAATATAATTGAGGTTTTAAAGAGTATGAAGGTGAAAGTTGAGCGAAAAGGCAGGAAAGTTAAAGTGAAAGCGGATTCTTTAGATCCTGAGACAATGGATTTTAATAAAGTTCCCAAAACCAGGATTTCAGTCCTTTTATTTGGGGCTTTGCTTTCTCGAGTGAGAAGTTTTAAGATTCCACCACCTGGAGGAGATAGAATTGGATTAAGACCTATTTCTGTACACCTTGATTCTCTGCGAGAGTTAGGTGTTAAAATTTCCAGAGAAGATAATGGGGTTTATCAGATCGAGTCTGAAAAACTGAAAGGAAAAAAGATTGTTCTCCCTGAATTTAGTGTAACCGCAACTGAGACTCTTATGTTAGCTGCTGTTTTGGCTGAAGATAAAACAATTATCAAGGGGGCTGCAGCAGAACCTCAAGTTCAAGATTTAGCTGAGATGTTAAATAAAATGGGAGCTAAGATAAAAGGAGCAGGTACCCATACTATCGAAATTGAAGGTGTAAAACAATTAAGAGGTGTTTCTCATCAGATTATCCCTGATCCTTTAGAGGCTGGGACTTTTATTGTAATTGGAGGGGCAACTCCCGGAAAAGTTAAAGTTAAAAATGTAAATTTAGAACACTTGGACCTATTTTTAAATAAACTCAGAGAAATAGGAGTAAATTTTAAATTAAATGAAGATTCTATTATTGTTAAAGGTTCCTCTGATTTAAATTCAGTTGAGGTGCAGGCTTTGCCCTATCCTGGCTTTCCAACTGATTTGTTACCAATAATTATTCCTTTATTGACCAAAGCTGAAGGAAAAAGCTTAATCCATGATCCCTTGTATGAAAATAGATTTAATTATACTCAAGAGTTAAGAAAAATGGGGGCAGATATTGAGATTGTAGATCCTCACCGAGCCTTTATTTTCGGTCCTACGGAATTGAAGGGGGTGAATATTGAGTCGTGGGATATTAGAGCAGGAGCTTGTTTGGTTATTGCAGGCCTGATGGCAAAAGGTGTAACTACTATTGAGAATATTTTTCAGATAGATAGAGGATATGAAAAAATTGAAGAGAGATTACAAAACCTAGGAGGTGACATAAAGCGGGTTGAAGTTTAATAAATTTATCTTAATATTAACTTTAAAGCAAGAGCCACGGATATAATATGTTTTCATCGAAAATTGCTATTGATCTTGGTACCTGTAATTCCTTAGTTCTAATTCCAGGGAAGGGAGTTGTATTAAATGAACCCTCAGTTGTTGCTATTTCTGTTTCTGAGAATAAAATTTTAGCAGTGGGGGCAGAGGCAAAAGAAATGATAGGTAGAACCCCCGATGATATTCAAGTTTACCGTCCGCTTCAAGATGGAGTAATAGCAGATTACAGGGTTACTCAGGCTATGATACGTTACTTTATTAAAAAAACAGCAGGCCATATTAAATTTTTTAAGCCAGAATTAGTGGTTTCAGTTCCAGCTGGAATTACTAGTACCGAAAAGAGGGCAGTTATTGAAGCAGCAAAGACCGCCGGTGCCAAAAGAGCTTTTGTTGCTAAAGAACCTATTTTAGCTGCGATTGGAGCTGGAATTCCTATTAACTCTTGTTCAGGACACATGATTATTGATATTGGTGGGGGAACATCTGAAGTTGCTGTAATTTCTCTAGGTGGAATTGTGACTTCTCAGTCTTTGAGAACAGGGGGAGATAAGATAGATAGAGCTATAGCAGAGTATATAAAGGAAGAATATAATCTAGCAATTGGTGATCAAACAGCAGAGGAGATTAAAATAAAGATTGGTACTGCTCTTCCCGAGAAGAAAGAAAAAACATTGGAAATTAGAGGCAGAGATTTAGTTGCCGGTCTTCCAAGGAATATAAAGGTTTCAAGCAATGAAATTTGTGAGGCAATTCAAGATGTCCTAAATTCTATAACTGAAGTAATAAGACAAGTTTTAAGGAAAACTCCACCTGAACTTTCAGCAGATGTGATGGATAAAGGAATGATAATGGCAGGTGGGGGTTCTTTGCTTCCTAATATTAATGGTCTGATAGCAAAATCTGTAGGTGTTCCTTGTTTTGTAGCAGAAGATCCTTTGTTTTGTGTAGTCAAAGGTACAGGAGCTGTTCTTGAGAATTTGGATACTTACAAAAAAGTTGTAATGTCAAAGAAAATAAAATAAAATTATTTTCCTATTATGTCAACAATTTGTGGACATCAAAAACAAAGAGATTTTTTAAAAAAAAGTTTCAAAAAAAACAGATTAGCCCATGCTTTGTTGTTTGCGGGCTCTGATTCTTTAGGAAAAAGAAAAGTTGCTATGGAGTTTATCAAGTTTATTCTCAAAGAAGGCAAAGAGAAGACTCAGGAAGATACCCAAACAGAGAACAGAGAAGAGAAACTAATTAAAAAAGGAAGACATCCTGATTTGTTTGTTGTAAGTGGAGAAAAAGAAAAGATTAAAATTAATAAGATAAGAGAACTTCAACATTTTTTAAGTTTCAAACCCTCTCTTGGCTCCCAGAAAGCAGTTATTGTTGACAGAGCAGAGAAAATGAATAAAGAAGCTCAAGGTTCTTTATTAAAGACCTTAGAGGAACCTAAAGGAAAAACCTTATTAATTTTAATTTCATCTCATCCTGAGATGTTATTACCCACTATATATTCCAGGTGTCAGGTAATAAAGTTTTTTCCTGTTTCATTTGATAGAATTAAGAAATACCTTGGATCAAACTATGAGATAAGTGGAGACAAAGCAGAAATGCTGGCGGGGGTTTCTCAGGGGAAACCAGGTAGAGCCATAGATTTTCTCTCTAATCCTGACAAATTAAAACAAGAAAAAAATATTTTGAATAAGATTTTAGAAATATCTGAATCAAATTTTGACTTTAGGTTCAAACTTGCTAAAAAAATATCTCAGGATAATTATTTTGAATTGAATAAATTTTTAGAAGTGTCACAAAGATATTTTAGGTGTCTTTTACTTAAAAAAATAGGAAGGATAAAGTTGCCTGAGTTTGATTATTTTCCTTCACCAACAAAGAGAATTGAGTCCTTTTCTGTTTCGAAAATAAAGAAGATAATTAAGTTTATAAACAAGCTGATTTTTTTAACCTCTTATACTAATGTGAAGCCTAAATTAGGGCTTGAAGTTTTTTTTGCTAAATTATAATTTAAAATATTAATTTATAAACTTTTAATCTTTCAGTTATGTATCAAAAAATTATTGATAAAATTAAACCAGAATTAGATAAAGCTCTTGATTATTTCAAAGGTGAAGTTGCTAAACTTAGGACTTCAAGGGCGACTCCTTCTTTAGTTGAAGATATTGAAGTTGACTGTTTTGGTCAAAAGATGACTGTAAAGGAATTGGGTTCAATTTCTTGTCTTCAATCTAATCAAATTGTTATTGAACCTTGGGATAAATCTTACATTGAATCTATTGAAAAAGCTATTTCTAAATCTGACTTAGGATTAACTCCTAATGTAAACGGGGGAATTATTCGGTTAAAACTTCCATTTTTGAGTGAAGAACGAAGGGATAACTTAGTTAAAATTTTGTCTGAAAAGACTGAACAAGCACGCCAAACCATAAGACATTGGAGGAAAGAGGCTTGGGATGAGATTCAAGATATTTTTCAAGAAGGAAAGATGGGGGAAGATGAAAAATACAAAGGAAAAGATAAACTTCAAGAATTGATAGATGAGTACAACCAGAAGATAGAAAAAATAGCAGAGAATAAAAAAGAAGAAATTTCTAAGAAGTAATATTTAATAACATGATTTATACTATTTTTATTGCTATTGCCAGTTTAATCGGGTTGGTGATTTTACATGAATTGGGTCATTTTATTGCAGCTAAAAAGTTTGGAATAAAGGTTGAGGAATTTGGTATAGGTTATCCTCCTCGGATTTTTGGAAAAAAGATTGGAGAGACGATTTATTCTTTAAATCTTTTACCATTTGGTGCTTTTGTTAAGATTTATGGAGAAGATAAAGAAATAGAAGATTCAAGGAGTTTTTCCCAGAAGCCAATATGGCAGAGAGCAATTATTATTTTTGCAGGGGTTTTAACTTTTTGGATAATAGCTGTTATTATTTTCTCTATTGTTTTTATGATAGGTGTGCCAACTGCTATTTCCGATCAGGCAAGCAGTGACTTATTGAAAAAAGCTACTCAACCCCCAAAGGTTTTAATCAGTGGAGTTAGTGCTGATTCTCCAGCTCAAGGAGCAGGAATACAACCGGGAGATAGAATTATTTTTATGCAAACGAAAGATAGAACCGAGAAGATTGAAATAAATAAAGTGAACCAAATTCAAGTATTTACAGGATCACACAAAGGAGAAAAGATTATTTTAGGTATAAAGAGAGGAAATGAAGAGTTTGATGTTTCTCTTACTCCCAGAGTTTCTCCGCCCTCGGGGGAGGGTTCGATAGGAGTGGCTTTGGTAAGGGCTACGGTTCTATCTTATCCTTGGTATATAGCTCCGCTTAGAGCAATACAAAATTCAGCTCAAGTAACTTACGGTGTAATTTATGGTTTGGGATCTGCTTTATTTAAATTGATTCGGGGACAAGAGACAGGAGTCCAGGTTATGGGCCCGGTAGGAATTACTAAATTAGTTTCCCAACATTTTACTTTAGGAATTAATTACTTTTTGCAATTTATAGCTGTAATTTCAATTTACCTTGCCATTTTTAATCTTTTGCCTATTCCAGCAGTGGATGGGGGAAGATTACTTTTTTTAGGAATAGAGAAATTAAAAGGAAGTCCTATCAACAGAAAGATAGAACAGAATATTAATGCTATTTTCTTTACCTTATTGGTTGGTCTTATGATTTGGGTAACAATAAAGGATATAACAAATTTAATTAGTTAATTTATGAGGCAATCAAACCTTTTTTTAAAAACAAAAAAGAAAGCTCCCAGAGAAGCAAAAATTATTTCTCATAAGTTACTTTTAAGAGGAGGGTTTATTTCTCAATTGGCATCGGGGATTTACAGTTTCTTACCTTTGGGTTTGCGAGTTCATAGAAAAATAGAAAATATTATTCGAGAAGAAATGAATAATATTGGGGGACAGGAAGTTTTTTTGCCTACACTTCAACCTAAACAAATTTGGAAAAAAACAAACCGTTGGGACAATATGGATCCTCCTCTTTTCCGACTTCAAGATCAACATCAGAGAGAATTTGCTCTGGGTTCAACTCATGAAGAAGTAATTACCTCTCTTGCTGCTTCTCGGGTGCAATCCTACAAAGATTTACCTTTTTATCTTTATCAAATACAAAATAAGTTTAGGAATGAGGTTCGGGCTACTGGGGGTCTTCTCAGAACCCGAGAGTTTATGATGAAAGACCTTTATAGTTTTAATAAAAACAAAGAAGGATTGGATCATTTTTTTAATAAAGTTTTAGTAGCTTATCAGAAAATCTATAAACGTTGTGGCTTACAGGCTATAAAGACAGAAGCATCGGGTGGAGTTTTTACCTCCGAGAAAACATATGAGTTTCAAGTTTTAGCAAAGACAGGAGAAGATAAAATAATTTTTTGTCCTAATTGCAACTGGGCAACAAATTTAGAAGTAGCTGAAGTAAAACCAGGTCAGGATTGTCCTATTTGTGAAGGAAAATTAGAACAAGCTTCTAGTATTGAAGTGGGTCATACTTTTCGATTAGGTACAAAGTACTCAGAAGATCTCGGGCTCTTTTTTAAAAACGAGAAAGGAAAAAAGCAACCAGTAGTGATGGGTTGTTATGGAATTGGAATAGGGAGACTGATGGGAACAATTGTTGAGATTTGTAACGATAAAAAAGGTATTATTTGGCCAATTGAGGTTGCTCCTTTTGAGGTCCATTTAATTCAGATTGGAAACAGTGAGATAGTTAAAAAATCAGCCCAGAAACTATATCAAGATTTACAAAAAGAAGAAATTGAAGTATTATATGATGATAGACCCCAAAAGACTGCTGGGGAGAAATTTGCAGAAGCTGACTTAATAGGAATTCCTTACAGGATAGTAATAAGTCAGAAAACACTTAAGGAAGATTCAATTGAGATTAAAAAAAGAGATCAAAAAAAAGAAAAATTTATTAAGAACAAAGAAATAATTAATTTTTTAAATTCTGAATTGAATCATGTTAAATAAACTCCTTTCTTATTTATCGGTGGATATGGCTATTGATTTGGGAACTGCTAATTCTTTAGTTTATATCCGTAATAGAGGAATTGTTATCAATGAACCCTCCGTTGTTGCTGTCAATGAAAAGACAGGTCAAATTTTAGCAATTGGAAAGGAAGCAAAAGAGATGGTCGGTAGGACTCCTTCTCACATTACAGCTTCTCGTCCCTTAGTGAGTGGAGTTGTTTCTGATTTTGAAGTTACAGAACAAATGCTAAAATATTTTATTGATAAATCAAATAAGAAAAGATTCTTATTAAGATATCTCCCCAGAGTTATAATCGGAATTCCTTGTGGAGTGACAGAAGTTGAAAAAAAGGCAGTTCGAGATGCTGCAAAAAATGCAGGAGCCCGAACTGTATTTTTAATTGAGGAGCCAGTTGCAGCAGCTATTGGAGCTCGGCTTGCTATTCAAGAACCGGGAGGAAACTTCATTGTGGATATTGGTGGAGGAACGACTGAAGTTGCTGTGATTTCCCTTGGTGGAATTGTTTCTTCCAGAAGTTTGAGAGTGGCGGGAGATAAACTTAATGAAGATATTATTCAATTTGCTCAGAAAGAGTATAAGCTTTTGATTGGAGAAAGAACAGCAGAGAAAATTAAAATAAATATTGGTTCAGCTATACCCCAAAAAGAAAAAACTGAGATGCCAATGCGAGGTAGAAATCTAGTTACAGGTTTACCAGAAGAAGTAGTAGTTAGTAATAAAGATATTCAAAAGGCATTACAGAAATCAGTAAAACAGATTATTAATACTATAAAAACAACTGTTGAGGAAACTCCTCCTGAATTGATTACCGATGTGATGACAAACGGAATTTATCTTTCCGGAGGTGGTTCTTTATTAAAAAATCTTGATGTTTTAGTTAGAAGAGAAACTAAAGTTCCTGTTCAGGTTATTGAAGATCCTTTAACTACAGTAGTTCGAGGGGCAGGCAAAGCCCTGGAAAACTTTGATAGCCTTTCTGAAGTATTTTCTATGGCAGAAAATAAAGAAATTCCTAAATAATTATATACTTTTATGGTTTCCAAAAAAGAAGTAAAACATATTGCAAAATTAGCTCGATTAGGATTAAAGAAAAAAGAGATAGAAAAGATGCAAAGTGAGCTATCTTCAATTTTAGATTATTTTGAATTACTAAAGGAAGCCGAGCCTTCTTCTGGAAAAACCAGTTTTAAAAAAGAAAATGAGAATGTAACCAGAGAAGACAAAGTAGAAAAACAGGAAAAAGAAATTATCAACAAATTATTTCAAGCTGTTCCTAAAAAAGAAAAAGGATATGTTAGAGTAAAATCTATCTTTGGGCCGAAAAAGAATTAATTAATTTTATTACTTATGGATGTTGCTGAATTAACAATAAAAGATATAAATCAAGGATTAAGAAGAAAAGATTTTTCTGCTGAAGAGTTAACTGAGGCATATTTGGAAAATATAGGAAGAAAAGACAAAAAGATTTCTGCTTTTCTTTCTACTACAGAAGAATTAGCAAAGAGACAGGCTAAAAAAGTAGATGAGATGATTTTTGAAAGAAGAGAATTACCTTCTTTGGCTGGAATACCTTTTGCTGTAAAAGATAATATTTTAGTTAGAGGAGAGAAGTGTACTGCTGGCTCCAAGATTTTAAGAGATTATGAGGCTCCTTATAACGCAACTGTTATTGAAAAAATTAAAGCAGAGAAAGGTATAATCTTAGGAAAAACAAATTTAGATGAGTTTGCAATGGGTTCTTCAACTGAGAATTCTGCTTTCGGGCCAACAAAAAATCCTCATGACCGGAGCTGCGTTCCTGGTGGTTCCTCGGGGGGTTCAACAGCGGCGGTAGCTACAGCAGAATCTTGTTTTGCTTTAGGTTCTGATACTGGGGGCTCAATACGCCAACCAGCCAGTTTTTGTGGAGTAGTTGGATTTAAACCAACATATGGTACTGTTTCAAGGTATGGTTTGGTTGCTTTTGGCTCCTCATTAGATCAGATAGGACCCATTACCAAAACAGTAGAGGATGCTGAAATAGTTTTTGATGTAATTTCTGGAAAAGATCCCTTTGATTCAACCAGTCAAGAATTAAGAAAAGAGGAATCTTCTTTTGAAGGAATCAAAGAGTTAAAAATTGGAGTTCCAGAAGAGTATTTCAGAGAAGGTATTGTTCCTGAAGTAAAGGAAGTTATTAAAGAATCACTCAGAAAAATTGAGAAAAAAGGAGCGAAAATAGAGAAAATTAGTTTACCTCATACTAAATACGCTTTAGCTGCTTATTACATAATAGCCCCCTCTGAGGCAAGTGCTAATTTAGCAAGATATGATGGAATAAAATATGGATATTCAAATCAGAAAGGAAAAAATTTATTAGATGTTTATTTAAAAACCAGAGGAGAGGGTTTTGGGGATGAAGTTAAGAGAAGAATTATGTTGGGAACTTACAGTTTATCTTCGGGTTACTATGATGCTTATTACCTTAAAGCCCAACAGATAAGAAGTTTAATAAAAAATGATTTTAAAAAGGCGTTTAAAAAAGTAGATTTAATTTTTGGACCTACTTCCCCAACAGTTGCTTTTAAAATCGGAGAGAAAACCAAAGACCCTCTTTCTATGTATCTTGCTGATATTTTTACTGTTCCTGTGAATTTAGCTGAACTTCCAGGTCTTTCTTTAGCTGCAGGCGAAGTTAATAATTTACCAGTTGGATTACAAATAATTGGAAGAAAATTTTCTGATAAAAAGGTGCTTCAAGCAGGAAAGTTAGTTGAAAAAATAATTTAATATTTAAAAATGTTTTTATTTGCTTTCTTCAATTCTCCTCAAATGAGAGAAATAATTTCTTTTATTAGTTCTGCTGAACTTCAACAAAAACTTTTTCCAGTAAAAGTAGTTTTTTTATTTTTCACAGCAGTATTTTTTGTAGCTATCATTTATTTTCTTGTTGTAAGCAGTTACATCAAAGAGAATTTTTGGTATGATATAGTGGAATTTCTTTCTTGGAAACCTTATGGTTTTATAAAAATTATGAAAAGATGGGATGAAATAAAATCCCGAATAGAAGAGGAAACTGAATCAGAATATAAATTGGCTATAATTGAAGCAGATGACTTTTTAAATGAAATATTAGAAAAGAAAGGTTACAAAGGAGAGGATTTTGAAAGTAGGATTGAAAAAGTTGGGAAAGACCAACCCCTTAACAAAAAAGAGGTAAGGGCAGCTCATGAAATTAGGAATTCTGTTGTTTATGATCCAGATTTTAAGTTAGATTTGGAGAAAGCTAAAAAAATTATAGGAATGTATGAAAGAGCTCTTCGTGACCTTGGAATGCTTTGATAGATGATTTAAAAAGTTTTTGGGAGTTTGACTCCTCCTTTTTTTTGTGATAACATTTTATTTAGCGCCGTGGAGGAGTAGTACCTCGCGAGTCCCATAAGCTCGAGGCTCTGGTGCAATTCCAGACGGCGCGACATATTTTATTTTGCGAGGTAAGATTAAAACTACTTCGCTGATGCCGGTGTAGCTCAGAGGTTTAGAGCGGAGTCTTCATAAGGCTTAGGTCGTTGGGTTCGAATCCCACCACCGGCATATGGGCTGGGTGATAATTTTTCATAACAAGAATTCATAATTATAAGGGGACGTAGATCAATTGGATAGATCATCGCTTTGTCACAGCGAAGGTTGCCGGTTCAAGTCCGGTCGTCCCCGCATATTTTAAAAATAACCCTCTAAAAGACAAATCTTTGGTAGGGTTTCTTTTATTTTAGGGTTTTCCACAACTTGAATTTAAGCGGGTTTTAAGGTAAAATAAAGGTAAAGAGAGATAAAAATAGAACATAAATCTTTGCCTTATTTTTTATTTATGGATTTAAAAAATATTAAGAATAAAATTCAAAAAAAGATTGAAAAAGCCGAAGATTTAGAAGGTTTAGACAAGATTTTTAAAGAATATTTAGGAAAAAAGGGTAAAATTTCCAAACTTTTCGGTTCCTTAAAAGAAATGTCTTCTCAGAAAAGAAAAAAGACCGGGAAAAAAATAAATGAATTGAAGAATTTTTTGGAAAAGAAAATAAAAGAGAAAACAAAAAAAATTCAGCCACAGAGCAAGAAACAAGAATCAAGAATAAAAATTGATATTACAAAGCCGGGCAAAAAACCTTCTCAAGGACACTTGCATCCTTTAACTTTAGTTTCGAGAAAAATTGAAAAAATCTTTCAAAATTTAGGATTTTCAGTAGTTGAAGGTCCTGAAATTGAGAATGAGAAGTATAATTTTGATGCTTTAAATATTCCTAAAAATCATCCCGCCAGAGATTTATGGGATACTCTTTGGCTCAAGAAGAAAGGAGTACTTTTGAGAACTCATACCTCTCCAGTTCAGGTAAGATATATGGAAAAAAACAACCCTCCTTTGCGAATTATTGTTCCAGGAAGAATTTTTAGATATGAAGCAACAGATGCTTCCCATGAAATCAATTTTTATCAAGTCGAAGGATTGATGGTAGATAAAGAAGTTTCGGTAGCTAATTTTCGGGCTATAATTGGGGAGTTTTTAAAAAGATTTTTTGGTAAAGAAACTAAAATTAGAATGAGACCCAGTTTTTTTCCTTTCACCGAACCCTCTTTTGAAATAGATGTAAGTTGTGTAAATTGTGGAGGAGAAGGTTGTTCTGTTTGTTCCCAGACCGGTTGGGTTGAGATGATAGGAGCTGGAATGGTTCACCCTAATGTATTAAAAGCAGGAGGTTTAAATCCTAAAAACTGGCAAGGTTTTGCTTTTGGAATAGGAATGGATAGATTGGCGATGATGAAGTATAAGATTGAAGATATTCGTTTATTTTATTCGGGTGATCTTAGATTTTTAAACCAATTCTAAAGTATAATATGTTATTTTCCTACAACTGGCTTAAAGATTATATCAAAGGGGAAATTCCGAAGCCAAAGAAGTTGGCTGAAGTTTTAACTATGCACAGTTTTGAAGTTGAAGATGTTAAGAAGCAAGATAAAGACTTTATTTTAGATATTGATATTTTACCAGATAGAGCTTATGATTGTTTCTGCCATATTGGTATGGCTCGAGAGATTGGTGCTATTTTGAACAAAGAAATAGTAAATTATGATAATTTGGAGAGAGAAAAATTAGACCCAGAGAAAACAGATCTTAGCAAACTTAAGATTGTTATTAAAAATTCTTCTCTTGTTCCTAGATATTCAGCTTTGGTAATTAAAGATATTAATATAGCACAATCTCCAAATTGGATAAAAGAAAGATTGAAAGCGGTAGGTATTAAACCAATAAATAATATAGTTGATTTAACTAATTTCGTAATGTTGGAGACAAACCAACCTCTACATGCTTTTGATTACGATAAGATTAAAAAACAAAAACTAATTCTGAGAAAATCAAACAAAGGTGAAAAAATTATTACCTTAGATGAGGTGGAAAGAAAATTGTATAAAGGAACACTCATAGCAGAAGACGGGAAAGATAGATTAGTCGATTTAGCAGGAATCATGGGAGGTAAATTAAGCCAAATTGATAAAAATACTAACAATATTATTTTACAAGCAGCAAACTTTGACAGAGAAATTATATACAAAGCCTCAAAAAAACTTAAACACAAAACAGAAGCTTCTAATATTTACTCCCAAGGTATAACTCCTGATTTGACTATGTTGGCCTTGGAAAGAATATTTTTTCTTTTAAAAAAGGAAGGAGGAAATCCGAAATTATCTCAGATAATTGATAGATACAAAAAAAGAGTTTCTTGTCAGAAAATTAAATTAGATCTTAATTATATTGAAAAACTGCTTGGTGAAAAAGTTTCCAAAAAGAAAATTAAGAAAACCTTTAAATCATTAGAATTTAAAATAGTTGCTTCTACTACTAAAAGTATAACAGTTGAAATTCCTACTTTTCGTCAGGATATCTTAATTCCCGAGGATTTAATTGAAGAGATTGGAAGAATTGTAGGTTTTGAGAAAATTAAACCTATCTTTCCTGTCTTGTCGGTGAAAGCACCGGAGAGAAACTTTAATATTTTTTGGCGCAATAGGGTAAAGGATATTTTGAAAGAATTCGGTTTCACTGAAACTTATAACTATTCTTTCTTTGGTGATAAGGAAGCTGATATTTTTGGGTACAAAAAAGAAGATTTAATTCAAGTTAAAAATCCAGTAAGCTTGGAACAGAAATATTTAAGATCAAGTTTGATTCCAAATTTAATGAGGAATATTGAAAAAAATCAAAAGTTCAAAGGGATTTCTCAAAAAGTTTATACAAAAAGAATTAAGTTGTTTGAGCTAGGAAAGATTTTTCTAAAGAATAATTTTTCTGAAAAAAATATGCTCAGTGGTACTATAGCAGACAAGGAAGCGAAATTATCATCTGAGATCTTTTTTAATCTTAAAGGGACAATAGATTCTTTATTGAATAAACTTGGAATAACAAATATTTTGTATGATGACTTCGAGCCAACACCAGAAGAGAGCAAAAAATCTGTTTGGAATAAGGAAAGATGTGCTGAACTTAAGGTAGGAGATGAAGAAATTGGATTCTTGGGAGAAATTAACCCTAGTGTTTGTAAAAAATTGAAACTTTCCGGTAAAATTGTATTGTTTGATATAGATTTTGGAAAACTGAAGAATTTAGCAACAGAAGAACAAGAATATCAACCTATCTCAGTTTATCCTTCTGCGGTGAGAGACCTGGCTGTTTTGGTTCCTATTGATATTAAAGTAGCTGAAGTTCTTAATTTAATGAACACAGCCGGAGGAAAGTTAGTCAGAGATATTGACCTTTTTGATGAATATGTGGGAGAAAACCTACCCAGGGGTAGAAAGAATTTGGCTTTCCATGTAATTTACCAAGCAGAAGATAGAACCTTAACTTCAAAAGAAATTGATGGGATTCATAAAAAAATAATAAGAGAATTAGAAAAAAATCCTCAGTGGAAGGTGAGGAAATAATATATAAATTAACTATTAAAACATGGCTAAAAAGAAAAAGTCTAAAAAAAAGAAGAAGTCTAAAAAGAAGAAGTCTAGCAAAAAATCTTCTTCAAAAAAGAAAACTAAAAAGAGAGAGAAGACCAAAAAGAAGTCAGAATACAAAGCCAAAGATATTTATGTTTTAAAGGGGCTTGATCCAGTCCGGAAAAGGCCTGGGATGTATATTGGTTCAACCGGCTCTCAAGGACTCCACCATTTAATCTGGGAAGCAGTTTGTAATGGAATTGATGAAGCCATAATGGGATATTGTGATGAAATTGTAGTAAAACTTTTACCAGATAATAAAGTAAAGATAAGTGATGATGGAAGAGGAATTCCAGTAGATAAACATCCTCAAACTAAAAAGTCGGCCCTGGAAACAGTTATGACTACCTTACATGCGGGAGCAAAGTTTGGAGGTAAGGTTTACGCTTCAACTGGAGGGTTGCATGGGATAGGGGTTTCGGCAGTTTGTGCTTTATCAAAGAATATGAGAGCTGAAGTTTGTCGTGATGGTAAAAAGTACTTTCAGGAGTATTCTAAAGGAAAAGCTAAAACTAAGCTTGAAAAATCAGGTAAGTGTAAAAAGTCTGGTACCACTATTATTTTTCAACCTGACCCTGAAATTTTCAAGAAAATTTCTTTCAGTCGTAAAAAGATATTAAATTATCTCCGTCAACAAGCCTATTTAACTAAAGGAGTGAAGATAAAATTTCAAGATAAAAGAAAAAAGGATAAAGAAGAAGGCCAGGAATTTAACTATACTTTCTATTTTGAAGGAGGACTTCGTTCCTATATCAAGTATTTAATTCGTGGAAATACACCCAGGCACCAGAATGTTTTTTATACTTCTGATAAGAAAGATAATGTAATGGTGGAGGTTGCTTTTCAATATACCGAAGAGACAGAGCGCCTAGAAGAAACTTTTGCTAATAATGTTTTAACAGAGGATGGAGGAAGTCATCTTACTGGATTCAGAACCGCCCTTACAAGAACTATAAATGACTATGCCAGAAGGGAAAAAATTCTTAAAGAGAGCGATAATAATTTAACAGGATCTGATATAAGGGAAGGATTGACTGCAATAGTTTCAGTAAAATTAAAAGACCCCCAGTTTGAAGGTCAAACCAAAGCTAAATTAGGCAATCCTGAGGCAAAAAGTGCTGTTGAAACAGTTGTTTCACAAAAATTAAAAGATTTCTTAGAAAGAAAACCAAGAGATGCTAAAGCAATTATTAAGAATTGTATTTTGGCTGCTAAAGCTAGAAAAGCAGCTCGAGCTGCCCGAGACACTGTCTTAAGAAAAGGAGTTCTAAAAGGGCTGACTTTACCCGGAAAATTAGCTGATTGTATTTCTAAGAAACCTGAAGAATCAGAACTTTACATTGTTGAGGGTGATTCAGCAGGAGGAAGTAGTCGTCAAGGAAGAGACCGTCACTTCCAGGCAATTTTACCCTTGAGAGGAAAAGTTTTAAATGTTGAGAGAGCAAGATTAGATAAAATTTTAAGTAACAAAGAACTCAAATCATTGATTATTGCCTTAGGAACAGCAATTGCTGAAGATTTTAATTTGGATAAACTAAGATATCATCGGGTAGTGATTATGGCTGATGCGGACTCTATAACAGGAGATACTCCTATTTTTATCTATGACAAAGCGAAACAAAAATTCTTCTTAACCGAAGTTGGAGAATTTATAGAAAATTGTGATGATACCACTAGGTATCAAGTTTTAACTTATAATTCAAAAAATAAAAAAAGAGAATTAAAGGAAATTTATCAAACCATAAGACATCCTCGTAGAACCCCTATTTATGAAATAAGAACTTATTGTGGCTACTCAGTAAAGGTTACTTCTTGTCATAGTGTTTATGTCTATCAAGATGGAAAACTTATAGTAAAAAAGGGAAGTAAAGTTAAAGAAGGTGATTATCTTGCCTTTCCCAAATCTTTTCCAAGCCAAGATAAGGAATATACTGTTGATTTGAAAAATGTGATTCTGAATTCTAATTTTTCAAACATTTCTATTAAAGTTTCTAAAGACCGAATAAAGCAAATTCCAGCAATGGCTTGGTGTCAATTAAATCTTTCTTCTTGGAATAAACTTCAACAGCAGAGAGAATTAGTAGGTATTTCTCGAAACAAGATGGGTAAAAGAATTAGAATATATGACAAAATTATTCAACAATGGGAACAAAAAATTGATAATGTAATGCCAAGATTCTATCAATTTAAAGATTATTTAAATCAAATTAGAGTTAAGAACCAAAAATTAGATTATAATGTTTATATCCCAATAAATCAGTGGGGGCAAAGAACCCTTCCTAAAAATGCTCAAATCTACTACGAAAATCATAGCAGAGTTTTAAAAACTCAATTTAAATTAGATAAAGATTTAGCTTATCTAATTGGAATGTTTTTAGGAGACGGATGTTTCTCACCAGAAGAAGGTAGCCCTAATAGATTTCTAATTTCTTTAAATAAAAAGGCGTCAAATAAATATATAAAAGAACTTTCTCGGATTATAAAAGAAAAATTTAAAGCTAAACCCATTTTAGACAGAAAAAAAACAAGCATTTTGTTTACATTTCATTGTTTTGAATTTAAACTTCTTTTGATGAAATTTGGTCTTTTAGAGAAAAGAGCTCCTGAGAAATTTATTCCTAATATTTTCTTTAATGTTAAAAAAGAGATTCAGCAGGCCTTACTGAAAGGATTACTCCAGAGTGATGGTTTTATTACTGTTTGGCCAAAACCAGAAAAAGCCAGTAAAGCTATTTATGGCTGGAGATTGAGTTCTAAAAAACTTATTCAAGGAATTCTTACTATTTTTAGACAACAGGAAATATTTCCAGCCTATACTGTTTCCAAAACTAAAGATCATCCCAGAAAAGATGGAAAAATTATCCGTTCTAATTTTAAATCGTATGATTTATCAATTTCTACAGTAGAATACTTATTGAAAACTAGATCAATTTGGCAAAAACACAAAGATGCCTGGAAACTTAATCAATATCTTAAAAAAGTAAATTACAAAAAAGTCATTGGGAAATATATTAAACCCTTTTCAGAAGACTTTGTATTGTTAAAGGTTAAAAAAAACCAAAAAGTAAAGACAGAAGATAAGTTTGTTTATGATTTCTCTGTTTGGAAAGATCAGAATTTTATAGCTGGGCCCGGAGGAATTTTATTGAAAAATACTGATGGAGCTCATATTCGAACTTTACTTCTGACTTTGTTTTTCCGTTATTTCCGCCCGGTTATTGAAAAAGGCTATCTCTATATAGCTCAACCTCCTCTTTATCAAATTAAGGTAGGCAAGAAGATAAAATATGCCTATGCTGAAAAAGAGAAGAAAAAGATATTAAAATCGTTAAGTAAAAAAGCTAAACCTTCTATTCAAAGATATAAGGGGTTGGGGGAAATGAACCCTTCCCAGTTATGGAAAACTACAATGAATCCTGAAAATAGAACATTATTGAAAGTTACTATTGATGATGCAGAAGAAGCAGATAAAATCTTTGATATTTTAATGGGAAAAGAAGTGTTACCCCGAAAAAAGTTTATCCAAACTCATGCTAAAACAGTAAAGAACTTAGATGTATAAAAGAAGATAAAGAAAATTGACACTTAAAGATTTTTTTTGTAAAATTAATGGAGTATTTTAAAGAAAAATCAAAGAAAATCTCTGGAAAAATAGTAATAAAAAAAGTAAATGAAACAGAATTTTTTAAGAAAAATAATTAATTTTTTTAAGGAAGTTTGGTTACAAATAAAAAAAATAAATTGGCTCTCTCGCCAAGAGGTTTTTAAATATACTATGATTGTAATTGGAGTTGCAGTATCAGTGGCTGCCTTCCTGGGAGGGTTAGATTTCATTTTTGCTACTTTGATAAAAGAATTTATATTATAAAGTTTTATTTCTAATAAATCATTTTTAAAAGTAAAGTATGCCCAAACAAAGAATAAAACAAGATAAAAACTGGTATGTTATTCATACCTATTCTGGTTATGAGGATGCGGTAGCTAAGAACTTAAAAAAACGTATCGAAAGTTTAGGTATGGAAGATAAAATTTTTAATGTTCTAGTGCCCAAAGAAAAGAAAATTAAGATTAAAAAAGGAAAAAGGAAAACAGTTGAGGAAAAAATTTATCCCGGTTATGTATTAGTTGAAATGATAGTAGATGATGATTCCTGGTATGTGGTAAGAAACACCCCTAGAGTTACTGGATTTATTGGAGCAGGGACTACTCCAATTCCTATTTCCAGAGAGGAAGTGGAAAATTTAAAGGAGAGAATGAGTGTTGAGGAGCCTCAATACAAGATAGAAGTTAAAAAAGGCGATCACGTAAAGATTATTGATGGTCCTTTTAAAGATTTTGAAGGTAAGGTAGCAGAAGTTGACGAGGAAAAAGGAAAGATAAAAGTTTTAGTTAATATGTTTGGACGAGATACACCAGTTGAACTAGATTCTCTTCAAATAAAAAAATTATAAAGTTTATCTTCAAATTATGAAAAAAGTAAAAGCTAAAGTTAAACTTCAAATTCCAGCGGGAAAAGCAACTCCAGCTCCTCCAGTGGGTCCTGCTTTAGCTCAGCATGGGATAAATATTTCAGATTTTTGTCAAAAATTTAATGATGCTACTAAAGATAAAGCAGGTTTTACTATTCCAGTTAAAATCACTATTTTTGAAGATAGAACTTATAAATTTAATGTGAAAACTCCTCTAACCTCAGAACTTTTGAAGAAAGCAGCTGGTATAGAGAAAGGTTCAGGAGAACCCCAGAAGGAGAAAGTAGGGAAGATAAGCCGATCTCAATTGAAAGAAATCGCTCAACAGAAACTTAAAGATCTTAATACCGAAGATATTAAACAAGCAATAAAAATAGTTGAGGGAACAGCTCAAAATATGGGAATTACTATTGAATAATTTCTTATTTTTATTAATTTTAATAATACTCAAACAATATGATTCTTTCTGACCAAGATATAAAAAGATACATTAAACAGGGAAAAGTAAAAATTAATCCAAAGCCTAATCTAAAAAAACAACTCTCTTCAGCATCTTTAGATTTAAGGCTAGGTAAAGAATTTCGACTTTTTGAGGACACTAAGTGTCCTTTTATTGATGTTCGGGAAAGAAAAACCTTTAAAAATATTACTCGTTTAATTAAAATAAAAAATTCAGAACCAGTTATTTTCCAACCAAATCAGTTTATTCTAGCTGTGACACTTGAGGAGGTTTCTCTACCAGATGACATAAGTGCAAGAATTGATGGAAAAAGTAGTTTGGGCAGATTGGGAATTGTTATTCATTCAACAGCAGGTCATATTGATCCTGGTTTTCAGGGAAAAATTACTCTTGAAATGTCAAATATTGGCAATCTTCCTATTTTGCTTTATCCTCATATGAGAATCTGTCAACTTGTTTTCCAAAAATTATCTTCCCCTAGCAAAAAACCTTATTACAAAAGGAAAAACGCTAAATATTTAAAGAATAAGCATCCTGGCGAAAGCAAAGTACACAAAGAATATGAGGAAAAATAATCAAGATAGAAACCAGAACTCCGAGGAAAATCTTAAAGATTGGCCTCCAGTTGAAGGAAGATATGAGGTAGGAAACAAGAAATCAAGAGTTGCGGTCTGTACTAATTATAGTATTGATGAAATAGAAATTGATCCTCAAAAAGTAGCTATTTGGGGGAAATGTGTTACAGAGAATATTGGAATTGAAAAAATAATTCAAAATGTAGTTTCAAATCTTAATCTCAGATATTTAGTTCTTTGTGGGAGAGTTTCTAAAGGTCATTTTGTTTCCCAAGCCATAGAATCTTTAATTAAAAAAGGAATAGATGAGAAAAAAAAGATTATAGGCGCTAAAGGAAATATGCCCTTTCTTAGAAACTTGAATAAAAAAATAGTCGGGAGATTTAGAAAACAAGTAACTCCAGTGAATATTGTTGGAGAGACTGACAGTGAGAAGATAGGAAAAGTTATTAATAAACTTCTAAAAATGAAACCAGAGGAATTTAAAGCAGAGGAAATAAAAATTAAAAAAGTAGAGGAAATAACTGCTAATCCTTGTCCTGAATGGATTCCTGATCCTAATGGATATTTTCTTATTTCAATTAACAAAAAAGGAAATAAAATAGTTGTTGAACATTATAGTAGAGAAAAAGAGCTAAAAAACAAGATTGTAGGAGATAAAGCTGAAAAGATTTTAAAAACAATTGCCAACCTTGAATTAATTGGAGATTTTGAACAAACCCAAGAGCATGCAATGTATTTAGGAGAAGAACTCCAAAAAGCAGAAATAGCTCTTCATAATAATTTGGAATATGTCCAAGATTCTCCTTTGAAAATTGGAGAAGAAAAACCAGAGGGAGAAAAAGGTCGAGATGAATATGATTTTTATGATTAATTAATTTAATTTTTAAAAATAACAGTATTTTTTTACTGTTGATAAAATTAATATGTATAGAACAAAAATAATTGAATCAAAAACCTTAGGGGAAGGATGGGAGAAAGCCTGTCGTTTAATAATGAAAGAAGGGCATGACAGGTATGTCCAAGCTCCTGAATATAAGGTTGAGACAAAAGATCTCCCTTTAATGATTAAAGTAGAAGAGCCCTTTTCTAAACCTAGATTATCTGAAAAATCAAATACTACCCGAGAACAGGCAGATGATTATGCTGATAAGTTTATAAATGGTTCGGGAAAAGAAAATGAAAATAGTTTTGATTACACTTATTACTCTAGACTCCGCCATTATCCAGATTGTAAAGTAAGAGCTTTTTTACCAAGTATTACTGATTCTGAGGAAGAATTAATGGGAGAGGTAGAGAAAATATCTCCTGGAAAAAAATGTGTAGTTCGAAGAATTGATCAGGTAAAGAAAGCAATTAAGATATTAAAAAAAGATCCCACCCGAAGGACGGTCGTTATGCACACCTGGATTCCTTACAGGGACCTTATGAAATTTGGCCCAAAAAGGGAAGATACCTCCTCACCCTGTGTAGTTTTAGTTTACCCTCAATTAGTAGATGGAAAACTGCATATGTTCGTTGTTATGAAAACTAATGATTTATATAATGCTTGGCCAGAAAATGCTTATGCTTTAACCTCCTTACAGAAATATATTGCCGATGGAATTGGAGTAGAAACTGGAACTTACACTCACTTTTCAGTTAGTATGCATATCTATAAAGATATGTATAAGGAGGCAAAGAAGAAGTTTAATCTGAATTGATTTTCTTGGGATCGAAGAGAATTATTATTTTTTCTCTAATTTAATTATTGAAGAATAATCTAAGATTTATTTTTCTGCCTTAAGAGATTATCTTTAATCAAAATAAATGATTAAAAATAAATTTCCAGGAAAATTTATTGTCTTTAAAGAATTGGATGGTTCAGGGCAATCAACTCAAACAGAACTTCTAAAAGAATATTTAAAAGGAAGAGGAGAGAAGGTAGTTAAAACAAAAGAGCCGACTTCAGAATCAGAACCAGGAAAAAAGATTAGAGAAGTTTTAGATAAGAAGAAAGAAATTTCTCCTAGACAACTCCAGAAACTTTACGCTGAAGATAGAAAAGAACATTTGAATAACCTTATAATTCCTAACCTCAAGAAAGGAACAACTGTTATTTCCGACAGATATTTCTTTTCCTCTTTTGCTTTTGGGGGAGTCGATGTTGATATGAATTGGTTGATTAAAATAAATAATAATTTTTTGATGCCAGATTTAACTTTCTTTTTGGATGTTAAACCTGAAATTTGCCTTGAACGAATTGAAAAAAGAGGAGATAAAAGAACCTTATTTGAAGAAAAAAAGAAGTTAGAAAAAGTTTATCAAAATTTTCAAAAAATTGTTAAGAAATTTTCTATTATTAAAACCGTAAACGGTGAATTGCCAATTAATGAAGTATTTGGGCAAATTAAGAAAATATTAAAAAATAATTCTAATTTTTAAAATATGAAAAATATAAATAAAAAAAATATAGCCAAAACAATTGATCACACTAACATTGATAAAGAAGCTACCGAGAAGGATATTAAAAAAACTTGTCAGGAAGCAAAGAAATATGGATTTCGGGGAGTTGATGTTAATCCAGAGTGGGCAAATTTAGTTGCCAGAGAGTTAAAAGGAACAAAGGTTAAAACTGTTGTTTTAATTGATCCTCCGATGGGTATTTCTTCGCACCAAGAAAGACTGAATACTGTAAAAAGAGCAAAAAAAAATGGAGTAGATGAAGTTGATATTGTAATGAATATTATTGATTTGAAATATGAAAGATATAATGAGGTTTTAGAAGATCTAAGTGAAATTTCTGAAATAGTACCCACAAAGGTGATTATTGGCTCGGGCTATTTAACAGACAAGGAAGTTAAAAAGGCATCAGAATTAGTAAAAAAATCAGGAGCAATATGTGTTAAAACAGCTACCGAAAAAGATCCTTTAGATAGGTTAGAACTTGATGAGAAAGCAAAACATGTTAGGATAATGCGAGAGACTGTTGGGGATGACTTTTTAGTTAAAGCAGCAGGTAAGATTAGAACCTTTAAAGATGCTAAAATGATGGTTGAAGCAGGAGCAGATATTATAGGAACAAGTAGTGGTGTTCAGATAGTGAAAGGAAAAAAGTAAGATTTACTTTTTAAAATATGATCTCAAAAACAAAACTTATTCCCACAATTGGACTTGAAATTCATGTTGAGTTAAAAACTAAGAGTAAAATGTTCTGTTCCTGTATTAATGGCCCGGATGAAAGCCACCCTAATCTTAATATATGTCCTATCTGTATGGGTCATCCTGGAACTCTACCTGTAATTAATAAAATTGCTGTAAAGAAAACAATTAAGATGGGACTTGCTTTAAATTGCGAGATTCAAGAGTATTCAAAATTCGACAGAAAAAATTATTTTTATCCTGATTTACCGAAAAATTATCAGATTTCCCAATATGATATGCCACTTTGCCAAGGTGGTTTTTTGAAAATTAAGAACAGGAAGATAAAAATTACTAGAATTCATTTAGAAGAAGATACTGGGAGATTAGTTCATCCAGAAGAAAAAAAATATTCTTTGATTGATTTTAATAGAGCAGGAATTCCTTTAATGGAACTTGTTACAGAACCAGATTTGGATTCTGCTAAAGAAGCCAGAGAGTTTGCTGAAGAGTTAAGACTTATTTTGAGATATCTTGATGTTTCATCAGCTGATATGGAAAAGGGCCAGATGAGAATTGAAGCAAATGTAAGTTTGGGTGAGAGTAAGAAATCTGGTACAAAAGTTGAAGTCAAGAATTTAAATTCATTTCGGGCAGTTGAGAGAGCTCTTAATTATGAGATAGAGAGACAAAAAGAGTTATTAGAGAATGGTGAAAAGATTATTCAAGAAACAAGAGGTTGGGATGAAAACAAGAAAAAAACTATACCACAAAGAGAAAAAGAAGAAGCTCATGACTACAGATACTTTCCTGAACCAGATTTACCTCGATTACATTTTGGAGTCCCCAAGATTCTAAATGAGATTAAATCAGAAATTCCAGAGTTACCTCAACAAAAAAGGAAAAGGTTTAGAAAAGAATTCGAACTTGAAGATAAAGAAATAGAAGTTTTTGTTTTAAATAAAGATTTAGGTGAATATTTTGAAAAAGTAGTTTCAGAATTGAGGAATTGGATAAAAGAGAAAAAGAGGAAAGAAAAAGTGGAGCAAAAAGAATTTCTAAAATTAGTTCAACTTGCCAAAAATTATATCCTAACTGATCTTCAGGGCCTTCTGAAAAGAGCTTCAGTTGTTGGTGAAGATTTTTTAATTACCCCGGAAAATTTTGCAGAATTGTGCACTTTAATTTACACAGGAGAAATTTCAAGTAAAATTGCAAAAAAAGTTCTCTCTGAAATGTTTTCAACGGGAGGAGATCCTTCCCAGATTATAAAAGACAAAGGATTAACTCAAATAACTGATGAGAAGAGATTAAAAAGAATAGTTAAAAAAGTAATTTCAGAAAATTTAGGGCCAGTAAAAGATTACAAAGAGGGAAAAAAAGAAGCCCTTCAATATTTAGTAGGGAAAGTTATGAAAGAGACAAAAGGAAAGGCTGATCCTCAAAAAGTCAATCTTTTGTTAGAAAAGCTTTTGTGAGTCTTTTTGCTTCTTGATAGGTTTTAATCCAATGAATTCTTTTATCACGTTTAAACCATGTCATTTGACGTTTAGCGAAGTGTTCTATCTCTTTTTGTAGTTTTTGTACCATCTCCTCATACTTCAACTTATTTTGTAGATATTTTGCTATATAACGGTATTCTAGGCCAAATTCTTCCAATCGGGACCAAGAAAGCCCTGATTTTTTTAATTTTTTAACCTCTTCAATCATTCCTTTTTTTAAACGTTTTTTAAGCCTTTTTGCAATTAGTTTCTTGAGTTTCTTTTTAGGTTTTTTAATTCCTAACATTAGAATATTAAAATCAGGTTCTTTTTTTTGGAGTGGGGGAACAGGTTTATTCGTTTTTTCTATAATTTCCAAAGCTCTGATTAATCTTCTTTTATTATGTTTATCAATTGTTTTTGCTCTTCTGGGATCTTTCTTTTTTAATCTTTGGAAAAGTTGTTTAGCTGTTTTTTTCTGAAGTTTTTTTCTTAATTTCCAATCTGGTTTAACTTTTGGAATAGTAAGACCATCAATTACTGTTTTGATATAAAAAGGAGTTCCTCCTACTAAGAGAGTAATTTTCTTTTTTTTGAAAATTTTATTTATTATCTCCGAAACAAGTTTCTTGTATTTAGCTACAGTGAATCTTTCTTTTGGAGAAACAACATCTAACAGATGATGAGGGATACCTTTCTTTTCTTTTTCTGTAATTTTGCCCGTTCCAATATCCATCTCTTTGTAAACTTGGCGGGAATCAGCTGATATAATTTCAGCTCCCCTTATATCAAATTTCTTTTGAGATTTTCTTAAATTTAACCAAAGCCCCAACTTAATTGAAAGATCAGTTTTGCCAGTGGCTGTCTGACCAACAATAGCGATTAATTTATTTGTTTTCCTTTCAGACCCCATGATGAGACATTTGTTATTTTAATTTTAATAAACTGACCTTTGAGATTACTTTTCGATTTAAATTGAACATTCTTGTGGGTTCTAGTTTTTCCTAACCATATTTCAGAGGATTTCCTTTTGTTTACTAGTAGTTTTGCTTCTTTATTAATATACTTCTTATTATTTTGAAGAGCTGTCTTTTTTAAGATATCAGTTAACACTTTTTCTCTTCTATTTTTCTCTTTTTGGGAGACTGTATCTTTCATTTGGACTGCTTCAGTTCCTGGTCTTGGAGAATATTTGGCAATGTATGCCATATCAAATCCTATATCTTGGAAAAGTTTAGCTGTATCTTGGAATTGTTTTTTTGTTTCCCCTGGAAAACCAACTATTACATCTGTAGAAAGAGAAATATTTGGAATTTTTTTTCTTATTTTTTTAACTAAGTTCCTGTAATGTTTTGAAGTATAGTTTCTTTTCATTTTCTTTAAAATTTTATCATTCCCTGATTGAACTGGTAAATTTAGATATTCTGTAACTTTCCGGGAGTTTGAGATAACTTTAATTAATTCATCTGAGAAATCTTTGGGATGTGGGGAGGTGAATCGAACCCAAAAATTACCAGAAATATCATTTATTTTTTTAAGAAGATTAGGAAAATTTACAGTTCCTTTATTTCCAGAATAATGGTAAGAATTAACATTTTGTCCTAAGAGCCAAATTTCTTTATATTTTTTAATTACTAAATCTTTAACTTCTTTTAAGATTTCAGAAGGTGACCTGCAGATTTCAGGACCCCGAACTAAAGGAACAACACAATAAGCGCAAAAATTATTACAACCAGTAGAGATGGGCACAAAACCAGTAAAATCATTTTGATATTTTGGTTTGAATTTAAGATAGCCAGCACCAAATTTTTCATTGAAAGCATTACTTCTTGGATCAGGAGAATAGTAATATCCTGGTTGTTTTAAGAATTCTGACCAAAGATTTAAACTTTTAATTGATAAGACATAATCAAAATGTTTTTTGAATTTTATTTTATCTCTTTTTAAAATACACCCGGTAAGTAAAGTTTTATTTCCCCTCTTTTGTTTTTTAAGTTTTGATAAAATTCCATAAACCCTGTCTACTGCAGATTGACGAACAGAACACATATTAACCACTATCAAATCAGCCTCTTTTATATTTGAGGCTGGTTTGTAATTTATATTTTCTAGGACATTGGCTATTCTTTCTGAATCTGATTGATTCATTTGACAACCAAAGGTTTTAATGAAATATTTCATTATTTAAAATAAGATAATTTTTCTCTGGAAATTAATTCTAGCAAGGTAAAGAACCCCATTTGGGGCTTGATTGTAATTCTTATTTTATGCTTTAAATCTTCAATGGATTTCTTCTCTTTTTTCTTTAAGAAAGTAACTCCACTGTTCCAGAAACCTTACAAAAGCCATAAATGGCATATCTATTAAAGAACTAAACAAAACAGCTAATACATTGTATTTTCGCCATTTTATTGAGAGCCATTTTCCTATACGAAGAACTGGTAATGAGATTAAAGTTATGAAGAATCCTAGAATACTTCTTTTCTTTTCGGTTACTTGTAGTTCTTTTGCTCTTTCTCTGATTTTAATTCCAGCGAATGCAATTAATGAGATGAAAACAAGGAAGATTAAATAAGATAAAGGAGGAAACTTTATTTTATAAAGTCCATAGAATACCAAGCCATAAGAGGCACAAAAAGAAATAAGATAAAAGAAATTTATTACTGTATTTATTATAAAGCCTCTCTTTGGGTAGGTTTTTATATTATAGGTATCTTTTCTTTCTGTCTTATAAACTATTTTCATCATTTCCATTATTACCTTTTTAAGATTGCCTTTTTTAGGAGGCCTGATGGTTAAAACCAAAAAAGCCATTAAGAGAGTCGGTCCTAGAATATCAACTCCAATTGAGATAAAGTTAAATTGTCCTGTTACATAATGAACTAATGGTATTTCAATTGCTAGGAGAACAGCTACATTACTCAAAAAGATAGATAGGGTTGAATAGAAAGCAGCTCTACCTAGTCTTTTTTTAAGTGTGGAGAGTCTTTTGTTGTAATGTTTTTTTGTTAAACTTTCTAAATTTTCAGGATTTGAGATTCTTTTTTCAGCATTCATTGCATTTTCTGAGAGGATATCACCTAGCAGAAGGTAAGGAGTATCATATTTTTCACAAACTCCGTAGAACTTATCTCCCAAAGGGTGGGATAAATCTTCTTCAATTTTTTCCCAGATAGAGTATATATTTTGAGAAATATTTTTAAGTTTTTCTTGATCCAAATTATTCCAATTGGGATATCTTTTTTTAAGAAGATGATATGTTATTAAAGATTCATCGAGTTTGAAAAGAGCTCGTTGGACAGCAATAAAAACTTGGATGTTTTTTTCTTTTTCTTTTAATCCTCTAATTGTAATTGCTTTCTCTTCTAAGGTTACTCTTTCTTTCATTAATTTATACATAAAAGTAATTAATGCTTTTTCTCTTATTCTTGGAGAAAGAAGATCTTCTACTTCACAAGCAGCAACTGCAGACAGCCAATTGTAAAGTTGTATTTTTTGATTCTTTTCGGAAGGGGAGTTTTCGAGAATAAATAAATATTTATCTATTAACCCTTGAACCTCATCAACTTTTGATTCTTCAATGGTATCGTTGGGGAAATGGCCGGCTCTAATTAATTCATAAATTAAATTACGGGCTATATCTCCTCCTTTCTTTTTTAAGAATAGATTTCTTTTTAGCATTCTTTCAATTGCTGTTTTTCTCAAAAGATGTTCTTCACGCCAATCAATTATTTCTCTTAATTTTTCGTAGATAGAAGCTACTTTGGAGGCTACTTCATCAACATGCAAGGTAGATATTTCACCTTCTTTTTTTTGACCTCGAGCCCATTTTTTATAATCAGAGATTAATTTTGTTGTTGGTTGGGATAATTTTTTCATATTTCAGGGTTCTTTTTTTGTTTGATTTCCTTTTTTACCTTTTTAATAAAGTTATCGGTTTTCATTTTTCCAAGATCTCCTTTAAATCTATCTCTTACTCTTACTGAATCTGATTTTATTTCTTTATCACCAACTACTAGTAAGTAAGGTATTTTTTGAATTTCACCTTCTCTAATTTTCTTACTTACTGTTTCTGATTCAGTTTTGCTTTTTACCCTTAAATCTTTTTCTTGAAGTTGTTTGGTGATTCTTTTGGCATATTTTCTATGCTTTGCACCAACTGGAATTATCCAAATCTGAGTGGGGGAGAGCCATAAAGGAAGAGATCCTTTGTAATGTTCCAATAAAACCCCGATGAATCTTTCCAGAGAGCCAACCAAGGCTCGGTGAATCATATAGGGCTCTTTTTTATTACCGTTTTTGTTAACATAGTTTATTTCAAAGCGTTGGGGAAGGTTAAAATCAACCTGGATAGTAGTGCATTGCCAATCTCTTCCTAAGGAATCTTTAATTTTAATATCTATTTTGGGTCCATAGAAAACTCCTTCTCCTGGATCAATTTTGTAATCTAAATTTAATTCTTCAAGAACATATTTTAAAGTTCTGGTAGCTTTTTTCCATTTTTTTATAGAACCTGCATATTTTTCAGGTCGAGTGGAAAGAAAGATAGAAAAGTCTTGAAATCCAAAAGTTTTAAGAATCTTAAGACCATGTCTTAGAAGTTTTGTTAATTCCTGACTCAGTTGAGCTGGAGTACACCAGATATGGGCATCATCTTGGGTAAATCCTCGAACTCTTGTTAATCCATGTAACACTCCTGATTTTTCATATCTGTAAACGGTTCCGAACTCTGCATATTTTAGAGGTAAATCCTTATAACTCCTGATTTTAGATTTGTAAATTTTAACATGAAAAGGGCAGTTCATGGGTTTTATTTCATATTTTTGACCCTCAATGTCAATGGGGGAATACATATTTTCTCGGTATAGATCCCAGTGTCCTGATGTTTTCCATAATTTAAGTTTTCCCAGGTGGGGAGTAGTGACCCATTTGTATTCCTGAGACTTTAATTCTTCTCTTAAGTAATCTTCGATATTTTTTCTTATAACAGTTCCTTTCGGGGTCCATAAAGGTAATCCTGCTCCTATTTCTTGGTCAAACAAAAATAAGTCTAATTTTTTACCTAATTTGCGATGGTCTCTTTTTTTAGCCTCTTTTTGTTTTTTAAAATATTTATTCAATTCTTTTTTTGATTTGAAAGCAACTCCGTAAATACGAGTTAGCATGGGGTTTTTTTCATTACCTTTCCAATAGGCTCCAGCAATTTTAGTTAGAGAAAAAGCATTTTTAGGAACTTGTTTGGTAGATCTTAGATGAGGTCCTTCACATAAATCAATAAAATTACCACTTCTGTAAATTGTAATCTTTTTTGCTTTTATTTCTTTAATTAAATCTAATTTGTAAGGTTGTTCTTTAAATATTTTATTTGCTTCTTTTTCGGAAATTTCTTTCTTTTTAAAACTAGTTCCTTTTTCAATTATTTTTTTCATTTCTTTTTCTATTTTTGGTAAGTCTTCTGGTGTTATCTTCTGATTTAAGTCAAAATCATAATAGAAGCCGTTTTCAATAGCAGGACCTATCCCAAATTTTACTTTAGGATAAAGTTTTTGAACTGCTGAAGCTAGTATATGAGATAGAGAATGCCTTATTGTTTCTATTTTCATAGTTTTGTTCTATTACTTATTTTAACTTTCCTCAACTATTTTTTGAATTTCATTACAGATTATTTTAGGAGAGCCATCTCTATTATTAACTTTTCCTTTAATCAATACAATATTTTCTTCTTGAAAAAGATCAGCGTTTTTTTGTAGAGCAGAAGGAAAAACTATAACTTCAATTCTATCTGTAAGATCCTCTAAAGTTAAGAATAGCATTGGGTTTCCTTTTTTGGTTAGAATTCTTTTGGTATTTGAAATAATTCCTCCTATCTTTACATTCTTTCCGACCAAGTTTTTGTTAATTTCTTTTAAAGATAAAGATTTTTTATTTAATATCTTTTCGTAGTTTTCAAGAGGATGAGAAGAAATATAGAGTCCTAGTAGTTGTTTTTCCCATTTTGTCTTTTCTGATTCTGAAGCTGGTTTAGGAGGATTTTTTAATTTTAAGGAAGGCTGGAAACTAGAAGACTTTTTAAAAAGACTCACCTGACCATTATTTTTATTTTTCCTAATTTCTCTGTTTGCTTCTAAAATTGTTTCCAGATTAAATAATAATTTATTTCTTTCCTCTAACTTATCAAATGCTCCTGTTTTAATTAAACTTTCCAAAGATCTTTTGTTTAAGCTTTGGGAATTAATTCGAGAGATAAAGTTGTAGATAGATTTAAAATCCCCCCCCTTTTTTCTTTTTGATATTATTGTCTCTACGGTGTTTTTACCGACATTTTTTATAGCCAAAAGCCCGAATCTAATTTTTTTCTCTTTGGGAACTACTGAGAAATTTCTAAAACTTTCATTAATATCTGGTGGTAAAACTTCAATTTCCATTTTTTCACACTCTTTTATCAAAATTGATATTCTATCAATATCTGATTTTTCTGATGTTAAAAGAGCTGCCATAAATTCAATAGGAAAATGGGCTTTAAGGTAAGCTGTTTGGTAAGCTATCATTCCATAGGAGGTACTATGACTTTTATTAAATCCGTATTGAGCAAAAGGCAAAATCCATTCCCAGATTTTTTCAGCAGTCTGCCTTTTAAATTTATTTTCAATCATTCCGTTAATAAATTTTTCTTTTTGGGAAATAAGTAAACTTTTGATTTTCTTTCCAACTGCTTTTCTTAGAATGTCTGCTTCAGACAAAGAAAAACCTGCTAGTTTCTGGGCAATTTCCATTAATTGTTCCTGATAGACCATTATTCCATAAGTTGATTCTAAGATTGGTTTCAGTTTGGGATGTAAATACTTTACTTTCTTCTTTTTGTTTTTTCTCTTGATATAGTCTGGAATAAGAGAGATGGGGCCTGGACGGTACAAAGCTACCATAGCTGTGATATCTTCAAAACAGGTGGGTTTTAATTGTTTAAGGTATCTTCTGAAGCCTCCTGATTCCATTTGAAAAACTCCTGTTGTTTCACCTCTTTGTAAAAGACCGAAAGCTTTTTTGTCATCTAAAGGAATATCTCCAATATCAATTGATTTTCCTTGGACTTCATAGATTCGGGCTAGACAATCTTCAATTATAGTTAAATTTTTAAGACCTAAAAGATCCATTTTTAAAAGTCCTAAATCTTCGATGGCATGCATTTCATATTGGGTTACAATCTCTTTATCTGATTGTGGGGGGTGTTGTAGGGGGACTGAATTCTGTAAAGGTTCTTTTGAGATAACAACTCCACAGGCATGAGTTGAAGCATGACGGACTCTTCCCTCTAATTTTTTAGCAATTTCGATTAATCTTTCTGCCTTCTGGTCTGTATCATAAATTTGCTTAAATTCGGGTACTTTCTTTAGTGCTTTTTCCAAATCAAAGCCAAAAGGTATCATTTTGGCAATTTTATCACAATAATTATATGAATAGCTCATAGCTCTACCTGCATCCCGTATTACAGCGCGTGCTTTCATGGTTCCGAAAGTTATAATTTGAGCTACTTTGTCTTTGCCGTACTTCTGGGAGACATATTCAATAACCTCATCCCTTCTTCTATCAGTGAAATCAAGATCAAT
This sequence comes from uncultured Candidatus Saccharibacteria bacterium, assembly GCA_964507665.1. Lineage (GTDB taxonomy): Bacteria > Patescibacteriota > Minisyncoccia > Minisyncoccales > CAYZYK01 > CAYZYK01. The sequence continues at coordinate 9,879 of CAZDPT010000003.1, read as the reverse complement.
ATCTGGCAGAGAACCTTTTCTTCCAGGATTTAAAAACCTCTCAAATAAGAGATTATATTTTATAGGATCGACATCGGTTATATTCAACAGATAAGATACTAGAGAACCTGCTGCAGAACCTCTGCCAGGACCCACCACGATATGGTTTTCTTTAGCCCAATTTACAAAATCTTGAACAATTAAAAAATAGGAAGAAAAACCAAGATCTTTTATTGCAGAAAGTTCATATTTTAATCTTTCCTTAACTTCTTTTTTTGGGTTTTCACCATAGCGTTTTTTTAATCCTTCTTTACAAAGCTCTTCTAAATATTGGTTTGAACTTTTATTATTCGGAACCTCAAAATGAGGTAATTTAACTTCTCCCAATTTAAAGCTAAAATTACATTTTTCTGCTATTTTTTGAGTATTTTGGAGAGCTTCAGGAACATTTTTGAAAGATTTTTTCATCTGCTCTGGGGTTCGAAGAGAGAAATCATCCGCTTGCATTGTTAATCTCTCTGGATCATTAGGATCCGCACCTGTATTTATTAACATTAAAATATCCTGTATTTTAGCATCTTCCGGTTTAAGATAATGGGAATCATTTGTGGCAACTAATGGAATATCTAGTTTTTTAGAAAATTTAATTAGCGCTTTATTTATCTTTTTTTGTTCTTTGATATTAGGATGATCTTGGATTTCGAGATAAAAATTTCCTTTACCAAAAATTTCCTGATATTTTTTAGCCTGAGTTTTTGCCTCTTTTGTTTTCCCAGCTAAAATTAACTGGGGAATTTTTCCTTCCAGACAAGCAGAAAGACCAATAAGGCCTTCTGCGTGTTTTTTTAGAAGTTTTTCATCAATTCTTGGTTTGTAATAGAATCCTTTAAGGTGAGATTGACTTACAAGATGAACTAAGTTTTTGTAACCTTTTTCATTTTTTGCAAGCACTACTAAGTGATATCTTTTGTTGTCAATATTTGGTCTTTTAAGATGCATTCTTTCAAAAGCCTGATAGAGCTCTGAACCTATAATTGGTTTTATACCTCTTTTTTTTGCTTTTTTATAAAATTCTACAACCCCATACAAAACTCCATGGTCAGTTAAAGCAACAGAATCCATACCTTTTTCTTTCACATAATCTAAAAGCTCATCAATTTTTGATAAGCCATCTAAAAGAGAGTAGTGGCTGTGAGCATGTAAATGAGTAAATTTCATTTTATTTTAGAAACACAGTTTTTAAAACTGACTGAGGTTTGTTAGAACTGGCCTGTTTTAAATTAAAGGAATAACTGATTTATTATGATAAAATTGACAAATTATTATAATAGTATAAAATAAAAATCTAAAAAAATAAAGTATCTAATTCCTTATAAAACCCTATTTTCTATAAGATATTTTTTCTGATAAGATAGTTTAATGCGAATTAATTTAGAACAAGAAAAAAAATTATGGAAAAAGGGATACTCTAAAGTTTTTGGATTGGACGAATCAGGGAGAGGTTCTCTGGCAGGACCGGTAGTTGCTGCAGCTGTTTTTTTAAAACAAAATGAAAGAGTTCAACTTAAAAAACTTAATTTGGTTTTGAGAGACTCTAAAAAGATTACTTCAAAAAAAAGAAAACAGATTTATAGAAAAATAAAAGAGAATCCTGGAGTGGAGTATAAGATTGCTAAAGTTTTTCAAAATACAATTGATAAAATTAATATAAAAGCGGCAGCAGAATTAGCAATGTTGAGAGCTCTAAGAAAATTTAATAAAAGTAACCCTATTTTTTTATTAATAGACGGTAAATTTTTAGGAAATAAAAAGCTTAAACAAAATAATCATAAGTTGATTATTAGAGGTGATGAGAAAATTTTCTCTTGTGTGGTAGCGGGAATTGTAGCTAAAGTAGAAAGGGACAAAACGATGATTCGTTATCATAAAAAACACCCTGAATATAATTTTAACAAACACAAAGGTTATGGAACGAAATTACACCGGAAGATGATAAAAAAATACAACACTTGTTTTATTCATAGGAAATCTTTTAAATTAATATAAAGCTTATTATTTATTGATCTTTCTTTGAATAACTTTTAAAATTTTTTAAGAAATGATATATTTCATTTTATGAAGAAAAATAGAAAAATAGCTTTTGTAATCTTAATAATTACTGTATTAACAATTGCAATAGTTTCTTGGTTTGGTTTTAGAATATTTTTATTTGAGAAAGATATTTCTATTTCTAAAAATTTAACTTCGAAATTAACTAATGATATTTTTAGAAATTCAACTTTGAGATTTATAAGAGAAATTACTGGAAATTATTTTAATAATCAACCCTTTGAAATTCCCCAAGAATTGAAGATAGAAGGGAATTGGCATCTCTTTATAAATATATATCATCAAGGAGAGATAAAAGGAAGAGGAGAAGGAAAGAGAGAAACCTTACCTTTAGCATTGGAAGAGGCAACACTGAATGCGATTAAAAAAAATAAAAACCTAGATAAAGAAAACATTAAAGAAGCAAGATTCTTAGTTTCATTTTATTCTCCTAACAAGCAACCCTTTTCTTTTATTGAATATAATAAAGAAGGCAAAGAACTTATTGGTGATTTAGTTGTAGTTCGTGGTTTAGATAAAAAATTAATCCGCGAGAAAATTGAACAAGGAAAAGAATACTTGCTCAGAATGATAGATTCAGAAAAAAAAGGAGCTCATAAATATTATTATACTTTAACTGATTCTTTCGAGAATAGATTACACACAATATATACATCTTCTCTTCTTTATACTCTTCTTAAAATTTATCGTCTAGATAAAGACGAAGAGCTTTTGAATCAAATATATGATTCCAGCGAATTTATTCTTTTAATGCAAAATAAGAAGGAAGGAAGCAAAACATATGGGGGATTCTACTATTCTTATTATTTAGGTAATAACGAGAAAGAAAAGAAATTTCCGGTAGGAACAACATCAAAGACTATCTTTACCTTGTTGGAATTATATAAATTAAGTAATAACTTAAAGTATTTAAAAGCAGCTGAATTAGGAGCTGATTGGCTATTGACCATGCAGGAAGAAGACGGAGAGATGATTTCTTATAAAAGATATACAGGCAAGAAATGGGTACATTCTACAAAATACTCTCTTCTTTATAACGGACAGGTTCTTTCTGCGCTTTCTAGAATTTATGAAATTATTCCCAAAGAATCATATTATAACGCTGCTGAAAAGATTGCAGAGAACTTCATTCAAGAAGTTGAAAAAAGTGGTTGTTATCTTGGAGATGATTATCGGATGAGAAATCCTATTTCAAGTTCGTGGGTAGTAATGTCATTACTAGATTTTTATAAAATAAGTAAAAAAGAAGACTACAAAGAACTTGTATTTAAATGTAGCAACGAACTTGTAAGGAGGCAAATAAGTAATCCAAACGATATCTTCTATCATGGTCGTTGGCAAAACGCATATACAACTAGTGGTAATGGATGGATAAGTGAGGTAATGTCAGAGATATATAATTTTTGCAAAGAAGAAAATAAAGATAATTGTAAGAAATATAAAAATGCTGTAATAAAGGCTAGTAGGTGGATTATCCAAAACACTTATTCAGAAGAAAATTCTTTTTTTCTTCCAAACCCAAAAAGAGCAATTGGAGGTGCATTTTGGAACGATAAGAATAAATTTGTTAGAACAGCGACTGTGGCTCATGCTGTAAATGGTTATCTGGGAATAATAAATGAAATAGAAGATGATTTCTCTTTTTCAATTTCAGAGAAACCATTACAAGAAATTTTTAATGAATTTGAAAAGAAGAAATGAAAAATTATTTAATTTCATTTTTAATTATTTTTTTATTGGGGGTGGTAGTTTTTATCTTTCTAGCTGATGTTTTTTTAGGAGAGGAAACTCTTTTTTTTAAAAAAGAACTAGAGAATTCTACTATCACTTTTTTGGCAGTAGGAGATATCATACTAGACAGAGGAGTGAAATTAAGGGTAAAAAATATTGCAGGAGGAGATTACAAGTTTCCTTTTTTAAGAATTATAGATCACTTGAAAAAAGCCGATATTTTATTTGGTAATTTGGAAAATGTAATTTCTGATAAAGAAGGAAGAAAGATTGAAAAGACAGGTCCTATTAGAGAATATTTAAAAGCAGAACCCCAATCCATAGAAGGTTTAAAGTATGCGGGATTTGATATTCTTTCAGTTGCTAATAATCACATTCTAGATTATGGAAGAGAGGCAATGGAAGATTGCCTCAAAAGATTAGAAGTAGCTGGTATTGAGTATGTAGGAGCTGGTTTTAATGACACAGAGGCTTTTTTCCTAAAGATTAAGAAAGTAAAAGATACAAAGATTGGATTCTTAGCTTATACTTATCCAAAGTATGATAGAGCCTATGTTTCTTGGAAACCAAGTAGAGATAAATCGGGAGTTGCTGTAGTGGAAAAAAAAGAGATTAATAAGATTAGAGAAGATATTAAAAGAGCAAGAAAACAAGTAGATATTCTGGTTGTTTCTTTTCATTGGGGAAATCCTCCCTTTTCTTTTGAACCTAATCCTTATCAAGTTTTTTTTGGTAAAGAACTTATAGATAGCGGAGTAGATTTGATTGTAGGGCATCACCCTCATGTTATTCAACCGATTGAAAGATATAAGAATGGTTGGATTGTTTATAGTCTGGGCAATTTCGTATTTGATATGCACACTCCTGAAGCAGAAATTGGGGGATTGTTGGAAGTGACAATTCAAAATAAAAAAATAAAAGAAGTGAAATTGAGAAGAATAAAAATATCTAAATATTCCCAGCCCTATTTAATTGATAATTCTCAATAGTAAATTAGGATATTGAGATTTTTATAAAGAAACTCCTTCTTTCTTAAGAAAATAATAGAATAAAATTTAAGTCTTCGGAGTTTTTAAATAAAAAAAGCCCCCAAAAGGGGCTTATTTATTTGGTTTTCAAGGAACACTAGGGAGGAAAAGAGAGAAACCAGCTTGCTCCTCCGTTTTCTTCCACTTGAATATTAGCGGCAGCCATGATTCTCTTTGTATTTTCCAGCTCTGTAGCACTGAGAGAGCGGGGGACAAGAACTACTACATTCTTGCCTGGGTGTCTTTGGGCGTTTTTTATCAAAGAGCCTGTAAAAGTCACAAATCTTTCCGATGCTGGAACCATGGAGGGATCAACTCTCTTGCCTTCTGTGGTAATCTGACTTCTTCCTTCGTTCATTTCTACCTCGCTTCTTTAAAGCTTTCCTTCCGTCTTTGTTCTTCTTGCTTTCGTTGTTGGTGTCAACGGTGCTTTACAGTAAGAACAACAGCTGGTCTGCTCCTTTATTCTGAAGAATTTGTGACATCTTAGACAGAGAATCAACCACCGTCTCTCTTTTTTCTGACATTCATCTCCTTTCATTTAAAGGATCCAGATCTTCCGAAAATAATCTTTAGGGAGCACCTCCTTTCTTTTTTTTAAGGAACAATTTCTTGAAGAAACTAATTTTATAATCTTAAGAAAAATATTTTCTTTTGTCAAAATTTTTCTTGAATTAAAAAACCCCGTCGAGTAATCCGACAGGGTTCTATAATTTGTGATAGAGGCTTTATAGTAAATCCAACTTTTACTTTACCAGTATCTTGCTCTGTAAACTAGTCCCGCCCAAACGGTATCCTGTTTGGTTTTAATGTATTCTCCAGCATCATTATAGCATTTGAAAGATTTTTTCTTTTCGCCTACTAATTTCAAAGGTCTGATTGCAGCAAACTCGTTAGATCTTCTCAGTATTATTATTTCTCCTAATGATACTTTTACACCGGACGGAGGAAGCCTCCTAAATCTATACCTTGAAGGATTTTCTATTTCTTCGAGCTTCTTTTCTTCAATCATTTCTTCGAAACTTTTTCCTTCTTTTATTCTTTTAAGTTCTTCCATTGAATATATTTTTCCTTCCTCGACTCTTTTTTTTCTTTTAGTTAGAGCAAATTCTAATTGGGAATTCTCTGCTGGTCTAATATATACACTATTTTGATTACAGAGATTCCAAGAAATTCTAATCCTACCAATATAGAATGGTTTTTCTAAGAAAGCGGTAAAAGTTCTTCTGGAAGAAAGAGGAGATTTTCTGATTTGGTCAGGAACGCTCCTCTCTTTTTTTCTAGGAAGCAACTCTTCATTTTCTTGGGGAGGATTATTCCAATATTTCCATTCGTAAATAAGATATTCAATATTTGGCCACCACCTTGTACCAATTACTTTCTCTCCTTCTTTATCTGCATATATTTTTGTTTTTTGCCAGGGTTGTTTTTCATTTAGTATTATCCTTACTGGTTTAATCGCAGCTACTTGATCTCCTATTCTGAAAAGTAATACTCTATTGTGGGCAACTGTAGGTAAATTTCTTTTTGCTTTTTTAAGTTCACTTTTTCTTCTCTTGTAATCTCGCAAAAATGATTCTTGTTCTTCTTGAGATAACTGTTCCCAGTCTTCCCAAGCCCTGGGATCTATTGAAAGATCAAGAGGTAACCCTAATTCGTGTTCTTTTCTAGAAGCTCTTATTTGATCTTTTTCGTAAGAATCAGTAGAGAAGTAATATTGGTAACTGAGCGGGTTTCTAATATTTTCAAGATCAGTAATATCAGAATGGGCAAATGCTATTTTAGATTGTCTTTTTATCCCTTTTGTTACTATACGGATTTCCCAATTGTGTAGTTCTTTCTTATAGGAATCGAAACCACTAATTAACCATTCTGTTTTAATACTTCCGATATAGAATTCAGTTGCGCGAGGTACTTTATCTCTTCCTTGAATAACTTCGCTTGTAAAGAGAGAACGGGAACAATAAGAGAATTTTTCTGGGACAGAATTTAGAAGTTTTTTACTCCTGTTATTTTCCCAACCATATAAAGCTCCATCATAACCTCTGAAGAGAAAGGAATTATCAGTAATCCAGTGGAGATTATCTCCATTTATTTTTGGAATTCCTCTGAATACGTCTCCGTTTATAGAGTATATTTTACCGTCTCTAAGATAAGTTAAAGTTCTATCTGGTTTCCAAGCAAGCCCTCCACAGTCTCTTTTTCTTACAGAAATATCTACAGAATATGTGAACTTGTACAAGCCACCGGTGATTCTAGATATTCCTGGTTTTCCACTCCATTGAGCTCCTATTCGGTCTTTATCAATTTCTATTATATTTCTATACTTCTGGGGAGCGGGAATTAGTTGTTGTATGAAACCTGGGACAGGTGCAACTAGAGCGCCTCTCTTGTTTTTACGAATTACTGCATCATAAAGATAAATATCATCCAGCCTTCCTCCTCTTTCTCTGAAGGAAGCTAGGATTTCTTTATCTTTTTCCCAGGCCAGTAAAGATCTATCAGGTACAGCATTAGTGGATGGTCTTGTAGGATCTTTCCCTACATGTAAAGGGCAAGCTTCTATTGCCCAATGGCCTCTCTGGAATTCAGCTGTGAGAGGAACAATATTTAAACTACTATCTTTTTCTGTAATGTAAGCTAACCAATTCTTTTTTGGAGAAATAGAAAGTTCTGTTACTTCTGTTCCGTAAGGAAGACGAGAGGGAATTTCACAAATTCCCCAGCCATTCTCCTCTTTAACATCTTCTTCTGTGGGCAGAGCAAAAACTTTGCCCTTAGGGAGTGTTCTACCGAAGAATTTTCTTTCTTTTTTATTGAACCAAACTAGCAAATTACCATCTTCTGAAATGGTTGCTGGCCCGGAAATGTTTTCTCTTAAATCAGGAGTTAAGTTTCTTTCCTTGCCATCTTTGATACTTTGATAAATAACATTTCCGTTCTTACAGTAAACAACCCCGCCTGTTATAGCTGATGCTTGAGAAGTAATAACGAGAATAAAAACTAACAAATACCAGAGAATCCTCTTGACCTTCATCTTGCCACCTCCTATTTTACTGTTAAAGAGCTAGTTTCTCTCAAGAAATTTTTCTTGAGACTTGTTTATTATAAATAATTTATCTTTTTTGTCAAATTATTTGTAAAGTCAAGTTATTCACATAATCAATTTTGATTACTTATTTTAAATAATGTAAAATGTATTAATAGAAAATATTAACTAAAGGTCAAAAAATAAATTTTAATCTAATAATTTAATTATGAATAAACTATTATCGTTGTTATTAATATTAATTATGGGAATATTACTTGTTGTTGGAGGTTTTATGGCAGGTCTTTTTCTGCAAAAGCAGAGACTAGCTCCTAGACTAGGAAAAGCATCAGATTTAATAAACCTTACTCAATCTCCAGTAATTAGTTCTATTACTGCTTCCGGGAAGGTAACAGGAATATCAGGCAGAACTATTATTTTACAAGAGGGAGAAGAAACTTTGGATATTCCTATTTCTAAAGAAGCTAGAATTGTTTCTCTAACTTTTTCTGAAACAGAGGCAGGAGTTATGCTTCCTGAGAGAAAAGAAATTGAATTAACAGATATTAAGGAGGGAGAAGATGCAAATATTACATTGGATATTTCAGAAAGTGCTGAATTAAAAGGAGTGTCTGTTATAGTACTTCCTTCCTTGGAAGAGAGCGTAGGTCCTGTAACTCCTGAGTAAAAATTGAACTTGAACAAAAAAGTAATAAATTTTTAATTTTATTAAGCCAATTTTAAAATTGATAATGGATTTATTTAAGTTTAAGAATATTTTAGGTAGAAACAATAAACTAATATTAATTAGTTTGGTTTTTGTTTTTTTAATGATTTTGATTCCGAATTTTAGTAATGCTCAAGAAGATTTTTATACTTGTAGGGGCGAAATGGAATGGACTGATTTTAGGTGTAGCGGCAATGTAATGGAGGGGAAAATTGAATGGTGGGTTTGGTGTGATGGAAAGCTCTGGGAACATGGTTCTAGTTGGGTAGAACTTGTAGATTGTTGTATGTGTGTTTGCGAACGGGATCAGGAACCATCCTGTTCTTGTGTGAGTGATTGGAGAGAGCCACAATGTGGCTTAGAAGAAGGGGGAGGAAGAGCTGCAGGAGAGGATAGAGATGTTGTAAAAAAAAGGTATCATTGTAAACAGGGCTGTCGGGATGACTATTGTTATGATGATAGTGAGACAGAAGTACAGGTGATAGATGATTGTGGGGACAGTGGTTGGCAGGACTCTTATAGATGTTCAAATCGCTATCTTACTCAAAGATATTATTGTGAGAGGGGTTGTAAGTATGGGGAAGGAGATGGTGAACCTATTTGTTATGAAAACTGCTATTGGCGAAATTGGTTGGAATGTGGTGGGATAACGAGCCTTGGACTTCATTGTGTTGGTTCAACAATAAAGAGAAAATTTAAAGAAGAATACTGTTGTGGAGGAGAAACTTGTTGTGAAAGAATATTCTGGTCTCTTCCTGTAGAGGAGTGTTGTGAAGGACCATTTGGCTCTTGTACAGAAATGCTTATGCCAAGATGTGAAGGAAACTATTCAAGAATATACCAAAAAGAATATTGGTGTGATGATTCCGGAAGAATTCCAATATGTCGTAGTAAGCTCGAGCTTTGGGTGGAGAATTATTGTTGTAGCGAAGAGTATGGATGTAATTACGAGAGACATATAGGCTGGACTCGCGATTGTCCTCCTTATTATACCTCTCCTTGCCAATGTCTTCCGTCTGAAAATGGAGATAATGTCCAAGTAGCAAATTGTGCGATAGAATCATCAGGTCCCTGTACGGAGGCTGAAATTCATATTCAGTGGTGTAAAGGGTGTAATAGTACTAGTGGTTTATGTTATGGAAGCGGGCAAATGTATTTAGAACCATTGGGCGAAGAAGAAGAGGAAGAAGAGGAGGAAGAAGAAGAGGAGGAAGAAGAAGAGGAGGAAGAAGAAGAGGAAGAAGAAGAGGAAGAAGAAGAGGAAGAAGAAGAGGAAG
>CAZDPT010000002.1:26628-99257 GCA_964507665.1 uncultured Candidatus Saccharibacteria bacterium | reverse complement strand
GATGTTATCATTTTACAAACCTAAGGGTGTATCATATGTATCTGAACCTGGACACTAACAACCTGTGGATAACTTTAGAAACCAAAAAAGATATAATGAAACAGTATGGAAATAAAAATATTAGGCACTAGAGGAGAAATTGACTCATCACTTCCCTATCATTCAAAACATTCGGGTATACTAATAAATGAGACTCTACTTTTGGATATTGGGGAAAAAGAATTTTTAAAACAGAATCCTAAATATATTCTAATAACTCATTTACACCCAGACCATGCTTTTTTTGTAAGAGAAAAAAAGAAACCCAAGATCAATATTCCTGTCTATGCTCCAGAAAAAAAAGATTACAAAAATATAAATCTTGTTCCAAATAAATTTAAACTAAACTCTTATGAAATTACACCTCTTCGAACTCACCACAGCAAGAAAGTAAAATCAAGAGCTTATCTTATTAAAAAAAGAAATAAAAAGATACTTTATACTGCAGATATGATTTGGATAAATAAAAAACACCACCATTTATTCAAAAACTTAGATATAGTAATCACAGAAGCAAGTTTCCTTAAAAAAGGCGGTATGGTAAGAAGAGATAAAGAAACAGGACAAATTTACGGACACACCGGAGTTCCTAATCTTATCAATCTTTTCAAAAAATACACAGATAAAATATTACTTGTTCATTTCGGAGAATGGTTTTACAAAAATACCCAAAAAGCAAGAAAGAAAATAAAAAAAATGTCCCAAAAGAACAAAGTAAAAATTTATACCGGATATGATGGAAAGAAAATTTCAATTTAAAATCTAATCTACTATTTCTTTTAAAAAATTAATTATTTGAGAAAAATCAGAAGTTTCGATATCCCGAATAATCTTTTCAACTTTTTTATCTTCAATAATTTCTTTCTCTAAAGCTTCTCTGGTATAGATATTTTCTGAACTCCATAGCATAAAACCACTGAAATCTTCCCCTAAAGCATTCTGAGTAGCCTTTATTTGAGCTCTAACTTTATCTTTATCATATTCTGTGCCTAAACTGAAATCTTGGAGCCAAGGTCGTATTTTCGCTTTTGTATTTGAATTTTCCTTAAAAAGATTTAATCTTAATTTAGCAATTTTCAAGGTATGATCAATTATTTGATAGGGATGCTGAGCTGGATTCTCATATCCTTCAAAACCATCCGAAAAATGTGAAGGATAAACCATAGGACAGACAAAATCAAAATACAAAAAAGCATCCTCAATAATCTGCCCCACTCCCAAATCACTGTAATTTACAGTAGATAAACCAAACAAATCAACAGAAATTCTTTTTTGAGGTAGTTTTCTCCTCAGATTTTCAAAAAACTTTTTAATAACAGAATGTTTTGAGTTTTTCTCTTTGAAAACAGGAAAACTCATATCTTTTAAATTTCCATCTGAAGGAAAACGAACATAATCAAAATTTACCTCATCAAAACCTCTCTTGAAGGCATCTTCAGCTAAAGCAGTGTTATAATCCCAAGCTTCTGGGGCGGCAGGATCAATCCAAGCCAAATCCTTGTTATCTTTCCATAAAAGATTGCTTGGTTTTAATTCTTCTTTCTTTTCTTTCTTTTCTATCTTTTCTTTACTTTGAATTGCCAATTCTGGTCTGGCTTCAGCTAAAACTGAATCTTGAAAAACAACAATTCTGGCTATAACAGCTATCTCCTTTCTGTGAAATCTTTCAATCAATTTCTCAATATCTTTAATGAATATTCTTTCTGCTCCATATTCTACTGCCTCAGTTACATCTGTATCATAAGATATGAAACCTGACCAGTCTTTAATATCTATTACCACTGTGTTAATTTCGGTGCTCCCAGCTAAATCAATAATCTCTCTTATATACCTTTCAGTACTAGCTGACCAGCTAGTTAAATAAACAGATTTTACAACCTCTGGCATTTCAAAGTCTTTACTGGAATTGTTTTCAAGAGAAGGAGTATTTCCTAGAAAATTAGAAAAAAATGCCCCAATTATTATTGTTGAAATAAAAAGAGGTAATAAAATTGAAGTGGTTCCTTTTTCAAATTCCATTTTAAATTTAAGTTTCTAACCTCATATTTTTTATTAACTTATCCAGAGAACATTTCAGTAGCTATTTTTCTCTGAATTTTTTTCATAGCTTCATTAGCACATTCTTTCAATAATCTTTGTTGTTTTTTCTGATCTAAATCTGGATTTAATTTTACCTCTTCTATCTGCATTTTTCCATTAACTGTAACTTCAACTCCTTCTTTTTCTACTTTTTCTTCTCTTTTAGCAAACTTTCTCAATTTATTTAATTGTTTAAATTTATTAAACATATTTTGATATATTAAAAATTAATTTTTATTTCTCCTCCTAGAAAAAGATTCTTTGGCCTCTGTTATTTTCTCCAAATATGGAATAATCATCTTCCGAAAGGCTTCTTTTATCCATTTCCCTAAAAACATACCCCTTTCTTTCTCTTTATCAATGTCTTGACCCCAAATCCCAGCTAAAAGTTCAGAACCTGCAATTCTATAATCTTTCTCAATTATTTTCTGAAGTTCCTTTTCACTGACAGAATCTCTTTTTTGTATTGCCTCTCTGTATCCTGATCCATAATAATTTATTTCTTCCCAGGATAGATTCTTATCAAAAATTTTATTGTAATAACTCAAAGATTTTCTAAAGAAAGAATCAAGGGGAATATCTTTTAAATAAATCTCTTTTAATCCAAACCATTCTTTAACTGAAACTTCACAGAAATAAGAATAACTTATTAAGATTAAACTAATCTTTTCTAACCAAAACTGAATATCATCTTCTCTAATCTTTTTTGAAAAATCAAACTCTCTACATCGAAACAAGAGTGACCTTAAAGAACGCTCTGCAACCTCTAATATTTTCTTAAAGAAATCTCTATATTGTTCCTCAACAACAGAACTTATTTTATCTGAAAGAATTGGATAAACTTGACCCACAATCCTTTCGTATTCGTCTTTAGTTGTTCCTCTTTCTTCAAAGTTCATAACTTAGTTCTAATTATTATTTTATCTTATCAAAAAATCGCCCTCTTGGCGACTTTTCTTTTTTAAAACTTATAAAAAACAATCCAGACTTTAATCTATCAATTGAGCTTTAAGTTTCATTAAAAGAGCCCTGGTAAATCTCTCGTTCTCTTCCAATTTCTGGGAAATATATTTTTTACCCTCTTCCATTTGGGGTATAAAAACATATTCTAGGGCATTAACCCTTCTTCTGGTTGTGGTAATTTCATCAGCAAGAGCCCTTACCTGCTGTTCCAAGGAAGCATAAAGAAGAAGGTCATTAAAAATTTCTTTTAAGGATTTTTGAATTTGACTCACAAAACCCACCGGTATCTCTGAACCAAAAGAGTAACTTAAAACCTCTTCTTTGTTTTGAGCTTTATACCTCTCCGTTTTTACCCCGACAATGTTTTCTGGACTAGTATCTACTTTCAATTTAGGAACAGAGGATATAAGATTGCTGAGCTGTTTCTGACCCAACGTAGCCTGAAGCTCAAAGAAAGAATAATAAAGTTGAGGAACATTATTTTCAATTTTCTTCCTTAAATTCTTAATTTTTTTAATCTTATTTAAAAATTCCTGCATTAAACTCTCTAATTTATCTTCCAGGAGGTCATGACCTGTTTTTGCTCTTTCTAACTTTTTTTTGAGTTCCAATAATTCCTGGCGAGTTGGATTAACTTTAATTTTCATTATTTTTTAAGATATTTTTTAATATCTTCCTCTTTTACTCTTTTTAGTTCATCTTCTGGTAATGTTTTTAAAATATCCCAACCAATATTAAGAGTTTGCTCAATGGTTCTGTTGTCTGAAATATCCTGTTGTAAGAATTTTTTCTCAAATTTTTCTGCAAAACGAAGATAAAGTTGGTCTGTCTCAGAAAGAGATGATTCACCTAAAATTACTGCTAATTCTTTCACTTCCTGACCTCGAGCATAAGAAGCAAAAAGTTGATTAGCCAAACCAGGATGGTCCTCTCTTGTTTTCTTCTCACCTATTCCTTTGTCTCTGAGGCGGGAAAGGCTACTCAAAACATCAATTGGTGGATAAATACCGGACTGATGTAAGGATTTAGAAAGTATTATCTGTCCTTCTGTAATGTATCCTGAAAGATCAGGAATGGGGTGAGTAATATCATCTTCGGGCATAGTTAGAATAGGAATCTGAGTTATAGAGCCTTTTTTTCCTTTAATAAGGCCTGCTCTCTCGTAAATTGTAGAAAGATCAGTATAAAGGTATCCTGGGTATCCTCTTCTTCCTGGAACCTCTTTTCTTGCTGCTGAAACTTCTTTCAAAGCCTCACAATAATTTGTCATATCCGTGAGTATTACCAACACATGCTTGCCTTTCTCGAAAGCTAGATATTCTGCGGTAGTTAAAGCTATTCGTGGTAAAGTTATTCTTTCAATTACAGGGTCATCGGCTGTGTTAATAAAAAGGGCAGCTCTGAAAATAGCTCCTGTTTCTTTAAATTCCTTAATAAAGAACTGGGCTTCTTCAAAAGTAATACCCATAGCTCCGAAAACAACACTGAACTCACCTTTAACTTTAGCTTGTCTTGCTATTTGGGTTGCCAAACGAGAATGTGGTAGGCCCGAAGCTGAAAATATAGGTAATTTTTGACCCCTAACTAAAGTGTTTAAACCATCAATCGCAGAAATACCTGTTTGAATAAAGTTGTTGGGGTATTCTCTACGATAGGGATTAATTGGCTCTCCGGTAATATCAACTTCTTTTTCTGGAACAGGTTGAGGATAATTGTCAATTGGTTTTCCTGAACCATCAAAAATTCTTCCTAACATTTTCTCACTAACTCCCAGATTCATTGTTTTCCCTAAAAACACGGCTTTAGCTTTTTTCAATTCCATTCCTCTAGTCTCCTGAAACATTTGAACTAAAGCTCTATCTTTCTCTGCTTCCAGAACTTGACCTAACCTCCGAGTACCATCTTTGAGTTCAATTTCAACAAGTTCGTTGTATTTAACTTTTTTTACTCCCTCAACTACAACCAGGGGTCCTGCTATTTCTTTTAATCCTTTATGTTTAACTTTCATAGTTTAATAAAATAATTATTTTTGATATTTCATTTTTGGAATTTTTTTCTTTTGTTCAAGTTCTAAAATTTCCTCCACTGTCTTCCCTTTCTGAAGTAAACCCTGTGCTTTCTTGTGAAATTCTATAATAGCTTTCAATATTTCATATTGTTTTTCCAATCTTGTATAAGTATCTCTTTCATCAAAGGCGTTCTGTAAAAGAAAGTCCTCTCTGATTGATTTTGCTGTTTCTAAAAAAAGTTTATCTTTTCCAGATAAACCTTCATATCCTACTAATCTTACAATTTCTTCAAGTTCTGCTTCTTTATTTAAAATTCTCATCGCTTCTTCTCGTAATTCAATAAAATCATCTCCAATATCTGATTTAAAATAGGAGGATAAATTATCAAGATAAAGAGAATAGGAAGATAGCCAGTCAATAGCTGGAAAATGACGAGCATGAGCTAGTTCTTTATCCAAACTCCAGAAAACCTTACTCACTCTCAATGTATTTTGGGTTACAGGTTCTGAAAGATCACCACCAGGTGGTGAAACAGAGCCAATAACAGTCAAAGACCCCTTTCTTTCCTTCCTTCCTTCACAAACAACATATCCTGCTCTCTCATAAAAAGATGCTGTTCGAGATCCCAAATAAGCAGGATATCCTTCCTCCCCTGGCATCTCCTCCAATCTTCCTGAAATTTCTCTCAAGGCCTCAGCCCACCTTGAGGTTGAATCAGCCATCAAAGCAACATTATAACCCATATCTCGAAAATACTCACCTAAAGTAATTCCAGTATAAATTGAAGCTTCTCTTGCAGCAACCGGCATATTTGAGGTATTAGCTATTAAAATTGTTCTCTCCATTAAAGGTCTTCCCGTCTTGGGATCTTTTAACTCAGGAAATTCTTTTAAAACATCTGTCATTTCATTACCTCTTTCCCCACAACCAATGAAAATAATAATATCAGCGTCAGCCCACTTTGAAATCTGATGTTGGATAATTGTATTATGGAAAAAACAAGGAGCGTTTCCACCAATAAAATTATGACACTCTTCAACTTCCAAATCATAAACATCAAATTTCTCTTCAATAACCTCAATAGATTCTATTTTATCAAAAAATATGTGCGATAAATCATTGAAGGCAAATTTTTCTAACTCATCAATACCCAAAATCTTAATCATCTTCTGAAACATTTTCACCGTTATATTCTCCCCGCCTGATAAATAATTTGACGCTGCTATCCCCTGTTTCCTTAAAAGACTCCAAAAGCCTTCTTTTTTCTGAAAAATCTTTCGGAGTAAATTAGATTTTATTGGTAAAATATCAAATCTTGACCCCAAATTATCACCCGGAGAATTATTAAGAGAAGATTTAAGTTTTCTAAATTTAGGATAAGGTAAATTAGACTGGTTATAAAAGGCAGAGACGTTATCTTTGCCATAAATATTAATTCTATAATTAATATTTGCTTTTGTTTCTCTACTCTTCTGAGAGTAAAGAATTCCTAATCTTTGAAGAAGATAAGATATACCAGTTGACATTTCCCTACTAGAAGTTGATATTTCAATTGCGTTCCTTTTTTTAGAAAAAGAACCATCTCCCACAAAATAAGCCCCCAAGAAAGCACCAATTTTCTCAGAGTTAGAAGAAAGCAAAAAAGCAGGCAAAGATATTTTGGTTGATTTTTTGTATTCTGGCATTCCTATATATTTAAGAAAATGAGCAAGAACAACACTAAAAATAGAGGAACAATCAACAGTATTTGCTATCTCTCTCTTTGGAATCAAGCCAAAAATTCTCTTACAAAGTAGATTAAATCTTTTTTGAGTTTTCTTACAATTGTTGTAAAAATAGACACTATTTTTCTTGAGACTTCCTTCAGAAAATATTAAACCCAGAAATTCAGCAATATCTTTAGTGAAAGTTTGAGGTATTTTTGTTGATTTACTCTGTCTTTCTCCTTTAACCCGAGAGATAAGAGGAGGTTCTTCTCCTTCTATCTGATATAATCTCTTAACGAAATTAAGGGTTGGTTTGTTTCTGTTATGATAATATTCCATCAAAACATCATAAGAAACATTCATTTTCTCAGCTAGTTTTTTTAAAGAACCAATTTTCTTCCTTAAATCTTCAATCTTATTCTTCACTCTTTTTAAAACTTGATCCTCTACAACTCTGAATTCAGAAAAGATCTCATAAGCATCAAAAAGAACCTCTTCTCCAAAAGAAGGTAAAACACGGGGCATAGCAATATAGTCTCCTTCTTTCAAAGATTGGGCTTGCTTTTCTTTTAATCCTAAATTGTCATCAAGTTTAAATAATTTATGAATTGGAGTAATTCTCAGTTCTCTTCCTGTTTTGGTTGTTATTTTAATTAAAGAATCTGACTTACCTTTATAGACGGCTGTTACTTTACCATTAGAAATCTTACCCTCTTTATAACTTAAAACTTCAAATGGTTTATCTAACACTGTATATTCTTCATCCTTATTTTTCCTTTTTTCACCCTTTTTATCGTATTTTTCAAAAATTTCTTTTATAGGTAATATTTGACCAGTTTTTAACAGAACTGGCGTTTCTCCTACAACACACTTTCCAGCACCGAATGGCCCTGGAACACATCCTGCCCCACCTTTAGCAATTGGAAAGAAAGTATCGATAACCCTCTGGCCCGTAATCAAAGGTTCAGTAGGTAAAAGTTTCTTTTTGACAGGTCGGGGTTGACGAATAGGCCATTTTTGACTCATCTTTATTTCAAGAACTTCCCCATTTTCTTGTTTCAATTTTGCTATTTCATCCTCGACCGTAAACTTTCCTTGCTTTATTTCTAAAATCTGACCTGATTTTACTTGTGGTGGAACCATGATTTTATGAGTCACCAGAGGAGTTTCTTTAACTTCACCTAAAATATCTCCTGCTTGAACTTTATCTCCCTTTTTTAAAATAGGTTCAAAGTTCCATTTTTTTGTTTTAGAAAAAGCAGGGACTTCGATTCCTCTTTTAATAAAATCACCTGATTTTTTTGAGATCGACTCTAAGGGTCTTTGAATACCATCATAAATGGAACCTATCAAGCCAGGACCTAATTCAACAGATAACTGACTTCCTGTAGCATAAACTGGCTCTCCGGGACCAACCCCAGAAGTCTCTTCATAAACTTGAATTGAAGCTTTGTCTTCATTAAGTTCAATTACCTCACCGATAAGAGAAAATCTTGAGGCTTTAACTACTTCGTAGTTTTTAACCCCTTCCATTCCTTCAGCTACAATTAAAGGTCCTGAGACTTTTATTATCTTTCCTTTTTTCATAATTTAAATTAATAATTTAACTTAATTTTATTTCTTTACCAATCGCCTTTTTTATAATCTGCTGTAAAAAATCTGTTTCGGGCTTTTTGGTCATTCCAGGTAAAACTACCACTCCTGGAATTTCTTTACTGAAAATATCTCCGCTTACAAAAATTAATCTAAAATCTTTTGTTTTAAGATCTTCTATTGTTTGTTCTGCTTTTTGTTCACTATCTGCTTCAAAAGTTTTAAATCCCAAAAGGGATAAACTTTTTGCATATTGCTGGGGGGCAACAAAAGCTATCTTTTTATTTTGATTGTTTTCTTTTTTGTTTTTTTCCATTTTTATTCCAAAACAAAGATTTATAACAGGACAGGGAGATTTTTAATCAATTTTTTAATTCTAAGATTTTGTAAATTAATTTGTTTTCCAGCAAGAATAGCTTCGGTAATCTTTTCTGTTTTTCGTTTCTTAAGAAAATAAGCTAGAATAGGACCCAAACCTTCTATCCTCCATTTTTCTCTCTGAAAGAAATCCTTTTCAAGTTTATCTAATCTTTTTTTAACTTTATCAAGAGAAAGCAAGTTTTTCTTACTTTTGTTTTCTTTTGTTAGTTTGTAAGATTTTTCTAAAACTTTAAGGTAATTTTCAAAAAATTGCTTAATTTCTTTTTCTTTTTTTTCTTTTGCTAATTCAATTGTTTTATTAAAATAAAATTTAGTTAAAAATTGATCCAACTGAGAAGGGTTTTCGAAATCTTGCTGTTGAACTTTATTCTCTAATTCTGGATATTTTCTCTTAAGTTTCTCAAAGTCAGAGAGGCCTTCTCTTAAAAAATCTTCTTCTGAAAACCCTTCATTAAAAAGTTCCTTTTTAAAATACAAACCAATATTAAAAAAATCTGCTCTTTGATAAAGAAAATCAATTAGATCCCCTTTAATTCCAAGTTTGGGAAGGTTTTTTTTAAAACTAATTTTTTCTTCATCAAAAACTTGTTTAAACTCCTCTGCTTTCTTATCACTGAGAAAAGGAGCATAATGAGTATCCTGCAACACAGAAAAAGATTTTGATAAATAAGCCCCAGCTATCATCCTTTCAAAATCTGTTTGATCTGGTAGTTGTTTCTCTCTTGTTCTAAAAAAAGTTATAGCACAAATATATTTCATATTTTACTCCCAAAAAGCTAATTCCCAAAAAGAATCTTAGATAATTCCGCTTTCTTCTCTTTAAAGAGATTATCAATAATTTCCTCTAAGGAAATTTTAATTGAAAGGTTTTCGCTTTCAATTAAAACCCCATCTTTGAAGTCTAATTCTTTCTGTTCTATTTCCAAATCGTCCACACCAATTTCTTTCAAAATCTCCATTACAGTTCTCTTTTTTAAAGAAGGAACAAAAACAACTGCATCTTTCTCCAAAAAAGGTAAAGCTTTTTTAATTTCTGTCTTTAAAATTTGCTTGCTTTTTTCTTCCGATAATTCTTGGAAATCTTTCTTTACTCTAGAAAAAACTTTATTAAATATTTTTTCTTTCTCAGCTAACAATTTCATCTCAGAATCATGCTTTATTCTCTGTTTTTCCCGAGCAAGGAATTCCTCTTTTTTTCTTTGAAATTCTGATTTTTTTCTTTTCTTTAAATTTTTTAATTCTCTCTGAAATTTCTTATCTATCTTCTTTATCTCAGAAGATTTTTTTTGTTCCATCTCTCTTATTTCTTCTTTAGTAGAAGATTTAATTTGTTGGATTAAATCTTGTAAAGCCATTGTGTTAATTAGCTTTTTTTGTTAATTAATTTAATTAAAAATCTATCAAGCAATAGTAGTAGCGTTGAGGATAAGAATGGTTGCTAAAAGGGAAATAACAGCATAAGTTTCAACCATAGCAGAAAGAATAATAGCTTTACCCACAGCCTCCTCTTTTTTAGCTAAGGTAGAAACACCAGCCACACTCACCCTGCCCTGAAAAGCTCCAGAAAACAAACCAGCCAGAGCAATAGGCAAACAAGCCAGAAAAATCTGCCATCCTATTTCTGGACTAACTCTAACTATATCACCACCAAAAGCACCAACCTTCTGTAAAACCATCATAGCAGCTAAAAAACCGTAAATTCCCTGAGTCCCGGGAAGTACTTGTAATAATAATGCTTTACCGAACTTCTCTGGTTCTTCTGAAATAAGACCTGCTGCTGCCTGTCCTGCAATTCCTACTCCAATTATAGAACCGATACCTGCCAGAGAAACAGCAACCCCTGCTCCTAAAATTGCTAATAAAATACCAATTTCCATAGTTTTTTATTATTTACTTTATAATCTTAATAAATCGACCTTGTTTACTAAGGGGGTGAAGATATTTTCCTCCCCCTTCCATAAATTTTGGGAAAAACTCAACAAATTGTAATCTTGCAGAATGAATAAAAGCACCTAAACTATTAATTAAAATATTAAAAATATGACCTCCAACTAATATCACCACAGCAACCCCCCACCCTAAAATTTCAAAAGGAATCATATCCTTAAACAAAAAAGCAACCACATTAACTACCATAGCAATTATTCCAGTGGCTAACCCGAGAGCCAGAATTCTTGAATAAGAAATAATATCTCCAAAATAACCAACTAAATCATATAAAGAAGCAATTCCTTTTCCTATCTTCAAAAACACTTTTTTCTCCACAGAGAATAATATTTTCAGAAAGACCATAGTAATAATACCTCCAAAAAGAAAATAAGTTTCATTGGTTAAAACAAATGCTCCTAATCCCAAAAAGAAAACCAGATTGGCCCCCTTGCTTGAAATTCCTTGTTTAATTCCAGATTGTTTAATATTCCAAATCATACCTATTACTAAACCAACAAAAATCTGAACAGTTCCTAAAACTAATGTCACAATCATTGTTTTGACAGGATTTTTTACCGAATCAAGGATTCTATAATTAGCAGCGATCTCTGTGCCAAAAACAGTTCCTGTTAAAATTCCAGCAATAATAGTAAGAAAACCAGAAATAATTAAAAGGTTAAAAAATTTTCTAAAACTTAGTTGCTTAAAAAACTTTTTAGCTACCAATCCTCCCAGAAACAAAACTAAACCATAACCTGCATCTGATAATGCCATAGCAAAAAATAAAGCAAAAAAGGGAGCTAAAAAAGGAGTAGGATCAGGATCACTATGCTTGGGAGCTCCATAAACATTTGTTACTGATTCAAAGGGCTGACTGGCTTTTTTGTTCTCAATAATAACAGGGGGTTTCTCTCCTTTTTTAATCTCTTTTTGTTTAATTAAAAAATGAGGAGTTATTTCTTTTACCTTCTCTTCCAAGAGAGAAAGAGAGTTCTGGGGAACCCATCCAGAAATAGAAAAGTATCTCTTAGTTTTTTCACCAGAAATAAAAGATTTTTGTTTATCTCTCTCCCAGGTGTAAAAATCAATTAAAGCTTTTATTTTTGGAATAAACTTAGTTAATTTTTGGGCTTGCTTTTCTCTATTCCTAACTTCTTTTTTAATTTTACCTAACTTTTTTTCATAATTTGAAATTACCTTTGAGGGACAATCAGACCAAAAAATTTCTTGCTCTTTTACATCAAATTTTTTAAAAATACCTTTTATTTTTTTGTTTTTTGATTGAGGATAAACCAAACCAAAACCAAGATTGCTCTTTTTGTTTGACCACTCCACAAAAAGAACTGGAATCTCTTTTCTTAAAATTTCCAAAAAACTTTCTTTCTTCTTTTTGTCTAAAATTCCTGCTTTATAATAAAAATTATTTAAATTTTCTTCAGGAAAACTCAAACTTAAGTCTCTAAAATTATCCAAAATATTAATTTTACTCTCTAGTTTTTGTTTTTTAGATTTAAAACTATTTATTTCTTGTTCCAGGCTTGCACACTCTTGAATAGCCTCGTTAATTTGATTATCTCGGGAGAACTCTTGAAGGTGAGAAAGTCTAAATTTCGGCTTCAAATTCAAAAAACCCTCAAGAAATCCTGAAGATTTTTTAAAATTATTTAAGAAGGTTCTAGTAAAATTTAAGTCAGCAATTTTGGAGTCCAAATTTTCTTTCTTTTTTAAAAATTCTTTATTATTTTCTTTTTGTGTTTTGCCACAGGAAATAACCTCAATTATTTGCAAGTTCTGAAGTTTTTCAAGTAAATCATCTGCTTTATCCTTAGGGACTATTACCTCTATTTTTTTACTTTTCAAAATCATGCTTTATCTTCTAAAATTAAATCTAAAATCTTTTTTTTAAAAACACCAAAATTAGCCTTAGTTTTTCTTTTTAATTCTTGTACTGACTTTTTATGTTGAAAAGAAACTTTATCCTCTATTTGTTTTAGTTCCTCTCTTAAATTTTCTTTAATTTTTCCTTCTTTCTTCTTAAATTTTTGTAATAAATTTTCTTTCTTTTCTTGCCAGAACCTCTTTCTTTTTTCTATCTCTGTTTGAAATTCTTGCTCTTTCTTTTTCAGTTGTTCCTCTGATTTCTCCTCTTGTTTTTTTATTTCCTCAATTGGTTTTTTAGTCATAGATTTTGAAACTCTTTTTTTTCTAAAAACCGGGAAGAGAATATTATATCATCTATAAAAAATAGATGCAAGTAAATTAAAAAAGAAAACCGCCCAAAAAGGCGGTTAAATCTATTTTATCCAAAAAATAAGTTAAGATCTATACTCCCTGGGAGTTGATTTATGAACGAAAGATTTTTTTTCACAAAACGGGCACTTAGCCGGATAAGAATGAGGCTTGGGATTACAACGCACAGGTCCCTTAACTGTTTTTTCGCTAACGAAACCGCATTCTTTATTACTACAAACTAAAGTAAAGGTTTCATGATAACCATTACCTACTTCACGGCTAAAACATTCAGCTGCGGTACCACAAACCGGACACTCAACGGACGGCATTTTCCTCCTCCGTATTTGAAGAACCAGAAAACAAAAAATGAAGGTGCTAATTCTTACTTTAACAATTACTTATAATTTGTCAACCTTCTTAAATAAACAAACAAAAAACTTCTAAATTAATTTTTGTTGTATTTTTTATCTTTTTTGCTTCTTGTCTCCTTTTTAATTACTCCCCAATGATAAAGATACAAAGGTAAACCAATCAAAATCATAGCTAAATTTAAAGAAGCTTCCCTGTGTCTTCTTGAGGTTATGGGATCAATCTTTTCTTTTTCTTCCTTCCATTGTTGATAATCAGTTAACCATTGTTCAATTTGTTGTTTCTCTTTTTTAGATATAGTTTCTTCTGAAACAGCACCTTCCTCTGAGAGATCTTCAAGTCTTTCAACAGAACGAGGAACTGGAGGTTGTTTGTAATTCAATCTTTGTTCTTGTTCTGCTTTAGTAAAAACAAACGCCTTCAGTCCCATATTCAAAAAACGCACCCCACTTATTACCAAAAGCACCAATCCTAGTAAAGAAAAGATATAAAGATAGATTGTCCTGATTAAAGAATTTTTTTTCATAATATATTAATTAATCTCGTAAGTGATGGTTACTGTTACAGAAATTTCATTTTCTCCGGTCTCAATTTGAGGAGTTGAATCTCCACCTGATTCAACCGGAATTGCTTTTTGTGTTTCAAAATATCTCGGAAAAACAACATTTTCATGAAAACTAGAAACATTTCCTAACTTTACCCCCAATTGAGAAGTTAATTCTTCAGCTTTTGCTTTAGCTTTCCTAATAGCCTCTTTTCTGGCCTGTTTCTTGAACTCATCTTGGTTATCAACAGTGAATTGTAGGTTGCCAGCAAGGTTAGCTCCTTTTTTGGTAACACCTTCAATAATTTCACCTATTTTTTCCATATCTCTAATTTTAACTTCCAAAGATTGAATAACTTCATACCCCACTAATACTCTTTCTCCTTCTGGTCGATAAGAATAATTTTTGGTAATCTGGTGCCACTCATAACGAGGATATACATTAAAAGTCACAGTCTTTAAGTCTTTCTCTTCTATTCCTTTTTCTTTCAAAAAACCAATAACATTATTCATATTCTTTGTATTCTCTGTCATTGCCTCCGAAACTGACTTTGCTTCGTTTTTAACAGAGAAAGTTATCAAAGCTAAATCAGGCTTAGTAAAGACCTCCCCTGTCCCAGAAACAGTAATCGTGTTAGCTGGAACAACGTCTTTGCCGATGTATTTCCCCTCTCTTATTTTATTTTGAATATCAACAACTACCCAAATTACAGAAGAAATTAATAAGATAGTAATTAAAATTAAAAGAACAGCTCGGGGACCTTTTTTCATCTTTAAATTGGAGTTTATCATAATTTTTTTATTTAAAAATTAAAACCTTTAATTATTAATATATTCTATCCTTTTTAAAATAAATATTCAAGAGAAAATTGATTTTTTAAAAAAATGAATTAAAATAAGAAGTAGGATTCTCAGAGGAGGAGAATACTATGACTTTTCGTGAGCTCTTTGAAAAATGGAAAAGAAGAATAGGCAAAGAATCTACTCTTCTCAACGCTTTTATGAAAAAATTCACTATTGAAGTCGAAAGAGTTGAAAGTACCCCACCTGACTGGCAAGACAGAGAAATAATGACTGATGAAGTTTTAGGTTTTTATAACATGGCTTTGAACGTATTATTTGAAATATCTATAAGGTTCGCTGACAGCACCAATGATGAAGTTTATGAAAAAGCTACAACTTTAGGTTTCATTTTAAGAGAAATTCTCACAGAAGAATTTGGAATCGAACTAGAAAAAAATGAAATAATTTCACCCAGCAGAGCTATGGAAAAAATAGGATTAATTGAATTCACCGGAGAAAAAAACGGAGAACAAACTATTAAATTAACAGATAAAGGTAGAGAATTAGCTCGAGAAGCAGAAAAACTAACTCAAATGCCCGAATCCGATAAGGATAACAAAAACTAGTTCGATAACAAAGATTTAATACAAACAAAGCTCCAATCGGTTCTAATTGGAGCTTTTTAATTATCCTAAATTTAAACTGTTAAAAACTTATTTGACATATATTTCAGAGAAAGATATAATATAATAATCAAAAGAGTTAATTCAAGCACCTTTACAAACCCAGAAAGGAGAAAGGGAAATGATAATGATATTCATTAACGGCGGATTACCCAAAGACCCCGCCCAAAGAAGAGGAATGCAACTTCTCTATAACGAATTAGGAGAAATTGTCCTCCGAAACGGATTTGAACCTTATATTTCTTCTTTTGTTAACAGTCCTCATAAAAACAGGCCATATCCTGAACCCTCAGAAATAAGAAAAAGGCAGCGACGTGCTGTTTCTCAATCCTCTCTTGCTATTATCTATACTGGAATTCCCTTTATTGACCTTGGTATTGATATTGAACTTGCTTTTCACGCTTCCACCCCCATCATTATAATCTATGAAAACGAAGTGAAAGCAACAGAAAAAGGCAGAGTTTCAGAACCTATGTTAGGACACCCTGGAATAATAGAAAGAGTAGAATTTTCGACTTTCAGAGAAGTTCAAGAAGAAATCAAAATATTTATTGCAGAGTTCTCAGAAAAACTGAAAAAAGAAAAACTTCCTTCTCCTCTTCAACCTTATCATTTTAGTTCTGTTTGAAAACTAAAATAGCCAGCCACAGTTCGGCTGGCTATTATCTTCAATTAATATTTCAAAACTTAATGACCAAATCTCCTCTGGCGGGAAGCATATTCTTCCAGGGCCTTATCTAAATCCTTTTCTGTGAAAGCTGGCCAAAGTTTGGGAGAGAAATATAATTCAGAATAGGCTGCCTGCCACAGAACAAAGTTAGAGAGACGTTTCTCCCCTCCTGCTCTAATAATTAAATCAGGGTTAGGCATGCCTGCTGTTGATAAATATTTTTCAAATAGTTCCTGATTAATTTTGCTAGCAGGAATCTTTTCTTTGATTATTTTCCTGACTGCTTGTAAAATATCCCATCTTCCCCCATAACTTACAGCTAGATTTAATTGATGTTTTTTATTATCCCCAGTTAAATTTTCTACTTCTTGTATTGCTTTCTGTAAAGATCCAGGTAACTTTTCTCTTTGGCCGATTACTCTAACTTTTAGTTCTCTTTCTTTATCTACTTTTTTCTTCTTGTATTTTTTAATATGATCTCTGAGCCCTTTTTCAAAAAGGCCCATTAAATAACTTACTTCTTGTTCTGGTCTGTTCCAATTTTCAGTAGAGAAACCAAAAGCAGTTAAAACTTTAACTCCTTTCTTCTTGCACCAACCACAAAAATCCATAAGATTTTTGTAACCCTTTTGATGCCCTTTGAGAGTGGGTAAATCTCTTTTTCTAGCCCAACGTCTATTACCATCGGGAAATAAAACAATATGTTCGGGAATCTCAGAAGATGAATTTTTACTCATAATCTATTTTACTTTCTTTTATTCTTAAAGGTTCTTTTTGCTGATTTACACCCGCAAGAAACCCAACTCCAAAAGAAAGCAAAGAAATTAAGACTATTGAAATTAATAATAATATGTTACCTTTATTATCTTTGACAAATTTCTTAATTTTTGATAACATTCTTGATATAATCAAATAAGATTAACTATTAAAATAAATTATGGCAAAGACTAAAGCAACAGGAACAACAAGGTTGGGTCGGGACTCTGAATCCAAACGGTTAGGGATAAAATTATTCGGGGGAGAAAAAGTAGAACCTGGAATGATTATAGTTCGCCAACGAGGTACAAAATTTCTACCCGGCAAAAATGTAAAACGAGGTTCAGATGATACTCTTTATGCTTTAAAAAAAGGAACAATTCAGTTCACGACCAAAAGAAAAACAAGATTTGATGGAAAACAAAGAAAAGTTAAAGTTGTCAATGTAGAATAAATAGCAGCAATATATCCAGGAATCTCTCAGCTCTCCCTTTGGAGGGCTTTTTTAATGAATCCTCGAAATAAAGGGTGGGGTGAGAGAGGTCGAGACTTGAATTCTGGATGAAACTGAGTAGCAACAAAAAAGGGATGATTTTCTATCTCTATAATCTCAACTAAATCTTTTTGAGGATTCACCCCCGCTATTATTATACCATTTTTTTTCAAAATTTCACGAAAGGAATTGTTAAATTCATAACGGTGACGATGCCTTTCAGAAATCATTGACTTACCATAGAATTTCTTTGACAAAGTAGCTTCAGTTAATTTACAATCATAAGCTCCCAATCTCATTGTTCCCCCATATTTTTTTTCTTTTATTAAATCTTTTTGTTCTTCCATCACGTCAATAACAGGATTTTTACAATTCTTTTTGAATTCAGAAGAACTAGCATTTTTTATCCCCGCAACATTTCTAGCAAATTCTATGGTAGCTAACTGCATTCCAAAACAAAGTCCTAAAAAAGGAATCTTTTGTTCCCGACAATACTGAATGGCTTTAATCTTACCTTCCGATCCCCTTTTACCAAAGCCTCCGGGTACTATTATCCCATCAAATTTTTCAAGTTCCCGAAGGGTTTTTGGCTTCTCCTCATACTTCTCTGCATCAAGCCAAGTAACCTTTGGCTCAGCTGAAAAAGAATAGGAACTGTGATTTATAGCTTCAATTACTGAGATATAGGAATCCATTAATGTAAATTCACCTGTTTTAAAATACTTTCCAACCATTCCTATTTTAACTTTTTTCTTGGGATAATGAATAGAATCAACCAATTTTTGCCAATTTTTTAAATCATTCTTCTTAGAACTTAAATTAAACTTCTCTAAAATTTGGTTTCCTAAATTTTCCTTTTCAAAGTTTATAGGAATTTCATAAATAGAATCAACATCAGGAGCTGAAATAGTATCTTTTTTGGCTACATTGCAAAAAACAGATATCTTTCTTTTTCTTGGTTCATCTAAGGGTGTGTTAGCTCTACCTAAAATTATATCAGCCTGAATTCCAGCCTCATTTAAAGTTCGAGTAGCATTCTGGGTGGGTTTTGTCTTCATCTCCCCAATTGTATCGGGGATAGGTAAATAAGTTACTAAAATAAAAAGAACATCCTTTGGTTGAGCAAGTTTCATCATTCTAGCTGCTTCCAAAAATAAAAGGTTCTGATACTCCCCTACCGTACCTCCAATTTCAATCAAAACAAAATCAGCTTTAAATTTTTTACCTGCTTTTTTAATTCGGGAAATAACTTCATTTGGAATATCAGGAACTACTTCCACACATCTCCCATTGTATCCTAAGTTTCTTTCCCGATTAATAACTGCTCGATAAACTCTACCTGTAGTAATATAATTATCTGTGGTAAGATTTTGACCCAAAAATCTTTCATAATTTCCTATGTCCTGATCACACTCTGTGCCGTCATCAGTTACAAAAACTTCCCCATGTTCAATGGGATTCATAGTACCAGCATCAACATTAACATAAGGATCAACCTTAATTGCTGTAACAGAAAATCCTTTACTCTTTAAAATTCTTCCAATTGAGGCGGTAGCTACCCCCTTACCAATTCCAGACATCACCCCGCCCGCAACAAAAATATATCTACTCATACTTATTTATCAATTAATATTTGCTAATTTTCTGTAAATTATTTTTCCTCCTCTACAATTAACAGAATTTCAGCCTCCAAATTATGACCAAGTTTTACCTGGATTGGAAATTCTCCTGTCTCTTTAATTGGTTCCTTTAAACTAATCTGTTTTTTTTCAATTTTAAAACCCATTTGTTTTAATTTACTTCGAATTTTAGCTTTGTTTACAGATTCGTAAAGTTGGCCTTCATCTCCCGTTCTAACAGATATAATAACCTCCAACCCATCTAAACTAGAGGCTAATTTCTGATTCTTTTTTAATTCTCTTTCTTCTTTTCGTTTCTTTTCTTTTTTTTGTTTCTTTAACTGTTTCAATTTCTCGGAAGTAGCTTGCTCTGCTAATTTTTTAGGAAACAAAAAATTCCTGGCAAAACCTGATTTAACATCTATTACCTCATCTCTTTTTCCTATTTTTTCTACATCTTTTAGGAGGATAACTTTCATAATTTATATTTTTTCTTTATAGTATATATTACAAAAATTTTAAATTTTCTCAACTTAATTTACAATCCCCGAAGAACTTCAATCGCCTTCTCTAACTGAGGATCTTTACCTTGCTGATAATCCTGTTCTGTTAATTCAACTTCTATGTCTGGGTCCAATCCCTGCTCTGAAATAGATTCACCATTTGGAGTTAACCATTCAGCTACAGTTAATTTAAACAAGGAGTCATCTAATCTTACAGCTTCCTGGACTGAACCTTTACCAAATGAAGATTTACCTATTAATTTTATACCACGATGATATCTTAAACTTTCAGCTAAAATTTCAGAAGCTGAAGCAGACCCTTCGTTTATTAAAATTACCATAGGATATTGTGAAAACTTTTCATTTCCATCAGTTTTGTAAGTATCATTTTCTTCTTTGTCTCCAAAATTTTCAATAACTACAATTTTACCTTCTTCTAAAAACCAACCAGCAATCTCCACGGCAGTATGGAGATAACCGCCAGGATTGTTGCGAAGATCCAAAATTATTTTCTCAGCAGGTGAGAATAAGATTTGAGTACTAGCTTTCTTAAAATCAGAAATCAAGGGTTCATTAAATTGATAAATTTGAATATAGACTATATTTGACTTCTTAAATTCCCATTCCAAAGATGGAATTTTAATTTTTGCTCTCTTAATCCTAATATCTCTGGGTTCCTCCCAACTTTCACGAGCAATAGTTAAAACTACCTCTGTCCCTTTAGGACCTCTGATTAAATTAACTGCTTTTTCAATAGATAAATCAGAAGTTATTTTTCCATCAACTTTCAAAATCTTATCTCCAGGCCTCAATCCTACTTTTTGAGCAGGAGTTCCCTTTAAAGGAGCTATTACTGTCAACTGTTCTTTTTTAACTCCAACCTCCATTCCAACTCCTTCATATACTCCAGCTAATGCTTTTTCAAACTCCTCGGTTTCTTTTGGATTAAAGAAAACAGTATAAGGGTCATCCAGGGTTTCTGTCATTCCAGAAATTGCCCCATAAATTATTTTCTGTATATCAATTTTTTGTGGGGCTACAAATTTCTCTTGCAAAACATTAAAAGCCCTCCAAAAAAGAGAAAAATCGATGTTCTCTGGAGGACAAACCTCACATTTTACGGTTTGTCTGCCTATAACAATTCCTGCCCCCAGGGTTATAAAAAGCAGTATTAGAAATAAAAATGGTTCTTTCTTAAATTTAAAATCCATTAAATAAATATATCACAATTAAATTACCGAAACAACCTCTCTCTGTCTGAAATACAAAAAACCCTTAAAAGGGGTTTTTGTATTATTTTAGGGTTTACTCCTCTAACTTAGTCCAGATTCTTTCCTTCCATCTTGTCCATTCATACTTTTTCCAAAGAAGATAAGCGCCCAGTAAAACAAAAATTAAGGGCCAAACAACACTCCAAGTGCTGGCTGTGATTATCCCAAGATTTTTCAACAGAAATATCAACCCTAAAAGTATTAAAAGTAATGGTAGAAACATATTATTAATCTCTACTTACTAAAATTTTAACTTTTTCTTCAGTTGCCCGAAAAGTTTCAAATAGTCAGGCAGCCGAGAATAAATTTTGTCGGCCATTTCTTCATGATAAGTATGAACAGTCTTATTACGGGAATCGGTCATTTCAATCCAGGCCTCCTCATATTCTAAAAGGCCTTGCTTGTAAGCTTCTCTAAAACACCCTTTTGGAGAACTACAAGTTAAGCCCTTTTCTTTTTCTAAAAAAGCCTTAATAGTTTTCCAGCAAAGGTCAAAAGTAAACTCAAACCTTTGAATGGCTGAATCTCACACGATATCATTCTTTTCTTGTCTCAACGCTTCTTCAAGCCTCTTGTGGGCCTTTTGAAATTGTTTGCTAACAGCTTTTAGCTTGGTCATAATTTGGACAATTTAACTTATTGATTCTGTCTTTTGACGAGCTACGTTATAAAAATCAGAGGAGACATCTTTAAAATCAACAATATCAATTGTATAGAGAGTAGGAATTTCTTTTATTTCTTCTTCTATTTTCACTTTTAGATCCCCTGAGATTTTTTTTGGTCCTTCAATACCCACATCAATATCAGACCTTTCTCTCCCCTCTTCGGTTATCCGGGAACCGAAAAAGAAAACTTCATATTTTTTTAAGTTTAAATACTTTCCTATAATTTCCCTTATTTCCTTTTTAAGTTTTTCAGAAGAATAATGTTTTAATTTCATAAAGATAAGAATTTTTTGTTTCCCAATCTTTTTATTTTTTTTGGTTCTCCATAGATTATAGACGGCTAATACTACTATTTCATTCTACATTATAAATAAAAACCTTACAACAGAATTTGTGGGGGAATAAATTTTTAATTCTGACAGACAGAGCAAAATCACGCTGCTCCGCTCCCAATGTTTTCTTTTTTAAACTATGGTTTTTAGAACATTTCATTTGCTATTGATGTAGTAATGACCAATTTTGAGGAAAATTTTTATTGTCTTTAGAAACTTTCTGTAATATTTTGATCATCTTTTTGTATATTCTTTTCCTGCTTACACTAAAGGTGAACCTCTTTTCCTTAATCTTCT
The DNA here is from genome assembly GCA_964507665.1 of uncultured Candidatus Saccharibacteria bacterium. Lineage (GTDB taxonomy): Bacteria > Patescibacteriota > Minisyncoccia > Minisyncoccales > CAYZYK01 > CAYZYK01. The sequence continues at coordinate 77,341 of CAZDPT010000002.1, read as the reverse complement.
GCATTTTTTAATTACCAATGGGTCTCTCATAAAAAAGTGCCCCCATTCCGACTCGAACGGAAACCGACGGCTTAAAAGGCCGCTACTCTACCAGTTGAGTTATGGGGGCATTATACATTTATATATCTTATCTAATTTTTGCTGAAAAATCAATACCTCAGGTGATTCAACCTGAGGTTGCAATTGGACTTTACTGATGATTTTGCTCGGTTTTGGTCGGTGGAAGTTAATCGATTTGTTGGTTTCAGTTAATTAAAGACCTTGTTGTCTTAATCTCTCCAAAAGTTCTTTCTGTTTTTTAGTCAATTTCTTAGGAGTTTTTATATTTAATTTAACATATAAATTTCCTCTTCCTCTTCTCTGAAAATGAGGAATTCCTTTGTTTGAAATTCTTAAAGTCTTACCTGATTCTGTACTTTTTGGAATTTTTAATAACACTTTTTTTCCTTCAAGAGTTGGAATCTCTATTTCATCACCTAAAACTGCTTCAGAAAAGGAAATATTACAGGAAAGATAAAGATCATCACCTTTTCTTTCAAAATCTTTATGAGCACGTATTGAAATCCTAATATATAAGTCTCCTGGAGGTCCGCCCCTTCTTCCAGCTTGCCCTTTATTTCTTAACTTTAATATCTGATCTGAATCAATACCTGCTGGAATATTAATTTTAATTTTTTGCTCTTTCTTTATTCTTCCCTCACCCGAGCAAACATTACAAAATTTCTCGGGTTTCCTACCTTCACCACCACATTCAGGACAGGTAGTGTGACGTGTAAAGGAACCAAAAATTGTCCTTTTTATTTGTCGGACCCTTCCTGTCCCCCTACAGGAAAAACACTCTTTAAGTTCTGTTCCGGGTTCTGCACCAGTTCCTTCACAGCGAGAACAAGCAACTAATTTATTTAAAGTAATTATTTTCTCTTGATCCTTTAGTGTCTCTTCAAGATTTATCTCTAAATCTACTTTAATATCTTCTCCTCTATTTTTATCTTTTGGTCTCTTTCTTCTTCTGCCAAATCCAAAAGATTCTCCTAGTTGCTCTAATATATCTTCTAAATCATCGGAGCCAAATCCGAAACCTGCTCCTGAGAAAGTTTGACCTGCTGAACCAAAAGGATCTCCACCTCCAAAACCTGAACTCCCCCCAAAGGTTTTTCCAAATCTATCATATTGAGCTCTTTTCTTTTTATCTGAAAGAACTTGATAAGCCTCATTAATCTTCTTGAATTCCTTTTCATCTCCTCCCTTATCAGGATGGTGTTTGTGAGCTAATTTTCGATAGGCTTTTTTGATTTCTTCAGGAGACGCCTTTCGAGAAACTCCTAAGATTTTGTAATAATCTTCTGTCATAAATTAAAATTCAATAAGTTGATGTTATTCTTCTTCTTTATACTCTCCTTCTTCTGTATCTTTGCTTTTCTTTTTCTCTTTGCTTCCTTTCTTCTTACTCTGTTGTTGGTCTGTCTGGGCTCCTTTTTGTTTCTGTTTCTCTGATTGTTGATAAATTTCAGCTCCAACTTTCTGAACGATTTGGGATAGATCTTGAATTTTACTTTTTATTTCCTCAATATTATCTTTATCTTTAACTTCCTTCAAGACTTTCAATTTTTCTTTTATTTGTTTCCTAGTTTCTTCATCTATTTTGTCTTTTGACTCTTTCAGAGTTTTCTCTGTGGTGTAAATCAAAGTATCTGCTTTATTTCTTTCATCAATTAATTCTTTCTTCTTTTCATCTTCTCTTGCGTGCTTCTCTGCTTCTTTTTTCATTTTTTCTATTTCTTCTTTCGACAAACCAGAGGAACCTTCAATTCGAATTGACTGTTCCTTTCCTGTCCCTTTATCTTTTGCTGAAACATTTAAGATTCCATTAGCATTAATATCGAAGCTTACTTCAATTTGAGGGACACCTCTCCGAGCAGGAGGGATACCATCTAGAATAAATTTGCCTAAACTCTTACAATCTCCTGCCACAGGCCTTTCCCCTTGTAAAACATTAATTTGAACTGAGGTTTGATTATCAGCTGCTGTTGAGAAAACTTGTTTTTTAGAAGTGGGAATAGTAGTATTTTTAGGAATTAAAACTGTGTTGACACCACCTAAAGTCTCAATTCCTAAGCTTAAAGGTGTAACATCCAACAGAAGAACATCTTTAATATCACCTTGTAAAATTCCAGCCTGAGTTGCAGCACCAATTGCCACCACCTCATCAGGGTTTATTTCTTTATTTGCCTCTTTCCCAAATATCTCTTTAACCTCTTGTTGAATCTTAGGCATTCTAGTTTGACCACCGACTAGAACAATCTCTTCAATATCTTCGGGTTTAAGATCCGCCTCTTGGAGTGTCTTTTTAACTAAATCGAATGACTTTTCAATATATTTTGAGGTTAAATTTTCAAGTTGAGCTCTTGTTAACTTATAAAGTAAGTGTTTGGGTCCTGATTCACCAGAAGTAATAAAAGGAAGGTTAATTTCTGTTTCTTTACTTGAAGATAGTTCGATCTTAGCTTTTTCTGCAGCTTCTTTTATCCTCTGTAAGGCTAATTTATCTTTTGATAAATCAATACCTTCATCTGACTTGAATTTATCAACTATCCAGTTCATAACTTCTTGATCAAAATCATCTCCACCCAGGTGACTGTCACCACCAGTTGCTTTAACCTCAACTGTGTCCTCTGAAACATCTAGAATAGAAACATCAAATGTTCCACCACCAAAATCATAAACCAAAATCTGTTGGTTTTTCTTTTTGGTTAAACCATAAGCTAAAGCTGCAGCAGTTGGCTCGTTAATAACTCTTTTTACTTTAAACCCTGCTATTTCCCCTGCAACCTTGGTTGCTTTTCTTTGAGAATCATTAAAATAGGCAGGACAAGTAATGATGGCTTCTTTAATTTCTTCGCCTAATTTAGATTCAGCATCTTGTTTTAATTTCTGTAAAATCATTGCTGAAATTTCAGGAGGTTTGTACCATTTTTCCCCCATTTTAACTTGAATACCTTTGCCATCCGGTGATTTTCTAATTTGGTAAGGTAAATTTTTAATATCTTTTTTAACTTCTTTATCAGAAAACTTCCTTCCCATTAATCTCTTTATGGAAAATATGGTGTTTTCTGAATTAGTAATTGCCTGTCTTCTAGCTACAACACCTACCAATCTCTCCCCCTTCTTGTTTACAGCAACAACAGAAGGTGTTGTTCTGTTACCTTCTTTATTCTCAATTATTTTTGGATTTCCCCCTTCCATTGTAGCTATAGCAGAAAAAGTGGTTCCTAAATCAATACCTAAAATTTTTGACATTTTCTGTGGTGATTATTATCTCGAAAATGTTTTATCTTTACATTTACGATTTATAATCACAGTTTTACTTAAAGTATTTATTATTTTGAACTGAATACCCACTCCAAACTCCCTTGAAACTCTTATAGCAATCTCATAAAGAGAGTTCAGAGAGGGAGATTCAACTCAAAACTAAACCAGTTTGAGGAAAATTATTTGGATTCAATTTTAACCTTCTTGCCTTTCTTTTCCTTTTTGGGTTTTTCTCTAGGAACAATAACTTTCAGAATTCCGTCTTCATAATTAGCAGTTGTTTTCCCAGATTTCACACCTTCCGGCAACCTTACTCTTCTCCTAAAATAGCCTTTGCTCAATTCTCTCCTGTAATAACCTTTTTCTTTCTTCTTTTCTTCTTTCTTCTTCTTTGCCTCAATACTCAAAACATTGTCTTTTACTTCAACATCAATATCTTTAGGATCAACACCAGGAAGTTCAACTTCAGCTACAATATTGCTGTTTTTCTCATAAATGTCCATTCTAGGAACCTGTCTTTCGGGAAAACCCTCAAGCTCAGGCCAATCCTCAAACCATCTTTCTAGTTCATGAAATGGTCTCCATGGTACAATAGGCATAAATTCTTCTAATTATGGGTTTTTAGCCCAATAATTAAGTTAATGATGAATAAAAGATGACCTTTTTAGTATTTTTAATATTAATTACTTTACAACTTTAACTTCAGCGGGTCTTATCACTTTTCCGTTTAAAGTATAACCTTTCTTAATTTCTTCCACTATCTTGCCCGAAGAAAGATTGTCCTTCTTAATTTGCTCTGTTACTTTATGAAAATTTGGATCAAATTTCTGACCCTCCGTTTTTATTTCCTCCACACCTTCTTCTTTTAAAATATCTTGAAATTGTCTTTTAATTTGTAAAATACCTTTAATATATTCATTATTTTTCTCTTTCTTGGTTAAGTTTTTTTCAGCTAAATCAAGATTATCCAAAATAGGTAAAATTTTCAGAATTAATTCTTGGTTTGCAAAATCTATAACTTCTTTAATTCTCTCTGCTTCTTTATTCTTAAAATTCAAGAAGTCAGCTTTTGCTCTCTGCCAACCTTCCAAATACTCCTGGTTTTCTTTCTTCAATTCCTCAATCTTTTTTTCTAGTTTTGATTTTTCATCTTTTGATTCTTTTTTGTTTTTTTTATCAGACATAACTACTCTGTTTTTTCTTCTAATAGTTTTATCACTGAATTCATTAAACTAATATTTTTAGGATAAGCCATTCTCTTTGGACCCAAAAGGGTTAAAAAACCTTCTTGAATCTTGGAGAAACTACACCTAGAAACAATCACACTAAACTCTGATTTTTTAGAGAAAGGAACCTCTTTTCCAATATAGATTTTAATTCTGTCATACCTTCCATTTTCGAAGGGTAAATCTTCAAAACTTTTCTCTAAAATATCTACCATATCTATAAACTGGGAGGAAAAATCAGAATTTTTAAATTCTGGCTCTTTGAAAATCTCATTCCAGCCCTCTCTTAACATAATTTCTTCCTCTAGCAGATAACAGATCGCTAAACTTGAAGAAAAATGAGCTAATTTTTTAGTAAGAGTACGAACAAATTTATGAATATCTTTAACTTCTTTCTCAAATTCCTGGGACATTTCAAAAACATCTTCTTTCTTTTTGGGTTGTTCTCTTTTTTTATTCTGGAACTCTTTTTCCAAAAAATGATTTACAAAAAAGCGATAACTTTTATCAGCAGGAACTCTTCCTGCAGAAGTATGTGGCTGGAACAAATAACCTTTATCAGTTAACTCTTTCATCTCATTTCTAAGGGTTGCTGGTGAAACTTCAAACTTATACTTTTTTTTAAGCAGCTTAGAGCTTACTGGATGAGCTGATTTAACATATTCTTTAACTACTGCATTTATTATTTTTCGTTGACGATTAGTTAACTTCATATTCGAAAATATCTCTTCTCAGACAAAAATTATTCTTTTGTCTCATATGAGAAGGTTAGCTACAACTATTATATAAAATTAGCAGTCTGAGGTCAAGAGTGATAATTCACCCTCATTTAATTATATTTATTAAAAAATTCTTGTCAAGTCAACTAAAAAGAGGGGGCCTGGTCTGGCCCCCTTGTTTAAGAGTAAAGGAGGGTCTTCTGGAAGAAGGTGTTTTCCAAAAGACCGGCTTTTCTATGATGGGAAATGGCCACGGATACTCTGCTGTTTACAGAGCCCTATCTCCTTTACTCTCTGATAGTGTTCTTTTTCTGTAGTTTGGGTGACTGTTCTCCTAGGACAGAATTAGTTTTTAAGGAACTTTTGTAGATTTAAACTTAAAAATCTGGCTCTGCTCGGCCAGATTTGCTTTTTTTCTATTTATTTTTTTTCTTAACAAACCCAACCAAGCAGATTACTATCTGCTACTACTTGAAGTACTACAAGATTGGTTAGGTTTATCTTTTGCATACTACTTTTATTTTACCTCTTTAAAAAACCTTGTCAAGGGTTAATCAAATAATTCACAAAACTTCAGGGGGGCTTACAAAAACCCTACTAAATCTTAAATCAATGTAATTTAAAATCTTTCTCTCTTCTGGAGAAATCTCTTTTTCAAGTAATAAATTCAGTTTAGTTATCTGTAAGTCTATATCTTTCTCTAGATTAAAATAAATCTTCCACCCTTGAACTGTTTTAAAGTTTAATTTCTCTTTTTGGTCAGTAAATACTTCTTTTGTCGTTACATCAAACTTTTCTTTAAGGTTCTTTTCAATTTTTAAGATTAATCCTAAAATCTTCTTTGTTATAATCTTCCTGGGTAAAGATAAATTTTGTCTCTTTTCGAAAAGTCTAATTTCTAACTCTTTGGGAGTTGTTTTTGAGGACTCAAAAATTACTCCATTTTTATCAATCAAAAAACATTCATTTCCTTGACAGAAAAGAGCCATAGGCTTTCTTTCTTCTATTTTCAGAATCAAAGTGTCAAAAAGCTTTCTTTTTATTTCAACATTTCCAATTTTAGGATAATCTTTTAAAATTTTATTCCTTATTTCCTTTTCTGGAATTAAAAATATACTTCTTGTCTTAATTATATCAAAAAAATTACGACTTAATTTATCAGAAACAATTTTTTTAATATCTTCTGTTGCAATTTTTTCGTTTCCTGTAACTTTTATTTTTTTAACATAAAACTTATCTGAAAAAAATAAGAAATAAGAGAAAACCAAAATAATAATTAAAAATAATAAGAAAAACCAAAAGAGACGTCTTCTGAAAATGCTTTTTTTTCTTTTTATTTTATGAGGGGTTCTTCTTCTTTTTGTCATCTTGAAATTTTACTATTTTAAAGCCCTCTCCTTATTCTCCTTATTGTCTCAATTAAATAATTTAGCCAGTATTTTGAAGATAAAATTAAATCTTGAGTTTTTAAGTACTCTTTTTTTTGACCACCAAAACCTCTTTTAAAGATAGTTAATCCTGCCCAGGGATGCTTTCTTTTTTTAACTTCACGGAGTGGAACATCAGCAATACCCCAGAAGTTATAAAGTTCACAACCTCTCTTTTTTGCTTCCCGAATTACCTCCCACTGAAGCAATCTGGAACTTGGCACTTTAGGATACTTCATATTTGAGGCCCCATGATGATAGAAAGCTCTCTTCTGCCAAAAAACGATTATAGCGGAACTGGTAATCTCTCCTTTATATCTGGCATAAAAAGTCAAAATTTGATTATCAGGAGCAAAACTTTGATATTCTTTTTTTAAATAACTGAGAGAAAAAGGAACGAAATCATGCCTCTTTGCTGTTTTCTCATAAAGACTATTAAAAACTTCAATTTCTTTCTCTTTTTTGCTTCTTTCTATAGTTAAATCTTTGTTTTTTTTACCTTTTCTAATTTCATACCTTGTATTCTTGCGCATATCCATCAGAATCTCTTTCTCTTCTTTTGAAATATCAAGTTCCCAAGTAACTTCAGGATGAATATGAATTGGGGCTTTTTTGAATTCTAAGGATTTAAAAATATTAATATTTTCTTTTTTTCTCCCCCAAATTGGTGAAAATCTTATGAAACTTACTTTTTCTTTTTTCGCTATTCTTTTTAACTTTTCTATTAAAACTTCTAAAACTTGTTTTTTAGTTTCTTTATTAGGAGTTTTTAAATTAGGTCCGTGAGGAATAAACAAAAATGTACCTCTTTTTGCTTCTATTTTTACCATAAGAGCTACAGCTTCTAGTTGACCTTCTTTAAAAAAACCTAATCTCCAAATCTTGTTTCCTAATTTTTTTTGAAATTTCCCCCAGTTCCAAGAATCCAAAAAGGTTTTTTGGTCACAACCCATCAAAAAATTCTCCCACTTTTTTTTATCTCCAATTTCTTTTATTTCATCTAACATGATTTTTCTATTTTAACATAAAATAAGTTCTGATTTAAAAGAAAAAGGCCATCTCGCCTTAAATTTTCTCGCCTGATGGCCTCGATTGAAATTTAAACCTTTTTACTATCATATCATAGTTACAAAAAAGAGAAATTGTGAAAATAAAAAAGCTGTAGTCCCTAGACCACAGCTCTTGTTGTATTTTCTTAGAGAATTTTCCTCCATTTTTCTTTTTCTTCCGGTAAAATATAATCTAGTTTTTTTGTTGTCTCTCGGAATTTCTCCACTAACCAAGCAGAGAAGCGAATATAAAGGAAAAATCCAATACAAGATAAAACTACAAAAAAGCAACCGGTAATTTGAGGGTTCTGTTGACAGACAAAAACTAGGTTGAAAACCCCCCACAAAAAAGCAAAGATAACTCCCATTATCCAAAAAGAACTCACTAAAACATGAATGATTATAGCAACTCTGATCATGCCAAGTTCACGTTCCAGGACTCTTCTCTTTGGTGAATCAAGATCTATCATCTATTCCTCCTTTCCCTGAAACAAAACTGGTGAAACAATAAAATTGAATTAAGGCAAGGCGATCGAAAGAACACCCTTTCCAATAAGAACAAATCCAACTACTAGAGCTACCATAGTTATTACCACTATTTTTGGTTCCAATAGTACTAGTTTTTCAGTTAATCCTGCTATCTTCAATAATACAACAAGTACACTAAATAAAATACTTCCACCAAACAACACCCATCCTCCAATCAAAGAATACATTTCTTCCCTCTTCTGTTAAAGAGCAAGTTGACTACTTATCATTCTAACTTTAAATATTAATTTGTCAACCAAAATCAAACCTTAATCTTGAGGTTTAGATATCTGAGACAGTTGTTTCTAAAAACTTAATGATTTTCCGAGCTTCTTTCTCTGAAATATTAATATGAGTTGGTAGATTAAAGGTGGTTTGAGATAACTCCTCGGCAATGGGACAGGAACCCTTCTTATATAATACTTTCTCCAGTTTCGTATCATCTGGAGCAATTGGAGTCTGGTACCAATCCCCTATTAATAAGTTATTATCCCAAGCTTCCCTTACAATTTTATGAGCCTGGAGGTGTTTTACAGTAAATCTCAAAAATATATGTTTTCTTTCTTTAAATTTTTTTGGTAATTCAAAAGAAGGTTTTTTTAGGTTTTTGAAATAAAATTTAGCTATTTTTTTTCTGTGATCATTAAAGTAATTCAATTTTTCAAATTGTTTTTGAGCCAAAACAGCCAAAGAATTAGGTAATGCTTTGGGGAAATAGGAAGGTTTTTTGGCTCTTTTCTCTTTCCAGTGAACAGCCTTAGATAAGATCCTTAACCACTGAAATAAAACCAAAAGATATTTACCAAGAACCCGGTAAGTTGGCAAAATAAGCCAATTCATTAAAACTGGATGAAAAAGTTGCTGTAGAATCCAACAAATTGAGGGTTGATTCCATTCCTGTTGTAATCTTCTAATTTTCTGACCCAAAATCTTATCATCAGTAACAGCCATACCACCATAAACAGATGATATTACCTTATCCCTTGAAAAACTAAAAAAAGAAGCTTTACCGAAAGTACCAATCTTTTTTCCCTTATAACTTGATCCTAAAGAATGAGCACAATCTTCAATTAAAATTAAATTATTCTCTTTGCAGATTTTCAGAATCTTATCCATATCAGCTGGCTGACCGAAAGTATGCTGAACTACTACTACCCGAGGTCTCTTACCTTGATTTTTGTGACGATTTATTTTTAGTCTTAAATTTTCAGGATCGATATTAAAATCATCTTTGTTACAATCTACATAAACAAGCTTAAAACCAGCCCAGATTATAGGATTTGAAGCTGCATTACAGGTGAAACCTTGAAGAAAAACTTCATCGCCTTGATTTAAATCTAATGATTCTAAAATTGCCAAAAAAGCAGACCTGCCACTGTTAAAAGAAAAACTATGTTTTGCTTTTAAATATTTTTTAAATCTTTCTTCTAATTTTTTAATTGCTCTTCCTTTTTTCCACCTCCAGGGTTGGAAAATCAATTTAAAAGCTAACCAAATATCGTCTTTTTCTGTATTCGGTGATAAAGATATTGAAATTGGCTTTAAAAAACTCATTTTTATTTCAGTAAATCAAGAAGTTTATTGGAAACTCTTCCCTCTAAAAGTATTATGTCTTCTTTTCCCCGAAAAACTTTAATTTTCTCAAAGATTCTGTAAGGATTTGAGAGAAATAGAATCTCTTTTTTATTCATACCGGCTTTAAGGGCTGCTTTTTTAATTTGTCCAAATCTTTCTTTGGTTGTGATATAGGCTGAATCACAAACCTTCCCTATCTTCTCCCCTATCTTCTGGTGAATTTTCTTTGATTCTCCTCCTAGTTCAATTAAGCAAGGCATAACAATAACTTTTTTTCCCTGCCATAATTTTAAATGTTCCAAATGGGACAAAACTCCGGTAGGGTTAGCCGAATAACTTGAATCAATAATATTCAGACCCTTATTTGTTTTTTTTATTGTTGTTCCTAATTGTTCTTCGGTAATTTTTTGGAATCCCTCTGCTATTTTCTTCAAGCTTATTCCCATCTCCTGAGCAATAGAAATGACCCCTAAAATATTTAAAAGAATACCTTTCCCTAAAACATTTACTTTAAAATTAATTGAATCATGCTTGAAAGAAACACTTTCTTTTCTAATTTCAATATCTTCTGCATCTGAGAATTTATATAATTTCTTTCTTTTTTTGGTCTTCTCAAAAAGTTCTCTACAATATTTGTTCTCTCCGTTAAAGAAAGCTATTCCATTTTTTGGTAAATTTTCAATGAGTTCGTATTTTGCTTCAATAACATTTTTTTGAGAACCAAAAGTTGCTATATGCTGTTGGTTTATTCCCGTTAAAATACCAATTTGAGGTTGAATTATTTCAGAAACCTCTTTTATCTTACCTTTATCGTAAGCTCCAATTTCACAAACAAAAATTTCATGCTCTTCCTTTAAATCATCTAAGATACAACGAGCAATTCCTATCTCTGAGTTCTGATGCTCTTTTGTTTTTAAAACATTAAATTTTTGAGAGAGAACCGTAGCTAAAAATTCTTTAGTGGAAGTCTTGCCAAAACTGCCTGTGATACCTATAACTTTAAGGTTCTTTTTTTCAGATATTTTCTTGGCTGCCTTCTTTAAAATTCTTTTTTGCCAAATAAAAACAAGGGGTTGAAAAAACAAAACAAGAATTGAGGTAATCTTTGGAGTTAAAATATCAAAAACCAACAAACCAAAACAGAACCAAAACAAGTTTTTAACCAAAAGAAACAAAACCAGAGGAAAACAAAATAGGATTAAAAATCCTACAAAAATTATAACTGCTGTTTTTTTAGTTAAAACAGGTCTTTTTATCTTTTTGCCAAAAAATGATCTCAAAAAGAAAAGAGTTTCTGTAAAATAAAGCAAGAATAAAATTAAAGGAAAAATAAAAAATACTGTCTCAGATAAAAAGAAACCAGCTACCAACCCAAGTTTTAGAAATAATAAAGGATCCAATATTAATTTTTTACCTTTGTGAGTACTAAAATGAGCAAATAATCTTTTTGTGTGATACTCTTTCAATTGCCAAAAATAGAGCCAAAAAAGAAATATCTTTGAGGTGCGGATAAACCAAAAAAGAGTTATGATTGAGAACATTGTTTTAAAAATTTTAAGATTATATCTGTTAATTCACCAGCAGCCTTATGATGGAAAGCATGACCGCGATTTGGAACAATTTTTAATTTAGAATTAGGAATTTCTTTTTCCATTAAAAAACCATCACTTAAAGGAGTTTGTTTATCCTTATCACCCCAAATAAGAAAGGTAGGGACAGAAATCTTACTTAATATAGGAGTTAAATCTTCCTCAATAACTTTTAAAAAGGTTCGTTTCATTGTTCCTTTCGCTGTAAAATAATCTTTTTTTCTGACAATGAATTTATAATAACATTTTTTTAAAAAAGAAAATCCAGGTAAAAAAGAAAATATGTTTCCTGTCTTTGAAATTAAAAAAAGTAAAGATTGAAAGAAAGTTTTCTTGTGTTTTATTCCCGCCGCTTCGTATAAAATTAGGTGTAATACTTTTTGAGGAGAAACGATTGCAAATTTTATAGCCACTCTACCACCAAAAGAATGAGCTAGAAGATAAAATTTTCTAATGTTCAAAGCAGAAACAAAGCGATTTACCCATTCTGCATAATCGCTAACATCCCAACCCGAAGCAGGAGGTTCTGTTTTTCCAAAACCTGGTAAATCAGGAACAATTACTTTATATCCTGAATCAGCCAAATTTTCTTGAACAGAAATATAAGAATCAGAACCCCTGCCCCAACCATGCAAAATCAAAATAACAGGTCCTGAACCTGTGATTTTGTAATTTGATTTTAAACCATTGATTACAATCTTTTTTTCTTTCATTTTTATTTTCTACCGAACTCATAGAGACAGAACCCCCGGAAATCTCTATTAGTTCTTGGGAGAAATTTGTTTAAAACTAACATATTTCTGTAAAACTTCAGGAATTTCTATGGTTCCATCTTTCTTCTGATAGTTTTCTAAAATAGCAATTAATGTTCTGCCAATAGCAAAAGCAGTTCCATTTAAGGTATGAATAAAATCTAACTTATTGTCCTTTTCTCTACGATAACGAATATTCAATCTCCTTGCTTGAAAATTAGTGCAGTTTGAAGTTGAGTGAGTTTCTCTGTAACGATCTTGAGATGGCATCCAACTTTCAATATCATATGTTGCAGCGGAAGGATTAGCTAAATCTCCTGTACACATTTGAATTATCCGATAAGGAATTTTTAAAGACTTCATCAGTTTCTCCTCCAAAGACAGTAAAAACTTGTGTTCTCTTTTTGAATCCTGAGGCTTAGCATAACTGAACATTTCTACTTTATCGAACTGGTGGACTCTTAAAATTCCCTTGGTATCTTTACCATAACTTCCTGCCTCTCTACGGAAACAAGTTGAAAAACCCAAATACCTTTTTGGTAAACTTTTTTCTTCTAAGATTTCTTCTTTATACTGGGGGCCTATTGATTGTTCTGAGGTGCCAACCAAATAGAGGTTGTCTTCTTTCATATAATAAGCCTCCTTTCCGTCAAATTGTTCAGGATAACCCATACCCTCCCCTATTTCCGGTTTTATCATTACCGGAGGAATAATTGGCGTGAAGCCCTCTTTAAGCAGGGTTTCAAAGGCAAAATTTATCAAAGCAAATTCAAGCAAAACTGCTTCATTTTTTAAATATCCGAATCTGGCCCCAGAAATTTTGGCTGCTCTTTCTGTATCAATTAAATTCAAATTTTCTCCTATTTTTAAATGACCTTTTGGTTCAAAATCAAATTTTGGGATCTCACCTACTTTTTTTACTTCAACATTATCTGATTCGTCCTTCCCTTGGGGAACATCATCAAAAGGAATATTTGGAAGCTCAAGCATCAATTTATTGAATTTTTCCTCAGTTTTTTGGAGTTTCTTCTTTAATTTATCTCCTTTTTTATCTACTTTTTGCATTTCTTTTATTATTCTCTTCTTTTCTTTCTTTTCTGCTCTTACGATTTTCTTATTAGCTTTATTTTTCTCTGCTTGTATTTTTTCATATTTTTGGATAAGTTCTCGTCTCTTTTTATCTATCTCTAAAATCCTACTAACAAGAGCAGGATTACACTGTTTACTTTTACATCCCTTTTTTACTTTTTCTTTATTTTCTCTAATAAAATTTATATCCAACATAAAAATATTATTTATCTTTTGGTTTCATTGTAGGAAATAATATAACTTCTCTTATAGAATTAGAATCAGTTAATAAAACAGTTAATCTATCTATCCCCATACCAAAACCAGCAGCAGGAGGCATACCATATTCTAAAGCCTCAATAAATTCTTTGTCCATTCTTTGGGCCTCATCAAATCCTTTTTTAAAAATTTTTTCTTGCTCTTGAAACCTTTTCTTTTGCTCAACCGGGTCATTCAATTCAGAAAAAGCATTAACTATTTCAAAACCAGCTACCACCAATTGAAATCTAGCTAGTTTTGAAGAATCATCTTCTAGTTTTTTAGCTAAAGGAGCTGAACCTGCAGGATGGTGAATCACAAAAGTTGGTTGAACTATTTTTGGCTGACAATATTTTTTGTAAATTTTGTCTGCCAGATTTGCTTTAGTATCTCCTCTTTCTGGAGTAATACCAAGTTTTTTAGCTTTCTTGCGGAGAGCATCAATATGAATCTCTTCTAACTTTATATCAGTCTGTTTTGCCAAAAGCGAGGAAAATTCAACTCTGGGCCAAGGGGTCCCAAAGTCTATTTTCTCACCATTATACTCAATCTTTAATTCACCGAATATATTTTCAAGTAAAGTTTCAAACATTTTCTCTGTCATTTTCATTAAATCCTTGTAGTCTGAATAAGCTTGATAAAATTCAAGCATAGTAAAATCTGGATTATGAGATTTATCCATTCCCTCATTACGAAAACATTTCCCAATCTCATAAACTTTCTCAAATCCACCAATTAATAATCTCTTTAAATAAAGTTCTGGAGAAATTCTCAGATATAAGTCTAAATCTAGGGCATTTAAATGAGTTTTGAAAGGTCGAGCTGTAGCTCCACCATAAATAGGTTGTAAAATTGGAGTTTCAACTTCCAGAAAGCCTTTTTTTTCCAAAAACTTTCTAATTTCCTTTATAATTTTTGCTCTAGTTTTAAATTTCTGTTTGACTTTCTTGTTAAAAATTAAATCTAAGTATCTCTTTCTAAATCTAGCTTCGATATCTTTCAAACCATACCATTTATCGGGCAAAAGCAATAAGCTTTTAGCTAGCATCTTAAAATCCCGAGCCTTAAGGGTTTTTTCTCCTTTTTTGGTTTTAAACAAAACTCCTTTAATTTCAATAAAGTCTCCAATATCGAAATTATCCACAAAAAACTTATAACCCTTAGGCCCCAAGCTAGTTTCTCCTAAAAATCCTTGAATTTCTGCTGTACCATCTTTAATATCAAAAAAAGTTGCTCGACCGTGACCTCTCTGAGCTGTAATTCTTCCTGTTAAAACTATTTCTTTTTTTGACTCCAATAACTCAGAAAAATTATCCAAGGCTTTCTTTATGGTATGGGTTCTCTTCACTTTGCCAGGATATACAGAAAGACCGGCTTTTTTAACAGCCTTAAGTTTTTTTAATCTTGTTTTTCTAAGTTGCTTTTTGGTTGTCATATGCTTTATTTTACTTTATTTTCTATTCTGGGTCAAAAGAAAAAGCCCGCAAACATAGTTGCGGGTCCTCAGAAAGTAGATAATCACCACTCTTTTTGAACTCTTAGTCCTCTTAATCCCTCCTCTTCTTCAGAATCAGAAGAAAATTGAAATTCTTTAGGACCGGGAAGGTGTTTTGGATCATTTTCACCATTTATTGAAATTTTATTCTTACACTCAGGACAGGTTGAATGAAGTACAGTTTCTGGACCCTCTTCAAGCAAACTTTCATCCACAAAAAAACATTTTCTGCAATAAGGACATCTTATCCTTGCCATTTCCCCTCCTTTGGTCTGAAAAAAAAGTTATCTCCAGGAACTAGTTTTAAATTACACTATTAAAATTTTTTGTCAAGAAATAATTATTAAAAACTTATCTCATCTTTTAAAATACCAATCTAAAACCTCTTTGGCTACAGGTAAAGTAGCAGATTGTAACCCCCTGACATCTTCTATTAGTATTGTTAAAACTATTTTTGGGTTCTCATAAGGAGCAAAAACTGTAACCCAATGGTGATAATGTTCTTCTTTTGAGGTTTCTGCGGTTCCAGTTTTTGCTGCAGCTTGAACTGGTAAATAATTAAGTAAAACCCCAGAACCAGAAGTTACTGCTTGTCTCATTCCTTCTCTTACTATTTTCAAGTTTTCTGAGTCAATGAATTCTTCTCTAATAACTTTGGGGTCTATTTCTTTTATCTTTGTCTTTTTAAATACTTCGATTGAATTTGTGGAAGTAGTATTCTTTGTTTCCAAAGAACCTTCAATTATCTTCTGAACAATTTGGGGTTGATATAAAGTGCCACCATTGGCTACAGCACCGAAAGCTGCTGTAATCTGTAGAGGGGTTGCTGAAATGTTTCCTTGACCGATTGAAAGATGATAGGTGTCCCCTACTCGCCAGATTTTTAATTGAGGATCTTTAAAATAATTTTCTTTCCAGACAGGATCTGGAATAAGACCTTTTTTTTCAGCGGGAAGATCAATCCCTGTTTTCTGACCCCAACCAAAAAGAGACAAATATCTTTTAATTCTTTCAACGCCCAATCCTTCAAAACTTTTATAACCACCTCCCAATCGGTAGAAATAGATATTACAGGATTCAGCAATAGCTTTCCTCATATCAGTGATGCCGTGAGTTTTCCAGTCATGATAATAATAAAATTCTGGTTTAATTTCAGGATAATAGGGATTCTTTACAGAGATTACTCCCTGACAATTAATTTTTTGATAAGGTAAAATTATATTCTCCTCTAAACCCGCGGCTGCAATTAAAGGTTTTATTGTTGAACCTGGAGCATATTCCCCTGAAGTTACTCGGTTGAAAAAGGGTTCTTGAGGATCTGTTTGAATTTGTCTTAGTTTTTCTCGAGAAACTCCCTGGCTTAAAAGATTATTATTAAAGGCAGGTAAAGAAACCAAACTTAGAATTCCTCCAGTTTGAGGGTTTAAAGCAACTGCTACTCCCTTTTTTGCTCCTACTCTATTCAAGCTTTCATTTAACTCTTCTGTAAGTTTTTTCTGAAGGTTAGAATCTAAATGAAGAACAAGATTATTTCCAGGTTCAGCTGAACTTATTTCCTTCTCTAGCTTCTTTCTTTCAAAAGCATCTTTTTCTATTTCAATTTTACCAGCAACTCCTCGTAAATACTTTTCATAATATTTTTCAACCCCACTTTTACCAATATAATCTGTAACTGAATACTCCTTCAATTCTTCTAGTTCTTGTTTATTAACCTTAGAAGTGAAACCTAATAAATGAGAAAAATCAAAATTTGTAATGTATTCTCTAGTTGTATTTTCTTCAATTTCAAAACCAGAAAAATTATTTATTTTAGTCTCAAGTAGGAGAAGATTTTTATGGGAAATATTTTCTAGAATTAAAACTTTAGACGATTTTGAATCTTTAATTTGTTCTTTCAGACTTTGAGGATCTTTATTAATAATTTCAGCAATTTGTTCAATCTCCTCCACCCCTTCAAAAGGGGAGATTGAAAGATCTCTTTTGTCACAAACTAAATCAAAGGCAGGTTTATTTGAAACAAGTTGCTTTAAATTTCTATCATAAATTATACCTCTTCTCGGTGTAATCAATTCAATTCTACTTCTGTTGTCTTTACTAATATTAGAAAAATATTCTCCTTTCACTACCTGGAAATAAAAAGTTCTACTAAAAAAGAGTATAATCACAGCAATAAAAACCCAAAATAGAATTTTGGTTATTTTTTCACTGATTGGAACCTCAAATTTTCTTTCCGAAATATCTGTTTCCTCTTCTTTTTTCTTAGCAAGTTTATCCAAAAAAACTTCATGAGGTTCAATGTCTTCCTTGTAGCTTCTTTTTATTTTATATCTTCGAGAAGAAGGTTTTTTCATTTTTAATACATTTTACCTAAGTTTAAGTTTAAATTTCTTAAAGAAATAAAATCCGATTAAAGAAAGTAAAAAATTAAGAGTTATTTCAACTAATAAAGAAATAGGTGAAATTTGAAAAGAAGAACTTTTAATAATAAAAGATATAAAGTTTAGAGATAAAGTGTAAAGAAGAACAGAAAAAATAAAGAGAGGAATAAAATAAATCAAGGGATGTTTTTCTGGCCTTTCTTTTAAAATATATAAACTAATTTTAAAAATAAAACTTATCAGAACTAACACAAAAATAGAAATTCCAATAAAAGAAGTAGAAAAAATATCCAGAAAAAACCCTCCTATAACAGCAGCAAAAAATCCCCATCTTTGAGTTGGTCCTTCAAAAAAACTTAAAAGACAGACAAAAACTAAAACCAGATTAAAAATAACTCCTAAAATATTAAAATGAACCAAAAAACTAGTCTGGATTAAGGTTAACAAATAAAGGGTTAAAATTAAAATTAGAGCTTTTTTCATGAAGAAGAATAAATTGGTCTTACAATTATTAAACCACTGTATTGGAGGTTATTTTCTAAATATGATTTAAGTTTTTCATCAACCACTTTTTTCTTTTTCTGTGAAGCATGCCTCAAATATATCTCAGAATCCTGCAGGGATATAATCCCAAGATGGGTAACATCTAATCCCTTTAAATTAGTATAAAAACCAACAATATCGCCAGATTCAAAATCAAACCTTTTATCTAATATAATCTCCCTTGGTAAGAAACATATTTCTTCTCTAAATGGAGCAATTCCTTCAACCCAGTATTCTCCGTTTTGTTTCTGATTAAGTTTTTTAATCAAGCAAACTGAATTTTGAAGATCTTTGAGGATATAAGAAAAATAATTGGAATTATTATCAATCCACTGGCTGAAAAAATGATTTCTTTTTTTAAAATTAACTATCCCTGAGTTGTATCTTACTGATTTAAGTTTCTTGAAAAAATCCTCAAAATCATTTGCAATTCCAAGAGACAAAACATAATCCAAAAAAGTAAAACAATCAATTTTTTTTAAATTAACAACAAATTTCTCAGGTAAATCTTTTTTTCCAACTAAAGTATTTTTCTTATATGAAGTGTTGAGAAATTTTTGGGAAATATATTCAATCCTTTCTCCAAAAACATTATATTTCTTTGAATTCTTAATAAGATTATTTAGTGAGTTTTTATCCCACTCACCCAAATGAATAATTGTTTCAGTTTTCTGTTTCTGTAAAACATTTCCTGCGGTTCCCTGCTCTGGTGTTATCTGTTGATATAAACTCTCTTGCTGACCAATTTTCAACCACAAGTATAATTCTTTTAAGGGTAAAAGTTCCTGAAAGTTTAGAATAATAACAAATACAAAAATTAATATTAAATAAAACTTAAACCAATTTTTTAAACCCATATTTAAGGTTTAATAATAAATAAACTTTCTGTCTCCTTGAGTTCAAAAAAGGGAGTAATTTCAGCTTTCTGAAAAGGCTTAATATCTTCTTTTATTATCTTCTCTATCTTTCCTACTAAAAGCCCCCTCGGAAAAATCTTGCCTAGTGTCGAACTTACAACAACATCCCCTTTCTTAATCTCAACTTCAAAAGGAATAAGATCAAAAATTAACTTTAAGTTTCCTTTACCCTTAATTATTCCAGAAATCTCTTTATCTTGAATTTTAGCATCAAAAACACTTTCTTTATTGGAGATTAACATAACTTTTGAAAAATTGTTATAAATTTGGAAGGTTTTTCCAAATAAAACTTTTCCTTCCGTTACAACAGGAAAATCCTCTTCTATTCCCTGATTATAACCTTTATTAATCAGAATAAAATCTTCTGAAGGGTCTTTTTCAATGATTTGTGCAAATTGTAAATTAAATTCTTCTTCTAGCCCAATATCCAAGGCTTTTCTTAAAGTTTCATTTTCTTTTTCTTTTTCTTTCAAAAAAGCAACTTCAGACTGAAGTTGCTTTATTCTAGTTTTAAATTCTTGATTTTTTTTCTCCAAATCTTTCATTTCTAAAAATACTTCTCCAAAATCAGAAATCTTCTGTCCTTCCTGCCAAAATATTTTTTGAATGGGAGAGGAAATAAAATAGAAAACTTCTCTCACTTGAGTCTGAAAAAAATTTAAAGAAATTATAACTAAAATTCCCGCAACTATAATTAAAATTTTTTGAATCTTAGAAATCCTCATAAAAAACTTACCTTTATTATATAAGAAAGACTTTAAAAAATAAAAAAGGCACTCAGGTGGCGGCTACCTACTTTCGCAGGTAAAACCTACTATCATCGGCCTCGGAGTATTTCACTTCTGTGTTCGAAATGGGAACAGGTGGGACAACTCCAGTATAGCCGCCACCAAAATGCCTTTTAAAAGATTTCTAAAATCTGTATCTATTCTTTGAGGAATAAACTTATGACTTATTAGTACTCCTCGGCTAAATCTATTACTAGACTTACACCTGGAGCCTATCAACCTCGTGGTCTTCAAGGAGTCTATGAGTCCTAATCTTGAGGTGGGCTTCGCACTTAGATGCTTTCAGCGCTTATCCCTTCCCAACTTAGCTACCCAGCGGTGCTGCTGGCGCAACAGCTGGTACACCAGAGGTTAGTTCATCCCGGTCCTCTCGTACTAGGGATGACTCCTCTCAAGACTCAACGCCTACGGTAGATAGGGACCAACCTGTCTCACGCATTCTAAACCCACTGTTACCAGTGGAATGGACTATACCATCACCCTATGAAATATATATCTATCTCAAGGGGACCGACGTATTATCCTTCTCAAAAATGAAAAGAATCTAGTAAAATTTTTCACTAAGTCTCTACAGGGTCAATAAACATTTTTCTTTTCCTTTAGAAGATTCTCCATAAAAAAATATTTACGACTTCCCTCGGTATTATCCTAGTACACGACAGGTTAAGATACAAGGACTTCACCGATATGAGTCGGTTTTTCAACCTGCTTTACAGCAGGAAGCCGCCGTGTGAACTCGATATCTAAAGTTCTTTTTTTGACGGTCTGACATATTTACTCTTATATTACTATAAGCATGGACTATATCTTTCCCATAGATTTTGAAATTATCTAATGGGACTGGCGTATTGCAGTAGGTTATCTACTGCCTCGTCCTTCTTACGGACTCAGTCTCTACGGGGACAATTTTATACTTTATTGATGGAATAATATATGGCTCTGTCAAATCTATTATCTTTTGAAAATCATTGCTATAAAGCCTTAATCTCCATTTATCTCGATCTTTATTAATCCCAAAATCAAGATTAAATTTCACTTTAAGAACTTCTTGTAATCTTTTATTCTCGATTCTTGAAAAATTATGAGTATTGAGAACAAGAGAATTTCTATCATTGCATCCATCATCCATAAGCCAAACTGCTAAACTTACTGGTGTTAACAAATCAAGAATATTCTGGGGTAAAATCTTTGCTCCGTCTGGATAAAACATCTTATAAATTTCTCTCAATCCTAGAAGTGTTCGAGTGTGAAAATACCAGGAATGGTAATCTTCACCATTTTTAGGATTCTTCCAACAAACTATTCTTCTTGGAGGACAAGAAACTATGTTTTTCAGCACCCTATATTTCCAAAAGACAAGATCTTTTTGCTTCCATCCGTGATGAATTCTTAATCTGGCGCTTCCTTCTTTTGATCGACATTCTAATCTTCCATCTCCTAAAAGACATCCTATAATTACTTCTCTTTGAAACTTTAAGGTAAAAAATTGTCTTCCCACGGTATTGCCCATTATTTTATTATACCACAATAAATAATGGGTTTCACCGTTATTAGCCAGTTTTAACTGGGCTCAAGTTTTACTCAACCCAGCTCACGTACCACTTTAATGGGCGAACAGCCCAACCCTTGGGACCTTCTCCAGCCCCAGGATGTGATGAGCCGACATCGAGGTGTCGAACAGGGCCGTAGATATGGACTCTCGGGCCCTACCAACCTGTTATCCCCGGGGTAACTTTTATCTGATAATCTCACGCGGTTCTATAAACTACGCTCGGTTCACTAAGTTCTGGTTTCCCAACTGCGTGACATAGCCGTCTTGCAGTAAAGCCGGCTTGTGGCTTTGTCCTATTACTCCGATTTCCATCCGGAGTTAGCCGACCTTAATAAACGCCTCCGTTACTCTTTGGGAGGCAAGCGCCCCACTTAAACTGTCCGCTAAACACTGTCTTCCGTTGTACTTTGGACAACGAAATTAGAATAAAGATTTCAAAAGGGTGGTGTTCCATTGGCGACTCCACCAGAACCGAAATTCTGGCTTCAAAGTCTCCCACCTACACTACGCATTCAAAATCAAAACCCAATATCTAGCTCCAGTAAAGCTTCCGGGGTCTTTCCGTCTTGCCGCAGGTAACCGGCATCTTTACCGGTATTGCATTTTCACCGGGCTCCTCGTTGAGACAGCCCCCCAGCCGTTAAGCCTTTCATGCAGGCCGGAACTTACCCGGCAAGGGACTACGCTACCTTTGGACGATTATAGTTATCGCCGACGTTCATTGGAGCTTCAAGCAGTCAGCCCTTGTTATTTCACCCGAAGGTAAAACAAGGACCGCCACCATTAACGTTCCAACACTGGTCAGGCCTCAGCCCCTATACATCCTCTTACGAGTTAAGCAGGGACCTATGTTTTTGATAAACAGTCGCCAGGGGAACTTTAGCTGCGACCACCTAAATGGTGGTAGGCCTTATCCCGAAGTTACGGCCACTTTTTTGCCGAGTTCCTTAACGAGGTTTCACCCGTTCACCTTAGCACATTTATGCCAACCCACCTGTGTCGGTTTGCGGTACGGATCCATTACTTTTAACTCGCGGAGGCTTTTCTTGGAAATTTGCTCAGTAAGGTTAATTTGTCCGAAGACAAATTTCCCCTCAGTCCTTGTAAAAACTTAGACTGAGGACAGAAATCCAATAATCTGCCTTACCTACTAAATTTCGTTACCTCTTTGAAAAAGTAATGGAGGGCCGGAATATTAACCGGCTGTCCATCGATTACCCCTTTCGGGTTCACCTTAGGACCGCCTAACCCTTGGCTGATCGCCATTGCCAAGGAAACCTTGGGTTTTCGGTGTAGGTGAATCTCACACCTATTGTGGTTACTCATGCCAACATTCTCACTTCTGTCCGCTCCAGTGAACCTTCCGGTTCACCTTCAACGCAAACAGAACGCTCCCCTACCTCCAATATATTAAATATATTGAACCATATCTTCGGTGTTGAGCTTGAGTCCCGGAAATCTTCGGCGCACCTTGCCCTTCTCATCCAAAGGATGAGTAGAACAGTGAGTTTTTACACACTCTTTAAAGGATAGCTACCTCTAAGCAAACCTTCTGTTTGTCTGGGGCAAAATACTTCCTTAAGATACACTTAGCTCAATCTTGGGGACCTTAGATGATGGTCTGGGCTCTTTCCCTTTCGACTATGGAGCTTAGCCCCCATAGTCTGACTGCCTAGATAAGTCTATTGGTATTCGGAGTTTGGTAGGAAAATCTGGAAAAATCCACGATAATCCTTCCAGTGCTCTACCTCCAATAGATATAACTAGACGTCAGCCCTAAAGCTGTTTCGGGGAGAACCAGCTATTACCAAGCTCGATTAGCTTTTCACTCCTTACCACAGCTCATCCCAAAGCATTGCCCGGCTTACGGGTTCGGGCCTCCCCCACTTTTTACAGTGGGTTCACCCTGGCCATGGTAAGATCGCCTGGTTTCGGGTCGTATTCTCTCCGCTTGATGCGCTTTCACACTTGGTTTCCCTATGCCTTCGAGGCAGAACCTCTTAGACTAGCGGATAAAATACACTCGTTGGCTCGTTCTGCAAAAAGCACGCCATCACTCCACAAGTGGAGCTCTGACTCTTTGTAAGCAAATGGTTTCAGGTTCTATTTCACCGCCCTCACAGGGCTACTTTTCAACTTTCCCTCACGGTACTTTGTTCGCTATTGGTGAGTAGGAATATTTAGTCTTCCCCGATAGTTCGGGGTGGTTCCCGCCGGGCTTTCATTTCCGACGGTACTCAAGAAAGATAACAAGGAGTACAAAACGGTTTTTAAATACGGGGCTATCACCCTCTATGGCACCCCTTTCCAGGGTGTTTCTTTTAACCAAGTTTTGTGTTATAAACTCCCTCAGTGGATATTTCTGTGCACCAGAAATATCCCTGAAATTATCTCCTTACTACACCGAGCACAAAAAGTACTCGGTTTGGACTCTTCCCTTTTCGCTCGCCGCTACTAAGAGAATAAACTTCGTTCTCTTTTCCTCTGGTTACTGAGATGTTTCACTTCACCAGGTTCGCTACTCTGCCGTCTGACAGAGTTATTCGTGTTTATCACGCGAATAGGTTATCCCATTCGGATATCCCCGGATCAAAGATTGCTCAGCATCTCCCCGAGGCTTATCGCAGCTACGCCACGTCCTTCATCGCTTCCTACTCCCGAGGCATCCACCATTTGCCTTTAAATTAATTTATTCCTGCGGAATAGATACAGATTTTAATTATCTTTTAATTTTCCACTATTTAATTTTCAAGGTTCTCTCTCTACTCTCGTCTTCCCCTAACCAAAAACCGCTTCAGAGAAGCGGTTACCCAAAAGAGAAATAGAATTCTCCGGTAAAATTAACCGCTTCCTTTATTTAATATGATTTCTGGTTTTCTCATAACTTAACTATTGAGCAAAAGAAGCAAGATTACAATATACTTCTTTTACTACTATTATTATTTTATCAAATTCTAAAACCCTGTCAAGAGGGAGAGAACCCCCTCTTGAACAAGACCTTACTTAAAAACGAAATCAACAAAAGGAATTATCGCTTTCTAACCTTTCTTCTTAACTCTTCTAAAACTTCTTTAGCAAAATCTCTTCCACCAAGTCCGAAAGCAAGCCCAGCTGTAATTACAAACATAGCCACCACTCCATAAACCAAAGCTTTAAATAGAGTATCAATCAATGTGGGAACAATTACAAGCTGTCGTAAAATAGCAAAAACTGCAAACACCCAAATAGCCCATTTAACAAACAAACTTATTAAATTTCCGTAACCAACTTTTATTCTTTCTACAGATGCTCTCACCAATTTCTCAACAATATCTACTACAATGAAAGTCACCACAAAAATCAAAACAGCAACAATTACATTAGGCAAGTAAGCTAGAACATCCTGTAAGAAATTAGCAAATTGTACTAATCCTAAAATCTCTACTGCAGCCAGTAAGAAAACAATTACTAAAACCCATTTAACAATTGCTCCAACGAATTTTGAGGCATCAACTTTAAGATCTGCTTTTTCTAGAGCTTCTCTCCATCCTTCTTTCTCAAAAAGTTTGTTAAACTGTAACTTCAACAAAATCTTCTCAACTAATTTTCCGACACCAGCAGCAATAAACCAACCAATAACAAAAACTACAATAGCTCCTATAGCTTCAGGAATAAAATCTAAAAATCCTCGCCAAAGATCTTTTAAAGCATCAATAGTTATTTGAGCCCATGAACCAATAATCATTTTAAAAAGATTTAAAAATTATTATTTCTAAATTAAATCTCGACCTTTAACTTTTAATAATTGAAGTATTATAACAAAAATAAAACAGAGTTTCTACTAAATCTGTGGATAACTTTTTAAGAGATTAAAGGGGATATAAAATGAGAATCTCTCTAATATAATATGTTTTAGAGCTTGAGGTTAAAAGATATCCTCAGATTCATCAGTTTTTATTTAATCTTTTTTTTGCTATAATTTATAAAATGCAAGAAGGACTAATTCCACTATTTTTAATCTTATCAGTTTCTTTATTTTTTTCCCGAATACTTCATCGTTTTCGAATTCCTTGGGTAATAGCTCTTATTGTAGCAGGAATAATCATCGGCCCTTTTGGTTTTAAATTTGTTGCTCCCGATGCCACTTTTAATTTTCTGGCATCTCTGGGATTGATATTTTTATTATTCATGGCCGGATTAGAAATTAAATTATCGGGAATTAAACAATTTTGGAAAGATTCAGTTTTAATTGCTTTGATAAGCGGTTTTGTTCCCGCCATCATAGGAGCACTAATTGGTCTATTTTTTGGTTATAATATTGGCGCGGTTATCTTGTTAGGAATTATTTTTATGTCCTCTTCCTTTGCTGTGGTTGTTCCTATTTTAGAAGAAAAAAAACTTTTAAAAACTAAAATAGGTCAATTAACCACTTCAGCCATTATACTACAAGATATTTTAAGTTTAATAATTCTTGCTGTTGCCTTACAATATTTATCTCCTGGTTCAACTCTCTCTTTGACCTGGTTTATCTTATTGTTTGTTGGAATATTTTTGTTAGGAGGATTGTTTGTTTGGGTTATTTTTCGTTCTTATCGTTTTCTTGCTAAAATATTTATATCAGAGGAGAAGTTTGGCTTTGAACGTGAACTTCGTTTCATCTTTGTTATTCTATTAGGAATGGTGGTTGTATTTGAATTGCTTGGATTGCATCCTATGATAGGAGCATTTTTTGCAGGTTTAGTACTTTCGGGGGTAATAACCAATCCTGAATTAAAAAATAAGATATTTGCTTTATCTTATGGATTTTTCATACCTATATTTTTTGTATCTATAGGTATGAAAACAAATATTAATATTTTTTTGGAAACAAAAGGGTTTTGGATATTAACAATAACCATCCTGTTTGGTTCTCTAGTGACTAAATTTGGAAGCACTTGGATTGCTGCTCGTTTACGTCATCATACTTTAAAACAAAGTGCCCTAGTGGCAGCCACAAGTATCCCCCAGCTCACCACTACCTTAGCTGTAGTCTTTGTTGGTCAAGAAATGAAAATTCTATCTTCTGAATTAGTGACCGCTATGATTATTTTAAGTGTTATCACCACTCTCCTTGCCCCTATATTAACTAAAATATTAATTGAACACGTTAAAAAAGATTACTTCGTTACTCCTCCCAAAACCCAAACCAAAACCCAAACAAAAATTTAAAAAGATTAGTTTTATTAAATCCCAATTCTCCGAGTTAAACAAATTAACCACCTTTTCTGAGGTGGTTAATTTAATTTAGTGGACCCGAGCGGATTCGAACCGCTGACCTCCGCTGTGCAAGAGCGGCGTTCTTCCAACTGAACTACAGGCCCAACTGTAAAGATAGTGCGCACGCCTGGATTCGAACCAGGGACCTCACCCTTATCAGAGGTGTGCTCTAACCAACTGAGCCACGTGCGCTCTTTTAGATTTAATTATTTAAATTTTAACAAAAATAAAGGTAATCAGCAAGATCCAAACAAAAAACCCTCAACTTCTTAAGGGAGAAATTAGTTGCTTGAAATTGCCTCGGATAAGTCAAGTCTTAAAGGGTAACTTAACCAATTCCCTTAAGGTTAAAATCCAAATTTCAGACTTCAACCTTAGTCAACCTATTTTTTAATTTTGATCCACGGACAGGTTCCCCTACCCGTGCCTTGTTATGACTTCGTCCTAATTACTAACCTTACCTTAGTTCCTGCCGAAACAGGAGTTTCGGGTACTGCTAGCTCTTCTGACGTGACAGGCGGTGAGTACAAGACTCAGGGACATATTCATCGCGGCGTGGCTGATCCGCGATTACTAGCGATTCCGACTTCACGAGGGCGAATTGCAGCCCTCGATCCGGACTAAGACCAGTTTTAAAGGATTAGCTCCATCTTACGATATTGCAAAACCCATTGTACTGGCCATTGTACCATGTGTGCAGCCCAGGGCATCAAAGGGCCATGCTGATTTGGCGTCATCCTCACCTTCCTCCCGATTGTCTCGGGCAGTCCTCTATGACACATAAAACATAGAGCAAGGGTTGCGCTCGTTGTCCGACTTAACGGCACGTCTCAAGATACGAGCTGACGACAACCATGCAGCACCTGCCCGTTTGCCTTGTGGAAGTCCTCTTTTCGGAGGATTTTCAAACGGGTGTCAAGCCCTGGTAAGGTTCTTCGCTTATCGTCGAATTAAGCCACAATGGTCCACCGCTTGTGTGAGTCCCCGTCTATTCTTTTGAGTTTTAGCCTTGCGGCCGTACTTCCCAGGCGGGACACTTAACGCGTTAGCTTCGCCACTGATAGGGTCGACACTACCAATAGCCAGTGTCCATCGTTTACAGCGTGGACTAGGAGGGTATCTAATCCTCTTCGATACCCACGCTTTCATCTCTCAGCGTCAGGGTCGCCCCAGCTGGCTGCCTTCGCTTTCGGTGTTCCCGACGATATCAACGCATTTCACCGCTCCACCGTCGGTTCCGCCAGCCTCTAACGCCCTCTAGCCAAGTAGTATCCGTGGCAATTCAAAGGTTGAGCCCTTGAACTTTCACCAAAGACTTACCTGGCCGCCTACAGATGCTTTACGCCCAATAAATCCGGATAACGCTTGGGGATCACGTATTACCGCTGCTGCTGGCACGTGATTAGCACCCCCTTATTCGCGTAATAACGTCACCTGCAAAGCAGGTTCTTCTTACGCAAAAGGCCTTTACACTCCGCAGAGCTTCTTCGGCCACGCAACGTCACTCGGTCAGGCTTTCGCCCATTGCCGAAGATTCTCGACTGCTGCCTCCCGTAGGAGTGAGACCCGTGTCTCAGTGTCTCTGTTGGGGGCCGCGCTCTCACGCCCCCTACCCGTCATAGCCTAGGTGAGCCATTACCCCACCTACAAGCTGATAGGCCACGGACCGGTCTCAAAGCGAAAGTAAAAACTTTCTTTACCTCATATAGTAAAATATGAGGACCATCGGGTATTAGCTTGTCTTTCGGCAAGTTATTCCCGTCTTTGAGGTTCGTAATCCATGTGTTACTAACCCGTTTGCCGCTGTCCACCCGAAGGCGGACCGCTTGACTTGCATGCCTTATCCACGTTGCTAGCGTTCATCCTGAGCTAAGATCAAACTCTCAAAAAAAAGTTTTATCCGAGGCAATTTCAAGTAACTGATTTTACTTGTTATCTTTCAACGATCATATTAACTTGTAAAGAACTCGATTAAACTCTTTCTTTCTAACAATAAACCACGAAGATATTTCGTGGTTTTATTTAAATATCTTCTTTTTTAAATTCACCTTTTTATTTCATATTCCAGAAAGCCATTTCATAATTTTTTATCTTTTCTATTTTAATTTTAATCTTTTAAAATTTTTTGTCAAGGGAAAAATGTTAATAGAAATGAAATACAATCTTTATCTTATTCTTTCACTTATATATCTTTGAGCCGTCCGTCGGATTTGCACCGACAACCTGATGCTTACAAAGCAACTGCTCTGCTATTGAGCTAGGACGGCTTATCTGTCTTATTTCTATTATTTTTAGACTCTTTTCTCAACTTTTGAAGAGAATTATCAATTTTTTTCTCAAGCTTAAGTACTAAAATTTTAATTCGAGAAAGTGTTTTTTGGAAGAACTTATTTTTCTTTTCTCTTGTAAATC
This sequence comes from uncultured Candidatus Saccharibacteria bacterium, assembly GCA_964507665.1. Lineage (GTDB taxonomy): Bacteria > Patescibacteriota > Minisyncoccia > Minisyncoccales > CAYZYK01 > CAYZYK01. The sequence goes on along the minus strand of CAZDPT010000002.1, from coordinate 48,521 downwards.
TCTCTCTTATATTATTCTTAAATTTAAAAATGAAACTCTCTCTGGCTGAGTTTTCAAATGTCCCTGGAAACCCAGTTAAAACTGGAATCTTTCGGAACAACAGTATTAATATTCCTGTAATACTTGTAAAAAAGATAATAATTGCAATTATTTCCAACACAATAAAGTAAACTAAAATTAAATTCTTTCTTATAATTAGATTTCGTAACGAACAAACCTTTTTACTTTAATATTCTCTCCAGTTTTAGCGATATATTGGTCAATCAGATCCTTAATTGTTTTGTCCTGGTCTTTAATCCAAGCCTGAGATAATAAGGAAATTCCCTGTTTTTGCTTCTCCAATTTCCCTTCAATAATTTCGTTAATAATCTTCTTTGGTTTTCCAGAATCTTTTAGTTGTTTTCTGTAAATTTTCTTTTCTCCATTTAAAAATTTTTCTGGAATATTTTCGCTTTTTAGATATAAGGGTTTCATTGCAGCAATCTGCAAACAAATTTCATGAGCCAGCTTTTTAAATTGCTTTGATTTAGTTACAAAATCTGATTCACAGCGAATATCCAACAAAACACCTACCCTGGAATCGGGATGGATATAAGAGTCAATTATTCCTTGTTGGGTTTCTCTTTTTGACTTTTTCTGAGCTATTTTTTTTCCTTTAACTCTTAGAACTTTTTTTGCTTCTTCAAAATCTCCTTTTGCTTCTTTCAAGGCTTTCTTACAGTCAACAGGAGAAGCCTGAGTTTGATCTCTAAGTTTTTTAATTTGGTTAATATCTACCATATTAAACTTAAGTTTTACTGTTTTCTTTCTTCTTTAGTTTAGCCTTTTTTACAACTTTTTTAATTTTTTCCAACATGTATTTTATAGAAGAAAGGGCATCATCATTTGCTGGAATAGGATAATCTATCGAAGAAGGATCAACATTGGTATCAACTAATCCAATAATCTTAATATCTTTCTTCTTAGCTTCTCTTACTGCTAAATTATCGTTCCGTATATCAAAAATAAATACAGCATTAGGTAATTCTTCCATAGTTTTTATTCCTTTAAACTTTCTTTGGAGTTTCTTTATTTCTCTATCAATATCAAGTTGCTCCTTCTTAGTATATTTCTCGAACTCTCCCTTTTCTCTTTTTTCCTCAAGGTCACGGAGATAATCTAAACGTTTCGAAATCGTCTCAAAGTTAGTAAAAGTTCCACCAAGCCATCTTTCTGTAACATAGAAAAGTTCACATTCTTCAGCTACTTCTTGAATCGGTTTTCTCAAGTGAGGTTTTGTTCCAACAAGAAGTAAAGCTTTACCTTCTGAAATAATTTTTTCAATAAATTTTAAGGCCTGCTCTAATTTCTGAATAGTTTTTTTAGGATCAATAAGATGAACTGTTTTTTTAACTCCCAAGATATAAGGTTTCATTTTAGGATGAAACTTAGAAGTTTTGTGCCCCAAGTGTACTCCAATCTCCATTAATTCTTTTGGATTAATATTAAACTCACCTTTTTTCTTTTTAATCCTTTTCTTTCCTTTTTTAGTTTCTTTTTTTGATGTTTTTGGAGCCATAAAATTAATTTGGGTTCGGTCTTAAACAAACCCGCAGATTTAAAAAATATCACTCTTCGGAGATAAATAAAAAATCGAAATTAAGGTAAAATTTATCTATTTAATTTTATCAAAAAAAAGCTGTAATTTCAAGAGTTTATCTACAATTTATCTTTTTTCTTATTACTACAAAAGTGGTAGTATTGAAGGGATCATGATGCATGCCGTATTCTAAAACATTCAACCCGTATGTTTCAGCTGCTAATTGTGAAGCCAAAGTTGCAGTTGTTTTCGGAAAATCTCCTTCTGATATCTTTTTAGCACAAAGGGCGGTATCATCCTTATCTTCTCCCGGAATCAATTTAATATCGGGGTATTTTTCTGCAAAGGTTCTTTTACATTGACTAACTGCTTGAGGGTGAGCAAAAACTTCTTTTATCTCACTTATTTCATCAACAGAAGGATGGGATAATAAGCATTGGAGAATTTCCATTCCATAAATTGCTAAAACTTCAAACTGGTAATTTCCCATAGTATGTACACTTTCAACATAAGCTCCAGAGCCAGAATTAGCTATACAGAAAACGCCTCGATCTATCTCTCCTTCATCAACTGCCTCAATTACTCTCTTTGCTTCAATTAAATATTTAAAGTTTAAGTTATCTGGATTAAGACCCAATTCTTCACACAATCGCAAAGTTGATTCATGAGTAAAACAAGCTTTTATACCATGAATTCCAACTGTAATTTCTCCTTTTTCAACGGGGAAAATTTGATTCTTATCTTTATATTGTTGAATATTAATTTTTGGTTTCATTTGTTTTTTCTTATGAAAAGAGAATACTTTTTGAGTTGAATCAACAAACCATCTTTCTATCCATTGTTGAATCCTCTTTCTTTCTTCCGATGGTAATTCCTTAACAACCTCATTTTGTCTGACAATCTCTTTGGTTATCTTCTTGCAAGATATTTTACTCAATTCAATAAATGTTTTCTTGGCACTCTTAATTAAATTTCCATAGGCCTCACAAATAAGTTCTTCTCGGAGCCAGTCTGCTGAACTTGCAATAGAATGAATATAAGAACTAAAAAGAGCATTCGAGGCAGGTACTGACCACTCTATTAATTCCTTTATATTGGGCTCCTTTTGGTCCGATTCTTTTGCATAATGATTTATTAAAGAATCAATAACCAAGGTAAGAAGTTCAGGTAAACTCAAAACAACTCCAATCATAAAATCATGTTCTTTTTCTGACTTCGTTCTGAGGAAATTAATTCCTTTTTCTTTTAAAAAAGCTAAAATAGCTTTAGCATGGGGGTGATTTTTTGTTAATTTATCATTAATAATCACCCACTTTTGTCCACTAAGAGGGATATAAGGACCATGAAGAGGATGTAAGGAAAGATGAGAAGCACCTGTTGATTTAATAACATCTGATAAGCCACGCTTTATGGAACAGATATCTATTATTAATTGCTCAGGTTTTAATTTAACATCTTTAACAATATCTGGAATAGCTTTTCGAGGCACCGAGAGCCAAATTACATCTGATTGCCAAACCTTATTCCATTGATCTTTTGAACTATTCTTATCTGCTGTCCGAACTTCTCCTAATTTTTCTAAAAGTGGAAGGAGTAAATTACTTCCCATATCTCCCTTTACTCCGACAATAGCATTAATCATATAAATCAGTATATCGTACAAAAAAATTGAGGTCAAGATTAACTCCTGACCTCTTGTTTTGATTTATAAGTTATTCGGTTTACTCCTCTTCTTGTAATTCAGAATAAACCCTTCTTATTACCTCTGCTCCAGTAGAGGTTATCCCACCGAAAAATATCATCAGGGGAGAACCAAAAGAATGAATCTCTATCAAATCGTGTATCTCCCGTGCGCTCTCGGTGGTCATACAAAGATTCACCTCTTCTGAAGCACACTTTTGGGCAGCATCAGAATTGCTGTTTGCTTCAGTGACAATACATCCCTTACTTCTTGCTAACTCTTCAAGTAAAGGTGCGGGTGAAGGATGAGAAGCAATTACCCAATCTGGTGAAATTCCTAATTGGTTTATTTGCTCCAAAATATCTTCTCTGGTAGCAAGCTGCATCTCATCCAGTCTCATTCCATGCTGGATAAAGAAAGGATATACATCTGGATTTGTAAAAAACAAATCTTTCAGTGCATAAAATACAGCACAGGTCCAGAATAAAGAAACAACATTTGGTTCTGTTATCTCTCTTGCCAATTGAAGACATTCTTCAGGTGTAGATTCCAGAATAGTAGTCGTTTTTTCTTTAATGCCCGTCTCTTCTACCCATTCCTGGCTGGCTTGGGAAATATTGGTCCCTTCTGGACCCAAAGCAAAACTCACTACCCCTTCTACTCTTGGAGATTGAAAAACTCTCTTAACTTCCTCTTGACTTGAGGGTAGCCCCTCCGGGGAAGGAAACCTCTCCAAGAAATACATAACTGCTCTCTTTCTGTTATTATTTAATCTTACTGTCATCTTCTCCCTCCTTTTCTGCTGAAGTTCAAGATACTCATCCTCTTCGGAAGTTACTTCTTAAATTACCTCCATTGTTAAGTTTTAAAGGACCAGTTGTACTTCAACTTCTTCAAAAAAGAAAACCTCTTTTGAAGAAGAGGTTAATTTGGATAAATTCAGTTTAAACCCAAACTAACCTCCTATCCAAAAAAGGTAAAAAGGAAATAAAAGTCTTTCAATTCAGGGTTTATTTTTGTTTTCATAACTTTTTTCTTTTTACCAAAAAGAAAAAAACCTGTCAAGTCCAAAATTAATAAAAATTAAAAAGGGTTGATTTTTAAAAAAATTCTGTTAATATATATTTGTTATCTAAAAACTAAAATGATTATGCCCAAAAAAGATATTCATCCAAAATATTATCCCGAAGCAAAAGTCCACTGTGCTTGCGGAAATACTTTTACTGTTGGTTCAACCGTTCCTGAAATTGAAACAGAAATTTGCTTCAAATGCCATCCTTTTTATACAGGTAAAGATAAGATTATGGAAACAGTAGGTCAAGTACAAAAATTCAGAAAGAAAATGGAAAAAGTTAAAAAAGCCCAGAAAAAGAAATGAGTAAGAAGGGACATAAAAAATCACAAGCAGTAATTATCGAAATTAGAGCAGGCGCTGGTGGAGATGAAGCTAGTTTATTCGCCCGAAATCTATTTAGAATGTATTCAAGATATGCTCAAAATCAAGGCTGGCATCAAAAAACACTAGAATCCAACCCAACTGAAATCGGTGGAGTAAAAGAAGTAATTTTTCAATTAAAAAATGGAGGTGTTTTCTCACAAATGAAATATGAAGGGGGAGTTCATAGAGTTCAAAGAATTCCTAAAACAGAAAAAAAAGGAAGAATTCATACCTCAACAGTCACAGTTGCTGTATTACCTAAACCTAAAAAAAGGGAGATAAAAATAAATCAATCTGACTTAAAAATAGACACTTTCCGAGCCTCAGGCCCTGGAGGACAATATGTTAATAGAAGAGAATCAGCAGTAAGAATAACTCATAAACCCACAGGAATTACAGTAAGTTCTCAAACCGAAAGAAACCAACTGAAAAATAAGAAGAATGCTCTCTCTATTTTAGAGGCTAGATTGTCTGCAAAAAAAAGAGAAAAACAGAAAGCTAAACTAGCCGGAAGTAGAAGAACTCAAATTAAACAAGCGAAGAGAGCAGAGAAAATAAGAACCTACAATTTTCCTCAAAACAGATTAACAGACCATCGGATTAATAAAAAGTGGCATAATTTAGAAAAAATAATAGATGGAGATCTTAAACCCGTAATCAAGGCTCTTCGCAAGAAAAGGAAATAAACAACTTTTTTGAAATAAAAAAACGGCTCTTATAAAATCCTATTTAAAGGCCGTTTTTTAATTATTTTTCAATTATAGCTATATCTTTTTCATATCCTTCTGCGATACTCAGAACATTTCTACCATAAAACTCTTCCCAAGTATTCCAAGAAGAACCCGAAAAATATGTCATTACAGCTCGAAATTCATTTCTCTCAGCTCCAGAATCTTTTAAATACAAAGCGCTGGCTAAAAAGGCATCTTTAATATCCCAAGGATCAGCTGTTTTGCCTGTGATCTGCTTTACTTTTTCTCCATATCCTAATTTTTGCCAAGTAGTTGGTATAAATTGAGCAGGACCCATAGCACCCCCCCATCCGACGAAATTTCCATCGTTTACCATACAGCAAGAAACAGGAGTTTCAAAAGGGTCTCGAACCAAGCCTCTATCTTTGTTCACGTTCTCAATGATATTTATGAAATAAGGAACCTGGCCTGGATACATGGTTCGAGGGGCTTTGTTGCCCGTTTTAATATATATCCCATCACCAGTATCTGGATCTTTTAGATAACATTGACCAACATTTTTTCCAATTCTAGATTCTTGGGTTAAAACCGCTAACAACAAAGCAGGACGAACACCTGTGACTTCTGAGGCATATTTTGCAATTTCATAGGCCTCACCGAAAGAAGGGGCTTTTGGAACTCCAATTAATTCAAATACCCTTTTTCTAATTTCAGCAGCAGTTTTTTCTGTCTTCCTTTTTTGCTCCAAATACTTTTGATACTCTTGTTCGGTTAATCTTAGGAAATATTCCTTTTCTTTCTTTGTCTCTGCGCTTTCTTGCCTCTGAAGTTCCCTGATTTCTACTGTTTTTTCAAGATCATCTTTTTCTTCTCCTAATTCCTCTTCTTTACTTTTTAAATAAGATTTGAGGTCTTTAGTGTTTTCTAAGACTTCCTGTAATTTAGTATTTAAATATTCCAAACGAGTTAAATTATCAAAAAAATTAGATAAGCTTCCTTTAAATATAATTTCAATTAATGATTTTTGTTTTTCCCTGTAAATTGTTCTTAAGATGCTTACAAGTTGTGTTTTTGAATCTTCAATCCTTGAAGATATCTTATCAATAGATGATTGAGTATCTATTATTTTAAAACCTAAGTTTCTAATCGTCACATTTCCTTGATGAATCTTATAGTCTAAATTCTGGATTTGTTTTCTCAGAACATAAATTTTATTCTGTAAAGTCTTCTTTTCTTGTTCTGTTTTAGTAATATCTTTTTCAATCTCAGCGCTTCTTTCTCGTAAATGATCTTGGCATTTATTTAAAACTTCTTTACATTCTTCTGGAGAAAGACTTTCACATTTTTTATCAATTTCTTCAACTGAAACACAAACTTCAAAATCAAAAGAGGCCAATACTTCAGTTAAACTAAACAAACCCTTATCTAAAAAAAACGACAAGGGAAATAAACAAAAAGTTAATATTAGAATTATAAATAAGGTTTTTTTTGATTTTTTAAATTTCATAGCCAAGTCTGGCTAATCTAAACTTAGAGATTATTTTTTTCCTTTTTACCTCTCCCTTCTTTACTTTCCCCACCTGTTGCTTCTTTTTCCTTAGCTGGTGCTCCTTCTTCTGTTGGAATCTCCTCCTCTTCCCTCTCTTTTGCTTCCTCAACTGTTTCTACTTCCTCTATTTTTTCCTCAATAGGTTCCTCTAACTCTTCTTCAACTTCTTCGGGTGGTGTCACTGAAGCTACAATTTCATCATGGCTTCTTTGAATTTCTACCTCTTTTGGTAAATTTAAATCTTTAACTAAAATATGGTCTTCAAAGGTTTTTAAAGTTGAAATGTCTACTTTGATTTCAGAAGGAAGTTTTTGAGGTAAGGCTTTAACTTCTATTTCTCTCATATTCTCAACCAAAGTTCCTTCTTTTTCTTCAACGGCCGGTGAAGTTCCTTCAAACATTAAAGGAACAGTAGCCTCTACTTTTTCTTTTAAGGGAGCTTGATAAAAATCAACATGTAAAAACTTCCCACTGACGGGGTCTCTCTGAATTTCATGAATTAAAACAGGGTATTTTTTATTTTTGTCTTTTATCTCAAGCGAAAGCAGAGAAGCTTCTCCTACTTCTTCAAAAACATCTTCAAACTCTTTGTAGTCTACTTTCAGGGACAGATTTTTAATTTTAGGACCGTAAACAACTGCAGGTAATTCTCCTTTTTTACGTTGAGAATTTATTTTTTTACCTACATTTTCGCGAATCTTAGCAGATAAAGAAATCATAACTTTTCAATAATTAAGTTTAGTTTATTTTTTTATATGAATACATTGGACCGGACAAACATCAGCTGCGCTCCGATTACAGTCAATCTGATCTACTTCCAATTCTTCCCTTCCTTCTTTTACTGAAGGAGAGTTCTTAAGATGAGCTTTTCCATCATTCCCCATTTCCCAATACTTAGGACAAACCGAAGCACAGGAACCACAACCAATACATTTTTTAATTTCGTGAACTATTTTTGGCATTTTTTAAATTTTATCTTGACTTCCAAATAATTTTATTTTATTCTCAACGACCTTTTGAACTTTACTTACTACCTCTGGTAGATATTTATAAGGGGTTATTTTATCAGGATTCTTTTTTAATACTTTTCTCAAAGTATCTGTAAAAGCTAACCTCAATTCGGTGTTAATATTAACTTTCACAACTCCCATTTTTACAGCTTTTTCTATATCCCCTCTCGGAGTTCCAGATCCTCCATGCAAAACTAAAAATTTATCTGCTGTTCTTTCTTTTATTTCTTTTAATCTATCCAATTGAATATGAGGGTTCTTCTCTTTTTTACTTAAACCATGAAAGGTTCCTATACTTGGAGCTAAAGAATCAACCCCAGTTTCTCTAATGAATCTTTCTGCTTGAGTTGGATCAGTTAAATTTTCTTCTTTTATTTCAAACTTACTTTTATAAATCTTCGAGGATTCTGTTCCCAAAATTCCAACTTCACCCTCAACTAAAACTTCAAAATTTTTAGCATACTCAACAACTTGCTTCGCCTTCTTAATGTTTTCTTCAAGGCTCAGTTGAGAACCATCAAAATGAACTGCATCATACCCTATTTTACATGCTTTTTTAACGAAATCAACTGATTTTCCATGATCTAAATTTAAAAAATAAGGTAACTGAGTCTGTTTCCTGAAAGCATCCCGAAGAGCTACAGTTTGTTCTAAACCCAAAAACTTACTTTCTCCTTCAGATGTTCCCAAAATTAGAGGTGATTTTAATTTCTGGGCAGCTTGAATTATACCTTTAAGTTGAGACAAGGTTGAAAAATTAAACTGACCCAGGGCCCATTTTTCTTTTTGTGCTTTTTTAAGAAAACCTTGAAGTTTCATAAATCTATAATTTCAAACTTAAAAACTATTTACAAAATTTGCTTTGAGAACAAGATTCCTTCCTAACTTTAACTCTTTTAAATTTTTCATCTTTTTTTAACAATCCATTTTTTGCTCCCCATTTACCAATACAACTTACAGCATTTGCAACTCCTGCTTGAATTGCTTCTTTAATATTACCTCCCGATTTAATAAATTCTGCCACAAAACCTGATCCAAAAGAATCTCCCGCACCAGTTCTGTCAACCACTTTTACTTCAGGAGAGTTAGCGCTCCAAAAATATTCACCATCAGATACCACCACTCCTTCCCCCCCCTTGGTTACTATTACAATTCCAGAACATATTTTATTAATTTTTTGAAAAATTTTAACCTCTTCTTTATAAGATTTATTTGTCAATTCGGAGGCTTCCTCTTGATTTAAAATTAAAATATCAACTTTCTTTATTATTCCTTCAATGACCGATTTCGGTAAATTAATCTGAGTTTTGCTCGGATTAAAAGAAACTTTTATCTCATTTTTTTTAGCAAAATCTATCAAATCTTTAGCAACCCTGCAAAATTTACCTGAAAAAGGCGCTAAATAAAACCACTTTTCTTGATTCTTAGATAATTGGTTTTTCAAATCTTTCCAAGGAATATCATTTTCACAAAATAATTCAGAGGCTCCCCTATAAACTAAAATGGTTCTATCTAAGTCTTGGGCAGTAAGAATAACAGAATTATTAGTTGGTTTTTTATCTGTTGTTGAAATAAAATCAGTATTAATGTTTAAATCTTCAAGTTCCTTTAAAATTTTCTCTCCAGCCAGATCCTTTCCCACTCTACCGCAAAAAGTAGTATTGAAACCTTGTCTCACAAAAGTTGCTGCTGTATTTGTCCCTCCTCCTCCAGTTGCTGAAATAATATTGTTAACCTTAACTTTAGATCCTAAAGGAAAGGAAATAGCTTCTCCTTTAGGAAATTTGTTTTCCTTGATAATTTTATAATCTTCTTTTCCTAACTTTAAAAAAGTATCCAGGGTAGCTGAGCCAAATGTTACAACATCGAACATAATTTTTATTCTTTAGATTTCTTCTTTTTTGATAATTTTAAAATTGTTTTCATTACAGTATCGGGATTCAAAGACATAGTTTGAATTCCCTCTTTCATTAAAAATTCAGCAAATTCTATATAATCAGAGGGAGCTTGACCACAAATTCCACAGTATTTTCCTTTCATATTACAAAAGCGGATAACCTTACTTACCATCTTTTTAATAGTAGAGTTTCTTTCATCACCCACTTTCTGCAAAGAAGCATTATCTCTATCAATACCTAAGGATAATTGAGTTAAATCGTTCGTACCAATTGAAACTCCATCAAATATTTTTAAAAACTCCTCAACTATAATTACATTGGAAGGTACCTCACACATCACGAAAACCTCAAGATTATCTTTACCTTTCTTTAAACCAGCCTCAGCCATTATATCCAAAACCTTTTTTCCTTCCTGGGCGGTTCTACAAAAAGGAATCATAACCTTCACATTACCAAGTCCAAAAATATCTCTTACTCTTTTTATTGCTTTACATTCCATTAGAAAGGCTGGTTTGAATTTTTTATCATAATATCGGGAAGCTCCTCTCCAACCTAACATTGGATTTGCTTCATCTTTTGGTTCAAATAATTCACCACCAATCAATTGAGCATATTCATTTGTTTTAAAATCAGAAAATCTAACAATGACTGGCTTAGGATAAAAGGCAGCAGCTATCTGTCCTATTCCTTCAGCCAACTCTTTAATAAAATATTCTCTTTTATCTTTGTGTTCAACTGTTAACTTTTCTATCTTTTTAACTAGTTTTTTAGATGCCCCAAACTTTTTCTCAAGTTTTTTGTAATGATATAAAGCCAAAGGGTGAATCCTTATTTTCTCTGCGATAATAAACTCCTCTCGAGCTAATCCTACTCCAGCATTTGGCAAAAAAGAAGTCTGGAAAGCAATTTCGGGAGCTCCTATGTTCACCATTATATCAGTTTCTAAATCAGGAATTTTTTCTAAATCATATTCTTTAACCTTAAAGGGCACTTTACCCTTAAAAACTCTTCCGTTCAGACCTTGTGTACAATCAACAGTTATATTCTGGCCTGTTTTTAATTTTTTTGTTGCCTTTTCTGTTCCGACAATTGCTGGAATTCCTAATTCACGAGCTACAATAGCACTATGACATGTTTTTCCTCCTTCGTCAGTTACAATAGCTGAAGCAATTCTCATAATGGGAAGCCAATCAGGATCTGTCATTCCTGTCACTAAAACTCCTCCTTTTTTAAATTCCGAAATTTTAGAAATATCAGAAACAATATGAACTTTTCCCTCTCCGATTTTGTCTCCAATAGCAATTCCTGTTAGGATAGGAGATTCACTAGGTGCTATCTTATATTCCCTATAAGTTCTTTCTTTTTCTGGAGTATGAACTGTCTCTGGCCTTGATTGAACAATAAATAATTCTCCTGTCTTGCCGTCTTTTGCCCACTCAATATCTTGGGAGATATTATAAAGGTCTTCAATCTGTTGAGCCCAGCGAGCTAAAATTAAAATTTCCTCATCTGTTAAAGAAAACTTTAATTGTTTTTCTTTTTTAACACTTACTTCTTTGTGACCTCCTCTCGGAGCATAAACATACTTTTTTGTTTTTCTTCCGAGATTTTTTCTAATTATTGAATCAAACCCCTTCTCTAAAGTGGGTTTGAAAACATAAAATTCATCGGGTGTAATTTTACCCTTAACTATCATTTCTCCTAATCCATAAACTGAATTAATCAAAACCACATCAGAAAAGCCTGTTTCAGTATCTAAAGTAAACATCACCCCAGAGGAAGCTAAATCAGATCTTACCATTTTCTGTATTCCAACTGATAAAGCAAATTCTAAATGGTTAATTTTTTTCTCTTCTCTGTAAGCAATAACTCGATCATTAAAAGTAGAAGCCAAGCACTTCTTAATTGCTTCCAATAAATTCTCTTTTCCTGAAACATTTAAAAAAGTCTCAAATTGTCCTGCAAACGAATCCTGGGGAGCATCTTCTGCCACACCAGAGGAACGAACAGCCACATCAACTTTTTTTTCTCCATATTTCTTGTTTAAGACCCTGTAAGCTTCAAACATTTCCTTTTTTATCTTTTCAGGAAAACTAGCTTTTAAAATAAGGTTTCGAGCTTCTCTTCCAGTTTTCTGTAAAGTTTTAATATCTTCAGCATTAAATTTCTTAAAAATCTTTTTTAATTTTTTATCAATTTTGTTCTTTTTCAAAAACTCCCAATAAGCATAAGTTGTCAAAGCAAAACCATTTGGAACATTAACTCCTTTTTTTGAAAGTTCTGAGATCATCTGCCCTAAGGAAGCATTTTTTCCTCCGACCGAAGGAATATCTTTCTTATTTACTTCCTCGAACCACAAAATATTTTTTTCTTTCTTTTTTGTTTTCATATAATATTAATCTTTTAATTTATTAATCTTTTAATTTATTAATCTTTTCAGCAATTGTAAGTTCTTCATTTGGTTCAATAGCTAAAATTTTAGTTCCTTTTAAAATATCCAACTCTTCACAAATCATATTTTTTATCTCTGAGGAACCAAAACCAATAGCGCCGGTGAAAATAAGTAAATCACAACCATTCAGGATTGTAAAATAAGCCCCAATATATTTTTGAATCCGATAAACATATGATTTAAGAGCTATTTTTGCTTCTTTATTTCCTTTTTTTCTCTCTTTTAAAACCTCTCTCATATCAGACATTCCACAAAGACCTTTAATTCCTGATTTATAATTTAAAATCTTATCTACTTTTCCTGGAGAAAATCTTTTACAAAGATCTAAAATAATCCCAGGGTCAATATCTCCACTTCTTGTCATCATTATTAATCCTTCTAGGGGTGTAAATCCCATCGAGGTATCGATCGGCTTCCCATCCTCAACAGCAGTAATACTTGCTCCTCCACCTAAATGACAAGTTATAATTTTCAATTCTTGAAATTTTTTATTGGTTTTTAAAGCTCCTTTCTTGGCTGCGTATTCATGAGAAATTCCATGAAATCCAAATTTTTGAAACCCATATTTTCTCCTTATATCTTCGGGTAAAGCGTAAAGGCGGGCTTTTTGGGGTAAATCAGCATAAAAACCGGTATCAAAAACCGCAATTTGTTCTAACTTTGGAAATACTTTCTGGGCTATTTTAATTCCTAAAAGATTAAAAGGATTATGCAAAGGAGCAATTCTATTTAAATCTTCTAATTGTCTTAAAACTTTTTTATTTATTTTAATAGGAGTCCTAAATTTTTCTCCTCCATGTACCACTCGGTGTCCAATCTTATCTATTTTAAATTCTTTTACTTTCTTCAATTCTCTTTTTAAAATTTTTTCAAAATTATCGGAATTAAAAATATTTTTTTTATTCTCTTTTTTCAATTCTAAATTACTATCAAATATCTTCCATTTTACTGATTGACTGCCACAATTTAAAACTAAAATCATGTCCCTGTTTAGTTTCTTAATATTGTACCTTTCCCTTTTTTTGTTATTCCAGACGCATTTCCTTCATCAGTATCTATATGCATGCATAATTGATAATTTTTATCCACTCTAATCTTAACATTATGAAAAGTTATTGCTCTCTTTTCTTTAACTTTAACTGAAACTAAATCACTATCCTTAATATCTAAATTCTTAGCCTGTTTCAGATTACAATGAATATGTCTCTGGGCAATAATTACTCCCTTCTTGAGGTTAACTTTTCCTTTAGGTCCTATTAAAGTAGCAGCTGAGCTTCCTTTAAGGTTTCCTGAAATCTTAACGGGAGGGTTTATTCCTAAAAAAACAGCATCTGTCAAAGAAATCTCAACCTGAGTTTCTTCTCGTGGCGGACCTACAATCCTTACTTTCGGAAATTTCTTTGAGTCTGTTTTTAAAACTAGAGTTTCTTGAGCTGCAAAATCACTCGGCTGGGTAAGTTGTTTCAGTTTTTTTAATTTATATCCTTTACCAAAAAGTATCTCTAGGTGTTTCTGGCAGAGATGAATGTGTCTTGCTGAAACTTCAATTGGTATATTATTATTCATATGTTTTATTATAACTTATTTTAGAAAAATAAAAAAATTATTTATCTTTTTATTAAAAATTTTTAAAATCTCCCTTCTAAATTATCTAAATTAAGAGGATGTTTTACTTTTTTAAAAACAAAAAGGGATGATAGCATCCTTTTTGTTTTTACATAGAAAATTAATTTTAAAGTTTTTTTGCTATAAAATCTGCAAATTCAGCCAATCGAATACCATATCCCGCTTCATTATCATACCAAGATAAAATCTTAACCATATTGCCTTTAACTCGAGTCATATCTAAATCAACAATTGAAGATAAAGGATTTTCTCTATAATCTATGGAAACTAAAGGTCTCTTCTCTACTCCTAAAATTCCTTTAAGTTTTTCTGACTTGGCTGCTTTTTTAAAAAGATTATTTACTTCTTCAACTGAAGTTTCTTTTTCTAAATCACAAATTATATCAGTGATAGAAACTACGGGTGAGGGAACTCGTAAAGCTATTCCATCCAACCTACCTTTTATTTCAGGCATTGCTCTCTCTACCGTTTCTGCAGCACCAGTAGTGGTAGGAACAATATTTAAAGCAGCAGCCCTGGCTCTTCTCAGATCTTTATGGGGACCATCCAAAATATTTTGGGAAGTAGTATAACTGTGAATTGTAGTGAAAAGACCTTTTTTTAAACCAAACTCATCGTTTAAGACTTTAATTACAGGAGCTACACAATTTGTAGTACAAGAACCCATATCCACAATGTCATCTTCTTTGGGATTAAATTTCTCTTCATTTATTCCTGGCAGGTAAGTCGGAATTTTATCTGGGTCTTTGCCAGGAGCTGAGATAAGTACTTTTTTTGCTCCAGCCTCCAGATGTTTTTTAGCACCATTGAAGTGACGAAAAACCCCAGTACATTCCAACACTACCTCAACCCCCATCTCACCCCAAGGAAGTTTTTCTGGTTTGGGTTCAGCTAGAGCCTTAATTTTTTTACCATCTATCACCAAGTCACTCTCTGTGCCTTTTACCTCTTTTTCGTAAACTCCATAACAGGAATCATATTTCAAAAGATGAGCTAGAGTTTCATTATCAGTTAAATCATTAATCGCTACCAATTCTAAATCTGGTAGATCTTTTAGAATCTTACGTAAAACAGCTCGACCTATTCTCCCAAAGCCATTTATGGCAACTTTTGTGGACATAAAATATTATTCTTTAATATTTAAAAGTTTCTTTATTTTTGGTTTATCAAACCCAATTACAATCTCACCATCAATATCTACTACTGGTACCCCCATCTGACCTGTTTTTTCTATCATTTCTTGGCGAGCTTTTTCATTCTCTGCTACATTTACATCTTCAAATTCAATATCGTGCTTATCAAGAAAACTCTTCAGGGTTACACAATAAGGACATTGGTCTGTAGAGTATATCTTAATTTTTTTATTCGACATTCTTTTTTTTATTAATTGTTAACAACCCCCATCCGAAGGAGCATTTCCAGAACTATAGCTTTCAGAATAGTTTGTTGTTGCTTGATTTTCATCTAGTTTTTGAGAACAAACTCCAGGCTGATTATCAAAACCACAACAGAGTAAAGTTTTAACTGCTTCAGCAGTCCTTCCTCCAAACCAAGATTCTTGAGCTTGCTCGTTGTTTAATATTAAGGTTGGGGATCCAGTTACGTTGTGTTCTTCTTGTAAACTAAAATCTTCTTGGGCATATTTTAGCCCCCTAGAATCATCCGTCATACAATTATCAAGTTGGTTTTGATTTATACCCACTTCAGTCAAACAATTATTAACATCTCCTTTTTTAATATGACAAGAAATATAATCCCAGTATTCATCGGTTTCTTCCCTTAAACAAATCTGCCTTAAGTTTTCTTGTGCCTCCTCGGTCCCGTGCATAGCAGTTATTTCCCCACCTGAAATAGATCCAATATATCTTACTTCTATGTTTTCTTTTAATGAAGGAATATTTTTTACCACTTCTGCTAAAATTCTCTGCATCTGTAACCCATAAGGGCACTGGCTTACAACAAAAGCTTCCAGTAGAGATTGTGTTTCCTTTGTAATTTCCTCACAAGATTTTTGAGGTGCTGTTTCTTGATTTGATGAAGTTTGGGTTAATTCTTCATCTAAATTAATGGCTTGAGGAAAGAAAAGCACTCCATCTTTGGTAGCATAAGAATCTATTTCCTGACCCTGATAATTAACTTTGAACTTAATTGTACCGTGTTCTTCTATTATTCTTTCTCCCAAAGAAGCTTCTCCTTGTCCTTGTAGAAAATTATCATTGATATAACCTACTGCTTTTTGGGCCACTTGCTGATTTGTCAATTCTCCTTCTGGAGCTACCTCACTTCCTTTTTTAATTTGACTTATTAAAATAATACTTCCCGCTATCACAACTGCAATAAAAGCAATAATTAACGGTAATAAAGCTTTAATATGTTTTTTGGACATAGATCTTAAACAGAAATTAGAAATTATTTTAATTAATATAATTCTATTTTCTGTAAATTAATTATAATTTATATTTCACTATATTTAGATTTTATCATAAAATTAATTCTTAGCAAACTCCAAGATTGTGCTCATCAGTTCTGTTTGTTTTATCCCCCCCAATCTGCCATTCACACATTCCTTTTCATCAAATTTATTAATCTTATCCTTTTCCTCTCCCCATACCAAAATTGGAACTGGATCAGAACTATGATTTTTTACCTCACAAGGAGTAGCGTGATCAGCTGTAACTACAATTAAAGTATTTTTAAAACTTAAGGTAGGAGAAATATTTCTATCAATCTTTTCTATAAAATTTTTCTTACCTTCAAAGTCCCCATCGTGAGCAAAAGTATCGGTAGCTTTTATATGTAAAAAAACAAAATCATATTTCTTTAAACTATCCCTGACTGCTGAAATTTTTCCTGGGAGATTAGTATCAGCCATTCCTGTAGCTCCCTTAACCTCAATTAAATCCATCCCTAATATTTTAGCCACTCCCTTATACAAACTCCCACCCGCAACACAACAAGCCTGAAGTCCATATTTTTCTTTGAAACTCGGTGTTTGCTTAAATTTCCCTGCTCCTCTCAATAAAAGATAATTAGCGGGAAGTAATCCTTGTTTTTTTCTTTCTTTATTAAAAGGATGTTCTTTTAAAATTTGGTGAGTTTTTTCTAAGTATTTGTTTAAAACTTTCCCTGTAAATTGAGCTTCCTTTGTTTTTTGAAGAGGCAGAATTTTTTTAACTTTTTCTCCTTTCTTTTTAGGATCACCTTTAGTTATTTTATCTGAAAGATTTCCTCTTCTTAAAATTAAAACTCCACGGTGGCCGAAAGATCTTTTTATTAAAAATTCAACCCCCTCTATTTTTATCCCAGATAAAGACTTAACTAAAGGTTCTGTTTTTTCAATTCTACCTGCTCTCCTGTCAATTACCTTCAATCCCTTATCTACAGTTGCAAAATTTACTCTCAAAGCAACATCTCCTTTTTTCATATCCATTCCCACTCCAGCTGCTTCATAGGGACCCCGCCCTAAAAAATAATCTTTGTAGCCAAATAAAGCAACATGTGTGCCCTCGGAAGTGGGTTCTCTCTCCTCGGAAAATTTAAAAGTATCAACTAGTCCACAAATTCCATTCTTTGCTAATTTATCTAAATTTGGAGTCTGAGCTGCCTCTAAAGGAGTTTTATCTCCCAATTCTGAAACTGGCCTATCTCCTAATCCATCTATAATAATTAAAAGAATTTTTTTCATTTAATTAAGAGCATTCTAATTCTTCTTCAATTCTTAAAAGACGATTATATTTTGTAGTCCTTTCTCCTCGACAAGGAGCCCCTGTCATTATCCAACCCCCTCCTAATCCAACAGCTAAATCAGCAATAAAATCATCACAGGTTTCTCCACTCCTGTGTTTAACAAAAATATCCCATTTGTTTCTAAAACCCAATTGGGCTGCCTCAATTGTTTCTGTAACCGTACCTATCTGATTTGGTTTTAAAATCATAGCGTTGCAATATTTTTTTTCAATTGCTGTTTTAATTCTATCTGGATTAGTAACTAATAGATCATCTCCAATTATTTTTGTTTTTTTACCAACTTTTTTAGTAATTTCCTTAAAGCCCCCAATATCTTCCTCTGAGAAAGGATCTTCTAATCCCACAATAGGATATTTCTTTAAAATATCAGAATAAAAATTCAAAATTCCTGCTTTAGTAAAGGTTATTCCTTCAAGTCTATAACTTCCATCCTTCCAAAAACTTGTAGCTGCAATATCAAGGATAATTTTAACTTTGTTTTTATAATCTGTTTTTTTTGAGGCTTCCATTATTAAATTAAGGGCTTGAGAACTACTTGCTAAGGGAGCAGCAAAACCACCCTCATATCCCACATTAGTTGCAAACTCACCATAATCTTTTCTCAGAATTTTTTTAAGAGCAAGATAAATTTCTGTCCCTGTTCTTAGTCTTTCAGAAAAAGAATTACCCTCTGGAACTATCATAAATTCCTGAATATCCAAAGCATTTCCCGCATGCAATCCACCCTCAATAAGTAAAATACAGGGTTTTGGTAAAGCAGGTTTTTTTTCTGTAATTTGGGAAATATATTTCCAGGGAGTTATATTTTGGAAAGCAGCTCCTGCTCTCAAAATAGCAACAGAGCAAGCTAAGATAGCATTAGCCCCCAGTTGAGACTTATTTTCTGTTCCATCAATATCAATCAACATATCGTCTATCTTGGCTTGATTATCAACTTTTTCTCCCTTTAGTTTAGGAGCAATAATTTCTTTAATGTTTTTTACTGCTTCTGATGCTTCAATTTCCTTCGCTTCCTTTTTTCCTTTTGAGGTTCCGGAAGGAACTGAAGCACAAAACACCCCCTCTTTTGTCTCAATTTCTACTTCAACAGTAAACTCACCTTTTGAATTCAAAATCTCTCTTGCTTTTATTTCTTTTATTTTAGATTTTTTCATTTTTTCTCTCTTAAGTATTTATAAGCAGAGATTGCAGCTTTAGCTCCTTCTCCGGTGGCAGTTACAATTTGTTTATCCCTTATATTCGTTACATCTCCTGCTGCAAGAATAGCTGGGGTTGAAGTAGCACATGTTCTAGGGTCTATTTTAATTTCATCCCGTTTATTAAATTCAACTAAACTCTTAACAAAGGATGTTGCTGGAATAGAACCTATTTCTACAAAAACTCCCTCCACCTCCAAAATTCTCTCTTCTTTGCTTTCTCTATCTTTATAAATTATCTTTTCAACAGACTTATCTCCTTCAATTCTCTTAAGTTCTGCTTCAGTTATAATTTTTACGTTATCTTTATTTTTGGCTCTCTCTTGAATTAACTCGTCTGCTTTAACTTCAGCTTTATATTCTAAAATAAAAACCTCAGGGCAATATTCACTCAACTCCAAAGCTCCTTCAAATCCAGAATTCCCTCCTCCAATAACAGCTACAGGTTTTCCTTCAAACAAAGGCCCATCACAGGTTACACAATATGAAACTCCTTTTCCTATAAATTTCTTTTCTCCAGGAACCTCTAGGGGTCTGGGGTCTCTTCCTGTTGCTACAATAATTGTTTTTGTTTTAAATTTTTCTCTATCGCCAGTTTCAATTTGAAATCCTCCTTCTATCTTTTTAATTTCTATTACTTTTTTTCCTTCTTTTGTTTTAACATTAAATTTATCAAGATGCTCTTTAAATCTTTTCATCAACTCAATTCCCGAGATTGATTTAAAACCGGGGTAATTTCCAACTTCTGCTGTTTTACCAACCTGACCCAAAAAGTCTTTGCTAATTACTAAGGTATTAATCTTTTTTCTAATAGCATAAATAGCAGCAGTAATTCCGGCAGGACCCCCACCAATTATAATTAGATCATACATATTTAATTATTATACTTTAAATTCTATTTCTAAAAAAGTAAAAACTTTACGATTCACCTTAGATGAGCCGTAAAGTTCTTTAAAGACAAGAGGGATGCTAGTTTAAGGTAAAACTTTTGGAATTGTTTCAATTACATCTGTTGCTGTCAATCCATGCTTTTTATCTTTTGCTGATTCTCTTCCGGCTTTACTATTAATATAAGAGGCAGCTTGGGCTGCTTTGAAAACCTTCTGGCCTTGAGCAATTAAACTTCCACAGATACCAGCCAAAGTATCTCCTGTACCCCCTACTGTCAGATAAGGAGAACCTAGTTCATTTATTACTGTTTCTTTTCCATCTGAAATTATATCTATCCCTCCCTTCAATAAAATTGTAGCCTTAAGTCGTTCGGCTTCTTCTTTAACCTGTTTTATTTTCTCTTCTTGAGAATTTTTACTTAAATCCTTTCCTGTTAAAATTTTAAACTCGTGGCTGTGGGGAGTAATTAAAAAGTTTTTACCTGAAATTACTTCAGGATCCTTAGCTACAGCATAAATAGCATCAGCATCAATTACTGCTGGAATTTCAATTTCAGAAAGGTATTCCAAGATAGTTTCCTGGGTCTCTTGACTTCTTCCCATACCCCCACCAATAACTACTGCTGTTTTATCTCCTGCCACAATTTTAGCTGATTTTGTCTGACTGAGCAAAGTAGCTAAATCTTGCTTTTTTGTAAGATGACTTCCTTTTAATGGAAAGGCTGCCAGATTAGGGGAAAAAGAAGCAATAATATCTGCTGCTCTTTTGGGAGCTAAAATATGAACCATATCTACTCCTGACCTGAAAGCTGCCATAGCAGACAAAGCCGGAGAACCACTGTAAAACTCAGAACCTCCAATTACTAACAAAAGCCCAAAATTATATTTATGGGCTTCTTTAGGTCTTTCTTTATAAATTTTCTTAAGAATATCACCAGTTATTTTCTTCATTTTTTACTGTTTTTTTAAGAAAAATTAATATTTTTATTAATTTATTTCTTTTAAATATTTCTTAACCTGTTCTCCAAACTTTGGATCTTTCAAAGCAAAATAGAGAAAAGTTTGGATCCATTTCGATTTATCTCCACACTCCAACCATTCTCCCTTAACTTCATAGCCATAGACTATTTTACCATCCCCTATCATTTTCTCCAAGGTGTCAGCTAAAATTATCTCACCTCTCCCAGAGGGTGAGGCTTTTTTCAAATAATCAAAAACTTCAGGTGTTAAAACATATTTTCCCACCACAGCTAAATCTGAGGGTGCTTGAGATACTTCTGGTTTTTCTATTATTTTTTTAATTTTATACAATCTGTTAGCAATCTTTTCTACCCGGACTACTCCATAAGCTGGAAGTTTTTCTTGAGGAACTTTTTTCAAGGCAACAACTGGTGAATTACAGGTTTCAAAAACTCTTATCAGTTGTTCTAAAGCAGGTGTTTCTGCATCTATTATATCATCTCCAAATAAGACTGCTACAGGTTCATTCTTTATTTTCTTTCTCGCTTGAAAAACAGCATGGCCATCTCCAAGGGGTTTTCTTTGTAAAACGTGAGAAAAAGAAATCCCTTCAAATTTTTCTTGAAAATCTTGAAGTTCCTTTAAAATTTCATCTTTGTTTCTTTTCTTTAAAATATTTTCGAGTTCCTGTGACTTTTTAAAATAATTTAAAATTACTTTATCTTTTGAGTTAACAACAAAAAATACCTCAGAAATCCCTGACTGCTTTGCTTCCTCAACTATATATTCGATAGTAGGTTTATCAACAACAGGGAAAATTTCTTTTGGTATTACTTTTGATAGAGGTAAAAAACGAGTACCCAACCCCGCAACAGGGAGAATAACTTTTTTTACTTTTCTCTCATATTTCTGGTTCTTTTTCATAATTAAAAAGATTCATTTTTAAAACATGCCTTTAGTTCTTCTTAGAAAAGCTGGAATTTCCCATTTTTTCTCCTCCTCTTTTTTTTCTTTCTCTTTTTTCTTTTCTTCCTTCTTAATTTCCAAGGCATTTCTTCTTTTTTTACTTTTCTTCTTTTTCTTCTTTGACTTTTTGGATTTCTTTTTCTTCTTTTTACTTTTCTTTTTCTTCTTTGACTTTTTGGATTTCTTTTTCTTCTTTTTACTTTTCTTTT
>CAZDPT010000002.1:0-26528 GCA_964507665.1 uncultured Candidatus Saccharibacteria bacterium | reverse complement strand
TCTTTTTCTTTTTGCCTGATTTCTTTTTTTTGGATTTCTTCTTACTTTTCTTTCTCTTTTCGCTTGACTTTTTCTTTTTAGATGTTTTTTTCTTTGACTTTTTGGATTTCTTTTTATTCTTTCCACGTCCCTTTTTTTCTCCAGTAACAAGGAGAGTAGTTCTAATTTTGTTGTTATAACCTCTTTTTTTGGAAATTCCGAAAATAATTCTTGCCCGAGGATTAGATTTCGCTATACCTTGACTTATCTTTTTTACATCTTCCATTTTAAGATCACTCCCTCCTGCAATATCAAATAAGATTTTTTCTGATTTCAGCGATTTTAAATTATAATTGTACAAGGGATTCTTAAAAATATCTTTTATTACCTTATCAACTTTCTTCTTACCTTTTGCTTCAACAGAATTCAAAAAAGCTAACTTATTTTTTCTTTTCAAAACAGTTCTAATATCTGCAAAATCGATATTTATTATTCCAGGCTTGTAAATTACCTCAATTAAACTTTCTAAAGAATCAACTAAGTTTTTATTAACAACAGATAAAGCTTTGACTATTGGTGTGTCTTGGCTAATAATTTTAAAGATTTTTTGATTAGGAATAACAATGAAAGCATTTAAAGACTTTTTCAACGATTTTAAAGATTTTTTAGCCATCTTACGTTTTCTCTTTCCTTCAAATCTAAAGGG
The DNA here is from genome assembly GCA_964507665.1 of uncultured Candidatus Saccharibacteria bacterium. Taxonomy (GTDB): domain Bacteria; phylum Patescibacteriota; class Minisyncoccia; order Minisyncoccales; family CAYZYK01; genus CAYZYK01. The sequence continues at coordinate 25,843 of CAZDPT010000002.1, read as the reverse complement.
TAAAGTAAAAATTCCAAAAGTAATAGCGTCTTTTTTCTGGGCTATATCAGCAAAAACAGGAGCAGCTCCAGAGCCTGCTCCCCCTCCCAATGATGAAATTATAATAGAGATGTCGTAGTCTTGAAAAACTTTAGAAATTCTTCCCTTCTCCTCCTCAGCTGCCTTTCGGGCTAACTCAGGATCCATACCTGTTCCTAACCCTCCAGTAAAACTTTTACCAAAATGAAAAGAGCGAATTCCTTTCTTTTTCTTTTTCTGAAGAGCACTCTTGTCAGTATCTGCTATAACAAAATTTGGCTCCTTTAAAGAAGAACCAAGTTCAGAAACAATTGAAGAACCACCCCCTCCAACCCCAACTATCCTTATTTTTGTCTTGGGCATAAATCTTCTAACAGAAACCTTCTTTCTTTTTTTTGAAGAAGTTTTTCTTTTTTTCTTTTTGTCTTTCTTTTTTTTCTTTTTTGCCATTATTAACTTAAGTTTAACTTCTAAAAATCATCAGGTCAAGTTTATTTTCTCTTATTTTAACAACTTTTCAAAAAAAAAGTAAAAAGGCCTTGTTTTACAAGAAAACAAGGCCTATTTACAATCAATAAAACTATTTTGGTTTTCTCTCGGTTTGTTCTTTTTCTTTTCTTTCTCTTTGAGAAGAAGAATCCTCTCTCTGCTTTTCAAGTACTCTAGCTAAGACCAAACTGCCTGGGGTACACATCTTTTCTCCTTTCTTTTGCAAGGTTTTCTAAAAATCTTTCCCGTTTCTTTTTATTAGCTATTGATACGATACTTGAGCTTTCTCAAACGCTTCAGCTACTTCCTTTATCATACTTTCGGTGTCAGTACAGACCGCATAACGAATATAGGGATCAAAATGGACACCAACTACACCGGTCCGTTCGATCATCATAAAGTTAAATTGTTTTGCCGTTTTGATCTCTTCCCCAAAGGCCCTTTTGGGAGTTCGCCATAAAGTAAAGAAGCCAGCACCCGGCTCAACAGCCAACCGCATGTTATGTTCTTTCAGAACAGATATAAGAAGTTTTTGTCTTCTTTCATAAGTTCTTCTACACTTCTCTATTCTTTCCTTATCATTCCCAATAGTTGTAAGAACCCCCGCAGCAGCAAAAGCTACCAGGCCACTATCATCGTTACCTTGAATTTCTTCAATATCTCCAATGAAATCAGGAGAACCAACTGCCACAGCAACCCGCCAGCCGGTTCCATTCCCTATTACTTTAGAGGCAGAAAATTCTTCTACCCAAGAAAGATTCGGAAAATTAACAGCAACATCGGTCAAAGTGAGAGCATCTTTACTATGACTTAAAACCGCATAAGCACCATCATTAAAGAGACGAATATTATTTATTGAACAATACTCACAGAGATCTCTCCACCATTCTCTGGTTGCTATCTGTCCGGTAGGATTATGAGGATAATTTACCATTACAAGATCAACATCAGCTTCTATATCTTTTGGAGAAAAACGGAATTCATTTTCAACGTTCAAAGGAAGTTCCTGGTTTTCTGTTTTAAGATATCCACACCAGTCTTTAGGAGTTGGATATCCAGGATCAGTAGTAGTTGCTACCTTTATCGGCTTCAGGTGAGCACCACAGGCGAGAATTGCGAATTTTAGAGATGATTTAATACCGATAATCGGCAAAAAAGAAACATCTTCAAAAGCAAGATTAGTCTGGGTGTGGAAAGCAACAAATTTCTTTGCAAAGCCGGGAACTCCCGGAGCTGTACTCTCTTGATATTCATGCACTACATCTTCTTCGCTCATTACAGCTGAAGCTGCTCCTCTCCTGGCGCTTAAAAGAGCAGGACCTTGAGGTACTCCAATAGAGAGTTTCAATAGCTCAATGCCCTGTTTTTCAGCCTCTCTCATCCTTCTCCTAATTAGTTGGAAAAGATTCTCTCCACCTTCAGGCAACCATGACTTATCCATCTCCTTACCTCCTTACATGAAAGTACTCGAAAAAAAGGAAGTATTCTCCCTGATTTAGACAGGGAGAACATCAGCTTCGAAATCTTTAGTTGTTCTCAGGTAATCTTGAATTGTTTGAGCCCTACGAATCAATTCAACACTTCCATCTGGCCTCAGAAGTAGTTCTTGAGGTCGTAGTCTACCATTGTAGTTGAAACCCATAGCGTGACCGTGGGCACCTGTATCATGGATAACAAGAATATCACCTGGCTCAACCTCGGGAATCTGTCTTTGGATAGCAAATTTATCATTATTTTCACACAAAGAACCCACCACATCCACAGTAACAGGAGTTGTACTCTTGGGTGTTCCATCTGGATTGTAAACCGTTATATGATGGTAAGCTCTATACATAGCAGGTCTCATCAAAGATGACATACAAGCATCAACACCAACATACTCTCTATGTTTACTCATACGATTAATAACTCTTGTTACTAAAACTCCATAAGGTCCTATCATAGCACGACCAGATTCCATAAAAAGTTTTGGAGCATAACCTTGCTTTTCCTCAAATTTTTCAAACAATCGGTAGGTTTCTGTAGCAAACGATTCAAAATCAAAGGGTTCTTCTCCGGGGTGATAAGGGATACCCATTCCACCCCCAATATTTATAAATTCAAAAATAATCCCTAGGGTTTCAGAAACTTCTTCAATTATACTCAGGAGCATTCTAACTGTCTCAACCATGTATTCATAATCCAGTTCATTAGAGCATATCATAGTATGAAGCCCAAATCGGGAAGCTCCTCTATTTAGTGCTAAATGATAAGCTTCAACTATCTGATCGTGACGAATACCATATTTTTGCTCATTTGCCTTACCGATAAAAGCTCCACCTTCCCTTTCTTCCCCGGGATTGTAGCGGAAACAGATCAATTCTGGAAATGGATCGGGAACTTTATCTACAAAAGTAATATCGTCAAGATTTAAGATACAACCACCGTGATATAATGCTTCCTGAAATTCTTCAAAAGCTGTGTTGTTTGAAGTAAACATAGTTTGCGCTGGAGAAGCTCCTACTTCTCGAGCCAGAATCAGCTCCGGTATAGAACTGCAGTCAAATCCAAACTCCATTTTAAGCATAATTTCCAAAACTTTAGGATTTGGATTAGCTTTAACAGCAAAGAACTCTTGCCAACCCCAGGTCTTTTCTACGGGAAAGAAAATATCTTTCAAACGCCTACCATTTCCTTCTGTTCCCTTTTGGTCATAAAAATGAAAAGGTGTCCCAAAATGATTAACCACTTCTGGCAACCTGGCACACATTCTCTGCTCAAAGGCTTCCGACATCGGCATAACTTTCCTCCTCCTTCTGAAGTAACTTTTCCCTCGACTCTTCTTTAGTTGAAAAAGGGCTAATTTTAACCCTCCTTTGAAAGGATTTTATACTTTAGCAATACTAATTAAATTAGTCAACCCGAGAATAATTCTCGGGTTGACTTAAGAGACTCCAGTTATCTGTCTTAAGAGAATTCAATTCTTATAACCAGACTTCGAATCTCACCTTTTGTCTGTTTTTCCCTTCATCAGTTAAATATATTTCAATATCAATATCATTGTATTCTTTTCCTTCCATAGTTTTAGAAAAATCAAAATGATACTTCTCTGAAGAAGAATCACTTCCTTCCATTACATAATCTTTATCTTGGAGGCTATTCTTAATATCTCGAGCATCCTCTTGGGTAATTTGCCTGTTTGTAATATACTCAAGTTCCATTAAATCCCCTGATGCTGTATCAATAAGTTTAACATTACCATCAAATATCTCTTCTAAAATAGGCCTAAAATTATTATCGAAAACAACACAAATGTCAGCCATAGGAATAACTTCTTCTGCTTTATCATAAGGGTTTTCTTTCTTCTCTGCTGCTTCATAAACCAGGGTCAAGTTAGTGGTATCAGCACTGAAAGCGGTGACCACATTAAGAGAAGCTCCTTCTTTGGAAAATTTCAGAAAATATTGACCTCCCATCATGCTTTCATCATCTAAACTCCAGCCCTGTTTTGGAAGTTCTTCTTTGTAAAAACTTTTTATCTCGCTTGTCTTATTTTTTCCTTCTATCATGTATTGAGCAACGAAGTTGCCTGTTGCTTTTTCTTTCTCTTCCATCATTTTCACCATATTTGAATACTGAGGAAGCGGATTCCCATATATTTCCCCTTCACTTGCTTCTTCCTCTTCCCCAAAAGATATCTCATATCCTTCTTCCTCTGCTTTTTCTTTTATTTTTTCAACAACTTCAGTACCAAAAATAATATCTTTTACTTTTCTACTTCCCCACCAAAACAAAACACCAATACCAACTAATACTATCAAAATTACAACAACCACAACAATTAATATAGTTTTTGTCTTCATAAATAAAATATTATCAAAGTTTAATTATCGACCTTTTAGAAAAAATTAAATATTTAACTTTTTGGCAAATTGACCAATGATAGGAAGGGGTTTCTTCTTGCCACCCAATACATTGACTATTCCAATAATAGAAAATACAACCCAGACAATCCAGGCAATAAATCCAATAAACCATCCTAAAAGCAGAATCCAAGCAATAAACATAGTAGCTATTTCTGCGATAAAAAGAACCAAGCCTTGCTTAGCATGATATTGAGCAAAATCATTATCTTTTGCTGCTAACATGGGCACCAAAAACAAAATACCCAAATAACTTAAAATGGCAATTGCATTATCCTTCCCTTTTTTTGATGTTTTCTCCTCGGAAGTTCCCGTCTGGGAAGCTTCTGGAGTTAATTCTTGTTTGGGAGTTTCTTCTGGCATAAATTTATAAATAATTAGAAATTATTAATTTACGACCTTTTAGTTATTAAAATTTTAAAAATATGATTGCGTAAAACAAAAACTTAAGATTTTAAAAGCACCTCCCATTTCAATTTCTGTTATAACACATTTTCAAAAATCAAAAACTCAAGAAAACAATCTCGGGGTTTTTTCTTAAATTTAAGAAAGTTACTCTCTCGAACTACGTTCAATCTTACAGGAAGGTATTTTCTTAAAGAATTGCCCGAAGGCACGCCAAGCGTTGAGGGCTGGTTCTCATTACAGACCCAAAAAACAAAGTTTAACCTCATAAGGGAGTTTAAAAGTTTGTCTGCTGCGGGGCCTGGACTCGAACCAGGATTCGATGTTCCAGAAACATCCGTCCTACCATTAGACCACCCCGCATCAGTAAAATTAAGCTTTCAAATGTTTATATGTTACTATCCAACTTGAAATTACACCAAACCCCACTCCTCCAGCTATTTGTAATCCCAAAAAGATCCAAAAGTTAGAAAGGAAATAATTAAAAATATTAAATCCCAATAAAATTTCTTCTAATCTTGGGGCAGAGAAATAAGTTAGTATACTGAAAAACAAAAGAGAGAGAAAAGCTGCCAGTAATCCATAAACAGCTCCTTGAATCAAGAAAGGTCCTCTTACAAAACCATTCGAGGCACCAACAAGTTTCATAGTACTTATTTCCTCCCGAGAACTATAAATTGCAAGTTTTATAGCATTAAAAATAACTAAAATAGCAATTAAAGTAAAGAAGGCACTCACTCCAATTCCAATTTTTTTAATACTTGAAGTCAAAGAAGAAATCTTTTGAATTACTGGCTTTTTTTGAAAATAATCTATCTCTTCAATTAAATTCTCAAATTTATCTTGCTTTAAAAATTTAGATATTCCCTCATATTGCTGGGGATTTTCAGTCTTAATAGCCAAAGAGGCTGGAAAGGGATTATCACCTACCTCCTGTAAGGCTTTCATAAAAACAGGGTTGTCTTTATGTTCTGCAATAAAACTCTGCAGAGCCTCTTCTTTTGAGATATAATTTATGTTTTTAATTCCAGAAGAAGAGTTTAAAAGTTCTTGTTGAATATTTAAAATTTCTTCTTTGGTTGCCTTCTCCTTAAAATAAACCGACATATCAATTCCACCTTGAATCTCTGATATTAAAAACTGACCCATTCCTTGAAAAAGGAAAATTGAACTGATAAGAGAAATAACAAGAACCATTATAAAAACAGCAACTAAATTTGAACCCAAATTCCGTGAAAAATCATTCCAAGCAAATTTAAACATTCTCTCTATAAAAGTTAACATAATTTAATTTTATAAAACAAATTCTCCTTTTTCTTCATCCCTTATTATTTTACCTTCCTCTAAGGTAATAACTCTCTTATCTAGTTTATTAATAACATCTTTATCATGAGTTAACAAAATTACAGTTTTCCCTTCCTGATTAACTTCTTTCAAAAGAGAGATGACATCATATGTGTTATAGGGATCTAGATTTCCGGTAGGCTCATCCGCTATTATAACTTCGGGTTGATTGACTATTGCTCTGGCTACAGCTACTCTTTGTTTCTCCCCTCCCGAAAGTTGAGAAGGAAAACTCTTAGCTCTTTTTTTAAGACCTGTAAATTCCAGGATTCTAAAAACTTCCTCTTTAATCTCTTTCTGTTTCATACCTTTAACTTCAAGAACATAAGCTATATTCTCAAAAACGGTTTTAGATGACAACAACCTATAATCTTGATAAGCTACTCCAATCTTCTTTCTGAAAGTTGAAAGTTTTGATGATTTCAACTGATGTATATTTTTTCCTTTAAAAAAAACCTTCCCTAAATTTGGTTTCTCTAAGGCTAAAAACAAACGAACTAAAGTAGTTTTACCAGCCCCTGACCTTCCAACAACAGAAACAAACTCTTTCTCTTTAACTTTAAAAGAAACATTTTCCAAAGCAATAATATCTGGTTTATAAATTTTAGTTATATTCTTAAATTCTATCATTTTTGATCAAGTTTAATTTCAGCCTTAACAAATTTATCTATTTCACCATCCAAGACCGCCTCAATATTAGAAGTCTCAACGCCTGTTCTCTGATCCTTTACTTGCTGGTAAGGATGTAAAACGTAAGATCTTATTTGGTTACCCCAGCTTACAGAAACTTCTTTCCCTCTTATTTTTTCTAGTTCCTTCTGTTTTTTCTTTTTCTTTAACTGATAAATTTTAGAGTATAAAACATCCATAGCTTTCCTTCTATTCTGACCCTGTAATCTTTCTGATTGACAGGAAACTGTAATTTTGGTAGGTAAGTGAGTAATTCTAATCGCAGACTCTCTTCTGTTTACATATTGACCTCCCGGTCCTGAAGCTCGAAAAGTATCTACTTTCAAATCCTCTGGTTTAATTTCAATTTCTTCTTTATCTAATTTCTCTAGTTTAGGTAAAACTTCAACTGAAGCAAAAGAGGTATGACGGAGATCTTGAGCAGAAAAAGGAGAAATACGTACTATCCGATGAACACCACTCTCTTTTTTTAAGAAACCGAAGGCATGCTTCCCTCTAATCTCTAAGGTTACAGATTTAGTACCTACTCTCCCTTTAGGACCTCCTCCTTCTCCAAAAGACTGTTCTAAAACCTTCACTGCCCACCCTTTATTCTGACAATATCTTTTATACATTCGTAAAAGCATACTGGCCCAATCTTCAGCATCAATGCCTCCAGCCCCTGCAGCTATCTCTAACAAAGCGTCTCTTTTATCATACTTCCCCGAAAGATAGACCTGAAACTCTTTTTCTTTTACCTTTCTTTTTAATTCATTATGTCTTGCTTCAATCTCTTTTGCTATTTCTTCGTCTTCTTCTGCTAGTTTCTTTATTTCTTCTAAATCTTCTATTTCTTTTTTGAGTTCTTCTATAATATTTGTTTCTTCTTTTAGGTCTGCTAGTTTCTGACTTATTTCTGAAGCTCTCTTGGTATTCTCCCAAAAATCAGGCTGGGTAGTTTCTTTTTCAAGCTTCTTTATTTCTTTCTTCTTATTTTCAATATCAAAGACAGTCCTCGAGAACGAGGATCTTATTTTTTAACTCTTCAATTTTTTCTTCTAAATTTGGCATACTTTTTTTATTCAACTTTTATTAATTTAGCATATTTTTCTTAAAAAATAAAGAAAAACCCAAGCCAAAATCTTACCCTGGGTACTTATTAATTAGAATTAATGGGCAGCACAATTACAGGAACCCTCCTGGCAAGCCTTCGAGGGTTTGGGCCAGAAGTAAGCCATGTTCTCTTTATGCTTTTTTCTCACACTGCTCCGAACAGAACTTTCCTGGCCCAGAAAATAAGCAATCACAATACAAACATCTTTTAAACATCTCTTTCACCTCCTTTCTGTAACTCTGTGACCTTATTTAGCTCTCTCAGGAGAATAGCATATTGTTATAATCTTGTCAATAATAAAACCCGAAAAAACAATCTCGGACTTTTTTGCTTCAAAAACTGGACTCGAAATATTAGTTTTTGAGCCGGAGGTGAGAATTGAACTCACAACCTAACGCTTACGAAGCGTTCGCTCTACCATTGAGCTACCCCGGCATAATAAAGCGGGATACCGGAATCGAACCGGCGTCTTGACCTTGGGAAGGTCACGTACTAACCACTGTACTAATCCCGCAAACAAGCAAATAAGATGATAATAATATTATATTATCTTTTTCTCTTAATTTTCAAAATATTATAAACAATCATACCCACTATTATCAAAAATAAGATAATTATGCTTGACAAAAACATAATTCCTTTTTTTGTAACCCAAAAACTATTTTGTCCTTCTTGTTCTTTTTTCTCTTTCCCTTCGGGAAGAACAAAACTTACTGCTCTTTCACCTTCTTTTTGAAGGTTCAGCCTTTCTTTTGCTATTTTCTCTATGTACTCTTCTCTTTCAGCTTGAGAAATTCCTGATTCAAGAAATTCTTTTTCCTTTTCAAGATCTTTAATTTTTCTCTGTAATTCCTCAATCCTGGAGGTTAATTCACTTCTTCTCTGATAAATCTTTAAATTATAGAAGATTAAAAATCCGATTAATCCCAAAGCTACTAATCCTAAAACTACAGGAAGAAAAACTTCTTTCCAGAAATTATCCTTTTTTCTTTTTCTAAATTTTGCTATCATAGTATAAACTTATAGAATATTCTGTTTTTATAAAATTATGAAAGGAAAAATCTTCAGGATAATATGGGTTATATTAGTCTCTTTGGTGATTATAAGTATGTTAGGGGGTTGGATCCTACGGGGGCTTTTTTAAACTTAATAACAAAAGAGAATAACTACAACTAAGATTTTGGGTTGAATTGGTCTATAATTGAAGATTTTATAGTTCTAAGTTCAGGGGAATGAAAGAGATAAGACATAAAAATATAAGTTAGAACACCAATTAAAGAAGCAAGTGCCGTCTGTAAAAAGATACCGAGGAATGTTTTCATATTAACAAAGAAAACTCCAACCTGTAGAAAAAAATAAGTAAAGATAATCATTAAACAGGTGGATATCAAAATTTTCCGCAAAGAGTGATAAAGTTTTATCTTTTCTTTTTTTAATAAATCTTTGGCCTTAAAACCAAAGATTTTAATTTTATTCTGTAAAAAAATATAAAGAAAAATAAAATTAAAAATACCAGACAAAGAAAAAGCCAAAGGCAACCCAACCACTCTCATATTCCCAATTCCTTGAAGATCAAGTAAACTCCTCATAAATTTCTGAAAAATATTTGAAAAACCTAGAATCCAAACAAATAAAAATATTAAGAGAACATTTAAAATTATAGAAGCAACAGCAATTATTACCGGAGTCTTTGTGTCTTGGAAGGCATGAAAAGCCCGAGTTAAAAAAGAAACAAGGCAAAAAGCAAATATACCAAAAGAAAATAAACCCAAACAAGCAGCAGTTAACCTGGTATCTAACCAGCCAAATTCCCCTGTTCCCAAAATCAACCTAACTAATTGGGCTCTTAAAATAAAAACAAAAACAGAGATTGGGATTATTAAAAAAATAATCTGACGGAATACAGAAAAGAAATTACGAATAAAATCTTTTTTCTTACCAGAAGAATAAGTTTTACTTAAAGAAGGAAAAGCCGCTGCTCCAAAAGAAACTCCTATTAAACCAATAGGAAATTTTTGAAGATTGTAAGAAAAGTTAAAAATAGCTATACTACCCGAGATTAAAGTTGAAGCTAAAGCAGTAATAACAATTAAATTTATATGACGGGCAGCAGCTCCAATTGTCCTTGGAATCATTAATTTAAAAACTTTCCATAGATTCTGAGATTTAAAATTTAAAAATGGTTTGTAACGAAATCCAGCCAGTACAGCTGAAGGAATTTGTACAAGTAAATGTAAAAATGAACCCAAAACAACTCCAAAAGCAAGTCCCCAAATGCCCCAGAGAGGAACAAAAAACAAAATTCCAGCAATAATTCCTAAAGTGTATAAAATTGGAGCAAGAGAATAAATAAGGAAACGATTGAAATAATGTAATACCCCCGAAAAAACAGAAGAAAGGACAAAGAAGAAGGGACTCAAAAGCATTATACGAGTTAAAGAGACTGTTAATGCCTTACTTTTTTCGCTAAAACCAGGAGTAATAAATTTAATCAAAAAGGGAGCAAAGATTATTAAAGCAGAACAAAGAAAGACTAATAAAATCAAAAAACAATTCAGTATGTTATTTGTAAACTGCCACGCTTTTTCTTTTTTATCTAAAAAATTTTCTGAAAATATAGGCAAGAATACTGATATCATTCCTCCCGCAACCAAAACAGCGTAAATAAAATCAGGTATTCTGAAAGCAGCAAAATAAATATCCAGACTCTCCCCTGCTCCAAAACGAGCAGCTAAGAGCCTATCTCTGAAAAGAGCCAAAAAACCATTAATTAAAGTAGATGCTGCCAAAATTCCAGCAGCAAAAGTAACTGTTTTGCTCTTGTGATTAAGAATAGTTTTAAACATTAATTTCTACAAAAATTTTTCTTTTTCAATACTCTATTTTAATAGAAGTTTATCAATTTTACAAAGTTTCACCTTGACAAACAAAGTAATTCTTACTAAAATAAAAGTGACTCAGCAAACTGGATGGTTGCTTCTTGAAATTAATTTTCAAGGAGAGGAAAGTCCGAACACTCACCCCATAGAGGGTAACAAGGTAGCGGGTAACTCCCGCACGCGGTAACGCGAGAGTTGCGAGCAGAAACGTCCAGGTGCGAGAGCATCGGGACACCACAAAAATTAATTTGTGGTGACTCCAGACAGTAATGTCTGGAATGAAACGGCTAAATACTTACCTGAGTGCAAGAACAAACCAGGAATTCGGCAAAACGAGTTGAATTCTCTGGAAAAAGTAGTTCGCATAAGGTTTGGAGTAATCTTAACCTCAGATAGATAACCATCACTCCGATGAGAAATTTCTATCTCAGAGAGTACAGAATTCGGCTTATAGATTTGCTGAGTCAAAAAAGAACCCCAACTTAACTGGGATTCTTTTTTTTACTAAATCTTAAAAGATGTCTTAGATTTAATTAAATCAATTTTTGTTCTTTCTTTTTTAAATCTAAGGCTTGATTAGCAAGTTGGTCAGCTATTTCATTTTTACTGCGGGGAATTAACTTAAAATTTATCTCTTTATAATCTAATTTCAAATTCCATGTTTCTAGAAATAGAGACTGAATTTTTGGTTCTTTTATCTTAAATTTTCCCTGCATCTGTTTCAGTAAAAGTTCTGAGTCAGTATTTATTTCAACCTTTATTTTCTTTATGTTCTTTTTGCCAAAAAGTAGTTTAATTTTTTTTAAAGAAAAAATCAATGCCTTATACTCTGCTTGATTGTTCGTAAGATTATCCCCAAGATATTCTGAATATTTTTTAATAGTATTTTCTTTACCATTTAAAATAAGGATTCCAGCTCCAGCCGGACCTGGATTTCCTCTTGCGGCTCCATCGACATAAACAATGATTTTTGAAGGTATATCTTCGATCATAGCTTAGGTGTTACTGTTTTTCATTTTTTTAAAATATTTAATCAAGCATTTTTCAAACTTTTCTAAATTCTTGTTTTTTACCGTAAAACCCGAAGCAGGAGCATGACCTCCATAAGTAACCAAAAGATGTGAACAGTTTTTCATAGCTCGAACAGAATCTATTTTACCGGGCGTTCTTACTCCACCTTGGCTTTTCTTTTTCCTTTTATTATAAATAAATACTGGCTTCTTTTGTTCCTGGCAAATTATTGAAGCAACAGTCCCCGCATAAACTAAAGGCCAATCAGAACTTCCTTCAAAAACAATGGGACTCTCTAATTTATCAGCAATCCTTTCTTTAACTTCTTCTGTTATTTCTCTGACTCTAGTTCTTTTCTGAGCAATTTTTTCAATAAGGGACACAGCTAATTCTTTAGCTTTTTCTTCTGAGGAAGCAGTCAAAAGCAAATAAGTCTCATGAAGATGATCCCAACTTCTACCAACAGTTAAAGCAGAAATTATTTTATAAGCAAAACTTCTAATTCCTTTTTGTTGATAAATTCTTTTAAAGGAAGTTTTAAAAAATACTTTCAAGCCTGGCCGATAAGTTGTTTCTAAAGAGGGAAGACCTTCTTCAATAAAGGCCTTGTTATCTTCTCTTTGGGGCATCATATCTGCTATTGTTCCTAGAGCTACAAGTTCAAGAAAATTATTTCTTAAATTCTCAGAAAAATTATCCCCCAAAAGAAATTCAGTAAGTTTGAAAACTATTCCACAAGTTGCCAAATATTTAAAAGGAGATTTATCACTTTCTTGTTTGGGGTCAACAATTAAAGAAGCATCGGGTAGTTTCTCTAAGGTTTGATGATGATCTATAATTACAACATCAAATCCCATTCTCTTAGCTTGTTTCGTTTCCTTAAAGTTTCCTATCCCCAAATCCAAAGCCACCAAAAGGGCGGGAGATAAACTTTTCAAAAATTGAAGCGCTTTCTCGGTTATACCATATCCTTCAGTTTCCCGATCAGGGATATAAACAAATATATTTTTTCCACCTAGATTATTTATAACTTCTTTTAAAATTACAATAGAAGTTATTCCATCCAAATCAGCGTCACCATATAAAATAATCCTCTCTTCAGAATCAATGGCTTTTTTTATGCGCTGAGCAGTTTTTTTTAAATTCTTAATTTGCATTTAAATTAACTTCTTACTCCAAAAAAGATTGAGATAAATCTTTTCTTTTATTTCAACGCTTCCAACCCCGGTAATTTTTCACCTGAAAGAAAACACAACATCGCACCCCCACCTGTTGAGACATGATTAAATTCTGAACTCAGACCTTTTTTATTTAGAAATTCAACAGTTTCCCCACCTCCCACTACTGAAAAAGCGTCACTTCCAGCAACAGCTTGGGCAATCTTCAATGTCCCCTTTGAAAAATCCTTTTTTTCAATCATTCCTAAAGGACCATTCCAGAAAATAGTTTTTGCTCTCTTGATAATATTTTCAAAAAGTTCACAAGTATCTGGACCTATATCAAAAATAGATTCTCCTTTTTTTACTTCCCCAATTGCCCGAATAAAAAAACTATTTTTACTAGAATTTGAAGCAACCAAAACATCCACTGGTAAATGGAGTTTTGAATTTGTTAAATCCATCTTCTTAGCTAATTCTACCATTTTCGGTTCAATCTTGGATTGTCCAATTCCTACTTTCTTAGCTTTCAAAACAGTATTTGCTAATACTCCTCCAAGCAAAAGGTGAGTTTTATCTTCTAAAAGTTTTTTTAATAATTTTATCTTAGTTTCAACTTTAGCCCCCCCAATTATACTCACCAGAGGTTGGTCAGGATCCTGAATAAGGCCAGAGAGAACTTTAATTTCTTTTTCTAAAAGTAATCCTACACCCGAAGTTAAAAATTTAGGAACTCCAGTAACTGAAGCGTGGGATCTGTGGGAGACTCCGAAAGCATCATTAATATAGAGGTCAGCAAGCTTGGAGAGTTTTTGGGCAAACTCTTTGTTTCCTTGTGTTTCTTCTTTATGAAATCTTAAATTCTCCAATAACAAAATTTCTCCAGCTTGTAACTCTTTTGTATATTCCTCAATTTCTTTTCCAACACAGTCAGGAGCTTTTGTAACAGATAAGTCTAAATATTCAGTCAGGCGTTCCTGAACTTTATCTAATTTTAAGGTTTCTACTTTTTTACCATCTGGTCTCCCTAAATGACTCATTAAAATTACTTTAGCTCCATTTTTAATCAAATATTCAATGGTTGGTATTGTTTTTTCAATCCTAAAATCATCTAAAATATTTCCTTCTTTATCCAAAGCTACGTTGAAATCACAACGAACTAAAACTCTCTTTTTTTTAACTTTAAAATCCCGAACTGTTTTCATATACAAGAAATAAAAAAATAAAGTATTTAATTCTTCGAGATTCTACAAATAAGTTTAATACAAATTAAAACTTTACTGTTTCTCCAGGATTAATTACTCCCCCCTGGGAATTATTATCGGAGTTACCTTTTTTGTTTTTTTCTTTCTTCTTTTTTGATTTCTTTTGAGAGGATTTCTTCTTGCTTTTACTTTTCTTTTTGCTTGATTTCTTTTTTTTATCTAAAGTTTCTTCTAAAACTTTCCTTAATCCTTTTTTATCAACTTCTTTTCTTTTTTGTTTCTTGTCGTTAGATTCTGATTTATTCGAAGAAGAAGAAAAAGAAACTGTCTTTTTCTCAAGAGCTTCTTTTAGAGAAGTGAAGGGACGAGTTTTTTCTGAAGATTTTTTAGATTCTTTTTTCTTTGATCTTTTCTTTTCATTACCTTTCTCATTATTCCCCTTTTTTCCTTTCTTTCCTTTTTTCTCTTTTTGTCTTTCTTTCTGTACTTTTTTATAGCATGATTTACAGTAAACTGGCCTGTCGGGTGTAGGTTCGAAAGGAACTTTAGCTTTCTTACCACATCTTGAACAAGTAATGTCATAAAGTTTAGGTGAGGACTTTGGCATCTCAGTATCTTCCAAGAACCCTGTCCACTTTTCAATTTTCTCTTCAACTTTTTGTCTCTTAACTGTATATCTTTCTCTTGAAACCTTAATAATTTTATCTCTATTAGATTCTTTGAGCTTTGGAAAAGGAGGTAGGGTTTCTGCAGAAAAGGGACGTCCGGCCACTCCATCAATCATTAGTTTTAAATAAATATCATATTTATCTAAATTAACAAGATCCTCTGTGTCAAATTCGGGTATAAACTCCTTTTCTAAGTATTCAGCATCTTCAGCTCCAACTCTAAAAGAAATTAAAGTTCCCACATTACCAAAAACAGCATCCTTCACTGCTGAACTTCTACCGGTAGGAGTCATCTCTTCAAGTTGAGCCATATATTGATTAGCTAAAGTCAAACACAACCTATATTTTCTTGCCTCAGAAAGTATATTTACAAAAGACTTAGTAGCAAAGTTCTGAAATTCATCTACGTAAAGATGAAAATCTTTTCTTTTCTTTTCTGGAACATCAACCCTGGACATAGCAGCCAATTGTAATTTAGTTATTAGAAGAGCTCCTAATAGTCGGGAGTTGTCTTCTCCAATTCTTCCTTTTGAAATATCAGCTATTAGAATCTTTCCTCCATCCATTATCTCTCTCATATCAATAGTTGATTTAACCTGTCCTATAATATTTCTAATTAAAGGATTGGAGATAAACTGGCCTATTTTATTCTGAATAGCAGCTGTTGCTTCAACTTCGTATCTTTGGCTATAGCGAGCAAATTCATTAACCCAAAACGATTTAACTACCGGATCCTTAATTTTATTCACTACTTTCTTTCTGTAATCTGAATCAGCCAGCATTCTGTTTATAGCAAGAAGAGTGGATCCTGGATATTCAAGCAAGGCTAAAATAGCATTATTCAAAATATATTCCATTCTAGCTGACCAAACATCAGGCCAAACTTTCTTGAAAACCCCCATTAAACCACCTGCAACCAAATGACGAAACTTGTAATCAACTTTTTCCATAACATTAAAAGCAATTGGATACTCAATATCAGAAGGGTTGAAATATACCACTTCGTTAATTCTTTGAGAAGGAATAAAATCAAGCAATTCTTCTGCAGCCTCCCCATGAGGATCAACAAAAGCTACACCTCGATCTCTTTGAATATCTTGAATAGCCATGTTTTTTATCAAAGCAGTTTTTCCCATTCCTGTTTTTCCAATCAAATAAACATGTCTCCGACGATCATCGGTTTTTATTCCGAATTTCTTTCTCTTGTTACGAAAAGTAGTCCTAGCAAAAAATGTAATTTCTTTATCTAAAGGTATTTTTTCTTTCATAAAAAGTTTTGATTAATAAAATCACTCGGTGGGTAAACCCCCTGGAGGACCTCCTTTCTTAGCTTCTACCTTACTGACTGCTGGGGCTATAACAGCACTAAGTCGAGCAGGAAAGTGAAAAATAGTGGCCAATTCTTCTGAATTTAAAATCATATTACCCGGACCTGTTAATTCAGGATAAAAAGTAGGAAATCTATTAAGGTAATTTCTTAATATTTTTCTTTGCCTCAAATATTTTCTTCTTCCCCGCCAAACATAATGAACCTTAGTTCTTGTTTTTCCCAAGAACATAATAAAATTTAAATTACGTGTCTGAAAATGAGGGAAATAAGATCTTGAAATTCTAGTATGTGGTTTGTAAACTACATCGCTGGTTGCAATATACATTCCTCTAATATTAGTTTTAAAAGCTGTCTTTTTAATCTTATTCTCAATAGCAGTACAAACTTCTCTTTCACCTGGTGTTAATAACATTTCTCTTTCCCCTGTTTCGGTAGCTCCAGCAGAAACAGCTCCGATCCTTCTCTCTTGGTCTTCGGGAAGAGTCCATTTACCATGAACCAAAAATGATATACTATCCCATATAGCATAAGCCAAATCCGAAAGAACACCAACAATACTATCTGGTAATGTTCTTTCTTTGGGCATAGGCCTTCTTGCTATTTTATTAACTTGCCTTTTGGCTGGAGTTACAAAATCAATTTCATTTTCTGTAATTGGGGCTGTTATAATTTGAAGCCAAAAATATTCACCCGGACTCAATCTAGCCATATCTTCTATTAAGGAAGTAATGGGGTCAATTCTTTTCTCCTCCTTTATTTCTGGCTTCTCCTCAAAAAATACGGGATAGGTTTTAATAGGATAAAAATGAGGCTTGGGCATCTGATAATCCTCCCCATAGACAGTCCAATACTCAGTTGGCATATTTTTGGGAACAAGTTCAGTATAGTCGGGAACTTCTCCAATTTCAGCTTCAGGATAATGAGAATAAATAGCAGATTCTATAAGGTGGCGATGTTCTTCCAAACATCTGATATAAAAATGAATTTCACCTTCCAAACTTGCTATCTCCCAAGAAGTCCAATAAGCACCTAAAGGAAATTCTCCCTCACACCATATCTCCCGCCAATTTGGCTCATCATAAACACACCAAACAGTAGTGAAAACATCTTCCATTGCCTTGAAGGGTGTTAAAACTTCTCTGGGTGGTTTAACTTCCAACATTACCCATTTTTGGTCTTTATACCATACATCCCATCTCATCCACCAAAGATAAAATTTTCTAGTTGGAAAAACCAGAATGATTGGAGTCAGAGCCCACCACCAAACCCGAAGGACAGGTAAAGAAAAAACAACTATTAAAACAATAGCCCACCAAAAGGGTTCTAAAACTATTTTTTTAACAGGAACTAGCCACCAAAAAAAACCTTTAAAATTCATATTTTGTATTAATAATGCTAAATATTAGGAATAATCTCAAGAAAAAAAGAAATTATGGCTACCACCATAACACCTCCCAAGAAAAATTTAAAAGTATAAATTAAAGGAACAATTATTGGAGTTACTTTTGTTTTCGACCAAAATAAAACAAAGCCAAAAAAGATAAGATAGAAGATAACAGTTACAACAAATAAAACTTTTATTCCTATTCCAAAGTAAAGAAAAAACATATTTGAATCAGCCCGTTATGAAATATTAAAGAGAATTGTTAAGATTCCTGAATTTCTTCATCTAAAATATACTTCTCATTTGGTCTTTCCATAAAACAATCATTATTGTTTAAATTCATCAAAACCGTGTTTCGGGCCACTAACCTCTGTTCTAAAACCTTCTCTATGACTTTCTCTTTCTTAAGAGGGGTTCTATTCTCTTTCAAAACTTTTTTAATAATATCTTTTACTGTTCCTGGAGCATACCCCCATTCTTTTAGGGCATACATTCCCCTGCCAACTAAAACAAAACGAGAATCTTTAATCAACTCATTATGAACAGTTTGGGGATAAGTTTTTTTACCAGGATTGTATCCAAGTTTATCAATTAATTTTGCTACTTTTTTAAAATGTAAGGGTTTCTCTGTTTTTCGGAAAACCAAGAGTGACTTATCTCTCACTCCTTTAGGGTTTATTTCCGGCCAACTAATTAAACCTACTTTCCCTTCTTTATTTCTATCAATTTGCTTTGATATCTCCAGTACAGAACGTATATATTCTTGCTCAAAATTATATCCAGAAGAAAAATCAGAAATAAACTCTTTTTCTAAAACAGGCTTTCCAATTTCTTTAAACTTTCGGAGCATCTTATCCGAAGCTTTTTTTATTTCATCAATAGGATCTTTCTTTATGGTCCAGAAAGAATAGAAATTATCCTTCTCTGTAGTTAGAGAAAATTTATCCCCCAGATTTAAAAGAAAACGAACATAGGGTTGGTATTTCTTTCTCCCTACCTCTTTTAAAACAATGTCTTCTTTTTTGAATCCGCCTCTCTTCTTAAAATATTCAGTCAATTTATTAAAAACTTTATCTAGAACCTCTTTGTTCTTTTGTTTAATATCAGAGAAAGCTTTCGCTTCTATCTGACGGACTCTTTCTCTGGTAATATCAAAATTTTCCCCTATTGATTGTAAAGTTTCACCCCCACTTTCTTGCTTATTTTTTCTAATACCAAAACGGCGATCCAAAACCTCTCGGGAACGCTTATCTAGGCCTTTGGTAAGTTTGGAATAAATTTTTGAAAAATTAATTTTATCCATGTTTTTTAATAGACTTTTGACAACAATCTGCCAAAATGTCCAGAATTAATTACTTTCTTCTATTTAAACATACTTTAAGGAGGCTTGTCAAATGGAAATAGGTTATTTTGCTAGTTTTCTCTCCCGCCATCTTAAATAACTAACCAGCAAGGGTCCTGCCAAAAACAAAGAGGAATAGGTGCCAAAAATTATCCCTAGAATTAAAGCTAAAGAAAAATATTTCAAACTCACACCTCCCAGAAAAAATAAGGAAAACAAGACAAGCAAGGTAGTAAAAGAAGTGTTTATTGAACGAGTAAGAGTTTGGTTTAAACTTTTATTCACTGTTTCCTCATAAGTTACCCCAGTTCTCTTTAAAAGATTCTCTCTTATTCTGTCAAAAACTACAACCGTGTTATTAATAGAATAACCAAATATTACCAAAAAGGCTGTAATTACAGGAATAGTTATCTGAACTCCATAGAATTCTCCAAGAATTGAGAAAATACCAAACGGAATTAAAACATCATGACAGAGAGCAAAAATTGAAGCCAATCCGTACTGCCAGGAAGCAATCGGTCTTGAAATCCTGCGGAAAGCCAAGGCTATATATATAACTATTATAACAAGAGACAAAAGTAAAACTGTTTTAGTTTTTTTCTTGAGTTCAGCTCCTATTACCGGACTTATACCTTCAAAACCTAAAGTTTCCTCTTTTATTGTTCCTGATTCTTTAAGATTCTCAATTATTTTTTGTTGAGTTAAAAGAGGGATATTTTTTTGTTTAACTCTGATAGCTACTCCCCTCTCACCTACCGGCCTTACATACAATTCTTTAAAACCGAACTCTTGAAGAGATTCTTTAATCTCCCCAAGAGAAGGTCTTCTCTCCTCGTATCTTATCTCAAGAAGAGAGCCTCCAGAAAAATCAATTCCTGGTTTCAACCCAAAAATTACCAGACAAACAATACTTGCTAAAATTAAAATTCCAGAGAAGATAAAATAAATTTTACGATATCTTACAAAATTCATATTATAAATTGTTTCTTGAATATTTCATTTCCATAAAAAATCCCAATTTTCAAACACTGAGCCTTCAAAGATTTTCAAGAAAGTCCTGGTAATGATTATAGCAGAAAACATACTTACCAAAATACCAATTCCCAAAACAAGAGCAAAACCTTTTATAAACGATGTTCCAAAAAAGAACAAAATCAAAGCCACAATCAAAGTAGTCAGATTCCCATCCCTTATTGAGGGCCAGGCTCTTCTGAATCCTTCTGTTACTGAGTGAGAAAAACTTCTTTCTTTTAATTCCTCTCTCAAGCGGGAGAATATTAAAACATTAGCATCAACTGCCATTCCAATAGATAAAATAAATCCCCCAATTCCAGCTAAAGTTAAAGTAACAGGTACTAATTTAAACAAACTTAATATTAAGGCAATATAAATTACTAAAGATAGAGAAGCTAACAAGCCAGGTAGCCGATAATAAATTATCATAAATAAAATTACTGCCAAAAATCCTATTATTCCTGCCCTGAGAGATTTCCGAAGAGAAGTTTGTCCCAAAGTAGGACCTACTGTTTTCTGAGAAATGGGTTCACCAATCTTGACGGGTAAAGCTCCAGAATTTAAGCGACTGACAATCTCTTTAGCTCTTTTAACGTCCATATCTCCCGTAATTACTGCCTTACCTCCTGTAATTTCTTCTTGAACAATCGGAGCATAACGATCATTTTGGGTAATTTTACCATCACCATCTGTGTCCACAATTGACATTCCATCCAAAAATATAGCTAAAGATTTTCCTTTGTTTCTTTTTGTAATTTCTGTGAACAATTCAGAGCCCTCCTTATTAAATTCAAGTTCGATTCTTGGCTTATAAGTAGTTTGATCAAATCCTACCTCAGCTCCTCTAAGATACTTTCCGGTAAGTTTGGTTGGTTGATGATAAGGATCTTTGAGGGCCAACTCCCAATTTTCAATCTCTTTATATTCTTCCTCTGATTTTCCTTTTATCTCTTCTCTCTTTTTCAAGATTTTATCTATCTCTTCTTCTGGTCTTTCTTCTAGAAATTCAAGATAGGGAGTTTCCCCTATCATTTCAATTGCCCGGGAAATATCTTTAACGCCAGCTAATTCAACAATTAATCTTTTTTTACCCTGAATTTGAACTCGAGGTTCCCTGACTCCAAAAATATTAATTCTCCTTTCAATAACATCACGCAATCCCCCCATCACCTCTTCTCTGTCCTCTTTTGGGATATCACTTAAATCAGCTTCGTAAACTAAATGAGCTCCACCCTGCAAATCCAACCCTAAATAAAAAGGTTTTTCCCAAAAATGAGGCAAATGTAAAGAAAATCTCTGATTTAAAATATCAATTCCCTGATTCAAATATTGAGAAAAACCAAAACCACAAGCAAAAAAAGCTAAAATCAGGATGAATATTAAAATTATATATTTTTGTTTCATTTTTTTAAATTAACCCCTTTTCTCTTGCCACACAGAAGGCTCCAAAAATCTTTATATCAACAGTCTCTTCTGTGTTTGTTAAAAATTCGGTCAAGTTATTAAGGGGTACCCTTAAAACTTCTATTTTTTCTACATCTTCTGTTTTCCTTTTATCTTCTCTTTTTATCACATTTGGAGCAAAAAATAAAACACCTTTTTCTGAAAATGCTCCTGGCTCCACGGGCCAAGTGTAAAAGGGTATTAGTTTTTCTGCCAAAAAACCAGTCTCTTCAAGTAATTCTCTTCTGGCAGCAGTTTCTTCTGTTTCTCCTTTTTTATCAGTTAATCCTGCAGGAAGTTCAATAATATTAGATTCAACAGGGGCTCGATATATTCTTTCCAAAATTACTTCTTTTTCTTTTGTTGAAGCAAAGATAACAACAATCCTTTTATAAATCTTTCTTTCAACTACTTCCCAAATTCCTTCCTTCCCTTTTTCTGTTAGGAACTTGTACTCCATCATTCTTAAAAACTTTCCTTCATATTTTTTGTTTTTATCTATAATTTTCATAGTTAGATAAATATTTAAAAATTACTCAAATTTCGGATAACAGCATTTTTTGTATTTCTTGCCAGAACCACAAGGACAGGGGTCATTTCTGCCTACTTTCTTTTTGACCTCGGGGGTCTTTCTTTGAGTTGCTTTTGGTTTAGTTGGTCCAACTGTTCTCAGGTTTCCCGTTGAGTGAGTGGAAACAGACTCTGGTTTAATTTTTGCTTTAAAAATAGTACGAACAATAGTTGAATCAATTGCATCCAACAACCCTTGGAACATCCTGTGACCTTCTGTTTTAAATTCAACTAAAGGATCTTTTCCTCCATATGCTTTTACTCTTACTGAATGCTTTAAATAATCCATATTAGATAAATGTTCTGCCCAAAGCAAGTTATAGGTTTTTAAACTCAATATTTTCTCTATTTCTCTCATATTCTCTACTCCCATTTCTTCTTCTTTTTTTGTATAAGCCTCCTGAATCAATCTAACTAAGTAATTCAGGATTCTACTTCTTTTTGTAACTGGTTTTAAGTTATTATCTGAACAAATCTTTCTTATTTCTTTGTGAGTTTTATCAGATAGAGAAAAAATATTTCCTGTTTCTTCAAAAATCTCCTCAATATTCCATTCTTCTGGATGTTCTCCCACACAATGAAAACTTACTATATTCTTAATCTCCTTTTCAATCATATCCAGTATTTTCCTTTTTAAGTTAGAACTGTGGAGAATTTCATTCCTTTTTTTGTAAAAAGTTTCCCTGTGTCTTGAAAGAACATTATCATATTCCAAAACATGTTTCCTTACATCAAAATTATGTCCTTCAACTTTAGCCTGAGCTGCCTCAATCAATTTTGAAATTCTTTTATGTTCTATTGGTTGATCTTCTGGAACTTTAAGAATTTCCATAAATTTTTTAACTCTCTCACCCCCAAAAATCCTCATTAAATCATCTTCCAAGGAAACAAAAAATCGAGAAGAACCAGGGTCTCCCTGCCTCCCTGCTCTTCCTCGAAGTTGATTATCAATTCTTCTTGCCTCGTGCCTTTCTGTTCCGATTACATGCAACCCCCCTTTTTCAATAACTTCTTTTTGTTCTTTTTTATCAGGTGGATTACCTCCCAAAACTATATCCACACCTCTACCTGCCATATTTGTTGCTACTGTAACTTTACCTAATTTTCCAGCCTGAGCTATAATCTCTCCTTCTTTCTGATGATTTTTAGCATTAAGTATCCGATAGGGTACTCCTTCCTTCTCCAATAATTTTCCTAAATACTCGTTTTTCTCAATAGAGCGGGTGCCAACCAAAAGAGGTTGCCCTTTTTTATTCCTTCTCTTAATTTCCCCAACTACTGCTTTAAACTTGCCCTGTTTTGTTTTATAAACTCTATCTGAAAGATTATTTCTCCTCAAGGGTTTATTAGTAGGTATTACAATAACATCCAAATTGTAAACTTTATCAAACTCTTCTGCTGAAGTTTTAGCGGTACCTGTCATTCCAGCCAGTTTATTATATTTTCTGAAAAAATTCTGAAAAGTAATATTAGCTAAAGTCCTTGACTCCTGTCTGACTTCAATTTCAGAATATCCACCCAATTCATGTTCTTTTGCTTCAACAGCCTGATGAATTCCACCCGACCATCTTCTTCCCGGCATCAATCTGCCTGTAAATTCATCAACGATTATAACTTTACCGCTCTTTACCACATAATCTTTTTCTTTCTGATATAAAGTTTTGGCTTTGAGAGCAGCTTCAAGTTGATGACAGGTTGCAATATCTCCCTTGCCCCAAGGATCAAAACCCAAATACTCCACAAGTTTATCTTGTCCTTGCTCGCTGAAAGTGGCTGCTTTCATTTTCTCATCAATATTGTAATCAACTCCTTCCTTTAAACGATCTATAATTCTAGCAAACTTATAATATTTTTTTGTAGATTCATCAGATGCCCCCGAAATTATCAAGGGAGTCCTTGCTTCATCAATTAATATAGAGTCAATTTCATCTAAGATAGCATAAAAAAATCCTCGCTGTGATTGATCCTCAGTTCTTAAAGCCATGTTATCTCTTAAATAATCAAATCCAAATTCATTATTTGTACCGTAAGTAATATCTGCTTTGTAGGCCTCTTTTCTCGAGCATGGCCTCAGAAAGTCTTCCACCACCCGGAAACCGCCAAGTTTGTCTCTAATTTTATCCTTCTCCTCTGGTGGAGTCTTATAATCAGGGTCATACAAAAAAGCCTGCTGATGATTTAAACATCCCACAGAAAGACCCAAGAAATGATAAATCTGCCCCATCCAGACAGTATCACGCCTTGCTAAATAATCATTTACAGTAACTAAATGAACTCCTTTTTCCTTTAAAGCATTTAAGTAAAGAGGTAAGGTTGCAGCTAAAGTTTTACCCTCACCGGTTTTCATCTCAGCAATTTTTCCCTCATGTAAAACAATCCCACCTATTAATTGAACATCATAATGGCGTTGTTTTAGGGTTCTTTTTGAGGCCTCCCTAACCGTCCCAAAGGCCTCTGGTAGCAAATCATCTAAAGTTTCTCCTTCTTTGAGGCGAGTCTTGAATTCTTCTGTTTTTGCTCTTAATTTTTTATCTGAAAAATCCTGGAGCTTTGATTCCAGGGAATTTATTTTATCAACCAAGGGTTGAATCTTTTTCAAGTATTTCTCATTTGGATCACCAAAGATTTTAGAAAAAATTCCCATAAAAACAAAAATAATTTAAAAAAAGTTTCAAAATTAAATCAAAACAATTCTTATATTAAAAATATTTATATCCCCTCGTTTCTGTCTCTTCCTCCTTTTTTTCTTCTGAATCTTGCTCCTTTTGCTAATTTTAAAAGTTTTTTAAGAAACCTTCTACTTCTTTTTGTCTTAGAAGACATTTTTCCTTTATACTTCTTAATTTCTCTTTGAAGTTCATCTTTAACCTCAACTATTGCTTGTCTTAAATCTTCGTTCTTTGCCTCTGCCCTTAAATCTTTTCCCTGGAGCCAAAGTTGACACTCTGCTCTGAAAAAAGGACCTTTTCTGTGATGATGAGTAGTTTTTTCAATCTCAACTCTTGCTTCAACTCGGGGGTGAGTGGAAATATCGTCTGGGTCTTTGCCTTTAAAACTTTCTAGTAATTTATCTAAACTCCCAATCTTTTTATCAACAAAAACTCGCAGGTCATCAGTTAATTTAATGTTTTTGGCTCTTAGGTTGATTTTCATAAAAAAATAGGATTAAATGTTTCAAAGCAAGATTTATTTTACAACAAAAACACCCTTTTTACAAACAAGAAAATCCCAAACATTGTATTTCTCTTTCCAATTTTATTCCAAATTTTTGTTTAACTTTTTTTTCAGCCAAATTAATCAATTTTAAAACATCACCTGCCCTAGCTCTTCCCTGATTTGTTATAAAATTAGAGTGTTTCTTTGAAATTTGAGCCCCACCTTCTCTTTTTCCTTTAAGGTTACACTTTTCAACTAAAAAGCCAGCTGGAATTTCTTTTTTTTGATTAAATTTTTTAAGTTGAGGATATTTTTCTAAAAGTTTTTTGTTTTTTATCTCCCCTTTATAATTCTTGAAAATACAACCCGCTGACTTAAATTCCAAGGGGTGATTTTCTTTTCTGTAATTTAAATACTTTTTAATTCTTTTTGTAATTTCTTTCTTGTCTCCCTTCTCCAATTCCAACACACAAGAAAGAATAATCAGGTTTTTTTGGTGTTTGAAAATACTATCTTTCTGGGAAAATTTACAATCCTTCTTGGAAAACTTTTTAATCTCCATATCCTCTGTGTTAAACACTTCAACTTCTTTGACTATATCTTTCATGGAAACACCAAAAGCCCCTATATTACCATAAACTGCCCCAGCAACTGTTCCTGGAATTCCTCTTGCCCATTCAAGGCCTGTTAATGATTTTTGCTGGGAAAATTTCACTAAATCATCAATTTTTACTCCAGCTTTT
>CAZDPT010000001.1:0-104011 GCA_964507665.1 uncultured Candidatus Saccharibacteria bacterium | reverse complement strand
ATTTTGAAAGAGCAGCTAAAATTAGAGATAAGATACATGCTTTAGAAAGAATAATTTCTCACGCTAAAGTAATTTCAATTTCTCCTTCTTTTAAATCTAATTGGAAAAAAGCAAAAAAAGAATTAAGAAAATTAACAAACAAAGAAGGCCGCCTCACTAGAATTGAAGGATGTGATGTTTCTAATATTCAAGGCAAAAAAGCAACAGGCAGTATGGTAACTTTTATTAAAGGAAAACCCAATAAAGGTTTTTATCGGAAATTCAAAATTAAAGTTACTGAAAAACCAAATGATATTGCTATGATAAAAGAAACAATAAGAAGAAGATTAAAACACAGAGAATGGGGATTTCCTGATTTAATTTTAGTTGACGGGGGAAAAGCTCAACTTAACGCTGCTCTATCTGAAATAAATAAAGCTAAAACAGAGAAGATAATAAAAGTTATAAGTTTAGCCAAAAAAGAAAACAAACTATTTGTTGAGAACAAAAAAAATCCTCTTTTGCTTAAAAATCTAGCTCGGGAAGTTTCTAATCTAATTTTACAAATTAGAGATGAATCTCACCGCTTTGCTCTCAAATACCACAAAAAATTAAGAAAGAAAGGTTTGATAAAATAAAAAGCGCCCCACTTGGAGCGCTAAAGGTTGAGTTCCAGAATGTTTTTTTAGAATTGCGAAGATTTATTTGAGGACGGATTTGAGGACGGAAAAGCGCGAAGAATTTTCTCCCAATTTTCTTTTTCTACTTTCACATATTCTGCTTCTGCGGAGGGAGGTTCTGAACTATAACTGAAGAATCTCACCGCTCCATTTTGTTTCTCAAGTACTAAGTAGAAACTTGTTGGATCTTCTCTTTTTGGAACAATTGCACGTACTCTATAAATTTCGTTATTTTTCAATCTGGACTGTACTCGAGCATAACCATTACCAGACAGAAAAGCAAGTATCCACACTATACCAATCCCTATAAAAAAACAAGAAATTCCTCCAAGTATATCTCTCGCTCCTGCTGGTTCTTTTACAAAACAAGCGAGGCTAAAAATAAAACATACCAGAGCACCTACCCAACCTACTATCATTACCACCAACATCTTCGTCCCTCCTTCTGAAGTTGGAACCTAACTGCGTTAATCTTAATAGTAGATTATAATTTTGTCAAATTCAAAATATTTATTGGTTGATTTTCTAATAGAATATTGTTATTATAAACTGAACTAAAATGAAGCGTTTCTTTGCCCAAATTGTAGCTAACATAATAGGTATCTGGTTAGCTGCAGAATTCGTCTCTGGAATCCGGGTTGAAGTTATTCCCGGTGTTTCTAGTTTTTTGGGAATATCTCTAACTGCTACCTGGCAGGTTCTAATTCTCTTGGGAATTATTTTGGCTTTACTTAATTTCTTCGTGAAACCTCTCTTGAAATTAATCACTGTTCCCTTTAGAATAATAACCTTAGGATTATTCGGGATAGTAATAAGTATGGGGTTAATAAAGATGGTTGATTTACTTTTTGCAGAATTCAGTACTGTTTGGTTCTGGCCTCTTTTTTGGACTACAATTATTATTTGGATTTTAGATCTTATTGCTTATCTTCTTTTTAGAAGAAAATAAAAATTAAAAGACAATTTAATGAATTATTTGCTTATTGCTCAAACTATAGTATCAGTGCTTTTAATTGGCTTTATTCTCTTTCAACAAAGAGGAACTGCTTTGGGTTCTGCTTTTGGTGGAGGTGGAGAATCTTACGCTACCCGACGTGGCTTACAAAAAAAACTTCTCTGGGGAACAATAGTTTTGGGTTCTCTTTTTATAATCTTAGGGGTTTTAAACCTTTTACTCTAAGTTAGTCACTCTGATACACCTCTTCCTGAATTTCTAATTTAAAGTTCTAAAATGAAAAAAAGAAAGCTCCCTAGTTTTATTAAATGGAAATATGCTTTCAGAGTTCTCAATAAAGGTGAAAAGATAATCATTTTCATTCTTTTTATTTTAGCACTCTCCTCTTTGGTTTTCCTCTCTATCTCTTTTTTTATTAATCATACAAAAGAAGCTCCAAGAGAAGGTGGAACTTACAAAGAGGGTCTTTTGGGACAACCCAGATTTATTAATCCTATTTACTCTGAAGCAAATGATATTGATCGGGATTTAACTGAATTAATTTTTTCGGGATTAATGTCCTATAATAAAGAGGGGGAATTAGTTGAAGATCTTGCTAAAAATTATGAGATTTCAGAAAAAGGAACGGTTTATGATTTCTATTTAAAAGATAATATCTTGTGGCATGATGGTAAACCTTTCACTGCCGATGATGTAATCTTCACTATAAAAACGATTCAAAGTTCTGATTTTAAAAGCCCATTAAGAGCAGCCTGGTTAGGTGTGGAGATTAAAAAAATATCCGAGAAGCAAGTAAGATTTAATCTTAAAGAACCCTACGGTTCCTTTCTTGAAAACTGTACAGTAAAAATAATACCAAAACACATCTGGCAGGATATTCCTTCAGAAAATTTTACACTCTCCCCTTACAATCTAAGACCAGTAGGAACAGGACCTTTCAAGTTCGAGAGTCTTACTCAAACAAAAACTGGATTTATTGAAAGCTTGACACTAACAGCAAACAAAAATTATTATCTCGACACTCCTTTTATCTCTCAAATTTCCTTCAAGTTTTTTGAGAACGAGAAAGATTTAATTGAGTCTTCTAATAAAAAGGAGATAGAAGGATTTTCTCTAACTTCTCTCACAGATTATAATCTAATAGGAAACAGAGGCTTCAATTTCTATTCCTATTCTTTACCTCGCTATTTTGCAGTATTTTTTAACCTTAAAAACAAAGAAATATTAAAAAACAAAGAAATAAGGAGGGCTCTTAACTACGCTGTCAATAAAAATCAACTAATCAAAGAAATAAATTCAATTCACCTTCCAAAAAAAGAAACTCAAACTACAATACAAAAGGTAAACTCCCCTATTTTGCCTAATTTCTTCGGATATGAAGAGCCAGAAAAGATTTATGAATTTAATATTGAAAAAGCAAAATATATATTAAACGAGGAAGGTTTTGAAGAAACAGGGAATAAAATCAGAGAGAAAGTTGTCGAAAAAGAAGCAGCTTTCCAATTTACAAGTACTCTTAGGGTCGGTTCCCAAAATAAACAAGTAACTGAACTTCAAAAATGTCTGGCTCGCGATCCTGAAGTTTATCCAGAAGGAGAAATAACCAGTTATTTTGGAAATTTAACCAAGCAAGCAGTAATTCGTTTTCAGGAAAAATATGCTAACGAGATATTAACTCCTTCCGGATTAGAAACTGGTGTAGGATATGTGGGTGAAAACACCCGAAAAAAATTAAATCAACTCTGTGCTCCCTCCACAAAAAAAGTTCTTAAATTAAACTTCATTTTAACTACTATAAATCAACCTAGGTTAATTGAAACAGCAAACAATTTGAAATCTCAGTGGGAAAAAATAGGAGTTTCTATTGAAGTTAAACCATTAAAAATATCTGAATTGAAACAGAAAATAAAAGAGAGAGATTATGAAATGTTGCTTTTCGGAGAAGTTTTAAGTTCTATTCCAGATCCTTTTCCATTCTGGCATTCAAGCCAAAAGTTAAACCCGGGATTAAACCTGTCTGTTTACGAAAATAAAGAAGTTGATAAATTATTAAAGGAAGCTAGAGAAACACTGGATTCCAAAAAGAGAAAGGAAAAACTTGAAGAGTTCCAAAATATTTTAGTAACTGAAGCTCCTTCTGTTTTCTTATATAGCCCAGATTATTTATACTTTGTTTCTGATAAAATAAAAGAAGTAAACGGAAAGAAGATAACTAATCCTTCTAAGAGATTCTCAAATATTGAAAATTGGTATATTAAAACTGGTAGAGTTTTGAAATAAAAATTAATAAATTAAAATTATGAATCAAAGATCAATTGATAAATCAAATATGAGAAAAATCATACTCAATTTTCCAAACCAATTTAAAAGAGGCCAGAAAAGAGCAGGTAGTATTGAAATAAAAGGTGAATTTGATAATATTATAATTTGTGGAATGGGAGGTTCAGCTCTTCCTGCTAATATTCTAATCTCTTATTTAAGAGATTTAATTTTAAAATCTAAACTCTCCCCCCTCCCCGTTTATATCCACAGGAGTTATAATCTTCCTCCACAAACCACAGAAAAAAGTTTAGTAATCTCTATTTCTTACTCAGGAAATACCGAAGAAACAATTTCAGCTTTAAAGGCTGCTGTTGAAAAAAAATTAAAAACAGTTGCTATAACCACTAATGGAAAGATTGAAAAAATATGCCAAAAGAATAATATTCCTTTAGTTAAGATTCCTTCTGGAATTCAACCAAGATCAGCTACTGGCTACCTTTTTTCGGCTTTAATTAAAATTCTAGAGAAAACTGAGATTTTAGAAGGAAACGAATCAAAACAACTTTTAGAATTAGGTAAAAAGTTAGAAAAAACCAACTTAGAAAATCAAGGTAAAAAAATAGCAGGAAGACTAAAGGGCAAAATTCCTTTAATTTATGCTTCGAATAGATTAAAAAGTCTAGCTCGAATCTGGAAGATTAAATTTAACGAAAATTCAAAGATTCCCTCTTTTTATAACTATTTCCCTGAATTAAATCATAATGAAATGGTAGGTTTTGAAGATATAGAGAAAAGTAAAAATTTCCATATAATCATTTTAAGAGACAAAGAGAGAGATTTACCAAGAATACAAAAAAGAATGGAACTTTTTGCTGGTTTAGTTAAAGAGAAGAAAGTTGAAGTAGAATTTATAGATATTAAGAAGGGAGCTCTTCTTTACAAAATATTTTCTACTCTGATTTTGGGAGATTGGATCTCTTACTACTTAGCTCTCCAGCGTGGAATTGATCCAGCCCCAGTAAAAATAGTTGAACAATTTAAAAAGAAATTAAAATAATGAAGCCGAGGTGGCGAAATTGGAAAACGCTGCGGTTTCAGGGACCGTTGGGAGAAATCCCTTGTGGGTTCAAATCCCACCCTCGGCACAAAATTATAATTAAAATCTAATTAAAAAATTATGTCTAAAAAAAGAAAAAATAAACTTAAAATAATCCCTCTGGGAGGGTTAGGTGAAGTGGGGCGGAACATGATGCTCTTTGAAGCAGAGGGTAAAATTTTGATTGTTGATATGGGTTTCGGATTCCCCGAAGAAGATATGCCAGGGGTAGATTACATCATACCCAATATTAACTATCTCCGTGGTAAAGAAAAAAATATTCTAGGAGGAGTTATAACTCACGGTCATTTTGATCATATTGGAGCTATCCCTTATATCATCAAAAAACTCAAGAATCCTCCTTTGTACGCTTCCAATTTAACTAAACAAATGATCTTAAAAAGACAAGCTGAATTCCCAAACAAAGTTTCTCTCAAAATAAATGAAGTGGAGGATGGAGATAAAATTTCTCTTTCTCCATTTAAGGTGGAATTTTTCCGTCAAAACCATAATATCCCGGGCAATTTAGGGCTTTTTATTAACACCCCTATAGGAAATATAGTTGTTACCTCTGATTTTAAACTTGATAAAAATCCTGTTAATGAGAAACCAACCGATTTCAAAAAATTAAAAAGGTTATCCCAAAGAGGGGTTTTGGTGTTAATGTCTGACTCAACAAACGCAGAAAAAGAAGGCCATTCTTTAAGTGAGAAAGAAATTTTTGAAAATCTAGACAAGATATTCAAGAAAGCAAAGGGTAGAATTATCGCAGCTACTTTCTCTTCCCTGCTTAATAGGATACAACAAATAATTATTCTATCAGAAAAACATAACCGTAAGGTTGCCATTGAAGGACGAAGTATGAAAACAAACGTAAAAATTGCTAAAAAACTAAATTATATAAAAGCAAAAAAAGGAACTTTAATCTCAACAAAAAAAGCACTTTCCTTGCCCGATTCAAAAGTAACTATTATTTGTACCGGCGCCCAAGGAGAAAAAAGAGCTGTCTTAATGAGGATTGCCAACGATGAACACAGAAAACTTCATCTCAAAAATAAAGATACGGTTGTCTTCTCCTCTTCGGTAGTTCCCGGTAATGAAAGAACCGTTCAGAGATTAAAAGATGAATTTTATAGAAGAGAGGCTAATGTCTATCATTATGAAATGATGGATATTCATGCAGGAGGACATGCTCACCAAGAAGAACTCAAAAAAATGATAGAGATTATGAAACCAAAATTCTTTTTCCCCGCTTACGGTCAGTTTTCAATGCTAGTGGCTCATTCTAAATTAGCCAGAGAAAAAGGAATCTCCAAAAAGAATATTATCTTAGCAGAAAACGGAAATGTAATTGATGTCACCAGATCAAACTTTTCTATAAGAAAGAAAAAGGTTCCTTCAAATTACATCATGGTAGATGGATTAGGAATTGGTGATGTTGGAAAGATAGTTTTAAGAGACAGAAAAAACTTGGCTGAAGATGGAATGTTTGTTATTGTAGTTGTGGTTGATGGACAAACTGGAAAGGTAAAAGGTTCCCCCGATATAATATCAAGAGGATTTGTTTACCTAAGAGAATCAAAAAAATTACTCCGACAAACCAGAAAAAAAATTGTAAAAATAGTTAATCAGAAAGCTGGCAAAGGTGGAGCTGTTAATTGGAGTTACATCAAGAATAATCTAAGAGATAGAATAGGTAATTTTTTATACAGCAAGACAAAAAGAAGACCGATGGTTCTACCAGTTGTAATTGAAGTTTAACTTCTAAAAATATGAAAATATTAAGCGGTATTCAACCCACAGGAAAAATACATATAGGAAATTACTTGGGAGCTATAAAAAATTGGGTCAAATTACAACAAAAAAATGACTGTATTTTTTTTATTGCTGACTTACACTCCTTGACCGTACCTTACAATCCCAAAAAACTCCAAGAGAATATTCTAGAAGCAACCAAAGCCCACCTAGCAGCAGGGATTAATCCTAAAAAAAGCATTTTCTTTGTTCAATCGCATCTAAAAGAACACCCGGAGTTAGCTTGGTTATTAAACACGATTTGTCCTGTTTCTGAGCTTAAAAGGATGACTCAATACAAAGAAAAATCACAAAAATTCAAAAAGAATATAAATGCGGGTCTTTTAAATTACCCTGTCTTGCAAGCAGCTGATATTTTGCTTTACAAAACAGAAAAAGTACCGGTCGGGAAAGATCAAGTTCAACATATAGAATTAACTAGGACAATTGCCCGAAAATTCAACAATAGATTCGGGAAAACATTTACTTTGCCAGAGCCCTTACTTCCCAAAAAGGGTGCTAAAATTATGAGTTTGGAGAATCCTAGGAATAAAATGTCAAAAAGCGATAAAGAAAAGAGTTGTATTTTTTTGTTTGATTCCCAAAAAGAAATTAAAGAAAAGATAATGTCAGCCAAAACAGATACTGGAAAAGAAATTAAATACAACCCAAAAACTAAACCAGGTATCTCCAACCTCCTTTTAATTTACAGTTTGTTTTCAAACAAAGAAATAGAAGAAATAGAAAAAGAGTTTAAAAACAAAGGGTACGCCGAATTTAAAAAATCTTTGTCTCAACTTTTAATTAACTCTCTTGGCTCCTTTAGAGAAAAGAGGAAAGAATTATCAAAAAAAGAAGATTATATTAAAAAAGTTCTCAATCAAGGTGCAAAAAAAGCTAAAAAAATTGCTCAAAAAACAATACAAGAAGTTAGAAAAAAAATGGGATTGGTCTAATACTACACAGAAGTAAAAATCAAAAACAGAAATGAAAATCTGTTTTTATTTTTTTAGATTTGACAAAGAGAAATAAAAAATCTATAATGATAATAGAAAAAACGCTGCTTGCTCTTTGTAAAATTTCATAGGAGGAAAAATCCATGGAAATTAAAAATCGCACAATAGGCTTCCTTATTTTACTTGTTTTAATAGGGGGCATGATGATATGGTTGATGATCCTTCCTCTCTTGGGTTTTTCAATGATAATGGTTGCATTAGTGATACCTAAGTTCATGGGCGAAAAAGGCATAAAGAAAAAAGAACCTTCAAAAAGAAAGGAGAAAGAAATGCTGCCTGTACCAACAAGAAGTTCTCTACCCGTTCTCCGTTCTAGTTCCTATCCTTCTCTTTATACTCCTCCTCCTCCTGAAAGTCCAGTAACAACCCTAGCAAGAGAATCTCCTGAATTAGCACACGACCTGTTACTTAAACGCTCACTCGATGAAACTCACGCTAAGATTACAGGAGGGCCCGCCCAAGAATTTGCGCGTCAAGGACGCGGTATGGTAGCTGAAACTACCCGAAGAAGTGGTGGTCTATTCTCTGACCCCTCTGTAAAAACAGTAATCAGGCCGCTCTAAATAATATATCACAAAGGTGGTTCCCCGAGAACCACCTTTGCTTTATTAAATTATAAAAATTATTATTTAGACTGAGTTTTAATAAAAGAGATTAGTTGCTCTTTTTTTTCTTTGTAAATTTCCCTGTTATCTGCTTCAATTGTAACTCTCAAAAGAGGTTCTGTGTTTGAAGGACGAACATTGAACCACCAATCTTTATATCCCACTGTAACCCCATCTAAATAATCTTGTTTTCCATCTGAATATTTTTTCTTAATTTCTTCTAAAATTTCTTCTTTATTTTTAATTTCTAGATTTGTTTTTGGAGGTTTAAAATAAGGTTGAAGTTTATTAACTAATTGTGACAACTTTTTTTTATTTCCTGAAATTACCACAAGCAAGCGAAGAAAAGCAATAAAAGCAGAATCTGAATAAAAACTATCTCTGAAGGCAAAATGCCCTGAAGTTTCACCGCCTAAAATAGCTTTTACTTCTCGCATTTTTTCCCAAAGGTTAATATATCCAACTGGAGAACGAACAGGTTTTCCGCCCCACTTTCTGATAAATTCGGGGACAGCTCGAGAGCAGGTTAGATTATAAACAATTGATTCGGAAAATTTTTCTGAGTTTTCTAAGAAAGATTTAGCTAATAATAGAAGGGTAATATCAGCTGGAACAGGAGTTCCATCTTCTGCTATTAACAAAACCCTATCTGCGTCACCATCAAAAATAAAGCCGAGATCGGCTTTTTCTTTTTTAATTGTTTTTATTATCTGATCAGTCGCTTTATCAGCTAAAGGATTTGGAGAATGAGCAGGAAAATCTCCATCTAATTCAAAGTTTAAAGGAATAATTTTTATAGGTAATCTGTCCTGAATTTGTGGAATAACTTTTCCAGCCATTCCACAACTGGTATCTATCACAACCCGAAAGGGTTTAACCTTATTCGTTTCAATAAAAGAAAAAAGATGTTTTATATAATCTCCCCAAATGTCCATTTTTTGGATTTTTCCTTTTGGAGAGACGGAATTAATTTCTTTATTAAATTCACTACCAATTTTTTTTCCAGATATGGGCAGGGGCCCCTCTTTATCTCTCCTCATCATTTTAAGTCCGTTGTACTGAGGAGGATTGTGACTGGCAGTTATCATTATCCCTCCATCACAATTGTAATTCATTAAAGAAAAGTACAAACAATCAGTCGATATTTCTCCAATATCAAAAACATCAATTCCTTGCTGAATTAAACCTTCCATTACAGCTTTGGCTATCTTGGATGATGAATTCCTTGTATCTTTTCCTATAACTACTCTTTTTACTCCTGTAATTTTTCCAAAAACTCTAGCAGCTTTTTGAGCTTTTTCCTCATCAAGTTGATCTGGGTAAATTCCTCGAATATCATAAGTTTTAAAGATAGTATCATCAGAGTTCATAAAATAAATTATTTTTCATTATAAAGTTTCATAATTAACTTCGCTGTTTTGTCAGGATCATGTCGAGCAATTATTTTTCCGTTTGATTTGTGTTCTAGTAAAAGGTCTCCTTTAATTATATCTGTATTGATTTTATCTAGATCAGGAGTTACGAAATAAGAATTCTCTCCCTTATACTTATCCACAATTTTCTGAGTGGGCTTTTTCTTATTTAAAACAAGGATATCTATTTTTCTGTTAATATATTTTTCAATTTTTTTCACAAAGTCACTTGCTCCAAATTCATAAGAACCTTGTTTGGTTACTAAATTACAAACATATACAATTCTAGCCTCAGAATTCTTGAGAGCTTTCTTGAATCCTTTTACCAAGAAATTAGGTATAATACTCCCAAATAAATCTCCTGGACAAATAACTATTAAATCGGATTTCCTTAAAGCTCCAGCAGCTTTCTCTGAAATAAAAGCCTCAGGATCCAACCAAATCTTCTCTATCACCTCATCTTCATCAATATTATAACTTACCTCCAATTGACCCTTTAATTCTTTACCTTTGTTTGTCTTGCCAAAAATATTTGTTTCATCTGTGGTGATAGGAAAAACAGTTCCTGAAGTGTTCAAAATTCTGGCTGCCTCCTGAACATATCTTTCTTTACCTACAATTTCTTGTAGAGCAGCCAGTATCATGTTTCCTACACAGTCTTTCCCAAACCGATACTCAAAAAGCTCTCTCAGACTCTTAGATTCTCGAGATAAAGCCACCAAACACCTTCTTAAGTCACCAGGGGGTAAAACTCCAAATTCATCTCGGAGTTTACCTGTACTTCCCCCGTCATCCATCATAGAGACAATAGCAGTCAAATTAATATCATAATTCTTCAGGCCTCTCAATAATGTATATTGGCCTGTTCCTCCACCAATTGTAGTTATTGTTCTCAACATATAAGTATTATATATTTTTTTTAGAAACTTTTACAACCTTAAAAACGCAATTGAAAGTTGACAATAAGATAATCGAAAGTTATCATCTATATATATCTTAAACTATGAGCTTTTCTATTGGCATTGTTGGTTTTCCAAATGTGGGTAAGTCTACCCTTTTTTCTGCTTTAACTCAAAAAAGTGTAGATATCGGTGAATATCCTTTCACTACAGTTCATCCCAATATAGGTATAGTTGCTGTTCCCGATAGGAGATTACAAAAAATAGCAGAAATTGTGTCAGCTGAAAAAATAACTCCAACTGTAATAAAGTTCGTTGATATTGCAGGATTAGTAAAAGGAGCTCACCGAGGAGAAGGGCTAGGTAACCAATTTTTAGCTCATATTAGAGAATGCGATGCAATTTTAGAGGTAGTACGCTGCTTCTCAATATCTGAAAACCAACAAGATAATAGTCAGAACCAAGATTCTCAAGAAATTCAATATCATCTTTCCCAACCTCCAAGACCAAAAACAGATATTGAGATTATAAAAACTGAAATGATAATGAAAGACCTAGAAACGTGTCAAAAATCCCTTAATAAATTAAAGAAAAAAACTCAAGATAAAGAAATATCTAAAAAGGTCCAAATTTTAGAAAAAATTGAAAAAACTTTATCTGAAGGAAAAAAGATTTCTGAACTTAATTTAAACACAGAGGGAGATTCTTTAATAGAAGAGTATCAATTTTTAACTCAAAAGCCAACCCTTTATGTTTTCAACAAAAAAGCAGAAGAAAAATCTGAAAATTTAGAAATTAATGAAATAAAATCAGAATTTTCCTCTACTATATCTCTCGATCTTAAAATAGAAAAAGAGATTTCTGAATTATCAGAACAAGACAAAAAAGAACTTAAACTCAAATCTCATCTTGATTCTTTGATAGTTACTTGCTATAATATTCTTGATTTAATTACTTTCTATACTATTGTGGGGCTAAAAGAAGCCAAAGCCTGGACTCTTGTTCAGGGAGAAAGCTGTAAAAAAGCAGCAGGAATTGTACACTCCGATTTTGAGGAAAAATTTATTAAAGCCGAAGTAATTTTCTGGAAGAAACTAATAAAAGCTGGAGAGTGGCAAAAAGCAAAAAGAAATGGTTGGATTCGAACTGAGGGAAAAGATTACATAATTCAAGACGGAGATGTTATTGAGTTTAAGATTTAATATTAAATATTATGAAACCTTACCAACTCACTTATCTCATTTCTCAAGATCATTCTGAAGAAGAAGTAAAAGAAATAACAGAAGAAATTACCTCTCTTATCCAAAAAGAAAAAGGAGCCACAATAGTGGACTCAACCTCTCCTATTAAAAAGACATCTGCTTATCCGATAAAAGATCAAAGAAGGGTCTATTTAATGAACATTAATTTTTATTTCAATCCTCAAAAAATAAAAGATTTAAAACAAAAGATTAAAACAAATAATAAAATTTTACGTTTTATTCTTTCTATTAAAAAACCAGAAAAAAAGCGAGTTGGAGTATCTAGTAAAACTTCATTTAAAGAAAGAATAACTCAAGCTACCTCCGTTGAGAGCGCTAAAAAGAAAGACCGAGAAAAAGAAAAAGGGAAACTAGATGAAATAGAGAAAAAATTAGATGAAATTTTAGGACAATAATCTCAATTTATTGAGATATAAAATTTTTAAATCAAAGGTCAACTCTTATTAAAAAAATAAATTTAGTAAATATGAATTTAAATAAAGTATTTCTCTTGGGTAATCTAACCAGAGACCCAGAAGTTAAAGCTTTACCAAGTGGAAAATCGGTAGTTAATTTTGGAATGGCTACTAATCGCTTCTATACTGACAGTTCAGGAGAAAAGCAACAAAATACTCAATTCCATAATATTGTTGCTTTCGGTAGATTAGCAGATATTAGTTCACGTTATCTTAAAAAGGGCTCTTTAACTTTAATAGAAGGTAGATTAAGAACAAGATCGTGGGAGGATTCCTCTGGTTCTACTCGCTACCGAACAGAAGTTATAGCTCGCAACATTCAACTTCCACCTAAATCTTGGGGAACTGCACCTTCTTCTCAAAATCAAAAACCACAACAAAAATTCAACCAAGATATTCCAGTGATTGAAGAAGATTCTGATTCCTCTGCTAAAAATAAGGGAAACAATTCAAAACCAGAGAACAAAGAGAAACAATCAAGTAAAAAAACCTCAAAAGAAAAAGATTCTAATAAGGAAGAGGAGATTGATATAGAAGACATACCCTTTTGATAAATAATTAAAATAAAAAACAATCTAATCTAAATTTTTTAATTGATTTATTATGATTTGTTATTTCTGCCAAAAAAATAAAAGAGAGATTGACTTCAAAAATACGGAGTTACTCCGTAAATTTATTGATGATCTTTATAAGATCAAAAACAGAAGAAAAACAGGTCTTTGTGCTCACCATCAAAGAGAAGTTTCCCGAGCTATAAAGAAATCAAGACAACTGGGTTTATTGCCTTATACTCCTTAAAGAAAATAATTAAATTTTCTTTAATAAAAAACAACCCTTCTAAAAAGGTTGTTTTTTTATTTCTTTTAATTAAATTCTTTTTTATTCAGTCCTCATCTTTTTCTTCGGTTCCTTTCAATACCTTCTCTTTTATTTCTTGGGCTAGTTTTGAATTTTCCTTTAGGAATTTCTTAGCAGCACTCATTCCCTGGCCAAGTTTTTCATCACCGAAACTGTACCAACTTCCTGATTGCTCGATCAATCCAGTCTTTAATCCTGCTCGGAGAATATCCCCAGTTCTGGAGATTCCTTCGTTGTAATAAATATCAAATTCTGCAGTTTTAAAAGGTGGGGCTACTTTATTCTTTACAATTTTAGCCTTAACTCTATTTCCTATAATTTCATCTTTATGTTTAATTTGAGCTCTTCTCCTAAGATTAATTCTTACCGAAGAATAAAATTTTAAGGCCAAACCCCCAGGAGTTGTCTCTGGATTACCAAATCTTACTCCTATTTTCATTCTGGTCTGATTCAAAAACAAAACCGTAGTTTTTGTATCTGAAATAACTTTAGAAAGCATCCTTAAAGCTTGACTCATCATTCGAGCTTGAAGTCCAATATGTTGATCCCCTATTTCCCCTTCAATCTCTGCTTTCGGAGTTAAGGCAGCAACAGAATCTACCACAATAACATCCAATGTTCCGGACCTAACCAAAGTTTCAACAATTTGAAGAGCTTGTTCTCCAGAATCAGGCTGAGAAATTAAAAGGTCATCAACATTCACTCCAATCTTCTTAGCATAATCAGGATCTAAAGCATTCTCTGCATCGATAAAAGCTGCTATTCCTTCTTTTTCTTGGGCTTCTGCTAAAATATGGAGGGCTAAGGTGGTTTTACCACTTGCTTCAGGGCCGAAAACTTCAATTACTCTGCCTCGAGGAACTCCCCCCACACCCAAAGCTAAATCCATTGAAATGGAACCTGTCGAAATAGAATCAACATCAACAGGACTGATTTCTTTTAGTTTCATTACTGCTCCTTCACCAAATTTATGCTTTATTCCATCCAAAGCCTCTTCTAATTCTTTCTCTTTTTTAGTTTTTTTCTTTTTTGCTTTCTCTTCTCCAGATTTTTTATTATTTTTGTTCTTCTTCTTTGACATTTAGAATAATAATTTTTAACTTTTGTAATATTAAATTATAAACTATTTTAGTTGATTTTTAAAGCTCTTTTTATAGGACAAATCTAAAAATCAATTTCTGAATCATCCTCTTCTTCTGCAATAACTTTTCTGGGTTTTGAGCCTCTTGGTGGTCCTACTATTCCTTTTTCTTGAAGCATATCAAGTAATCTTGCTGCTCTAGCATAGCCTATTCTTAATCTTCGCTGAAGTAAACTAGCTGAACCTTTATCAGCTTCAATGACTAATTTTTTTGCATCTTCATATAATTCATCTTCTCCTACTTCAAAAGTTTGGGGTTTTTGTTTTTGTTTTTCAAGATACCCCTCTATACTTTCTGAAAGCTTTGATGGTGGAGAAGGAGCCTTCTTTTCATTTTTAATAAACTTAGTAACCTTTTTAACTTCTTTTTCTGAAACATAAACTCCTTGGACTCTCTTTGGTTTACCCATTTGTGAGGAGATATAAAGCATATCCCCATCACCTAAAAGATTCTCTGCCCCTGCCATATCCAAAACTGTCCGGGAATCAACTTGAGAAGCTACCTGGAAAGTAACTCTAGACGTTATATTAGCTTTAATGAGGCCTGTAATTACTTCAACTGACGGCCTCTGGGTGGCTACCACCAAATGGATACCTGTTGCTCTTGCCATTTGAGCCAATCTTACAATTGCACCTTCCATTTCTTTTCCTTTAGAAGCCATAAAATCTGCTAATTCATCAATAATAACTACGATATAAGGAATTTGCTTTCCCGAAGACTTAACAGATTTCAAGCTATTGTAAGTTGAAATATTACGGGTAGGAACAGTAGAGAAAACTTCAAACCTTCTTTCCATTTCTTTAACTAACCACTGAAGAGCATTTATAGCTGTATCAACGTTAGTAATCACCGGAGTTAAAAGAT
Organism: uncultured Candidatus Saccharibacteria bacterium; assembly: GCA_964507665.1. Taxonomy (GTDB): domain Bacteria; phylum Patescibacteriota; class Minisyncoccia; order Minisyncoccales; family CAYZYK01; genus CAYZYK01. Next base: position 88,732 of record CAZDPT010000001.1, on the reverse strand, counting down.
GAGAAAAATGGTTGTAACTCTGAAATTCCACTCTCTTTGGATCAACCAAGATAAAGTTTAAATCACGAGGAGAATTTCGATATAAAAGGCTGAGTACCAATCCGTTAAGAAAGACAGTCTTACCACTTCCAGTAGCTCCAGCAACTAAAAGATGAGGCATTTTTCCAAGGTTAGCATACATGGGAGAACCCGAAACTCCCCTTCCTAAACAAAAAAGTAATGGAATAGAAGAATCCTGAAATGCACTGTTGCCAATAAGATTACGGAGGCGTACTTGGGCTCTCTTTTTATTAGGAACTTCAACTCCGACCAAAGATCTTCCTGGAATAGGAGCTTCAATACGAATAGGGTGAGCTGCTAGAGCCAAAGAAAGATTTCTCGACAGAGTTGTTATTTTTGATAATTTTATTCCTTCTGCGGGTTTAAAAGTATACTGGGTAACAGTAGGTCCTATATTCGCCTCTGCCATCTCAACTGAAATCCCAAAATTATCTAGGGTTTTTTTAATTATCTTAGAGTTTTTCTTAATATCTCCACTAGTAGGCCTGCCCTTCTCTTCAGTAAGAAGTTTTAAAGGAGGAACTACATATTTTCCTTTCTTAGCGGTTGTTTCTTTTCCTTTTAATTTAATTTTTTCTTTAAATCTTGAAATTCTAGGTTGAGTTTCTTTTGATTTCTCTTTTTTCTTAACTGCTTCTTTTATTCTATTAGCAGAAGAAACAGCTTTTTTTAATTTCTTTGTTACTTGAGAAGTTTTCTCTTTTTCAATTATTTCTTTTTCTATAAACTGAAAAAATATGACTAATCCACCTATAATTACCGCTCCTAAAATAACATTTGCCACAAGAATTCCGAAGTAATTAATTAAAGGTAGAGCCAAAACATTTCCTAAAATTCCCCCTTTGCCCGTATAAATCCAACTGGTTACTTCATTCTTTGTTATATCAAATGCTCCCAAAATACCCGACATTCCTATAATCAAAACAAAAACTCCCAAAAGTAACGGGAGAAGTTTTCCTTTATATTTTGGTTTCAGAAAAATTAGACCTGTAATAATGAAAAAGAGAGGGATAATAAAGACTGCCTTTCCAATCAAATAATTAAATCCGTTTCTGATAGCTTCTCCTGCAGGGCCTGCTAGTTCAAACAAAGAGGCGATAAAAATTAAAGCCACCACAAACATTCCTAAGGCCTTTATTTTTTGTTTAGTGGTAAACTTCAAGACCGACTCTTTAGATTTCTTCTTTCTGGAACTTTTTTTCTTTTTCTTTTTTGCCATTTAAATAAAAATTAACACCTAAAGCAATTTATTCCCATATTCTATTTTAACAAATTTTATTATTTCCTAAAACCTGTACCAACCGGAATAAGTTTACCTATAATTACATTTTCTTTAAGTCCTTTGAGGGTATCTTTTTTACCTGCTAGTGCTGCTTCAATTAAAACTCTTGCTGTTTGTTGAAACGAAGCAGCCGAAAGCACACTATCTGAAGTGAGAGCTACTTTAGAGATGCCAAGTATTATTTGTTTTGCTTTCGGGGGAATCTTTTTTTGTTTCTTTAAATTCTGAACTTCTTTCTTAAATACCGGCTTTTCAACTATTTCCCCTCTAATCCAGGGGCTATCTCCACCATCTGTAATTTCTAATCGAGAAAACATCTTGCGTACTATTACTTCAATATGCTTGTCATGAATATCTACTCCTTGGGAAACATATATTTTTTGAATTTCGTTAAGGATATAACGTTGGGTATGAACTTTATCGGTTACTCCGAAAAGTTTCTCTAAATCTAAACTTCCTTCACATAAAGGTTGTCCTGGAGTAACTTTTTCATTTTTTTCCACCCAGATAGCTCTTCCAACTGGAATCTTATACTCAATTGGCTTGTTTGATTTCTTTGATTTCTTGGATTTCTTAGATTTCTTAGATTCATTAGAACTAGGCTTAATTTTAACTATCCTTTTATCAGCATCAATTTTTGTTACTTTCCCTTCCACTTTAGACATAGAAGCTTTTCCTTTAGGACCCCTTATCTCAAAAATTTCCTCTACTCGGGGTAAACCTTGAGTAATATCTACTTTTCCTGCAACTCCACCTAAATGAAAGGTTCTCAATGTAAGTTGAGTACCGGGTTCTCCAATTGACTGAGCAGCTACTACTCCAACTGCTTCTCCTTTTTTAATTAATTTATTTGTTCCAAGATCCCAACCATAACATTTCTGACAAATCCCCCTCTTAGCTTTACAACTTAAAGGAGAACGAATCTCAACTTTTTCAATCTTTGATTCTTTTATTAGTTCAGCTTTATTCCAATTAATAATTTCCCCTTTCTTAACTAATACTTTCTTGCCTTGCTTAATCTTCTCCAGGCAAACTTTTCCTGCAATTTTAAAAGAAAAGTCCTGTTCAATGTTTTCTGCGTCTTCTTTAAAAACAGTTATCCCTTTTTTATCTCCGCAATCCTTCTCGGTAATTATTACATCATGAGCTACATCAATCAATCTTCTACTTAAATAACCAGCAGTTGAAGTACGGAGAGCAGTATCGGCTGTTCCTTTTCTTGCTCCATGAGTAGAAATAAAGTATTCCAAAACATTAAAACCTTCCTTAAAAGAATTCTTTATAGGTAATTCAATTATTTCACCAGCGGGATTAACTACCAAACCTTTCATACCTGCTGTCTGAACAGGTTGAGCCCAAGAAGCCCGACCTCCAGAATTAACAATAGAGAAAACAGGCCCATCTTTTGGTAAGGTCTTTTCTTTCAATAATTTTTCAATCTTTGTTTTAACTCCTTGCCAGACAAATATTTCCTGAGAAATTTTCTCTTCTCGAGTAAGCAATCCTTTTTGATAGTGTCCTTTAATTTCTTCTACTTTTTTCTCAGCTTTTTCAATCAGTCCTTCTTTTTCTTCGGGAATAACCAAATCATCCATTCCCCAACTTATACCAGATATAGTGGAATATTCGAAACCTATATCTTTAATATCATCTAAAATTTGAGGTACTTCCTCTTTAGGATATTTTTCAATTAAGTCACTAATTAAATTTCTAAGAACTTTTGAGTTAACAATTTTATTGATAAAAGGATAATCTTTAGGTAAAACACTATTGAAAATTAGTCTTCCCGGGCTAGTTTTAATCAGTCTCTTTCTTAAATCCTTTTTACTTTTTTTCTTACTCTTCTCCAAACTAGACTTCTTGTCTTCTTTTACTTCCTCATCTAATAATGGTTTGGGTTGGGGGATCTTAATACGCTCTCTTAATTCCGTATATTCATGTTCATAACTTAATATGGCCTCTGAAGAACTTGCAAAAACCTTTTGTTTCTTCTCTTTTTCTTTTTTAGAATTATTTTGATTTGATTGGGGCTTAAGCTTAGTTAAATAATAAGTTCCTAATACAATCTCATGATATGGACCAATAATTGGTTTACCAGTAGCTGGCTTTAAAAGATTTTTAGAAGAGAGCATAATCTCCTTTGCTTCTTTTTGAGCCTCATTTGAAAGAGGAAGAAAAACCGCCATTTGGTCTCCATCAAAATCAGCATTAAAAGCTTCACAGACTAAAGGATGAACTTTTATAGTTTCTCCCTCAATTAAAACTGGCTGGAATGCTTGAACTCCTAATCGATGTAAAGTTGGGGCTCGATTTAGTAAAACTAACTTCTCTTTAACTATCTCCTCTAAAATAGCCCAAACTTCAGGTCCTTGAGCTTCAATTAGTCTAGTTGCTCCTTTAATATTGTAAGCTAGCTCCTGATCCAAAATTTCTCTAATAACAAAAGGTTTAAAAATTTCAAGAGCCATAGTTTTTGGTAAACCACACTGATGAAGTTTAAGTTCGGGTCCTACAGCAATAACAGACCTTCCAGAATAATCTACCCTTTTACCTAAAAGATTTTGTCGAAATCTCCCCTGTTTGCCTTTAAGCATATCTGCTAAAGATTTTAATAATCTTCTCTGTCCTGTGGTTGCTGTAGTTGTTACCCCCTTTCTCATATTATTATCAACTAAAGCATCCACTGCTTCTTGGAGCATTCTTTTTTCATTTCTAACAATCACTTCTGGAGCTGAAATTTCAAGAAGGTGCTTTAATCGATTATTTCTATTTATCACCCTTCTATAAAGATCGTTTAAGTCAGAGGAAGCATATCTTCCACCATCTAATTGAACCATGGGTCGTAAATCAGGGGGTAAAACTGGCAGAATTTTCAAAAACATCCACTCTGGTTTAACTTTTCCCCCTTGTATTTTTTCAATTAATTTTAACCTTCTCAGGAGTTTCTTTTTTCTGCTTTGAGGAGTAGATTCTAATTTCTTTTTCAGCTTCTTGGTTAGTTTTTCAAGGTCCAGTTGTTTAAAAATCTTATAAACAGTCTCAGCCCCAGTTCCTGCTTCAAAAACTTCTCCATACTTCAATGATAGTTTTCGGTAAAGTACCTCACTTAAAATATTCAATGGTTTAATTGCTGATAATCGTTTTTTTGCCTTATTTCTGGCTTTCTTGAGTTTTTTCTTTTCTTTATCGGATTCAGCTTCTTTGCTCTTCCTTTTATACTCAGCTTTTATTTCTTTTAAAACTCTTTTTTTAGCTTCTTTATCAACTTCGGTAATGATATAAGATGAGAAATAAATAACTTTCTCTAGTTTACGGCCAGATTTATTCAAAACAATTCCCATTCTAGAAGGAATTCCTCTTAAAAACCAAATGTGGCTGACTGGAACAGCTAATTTAATATGCCCCATTCTTTCTCTTCTAACCCTTGATTTTGTAACTTCAACTCCACATCTATCACAAACAACCCCCTTGTAACGAATTCTTTTATACTTACCACAAGCACATTCATAATCTTTTACGGGGCCGAAGATTCTCTCATCAAAAAGACCATCTTTTTCTGGTTTTTGAGTTCTATAATTAATTGTCTCGGGTTCAGTTACTTCCCCATGACTCCAAGATAAAATTTCTTCAGGAGAAGTAATTTTTATTGTTAATGATTTTAAGTCAGCTACTTTCATAGTTTTTCTCTTTTATTTTCTAAGTTTTATTTACCTTTTTTACTTTTGTTTTTTTCCTCCTCTAAAATAACATTGAGGCCTAAAGCTTTTAATTCATTTACCATTAAATTGAAAGAGGCTGGAATATTAGGATTTTTAATTGGTTCCCCTTTTAATATAGACTGATAAAGAGCACCTCTACCTTGAACATCGTCAGATTTAATAGTTAACATCTCCTGTAAACTGTGAGAGGCACCATGACCTTCCAGAGCCCAAACTTCCATTTCCCCAAACCTCTGACCTCCAAATTGAGCCTTGCCTCCTAGGGGCTGTTGAGTAATTAAAGAATAAGGGCCAATTGAACGAGCATGGGCTTTATCATCAACCATATGAATTAATTTCATTACATACATAAAACCTACTGTCACCTTGCGAGAAAAAGATTTTCCGGTCCTACCATCATACAAAGTTACTTGTCCTGATTCAGGAACCCCTGCCTTCTTTAATTCTTCTTTGATATCATCCTCTGTTGCCCCAAGCAGAGCAGGAGAAATTGCTAAATAACCCAGTTTCTGAGCAGCCCATCCCAAATGGGTTTCAAGAATTTGTCCAATATTCATACGAGAAGGAACAGAAAGAGGACTTAAAACTAAATCAACTGGAGTGCCATCTTCCAAGAAGGGCATTTCTTCTGGTGGTAAAACTTTAGAAATTACACCTTTATTTCCGTGTCTTCCAGATAACTTATCACCTACTTTTATCTTTCTTATTTCTGCAACTTCAACTCTTACTCGTTTAATAACTCCAGGATCTAATTTGTGACCCTTCTCTCTAGAGAAAATTTTTATTCCAACTACTTTTCCTCTTTTGCCGTGTTCCATTCTTAAAGAGGTATCTTTAACATCTTTTGCTTTTTCCCCAAAAATAGCTCTCAATAATCTTTCTTCAGCTGTTAACTCTGTCTCTCCCTTTGGAGAAATTTTACCTACTAAAATATCGTTAGGAGTAACCTCAGCCCCTACTCTCACAATTCCTTCCTCATCCAAATCTTTTAATTTATCTTCTCCAACATTAGGGATGTCAGAAGTGGTAACTTCGGGCCCTAATTTTGTTTCCCGAACATCACAAGTGAAATCCTGAAGATGAATAGAAGTGAACACATCATCCTTGACCAATCTTTCTGAAACAACTATTGCATCTTCATAGTTGGCTCCTCTCCAGGAAAGAAAAGCAACCAGAACATTTTTACCTAGACTTAACCTTCCATTTGAAATAGCTGCCCCATCTACCAAGATATCACCTTTTTTAACTTTTTGTCCCTTCTTTGCTTTCACTCGTTGATGAAAACAAGTGTATTGATTACTTCGGACAAAGGGACGAACCTTATATTCTTTTTTCTTTCTTTTATTCTTAAGTTTAATTTTTATATGTTGAGCATCCACCTCTTTTATTGTTCCTGATTCTTCAGCAATAATTTGCTGACCAGAATCTTGAGCTACATTTCTTTCAACTCCAGTTCCAACCAAAGGGGGTTCGGGGTTCACTAAAGGAACTGCTTGTCTCTGCATATTTGAACCCATCAGAGCACGGGCTGCATCATCATTTTGTAAAAAGGGAATAAGGGAAGTAGCTACACTTACAAATTGTTTTGAAGAAACATCAACATAATCTACCTTGGATCGCTCAATCTCTCCGGGTTCCCCTTTTATTCTGGCTTCTACCTTTTCGGCTGTAATGTTACCTTTTTCATCAAGAGGAACAGAACCTGGAGCAATATTACATTTCTCCTCCTCATCAGCTAGAAGATATTCTACCTCATCAGTTACCCTACTTTTTTTGACTTTAAAGTAAGGAGTCTCTAAAAAACCAAAGGGGTTAATTCTTGCAAAACAAGCTAGATGATTTACCAAACCAACATTAGGACCCTCTGGGGTTTGTATAGGACAAATTCTTCCATAGTGGGAGGGTTGTACGTCTCTTACTTCAAAACCAGCCCTCTGCCTGGTAAGACCCCCAGGACCTGTAGCTGTAATTCTTCTTTTATGTTCAAGTTCAGCTAAGGGATTTTCGTTATCCATAAATTGAGAAAATTGAGAAGAAGAAAAAAACTGTCTTACCACAGCTGAAAATGGTCTTGAGTTTATAAGTTGAATTGGAGTCAGAGTAGCTGCATCCATAGTAGACATTCTATCTTTTATTATCCTTATAGTTCGCATCAGTCCAACTCGGAGTCGATTCTGTAAAAGTTCAGCTGGAGTCCTTACTCTACGATTAGCTAAATGATCAATTTGGTCAGGCTCAGCCTCCGGGTCACTATCCAACCTAATAATCTCTCTCATTACCTCCACTACATCTTCTACCTTCAATACCCTATCTTTTTCTTTTATGTCTTTTGTTTTTTTCTTAGGAGAAAGCTGAGGCAATCTTTTCCAAGTTTTCCATCTTCCTACTTTAGCTAAATCGTATCTGTCAAAATTAAAGAACATATTAAAGATAAAATCTTTAGCATTATCAGGAGTAACATAAGCACCTGGTCTTAATCTACCATAAATTTCCATTAATGCTTCTTTCTGGTTTGAAGCAGAATCTCTTTTGAGGGTCTTCTCTATATACTTAGTTTCTCCTGTATCTACTTCTTTAAATTTTTCCTTAATTTTTTTATCGCTCTCAATTCCAAAAGCTCGTAACAAAGTGGTAGCTGCAATCTTCCTTTTTCTATTAATTTTAACTCCAATAAACCCAGAACTTTCTGTTGCAAACTCAAGCCAGGCTCCCCGATTAGGAACAATTTTTGCTCCAAAGTACTCTTCCCCCCGATAAGTATTTGTAGTAAAGAAAGCACCCGGTGAACGTATAATTTGAGAAACAACTACCCTTTCCACGCCATTAATAATAAAAGTTCCCTTTTCTGTCATTAAAGGGAAATTAGCCAAAAAAACCTCCTGTTCTTTTATTTCTTTTGTTTTTAAATTAACCAACTTTACTTTTGCTCGGAGAGGAGCTTCATAAGAAGCATCATTTAATTTAGCTTCAAGTCCTGACTCATATTTAGATTTCTCTAATTTATAATCTAAAAATGAAAGTTCAAATTCTTCACCAGTATGATCTAAAACTGGAGAAACCTCAGAAAAAAGATCTTTTAATCTCACTTCCCAAAACTCTTTCCAGGCTTCTTTTTGGAGATAAGTTAAAGAAGGCAAAGAAAAAGAAACCTTGGACTTGGAGAAACTTTTTGTTTCGGTAATCTTATTAATATCTTCCATAATTGATGTTTTTACTTTATAAAACTACAAAAAACCCTAAATATCATTAGGGTTACCCCGCCTCTTAAAAACTGCACCTTTCTTTGATTTTAACTTTCTCAAAGCAGATAAATCCCGAGAACAGATAAGTTTAAAAAGATACAAAAACCTTCAAAATAAAGTTAAAAATCACTACTGCAGGAAGCGGGGTAGCAGATTCAGTTTAAATTAAAAATCCCAGAGAATTAAGAAACACCTTTTAATTTCTAATTTTTAAAACTCAATTATCCATTATATTCATTTTAAAAGTTTTGTCAAGCCTTCTGTTACCTTAATTTTAATAAATAGACTAACTGTTAATTTTCATGCTTTGAAGTATTCCCACAGCAATATATGTAAAAATTAAATTAGAACCACCGTAACTTACAAAAGGCAAAGAAATCCCTATAATCGGTAAAAGTCCTAAATTCATACCAATATTTACAAAAAATTGAGAGAAGATAAAAATAGCAACACCCAAACTAAAAATTCGAGAAAAGTTTGACTGAGAACTTTGAGCTATTTTTACTATTCTCCATAAAAATAAACCGAATAGTGAAAGAAGGAATCCAATTCCAATTAAACCAGTTTCTTCAGTTAAAGCAGCGAAGATAAAATCAGTTTGGGGTTCGGGTAAAAATCCATATTGGGTTTGAGAACCATGTTTCAAACCTTTACCAAAAAGAGATGAAGATCCTATCGCAACCTCTGCCTGGTTCTGGCTCCAAGAAATCCCTAAAGGATCATAGGGTACTATAAAACTTATAATCCTCTGTTTTTGATAATCTTTTAAAAAAAACTGCCAACTTAAACCTAAAATTAAAATGCTACATAGAATAAGAATTAAAAGATGACGAGTTTTAATTCCAGAAATAATTAAAATTCCCAGCCAAATCATAATTAAAATTATAACCGGACCTAGATCGGGTTGTAAGAAGATTAAAACACTCGGTATTATCACATAAATCCCTGAAAAAAAGATATGTCTAAATTTATACATCTCCACATGTCTCATCGAAAAGTATTTGGCAAACAGAATTATCAAAATAATTTCTGTGGGAACTACAGGATCAAAAGAAACACCTCCTATCTTATACCATCCTTTAATTCCTCTTATAGTTGGAGCTAAAAAAAACACTCCCACCAAGAGAAATAAACATAAAGAATAAAGAATTAAAATTAAAGAAGAATTATTTTTAAGAACCCTGTAATCGAAAAAACTCATTCCGAGCATTAAACAAAATCCTATACCAAAAAAAATAATTTGTTTTTTGAAATTCAAAAAATCACTATTACGAAAAGAAGAACTATAAATTGAAACTAAACCCAATAAAGTTAAAAAAACAACACTTCCGATTAAAATCCAATCTAGTCTTTTAAAATGAGAAATAATAAAATTCATTTTAACTTAATTAATCTTATTTAATCATTTTTAAAAATTGATCCTCATTTATTCTTTTTATTCCTAATTTTTTTGCCTTCTCAAGTTTTGAACCAGGGTTTTCACCAACTACCAAATAATCAACTCTCTTAGAAACAGAACTTAGAACTTTCCCGCCAAGTTGCCTGATTTTCTTTTTTGCTTCATGCCGTGACCAAGTAGATAAACTTCCAGTTAAAATAAAGGTTTTACCTTTTAGTTTCTGTAATTTACCCATTTTTTTAATCTCCACTCCTGCTTCTTTCAGTTTCAAGAGTAATTTCCTGTTGCTTTTTTTATTAAACCAGTTAGAAATTGACTCTGCGACCACAGGTCCTATATCCTGAATCTCCTCTAACTCTCGCAGAGAAGCTTCTTTTAATTTTTTAATTGAACCAAAATAATTGGCTAAATCCTGAGCGGTTTGTTCCCCAACTTGAGGAATTCCTAAAGAATAAATAAATCGTACTAAGTTTATCTCTTTACTTTTTTTTATGGCTTCTATTAAATTCTGAGCTGATTTTTCAGCAAATCTTTCAAGGGGTAATAAATCTCCTTTTTCTATTTCAAATAAATCAGCGGGGTCCCCAATCAAACCCTCCTCTAATAATTGATTAATGATTTTAGGTCCTAATCCTTCAATATCAAAAGCCCCCTTGGATACAAAATGATAAAAATATCTTTTTTTTCTGGCAAAACAATCTGGATTAGGACATTTCCAAGCAACTTCACCTTTTGGCTTTTTTAGTTTTGTTCCACAAGTAGGACATTTTGGGGGCATTCTAAATTTCTTCTCTTTTCCTGTCCGCATCTCAGTTAAAACTCTGACTACATTGGGTATAACATCACCGGCTCTACCTACAACTACTGTATCTCCGATTTTAATTCCTAATCTTTTGATTTCATCAGTATTATGTAAGGTAGCTCGGGTGATTGTAACTCCCCCAACTTCAACGGGACTCAGAATTGCAATTGGAGTTACAGCCCCTGTCCTTCCTACCTGAACCTTTATATCCTTTACTTTAGTTGTTGCTTGCTGTAAGGGAAATTTAAAAGCAACAGCCCCCCTAGGAGCTTTGCCAACTACCCCTAATTTTTTAAAAATTCTCTTAGAATTAACATTTACCACTACCCCGTCAATCTCATAGGGAAGTTTTTCTCTTTTCTCTTGAGATTTTTTATGAAATTTAAAAACCTGTTTTAGATTTTTACAATATTTGTTATGTTTATTATTGGTTTTGAAACCTAAAACCTCCAAAACCTTATGATCCTCAAGGTGAGTTTTCTGTCCAAAGTCAGTTATTATATCATAGGCATGAAAACCTAAATTTCTTGAAGCAGTAACTTTCGGATCAAGTTGTCGAACTGAACCTGCAGCAACATTTCTAGGATTAGCATAAGGGGGTTTACCTTTCTTTGTTCTCTTTTTGTTAATTTTTTTAAACTCTTTTTTAGGTAAAAAAACTTCTCCTCTAACTATCACTTCTTTGAACCCTTTATCTTTGATGGTCTGGGAAATACTATTAAGTCTTTCTTTTTTAAAATCTCTTACTATCTTCTTTTGATATCGTAATTTTAAAGGAATAGCCTCGATTGTTTTTAAGTTTTGAATAACATTTTCCCCAATCTTACCATCTCCTCTAGTTGAACCCACTTTCAAACTCTTATTCCTATAAATCAACTCAACAGCCAGACCATCTAATTTTAACTCACAATAAAAACCTATTTTCTCTTTTTCTTTCTCAGTTAAAAGTTTTGAAATCCTTTCCAACCAATCTTTCATATCCTGCTCTGAAAAAGCATCATTAAAAGAGAGCATTCTTTGGGGATGTTCTGCTTTCTCAAATTCCTCCAAAGGCTTCCCGCTTATTCTTTGAGTCGGTGAATCGGGAGTTACCAGCTCAGGATATTTTTGTTCTAAATCAAAAAGTTCTTTTTTTAAAGAATCAAGAGCAGCTTCTGAAATCTCTTGTTTATCTTGAACATGATAAAGATAGCGGTGATGACGAATAGTTTCTCTCAGTTTTTTTATCCTTTTTTTAGCTTCTTTTTTGGTCATATTATTATTATACCTTACTTTCTGGAATCAAAAAATCCCGTTTAAAGGACTTTTTGACTTATTTTTTAGATAAAATTCTCTTCAATTGCTCTCTTCTGGTTTCACTTGAGCTTTCAATAGAATTAAATCATGAATTTCAACAACTTTCTGATTGTTCAAATCCAAGATTAAAAATAAACCCTTCCCTGCTTCATTTATTAATGTTACTTTAGAATATTTGTTATCTTCTGGAGACAAATCTTGATAAATTTCTTTATATCTTTTCTCTTTCTGGTTCTTCAAAATGTCTTCTTTAGTCAAGGGTTTGTTTTCTCCTATTTCAAAAACATCATTCTTTTCAAGGTAGTCTGCTCCCTTCTCGTTTTGTTGTAAAACACTAACAATCTCTTCTCTAGTCAATTCTTTTTCTTCTTTTTCAAGAGAAACCTCCTGTTTATCTTTAATAAACTTAGTTTTTAAACTAAATGCTACTACAGCTATAATAATAATCACTACCCCTATTATAATTTTTTTCTGGGATGACATAAACTTATTTCTAAATTTCTTTAATTATTATTAGTTGTAATAAAGACTACCTTAAAACCAGATTATAATTCTAGTTGAATTTATTTTTCAGTTACAATAACTAATATCTAAAAATTACTACAAAGAACAAAGGAGTCTAAATTCTGTTTCAAATTCAAAACCCTGAGAGTCTAAATCCCGCTCCACAGGCACAAAGCTGAATCATCTTTCCTTTATAATTACAATAGTCACCCCCGCCGGGCCAAAGAGCCACAGGACCACCTTCTTCTTCACAGGTGTAACAGGAGTATACCCCCTCATGCTCAACCCAACCCGCAGGACAATAAGATTTTGGACTCCCACATCTAGGAGATAGGTTGTCTGGGCTCAAGAGCACCTTTTTCATAATTTTTTCTATTTCTGCTGCCGGAACATATTGAGTACAATTATCAGGGGGGCCAACCAAATCATAATAATCCTGACAGACCTCCATACAACTCACATCCTCACCTGCTAGCCTCCAACAATAACCATCATAAGTGGAGTAACAAACATCCACATTAAAATCAAACATATACATAAACCCTGGGTGCATTATCTCTATTGTTGAAGGTGGCCAACGCGGAACAATTCCTAAATCAATTATTTCACCTTCACACTTTTGTGTTTGGGTTTTATATGTAAATGAGCTTTGTGATTGAAATTTGGTTCCACTTCTAAAAATTTTTCTTAAAATTACATCTGTTCCTGGAGGAAGACAAAAACGTGTTCTGTCTGCTCTTTTTGCATAAGTAATTTCTATTTTTACAACTGTGCCTGCCTCAGTGCTAGCGGGCAAAAGAAGGACCAAAAAAGCAAAAATACAAATTGTTCCAATTAAAACTCTTCTTTTGTTCATGAATTCAACTTAACAATATTGTTTTTTTACGACCTTTAGTTCTTTTTATTATAGTTTTAATATTATTCAACTTACTCAACGACTTCTATTTCTCCTACATAAATCCGTTGGTCGCTCAAAAGTTTTCCCCTAATCTTAACTTTTTGTCCTTCTTCAATTCCCCTTTCCTCATAATGGGATCCGGGATAAGGGGGCCACAACACGAGATCCTCTCCTTTTTCTGTTTCAATTATAGTTCGATTTTCTTCCTTAGAAAAGTTAATTGTACCTTGAACAACATCTGGATGTTTTTCTTTCTCTTCCCTTTCCTCCCCTTCTTCCTCTTCTTCTTCATCCGCTGCTGTTTTTTCTGTCATCTCCTCCTTTTCCTCAAAAATTAACTTTCTTAAAGCCAAAAAGAGATTGGATTTCTGTTGTTGGATAAAATAATAAGAAATTCCTATTCCAACGATTAAAATCAGAATTACAATTAATGAAACTTTATCTATTTTTGACATGAAAATAAGTAATTTTAAAAATTTATCTGACCTTTTGATAAAATATTAATTTCAATAAAATAATTTATTTCTAAGTTTTATATGAAATTTACTTAATATCATTTTATCATAAATTTTCTATATCCCTAATTCTTCAAGATGAAAAGGTAGACAAAAATTTCAGAAGCAGAGATAAGCTCCAGAGAATGAATCACAGTTTGCAGTTCCAGAGACAGTTATGGTATCTGAACATTTAGAGGTCTGACCTCTGCTATCTTTTAATTCTACCCAGACTTCTTTGTCTCCTGCTTCTGGGAAGTTCCAGTTCATTGTTTTTCTTTGAGAATCCCAATCTACAGCTGAACTATTCCAAGAATACCAACTAGTCCACTCTCCTTTCTGTGTTCCATTCTGAATATGATCAGATTTGAAACGAACCTGGCTGATTCCATTATCGTCAGTGGAACCACTAACATCAATCTGGAATTCTTGAAGAACATTGACTGAATCTGGGACTGTACTGTTACATTGAGGAGGTAAGTCAATAAAGGTCTCGGTATTCACACAGAGAGAAGCTCCAGAGAATGAATCACAGTTTGGAGAAGTACCGACTTGACTTAAAGTACTGAAACTCTCCTCTTCCCCATAGCCCCAACCAGCAGAGTTGTGAGCCTTTGCTCTGTAATAATAGGTTGTTCCTGGAGTCAAGTCTGTTATATCTATTAAAAAACCACTTTCAGTGAAGGTTCCTGTTTCTGTTACTTCATTAGGATAAGGACCTCCTGGAGTAGTTCCCCATTCAAAGCCTTTCTCATCACAGTTTTCTCCTCCAACATCAGTGATCTCTCCATTTCCTGTTGCAGTTGTTGTTCCAATTGAACTTGCAGGGTGAGTGGTAACTTGAGGAACACTAATACATCTTGAATCATTTGAGGTAATAGTTGGTTCACATGGTTCCCCTGTCTCTGTTCCTATACTACAGAGACAATTTGAAGTACAGCTTCCGTGTTCTGGATAGTCGTAGTAATCTCTTCCTTGACAACCATCTGTTGGACAAGAACAATCAGAACCAGCATCACATTCTGCCCCACAGCTCCCTTCTATACAAATATAATTAAAAGAGTCCTCTGTACATTGACAGTTACTGTCACAATCCCCGTAAAGATCTCTTATCCCAGAAAGGTTACCTATACAGCCTTCAAAGGTTGATTGGGAACAATCTAGGCTATCGCTGGTGTTAGCAACACAAGCATCTGTTGGACAAGTTGGCCAAACACCCCCAGAAGAACAGGTTATGGTGTGAGTACAACCCTGAGAGGAAGTACATTGTTTGGTTTCACCGGGGGTACAACCAGCTTGACTTAAAGTACTGAAACTCTCCTCTTCCCCATAGCCCCAACCAGCAGAGTTGTGAGCCTTTGCTCTGTAATAATAGGTTGTTCCTGGAGTCAAGTCTGTTATATCTATTAAAAAACCACTTTCAGTGAAGGTTCCTGTTTCTGTTACTTCATTAGGATAAGGACCTCCTGGAGTAGTTCCCCATTCAAAGCCTTTCTCATCACAGTTTTCTCCTCCAACATCAGTGATCTCTCCATTTCCTGTTGCAGTTGTTGTTCCAATTGAACTTGCAGGGTGGGTGGTAACTTGAGGAAAATCAGTTATTGTAACTTCAAAGCTTCCTATATTCTCAACATATTCAGTAAACCCCAAACTATCTACCGCAAAAATATCTACGGTATAAGTGCCAGGGGAATAACCAGAAAAAGAATCTGAGGTAGTATAGATATTATCATTGGCTTCTTGGTCTGGAAAACTTCCATTGTCATATAAACTCAATCTATTAACTTTATTTCCTTCAAAATCTTTAATTACCGCAACTACCGAAGAAATTCCAGAAATATCAAAAGCTCCTGCTGTTATAGTAACAACGCTTTCGGTCTGGGAAACATTCGTGTTCTCAATCGTTGGTTCTGCAACAGGAACAATCTCAAAACTTGGCCCCTGGGCTGAAACCAAAGAAAATAAGCCAAAACAGAAGATTAAAGCAATAATAAAGAAAAATTTCTTCATATTTCCTTTCTCTATTTTATCATATTATTCTATACTTTATAAGACTATGTATCTGTTTCTTTTCGTTTAATAAAAATAATTCTTTAAATATTCTCCTCTTCACTACAATTTCCATTTAGGTCACAAGCGGTAATATCCACATAATAAGTACCCACAGATCCTGTCCAAGTTCCTTCATATTTATTCTCTCCAATTAGATCTAAAATTACAGCATCAATCTCAGTTTCATCTGGGCTCTGAATATGAGCCCAGGTCGTTGATGGATCTACTCCATCGGGATCAATAATATCAGCAGAAATAACAAGTTTTTTTCCTTCAGGAACGGAGTGAGGTTCTACATCTGCATTAGTGATGATAGGACCTTCAGGAGATGGCGTTGGTCCTGGCATTCCTTTCAAATAAGTTATTTCAATTGCCCTCTTGGTGTTTTTATGAGTCCCAAAGGATTTAATAATATTTTCGGTGGGAACATTGGAAGGCAAATAAGTAATCTCAGCATACATAGCATAGATAAAAGTAGCTCCTGTCCCACCATCTGCTCTGGTTAATTCAATCTTTAAATTATCTAAGTCTGCTTGATTCCATTTTCCAGAAAAAGCAACACTTTTCCAAGAAGGTGTCGTTTGAATACCAAACCCATGCCATCCTCCTTGCCAACCCCCCATATAAATATCAGCTCCTACATCTCTTCCTTCCGAATCTTTTCTACCATAAATCCATACTTTAACTTCTTTTACTTCCCCAACCTCGGGCACTGTGCTCATGGTAAAATAATCGCTGCTTCCACTGTTTGAGGTATAAATGTAATCTGATAAACTTGGAGTAGTTGGATTTCTCACAAACTTATCGATTGCATCGTAATGTCCGTTTATACAGGGATTAGGAGAAGAACCTTCATGAACACAACTCCATTCCATTGCCCACCCATCACCATCTGGGTCTACATAATCAATTTGAGGCGGAGGTTCAATTCCTTTTATTAAAACAATAACTTCATATTTTTTATCATTAAATTCAGAATTAAAAGATATTTTACAATCCACACAGTTTTCTCTATCACAACTCCCCCTATTGTAGTTTGAAGGAAGATCAGTAGTTTCACAATTTTCACAACCCTCACAGAAAACAGAAGAGCACTCCCCTCCCTCAACAATATTACAAAGACCCCTTACTGTTCCTGTAGATCCTAATTTCCTATCAATATAATAGGTTCTTTCAATCCCACTATCTGCAACAAAGAAAGAGGTCACAGATCTCCCAGTAGCTCTTGTTATTTTAAGTTGGCTGGCTAATATCAAACTTATTCCAAGAACAATAATAAAAACTATTGACATTAAAGATACAGCCAAAAAAATAGAAACTCCTTTTTGATAATCTTTGTTCATAATTCAATATCTAAATTCCTTTGAGAAATTGTAGTTTGAATCTTTAATTTTGGTTGCTCCTCATCTCCTTTTAATTTAATCTTCAAAACAATTGCCACTTTAGGTTGGATGTCATCTTCTTGTGACTCACCAAAAAGTTTAAATTTTAAGTTAGTTATTTCAAATTTATCTGAAGTCAAAGGCACTGTCTCAGAGCCATCTCTTCTATGTTTTAACTGTCCTTGTTCAAGAAAAAACTTCTGGCATTTATCATCTTGTAAATGATTTATAAATCTTATTCCCCGCCCCATACTTTCATCTCCTATTTGATATTCTGAAGGAATCTCATAATTGTAACCATATCCTTTTTCTTTAAGACAACTACAAGAATTAGGGTCTGAAGAATCAGTACAGTTAAGTTCTTTTTTTGCCATCCTCAGAGCCCTGCTCATATACTCTGTAGCATAATTCACTTGACTTACAATTTCTTGTTTGGCTAAGATTTCTCTTTGATGTCCAACCACAGAGATAAAAATCATGGACGTGAAACTAACCACCAAAGAAAAAACAACTAACGCTGTTAATAATTCAATTACAGTAAATCCTTTTTGAAACATAATAAAAGAGGGTTAATACCAATTATATAAATGATCCTCTGCTTTAATTTCTTGAAGTTTTCCTTTTATCTTCCACTGAACTATTACTTTAACTTTCAACATATCTGGTTGACTGGGGTCTTTTTCAATAATAATTTTTCTTTTATAAGGAGTATTATCTCCTAAATCATAATTGTAGAATTTGTTATCTTCTGTTCTAAGAAAAAAAAGATTGTCAGAATTATAACTACATGGAGAGAAACATTCCCTTAGCTGATTATCATTATAATCAGCCTGCCATTCTCCTTCATTTAAACCATCATCCCAGGCAACAGTAACACTGGATTTATTTTCATTTTCAATCCAATTTGAATCCCTAATATTTCTTATTATTTCAACTCCTTCCTGGGCTAAATAAGCAGCAGTTATTCTGGAAGAAATATAGGGCAGGGAAGAAACAGCACTTCCGAAAACAATATAAACACCGACAACTCCAATCATTAAAACAGAAATAGCCATTATAACTTCAGTTAAAGTAAAACCTTTTTGAAAATTAATACTGTAATGAGACATAATTACTAGAGAATTATTCTAATTCCACAAGACCACTTTTATTAATCCTAATTGTTTCAAAAGAACTAGAGCAATTATTTTTCAAACAAATTTGAATTTCAACTCCATTTTCAGCTAAATCACCATTGATATAAAGGTCGGGAGCAGGAGGAACAAAAACAATATCCAAGTCACTGTTGGAATCAGTAGGAAATAAGTTCTTAATTTTTACATTTTTCTCAAATCCAATTGGAACTAGTTCTTTATCTCTGTCCTCGTTGTATCTGTAGCGACCAGGGGCACCTTCTGAATCACAATCTACAAATAAAATATAGGATTCAGGATTATTCTGATTAAAATAAGCCCCAACTATTAATCCTTCAATTTCATCTTGGGGAGGATTTGGAGAATCACAAAGTTCTGTTCTCTGCCCTGTGGGAGAGAGAGCTTTTTCTTGAATTCTCCTTAAATCCTGAAGTAATCTCTGGGCTGACATTTGAAGGGCTTTTTCTTTCTTAACCTTAGAAAAACTAATCATTAAAATTCCTGATAATAAACTTATAATAAAGAGTACGGCTAAAAACTCAATTAGAGTAAAACCTCTTTCTTTACTTTTATAAAACACAATTAATTGAGAAAATTAAAGAAGAAAATTATTAAAAAACTAAAGAAATATACCAATTAATAAAATGTTGCCCTTCAAACAAACCAATAAGTGTTCCTATTATTAAAAATGGACCAAATGGAATCTCAGTTTTTAATCCTGCTTTCCCAAAAATCATCAACCCTAATCCTATTATACCACCAATAAAAAAGGAAAAAAACAAAGCCGCTAGAATCTCAGGATAACCCAAAAAAAGACCCATAAAAAAAACCAATTTAACATCTCCGAACCCCAACCATTTTCCTCGAGAAAATAGAAATAAGAGAAAGAAGAGAAAAGAGGTCAAGACAGCACTCAATAGACTCTGTTTCAAAATATCAAACTTACCCTGAATAAATCCTGAATAAGAATTAAAAATAAGAGCCGACAAGCAAGCAGGATAAATAATCTTATCTGGAATAATAAATCTTTTTAAATCAGACACAAAAATTATTACTAAAAAAGAACTGATTATTAGAAGATAAATAAAATATGTAAGGTTATGGAAGCTGAAATCCAATAGTTGTTTTCCTTGTTGAAAACTATCCTGGAAAGAAAAATTAAAAATCAAGACAAACAAAACTCCTGTAATTAATTCAACTAAAGGATATTGGAGAGAAATTCTTTTATTACAATATCTGCATTTACCTCTCTGAATTAAAAAACTTAAAATTGGAATTAAATCATACCAGGCCAATTTATGAGAACAACGAGGACAATAAGATCTACCTTTCAAGAAAGATTTTTCTTTGGGAAGGCGGTAAATAATACAATTCAAAAAACTTCCCACCGAAGTTCCTAATATGAAAATAATTATTGAAAAAAGAGTTGTCATTTTTCTATTTTAATATATCTTCTTCTCTAAAACAAAACCCCGCCCCAGGCGGGGTTTCCAAAAGCCAAACTCCCTTTTAACATTAATTTTTAGAGAGGACTTAGATCGCTGCAGGTTAAGTTGTCTCCCGAAAAAGCACCTTCATCATCACACTGTCCTGTTTTTATTGCTTGCCCGGTATTGTCTGTACACCAGTTACTACCTTCGTTCAATGTAGCACAAAAATACCAAGTATCAGAGTAATCTCCACAACCGGTTACTCCATCTGCTGGAATTAATTTAACAATTGCATCCTCTATTCTGAGTGTTTCTGTATCATCACAAAAAAGATTATAGCTATAATTATTACTATCATAATATATCTCAGCTGTTGCTGCTAAAGCACTCATATCAGCTTTAATAGCTCCATCCTTTGCTTTATTTCTGGCACTTCTAACATTAACTAAAACAATCCCAGCTAAAATTCCAATAATAGCAATTACTACCAAAAGTTCAATTAAAGTAAAACCTCGAGATTTCTTTTTAAAAATTTTCATTTTTTATTTAATTTTAAAGATTTCATAGCCGACCTTTTAAAAATTAACGGGTTTATTAAGTAATTATACTACATCTCCCTGAAACAAATCAACAATATAATGTGGATAACTATTTATATATTACCAACCATACCATAAAGTGGCATAAAAACAGAAATTGCCAACAAAGCCACTATTCCCCCTAAGAAAATTATAAGAATTGGTTCAATAAGAGTCATAAAAGTTTCTGTGGTTCGTTCTATTTCTTTTTGATAAAATTTAACTACTTCACTTAAACTTTTTTCTAACTTTCCTGTACTTTCCCCAACCTTTACCATTTGAGTAACAAAGGCTGGAATCACATCAGGATATTTAACTAAAACATAACTTATCTGCTCTCCCCTGGCTACTTTCTGTTCTGCTTCTTGGAGAATTTCCTCATAAACAGTATTTCCTATCAAATTTTTACTAATTCTTAAGGCTCGAGTCACAGAAACACCTGACTCAATAAGAGTGGAAAGATTCTCAACAAATCGAGTCATAAAAATTTTCTGAAAAAAGTCACCCAAGAAGGGAGTTCTTACAGAAATTCTATCATAAATTTTTTTGCCTTGTTCTGTTCTGAAATAGTAGATTAAAAAACCAATCAATCCTCCAAAAATAAGTATTAAAGCCCACCAAAAATTAGTCAGAAAACTATAGAAACCCAACATTAATTTAGTAGTGAAAGGAAGTTCCCCACCTGCTTCGCTTAAAATTTCACTAAAAGGGGGAATAACAAAAACTATTATAATGGTGATAGATACTATAAAAACTAACAAAACCAACACTGGATAAGCCATTGCTTTCTTAATATCGCTTCTAATATTATATTCTCTTTCCAGGTGCTCGCTTAAATAGAACAAAGATTCTGAAATTTTTCCTGCTGTTTCTCCAGATTTTAAAAGATTAATATAGAATTCGTCAAAAAGTTCAGGATACATAGAAAAAGCCTCTGACATAGAGCTACCCCCTTCTATTGCTTCACTAACCTTCAATATCTTTTCTTTAAAGCTAGGATTTTCAGTTTGAACAGACAAACTTAATAAACTTTCAACAATTGGAATTCGAGAATCAAGCATCACCGCCAATTGATGAGAAAATATAGCAATATCTTTTTTAGAAACTCTCTTAAAAATCTTTGATTTTATACCCTCAAAAGAAAAAAAACCACTTTTAATTTCTTTTAAAGAGGTAAGATATAGGTTTTTCTTCCTTAGAATTTCTGTAGCTGCCTCCCCCGAAGAGGCCTCTATTTCTCCTGTTTTTATCTTTCCTTCTTTATCTCTAGCCTGGTAAGCAAATTTCATATCTTTTGGTTATTAAAGATTTGTTTTCTTTTACCCTAAAATGTTTCTAAGATCACCGGGCTTTAAAGAATGACTAATGGCATTTTTAACAGAAATTTCTTTCCTTCTAACTAAATCTGCCAAAGCTCTGTTTAGAGAGACCATACCCTCTTTAGCTGAAGTTTCAATCACAGCAGGAAGTTCATGAATTTTGTTCTCCCGAATCAGAGTTGCCACAGCTGAATTAGCGAACATAATCTCACAAGCAGGAACAAATCCTCCTTTAATTGAAGGAATTAATCTTTGTGACGCTACCCCCAATAAAGAACCAGATAATTGATACCTAATCTGGTTCTGTTGCTCTGGTGGAAAAACATCAACAACTCGATGAATAGTTTGGGAGGCAGAATTAGTATGTAAGGTAGCAAAAACTAAATGACCCGTTTCTGCTGCGGTAATAACACTAGAGATTGTCTCAAGATCTCTTATCTCCCCTACCATAATAACGTCGGGGTCTTGACGGAAGGTAGATCTGAGAGCTTTATTAAAACTTAAAGTATCATGATAAACCTCTCTTTGATCCACTATAGCTTGTTTATCATGAAAAACATACTCAATAGGGTCTTCAATGGTTATTATATGAACTGGTCTGTTTTCATTTATTTCATCAATTAAGGCAGCTAAGGTAGTAGATTTACCTTGACTTGAAGCTCCAGTGATTAAAACAAGTCCCTGGGATCGTCGAGTAAATTCATGTAAAACAGGAGGTAAATTTAACTCTTCAATTGTTCTAATTTTGTAAGGAATTAATCTTAAAGCTACACTTACATTCCCTCTTTGAAAAAAGACATTTACTCGGAATCTGGCTTTCTTTTCAAAGTCATAAGAGAAATCAACCCCCTTTTCTTTCTGAAATTTCTGCCATTGAGTTTCAGTCATCAAAGCAGAAGCCAATCCTTGAGCGTCCTTTTGGGTAATTTCTTTCTCTTTTACCAGAGGAGTTAATCTACCTGTTATCCTTAAAGTTGGAGGATGACCAACAGAAATATGTAAATCGGAGGCTTTCTCTTTTAAAACTTGAGATAACAGTTTTTTAAGTTTCAGAGAATAGTTCATGGATATAATAATTCAAAGATTAATTAATAATAACTATTTTTAAAGAATCTTTTTTATCTCCTCCACAACTTCACTAGGAGTATAATTTGCCTTAACTAAATATTTGACAGCTCCCAGACCCAATCCTTTCTTTATTTCCTTTATTTCCTTTCTTTCTCCTAGATTAGAGAGTATAATTACCTTCATTTTTTTGAGTTTAGAATCTTTTGCTATTTTTTTCAGTAATTCCCAACCATCCATCTTAGGTAAAACAATATCTAACAACAAGAGAGAAGGTTTTTTCTTTTTAAGCTTTTCCAAGGCACTTTTTCCATCTTTTGCTACCTCAATCTTATAACTCTCGTCTCTTAGGCGAGTAACATATATATCTATTAAAAAGGGGTCATCTTCAACTAGTAGAATTGATTTCATATTTTATACATTAATTTTCTTTTGACCTTTATGAAATATTTATTATTTTTCTATGGATAGAACCTTACCTAGTTTGAACTAATCTTAGCACTTCCTCTACAGTAGTTTCACCATCCAAGACCTTTAAGACTCCATCTTGAGCCATAGTAATCATACCTTGACGATAAGCTTCTTTGCGAATTTTATCTGTGTTTATTCCCTCTGAGATTAAATCAGCCATTTTATCTGTCATTTTAAAAACCTCAAACACACCTATTCTTCCGATGTAACCTTTAAAATTACATTTCTCACATCCCTGGGGTTCATAGATATAAAGTGTTTTAGGAATTTTTACTTTCTTTTTTACTTCTGGGGGGAATTTATCAATCTGATCTAGAATATATTCTTTTGTTTCTTTATCAGCTCTTACTTTCTTTTTACAATCAGGACAGAGAGATCTTACTAATCTTTGAGAAATAGCAATATTCAGACTATGGGGAAGTAAAAATGATCTTATTCCCATATCAACTAACCTGGGAATAACTCCTACAGCATTGTTAGTGTGTAAGGTTGAAAACACCACATGCCCTGTTAAGGCAGCGTGTATTACTAACTGGGCTGTTTCCTCATCTCTAATTTCCCCTACCATAATAACATCGGGGTCTTGTCTTAAAACATGACGCAAGCCTCTGGCAAAAGTATAATTTATCTCTGGTTTAACCTGAGACTGATTAACTCCCTCAATAGAATATTCTACTGGGTCCTCAATGGTTACAATATTTACTTTCTCTTTATTTAAAAGGCGTAAAAGAGAATAAAGGGTAGTAGTTTTTCCACAACCGGTAGGACCTGTTGCCAAAATCAATCCAAATGGGTCTTTTGCTGCTTTTTCAACCAACTCAAGATTCCTTTTCTCCAAACCTATCTCTTTATAAGATTTCAGTCCCTCAGTAGGATCAAGTACCCTTATTACTACCTTCTCCCCTAAAATGGTTGGGAAAGTAGAGACCCTAAAATCAATTTTTTTATCTTTAACTTCGGTAGTGAACCTACCATCTTGAGGAATTCTTGTTTCATCAATTTTTAGTTTAGCTAAAACTTTAATCCTAGCTACGATTGCTGAATGAACTCTTCTGGGTAAAAACAAACTAGAATACAAAATTCCATCTAATCGAAAACGGACTTTTACTTTTTCTGCTGTAGGTTCAATATGAATATCAGAAGCCTTACCTTCAACAGCATGTTTTATAATCACAGAAACCATCTTAACAATTGGGGTTTCTTCAGTTATCTTTTCAGTTTCCGGGAGTTTTCTCTCAGGAGATGGAATGCTGATTTCTTCCTCTTCCATAGCCTCCAGGGCTCTCTTCGTTTCTCTTTTTAAGGTTCTGTATTGCCCGATAAGATCTTGAAAATCAGTTAGAGTGATTAAATAAATCTTGTAGTCAAACTTTCCTTGTCTGGCAATAAACCTTAAAGCTTCTTTGGGACGAGCATCTTCAGGATAAACCATTCCTATCTCCACTGTACTATCTTTTTTAGATAAGGGTATCATTTTGTAACTTAAAGCAGAACTTTCCGGAATTAATTCCAAAACTTCTAATGGTATCTCCTCGGGAACAATATCTCTTAAGGAAATCTTTAATAGTTTACTTTTTAATTTAAATAAAAAATCTTCCGGAACAACTTTTTTTTCTAAGATTATTTGTTCTTCTTTTTTTCCTGTTCTTTTTTTCTCTAATCCTAAACTTTTTCTTTTGGATTTATCTATTACTCCCTCCTTATATAGTTGTTTTATTAAACCTTCCATAATTTTTAATCCTCTTCTGCTTCTGTAACTTGAAAAGGAGTAAAAGGGTTTCTCCTACCAATTTTAATCCTTTCTATTTCAATATCAGATAATCCTGCCTCACTTAAAACTCCTCTCCCTTCTTGCTCAGAAAACGCCAAGATTTTACCTGTTTTCTTTTCTCCCTCTTCGGTCTTTGCCTCATAGACAAATTCTTTCTTAACTTTATCAGGAAAAAGTTCAAGTTTTTCTAATTGAGGAGATCTTAGAATAGTAAAATCTATTTTAACCTCTTTTGGTTTGAACACCTCTTCGGGAGCAATAGGTTCTGGTTTACTTAGAAAAACTATCAACAGCGTAATAATCAATCCTAGAGAAACCACTCCCACAGCAGCAGAAATTAATATTATTTGAGGTTTTCTTGGTGATATAAATACAATAGCCATGAAATTAATAAGAATAAACTTTTATTCCTAAATTAAACTGATAGATTTTTAGAGGAGATTCCTCTTCTCTGGTTCTCTTCCGAAGAGCACCAAATGAAACATCACTTATTTCGATAAGCCGAGACGATTTTTCCAAACTTGAAATAAAGTTACGGAAAGCAGAATAAGAACCTGTAACTCCAAGGGAGAAACTGGTCTGCTTAAGGCCTGTCTTTTTTTCTAAAGAAGAAGTTCCTTGAAGATTTAAATCTCCCAAAATTAGACCATTTTCAAGAGTCTTATCTTGAATAAAATAAATTAAAGGAGGAAGAGAAACTTTCTCTGGAAGAGCAGTATTAATCTTTTTTACATTTTCTTCATGTTCAGTTAGCTTTTGTAAGGTTTCAGATAATTTTCTAAAATATTCTTCTTTTGCTTTTAATTCAGCTTCTTTTTCAGCAACCTTAACTTGGAATTTTTTAACCTCTTTGTATTTGGGTAAAACAAAATAAAAACCTACAATTATAATAATAATCAAGATAAGACCTATTGTGACGGGACGATTTAATTTCATTTTATTAATAAAATATTTTTTTAGTTACTGAATGGTTTCAATAATTTTCCATTAAAAGAAAAACCTAAAGTAAAATCAATTTTTGCTTGTCCCATCAAAGAACTTCCCAACAGATTTACTTCTGAGATAAGTTTGTTCTCTTCAAATATAGAGATTTGTCGGGCTAAAGTTTGAAAATCATCTGTTTCTCCTCTTAAATTTAAAGTATTGTTTGAGGTACTTAAAATAAAGCTTGTAAACCAAACATTAGGAAGAGTTGAATCTTCAATTAAAGCAAACAGGTTTGAGGGTACCTTATGTTCCTCAAATATCCCCACAAAATCATTTAATTTCTTTTGATACAAAAAAACTTTTTTCTCTACTTCTTTTTGTTGCCGGGTACCTGTCTTAGTAATATCTTGTTCTAATTCCTGAAGGTGGTCTTTTTGAAAAGATATTTTCAATCCAAAAAGGATATAGGAAATAATTAAAGCTACCAATAAAGACAAAACAAAGTAAAGTAGCACATCTAACCACCAAGTCTTTCCTGTTTTAAGTCCGTAAAGAAAATCAAAATTTAGAGCCATAATTATAAAATTTAATCTAGTTAATTTATTATATAATATCTAAATTAAATATCCAATTACCAAAGTTCACCAATTACTGCCCCAACCGCCCCTGCAAAACGAGGACTTATTTCTTTCAGGGTTTTATCAAGAATGGGGGGAGAAAGAATTCCAGAAAAACAGTTAGGTATCTTAGTTTTCTTGCCTGTTTCTTTTTGAATATATTTTTTTAATCCTGGTAAATTAGCTCCTCCTCCTGATAAATAGATTTCTTCTACTGGTTTCTCATTTTTTCTAGAAAATTCATCTGAAATTTTTTTAATCTCCTCCAAGAATGGGTTAATTAAAAGAACTAAACTGTCCCTGAGATCTATTTCTTGGGAAGAAATTAAACCATGTTTTGTTTTCGTTTTCTCAGCCTCCGAATACTCCATATCTAAAGAAGCACTTATACTGTGAGTTAATCGATTGCTGGAAAAATCAGAGCTATAACTTTTTTTAAAGATTCCTTTATCTACAATACTTATAGTTGAACTCTGAGCACCGATCTCTACAAGACAAATTACTTTTTTTTCGTTTTTCACCAAAGCCCTATTTATAGCTAGAACTTCTGCTTCCAGAGCATAAAGTTGTAATCCTGCTCTTTTAGCTGTTTCTTGATATTTCTCTACCACTTCTTTTGGAATAGCAATCAACAATATTTTAAGATGAGATTTTTTGTCACCGGGAGTACCTCCAATTAAATGCCAATCGAGAGTAGTTTCTTTTATAGGAAGAGGAGTGTATCTTGGAGCTGTATAATGAACTGCTTCTGGAATCTCTTTTTCAGTCATCGGAGGTAACTCAAAAGTAGTAACAAAAGTAGAAAAATCAGGAAGACTAAAGATAGCTGATTTAGTTCTAATTTTAGCTTCTTTTAAAATAGCCTTAATAGCTCTTCCAACAAATTCTTCTGAAATTAAATGAGTGGCTGTCTCAAAAGTTTGGAATGATTCTTCAAATAATGCTCCAGATTTTATTTCCCCGTAATTCTCTAGGGTAGTTCCTTTCCCCCAGCGAGAAATTTCCACAAGTTTTATTGCAGAAGTACCAACGTCTACCCCAACAAATTTTTTAGGAAAAAGAAAACTGAAAGGATTGAAAATCATATTGTTCTATTATACCTTAAAAATTGTAATCTTTAAATTAACAAAATGTTTTCTGTAATAAAAAAAGTTCTAAAAAATATTATTTTCCCAAAATTCTGTCTAGGGTGTGGTCGAGAAGGTAATTATCTCTGTGAAGATTGTAAATCTACTCTTGATATTTTAGAGAACCAAAAATGTCTTTGTAACAAAAATCCTTTACTACTTCCTGATGCTGGAAAATGCAAAAAATGTTCTTCAAAAAAACTCTCAGGTCTTTATTATGCGACCTCTTACAAAGAGAATTATTTAATTAAAAGATTAATCTCAAATTTCAAACACGAACCCTATGTCAAAGAATTAGCCCAACCCTTTTCTCTTTTAATAATAGATCACTTTCTTTTATCTGGTAAAAATTTAGGAAAGATCTTTAAAAAATCAATACTTGTCCCTGTTCCTTTATACAAAAAAGAGTTAAAAAAAAGAGGGTTCAATCCAGCAACTCTTCTGGCTGAGGCTCTCTCTGAAAATCTTAAAAATCATCCCTATTTCCCTTCTGTTTCCGTTCCTGTTGTTGAAGATTGCTTAATTAAGACAGAACCAACTCCTACTGAGATTAAACTTAAAAAAGAGAATATTAAAGATTCTTTTTCTTGCCAGAACCCAAAGGAGATAAAAGGAAAAAAGATATTTTTAATTGATGATGTTTACACCACCGGAGCTACTATAGAAGAAGCTACTAAAACTTTAAAGAAAGCAGGAGCAAAAAGAGTTTTTGGTATTACAGTAGCCAGAGAAGGATAAAGATACAAAAAATTGACTTTAATGTTTTTTTTCATTAAAATAGAGTGGAAAGAGGAGGAGTGCGGCGAATGGCAAGCCACAAGTTTGCTAAACTTGCGCGGATAAAACCGCTTGTGGGTTCGAATCCCACCTCCTCCGCCAGCAATTGAAAAACCCTTAGGCTGTTTGAGTTTTTTTAAGGCGGGATATGGCAAGAATTTACTCCTCGGGCTCTTTCTATCTTAGAACAACTTATTTGGATTCCGCCTATTCTGTTTTCCGGGGAGGGGTGCTCCGAATTTGGCAAGGAACTGGTTTTGAAAACCAGCGGGAATTATTCCCATGTGGGTTCGAGTCCCACCCCCTCCGCTTACTGCCCTCGTAGTTTAGTGGATAAAACGTTTCCTTGCGGAGGAAGAACTATAGGTTCGAATCCTATCGAGGGCATAAACAAAAAAGAGGTGCTCTCCTCTTTTTTTTACTTAGTATTTCTTTTTTTATTCTACCGTTACAGATTTAGCTAAATTTCTTGGTTTATCAACATCAATACCTTTTAAATCAGCGATGTGATAAGCAAACAATTGTAAGGGGATAACATTTACTATCGGAGAAAGCTGTTCATCAGTTTGAGGAACTTTAATTAAATTATCAGCAAGTCTTTCTATCTTTTTATCTCTCTTTGTTGTAACAGCAATTATTTTACCACCCCTGGCTTTAATCTCTTCCATATTAGCTAATATTTTTTGGTAAGTTGAGTCTTTTGGAGAAACAAAAACTACTGGCATATCTTTATCAACTAGAGCGATGGGGCCGTGTTTCATTTCAGCTGCTGGATATCCTTCAGTATGTATGTAAGAGATTTCTTTAAGTTTTAAAGCACCCTCCAAAGCAACAGGAAAATTTAAACCCCTTCCTAAATAAAGAAAGTTCTTAGTATTCTTAAATTCTCTTGCTGTTTTTCTTACATTATCTGATTTCTTCAGGGCTTCTTTTACTTTTAAAGAAATTCCTCTAAGATTTTCGATAATCCTTTCGTTAACTTTCTCTCCTTTCTCTTGTTTTATAAAGAGAGAAAGTAAAATCAAAGCTGTAATCTGACAAGTAAAAGCTTTAGTTGAAGCCACTCCTATTTCAGGTCCTGCGTGTAAGTATATTCCAGAATCAACTTCTCTGGTCATAGTAGAACCCACTACATTTATTATCCCTAAAGTCTTAGCTTTTTTCTCTTTAGCTTCTCTTAAGGCAGCTAAAGTATCTGCTGTTTCTCCTGATTGAGAAATTACAATTACTAAATCTTCTTTCTTAATTATTGGATTCCTATATCTAAATTCTGAAGCATAATCAACTTCTACTGGAATTTCTAGCATCTTCTCAATTATATATTTCCCTATTAAAGCTGAATGCCAACTTGTTCCACAAGCAGTTATTATTATCCTCTTTATTGAGTTAGTTTCCAAATTAAGGCTCAATTTAATTCTATTCTTCTTTACTCTTCCTCGGAGAGTATTTTCTATTGAAGTGGGCTGTTCGAGTATTTCTTTAAGCATAAAATGTTTGAAGCCCTTTTTCTCTATCTGCCTTGCTGTCCATTTCACCTCACTTATTTCTTTATTAACTTCTTTACCATCTAGATTTTTAATAGAATATCCCTTGTGATTTAAACAGGCAATTTCATTATCATTTAAATATACTATTCTTTTAGTCTGATTTAATATGGCAGGAATATCTGAAGCAACAAAAATCTCATTTTTCCCTATACCCAAAATTAAAGGAGATCCTCTTCTTGCTGCTATTATCTTTTTTTCTTCTTTGTGAACTACTGCTAGCCCAAAAGCTCCCCTCACTAACTTCAAAGCTTTAATTGTTGCTTTCTCAATATTACCTGAGTAAAATTTTTCTATGAGATGGGCTATAACTTCAGAATCAGTTTCTGAGGAAAACTTATGACCTTCTTTTTTTAATAATTCTTTCAGGCTTTGATAATTTTCAATTATCCCATTATGAACTATTGCGATCTCTCCCTTACAATCAGTTTGAGGATGAGCATTAGCTTTACTGGGTGCTCCATGAGTTGCCCATCTGGTATGTGAAATTCCAATATTACCTTTCAACTTTTTTAATTTCAGTTGTTGAGACAACTGTTTGATCTTCCCTTGTTTTTTTACAATATTTAAATTAGAATCATTTAATATACAGATTCCTGCGCTGTCGTATCCTCGATATTCAAGTTTTTTTAAACCTTCAAGTAATAAAGGGAGGGATTCCCTTTCTCCGATATAGGCACAAATTCCACACATAATTTATTTATGAAAAATAAAATTAGAAAAGTAGAAATAAAAGATTTAAACAGTTTACTTAATCTACTATATCAACTTAGTCCGAAAACTAAACGAGATAAAGAGATAGACAGAAAAGAACCTTCCAATACTTTAAAGAAGATAATTACTGATGAAAATTATTATACCTGTATTTATCAAGAGAAAGGAAAAATTCTAGGGACAGGAACTTTACTCAGACAATTAAATCTTTCTCATGGAACAAGACCCTACGGACACATAGAAAATATAGTAGTAGATAAAAAGGCCCGAGGAAAAGGGATTGGAAAAATTATAGTTAATCATCTAATTGAAAAAGCAGAACAAAAAAACTGCTATAAAGTTATTTTAAATTGCAAAAAAGAATTAATTCCCTTCTATAAAAAATGTAGAATGAAGAAAAGCGGAGAAATTCAGATGAGAAGAGACCTTTAATTTAATCAGGAATTATTTTCGTCCCAACGAAGTCTTTTTCATTCAGATAATCATTTATTCTTTTCCTCTTTTTTCCATTAACTATTGATACTTCTAGACTCAATTCTTTTGCCTTCCTTGCAGCAACAGGATCAAAAGGAAAGTTCAAACCCGGTTTCCAGTCTTCAGGTATAAGGTTTATAAATCTCTTCCAAGAGATTTTTTTAATAGGTTTAGCTTCTTTAAATTTATCTGGGTCTTTATCGTAAATGTAGTCAATATCCGTCAAATTAAGAATTTTCTTTGCTTCAAAATTTTCAGCAAGCAAGACAGCATCATAATCTGTGCTAAACCCTGGCTTCCATCCTGCTGCTAAGAGAATCTTTTCTTTGAACTTTATTTTCTGGATTGGATCTCTAATAATTTCAGGGTAAGCTTGTTTCCCAAAAATTATTTTCAAAAGATGAGCGTTAATAACAGTAGCTTGAATACCCATCCAATCAAGCTCTTCTTTTTTAATATCAGAAAGGCTTCCAGCTGCTTTTTGATAATCTCTTGCCAGCTTTCCTCCCCCACAAACAATAATAAACCTTTTACCTTTTTTAATCTGATTTTGAATAATTTTCTTAAAAGATTTTAAAAAAACTATATCAATCTCATCTGGAACAATTAAAGATCCACCAACAGAAATAATAATTAAATCTTTATCCATAAAATTACCTTTTTCCTTTTTTAAGTAAAAAGTTAATTAATTCTTTTAAACTACAAGTTGCCAGACAACACCTTTGATCAGCTGCACCATAATAAAGAAACAATTCTTCTTTCCGAACCACAGCCCCAGTTGGAAAAACAACAGAAGGAACATCGCCTTTTTTCTCATAATCTTCTGTTGGTTCTAAAATAGGCAGAGGACTCCTTGCAATTATTTTCTCGGGATCAGTTAAGTCCAAAAGAACAGCCCCAGCCCTGTATATTTCTTCAGCATCAACTCCATGATAAATCAGAAGCCAACCTTTCTCTGTTTTAATAGGTGGTGGTCCTGCTCCAATTTTAACTCTCTCCCATTTATACTTTCTTTTCAAAACTGTATATCTCTCCATTCTTTCAAGGTAAGCTTTCCAAAAATTAGGATTTTTGTTGCTGGTTAAATCTTCCTTGTTATTAAAATATATTATTTGGATTTCTGGTTCTATTCTATGTAAAGCAACAATTTTACCCTTAATGACACCCGGAAAGATAACAGCATTTTTGTCCTCTGTGTTGGGACCTAAAATTCCGTGTTTCTTAATATTAGAAAAATCCTTAGTTGAAGCTAACCCAATTCGCCACCCTTTACCAGAATAAGCAGGAGCAGAAAGAGCAGTATAGGTTATAAAATAACGATCTCCTAGTTTTGCTACTCTGGGGTCTTCACAGCCATATTTATCATAAGGTGCATCGGGAGCTAAAAAAGGTTTTTGAGAAAGATTAAAATTCTTTCCATTTTCACTCTCAGCAATATGAATAGTAGAAATATATTTATCAAACCCCCCTTCTTTTCTTTTCTTGTATCCTTTTTCAATTACTCTTGGAAGTAAATAAATTACTCCTTCTTTCTCTATTGCAGCACAATTGAATATGGCACCAATATCTTTCCTATTTCGAGCAGTCAATATCGGGCCATGTTTCTTAAATTTCATTTTACCACTTGAATTTTAATATTTAATCTTTAGTTTTTTTTGATTTATACCCTGAGTATAGTTTAATATAAATAAGGGAGATTTAAAAATTATGGATTTATCTACTTCAATTAAAAAAATACCTAATGTGGGAAAAAAATACCAGAAAAGATTAAATAAACTCGGTATTAAAAATGTACGAGATCTGCTTTATCATTTTCCTCACCGATATGAAGATTTTTCAGAAATAACCAAAATAGCAGAAATTAGCCCAAACAAAACAGTTTGTGTTAAAGGAGAAATTAAAGAAATAGAAAACAAAAGAACATGGAAAAAAAAGATGATTTTAACTCAAGCTATTGTTCAAGATAAAACAGCCCCCTTAAAGGTAATATGGTTTAACCGACCTTACCTTAAAAAAACTTTAAAAACTGGCACAACTGTTTGTCTGGCAGGAAAAATTAAATTAGGAAAAGAGGGTTTATACCTTAATAATCCTATTTATGAAAAAATTTCAAAGTCCTCTTCCAATACTACCAGTGAGAACAAATTTAACAAAGAGATAAAATCTAAATTAATTCATACTGGTAGAATAATTCCTGTCTATCCAGAAACAGAAGGTTTATCCTCAAGATGGTTACGATATATTTTAAAACCTCTACTCTTTAAATTCAGAAATAAGATTCAAGATCCTCTTCCAGAAAAAATGAGAAGAAAATACAACCTCTTACCTATAAAAGAAGCTCTAATCCAAATTCATTTTCCTGATTCTCTAAAAAAAGCAAAAAGGGCTAAAAAAAGATTTGGTTTTGAAGAATTGTTTCTCATTCAAATTTCTGTTTTAAAAGAAAAATTACGATTGAAAAAAAAGAAAGCTGTTTCTTGTCCCATGGACACAGAATTAATGAAAGATTTTACTGAATCTCTATCTTTTTCTCTAACTGATTCTCAAAAAAAGGCAGCCTGGCAAATATTAAAGGATTTAGAAAAACCCACTCCTATGTCAAGATTATTAGAAGGTGATGTTGGAAGTGGTAAAACGGTAGTTGCTACTATGGCTGCTTTAAATGTAGCCAGAAACCGACATCAGGTAGCTTTTATGGCTCCAACTGAAATCTTAGCTAAACAACATTTTAGAAAAGTAAGAAGAATCTTAGATGATTTTAAATTAAAAATTGGTTTTTTAACAGGAAAACAAGATAAAGTTAACGCTAAAAAATTAAAAAACGAAGTTTTAGAAATTTCTCGCAGAAGGTTATTAAAAAAATTAAAAGAAGGAGAAATAGATATTTTAATAGGAACCCATGCTCTGATTCAGGAAAAGGTTAAATTCAAAGACCTAGCTTTAGTAATTGTTGATGAACAACACCGTTTTGGAGTTGAACAAAGAGCAAAACTCTGTCTTCAAAAAGAATTTATTCCTCACTTTTTATCTATGACCGCCACCCCAATTCCCAGAACTTTAGCTTTAACTGTCTACGGTAATCTTGACTTATCTTTAATTACTGAATTACCAAAAGGTAGAAAAAAAGTAAAAACTAAAATTGTCTCCTCAAATAAAAGGAAACAAACCTATAACTTTATTAAAAAAGAAATTGAAAAAGGAAGAGGAGTTTTTGTAATTTGTCCAAGGATAGAACCCACCGAAAAAGAAGAAGATAAAACAGGTTGGGGGGAAGTGAAAGCCGTAAAAGAAGAATATCAAAAACTCTCAGAAGAGATTTTCCCTGATCTAAAAATTGGAATGTTACACGGTAAAATGGGAACAAGAGAAAAAGAGAAAACAATGAAAAAATTTAAAAAGGGAGAAATTGATATTTTAGTTGCCACCTCTGTGGTTGAAGTAGGAATTGATATCCCCAGAGCTACAGTTATGATGATTGAAGGTGCTGAAAGATTTGGTTTAGCTCAACTTCATCAATTCCGGGGCAGAGTAGGCAGGGCAAAATATCAATCCTATTGTTTTTTGTTTACCAATTCTCGAACAAAAAAAACAAGAAAAAGATTAAAAGCCTTAGAAAAGTCAGAGGATGGCTTTGAACTGGCAGAAAAAGATCTTGAAATCAGGGGTCCGGGGGAACTTTACGGAAATCGGCAATGGGGTATTCCAGACCTTGCTATGACAAGCTTAAAGGATATAGAATTGGTAGAAAAAACAAGAGAATCAGCAAAAGAAATCCTAACTGAGGACCCCAAATTAAAAAAATACCCTGCTCTCAAAAAGAGGGTAAAACAATTTGAAAAGAAAATTCATTTTGAATAAACTTCTATTTTTTTCAATCTTCAGCGATTCTATAGGTGTCCCTTTGAGAACACGACTTTCTTGTTAAAATTATTCCTTTAAATTAACTAAGTGGGTTCTAAGAATCTTTTTAATAGATTCTATGGTCTCGGTCTTAACTTTTGGGTTGCTTTCTGTGACCCAAACCGCAAAATTATAAAGTTCTTTGGCGTCAATCTCTAACCATTTTTTGTTTTTGTAAAGAAAAAAAAGCAATGTGGTCATTGCAATCCTTTTATTGCCGTTCTGAAATGGATGGTTTTTAATCATTAAATAAAAAAGGATTGATGCTTTTCCAATAAGACCCTTGTAAACTGGTTTTTTGGTAAATGTTTGAAAAGGAACCACAAGACAACTTTCTAAAATATTAGGATAGCGACTATCAAAACCAGGAATTGGTTCATCAAAACCAAGATGCTTTTTGGCAAGCACAAAGGCAATCTCTTTAACTTCTGCTTTAGATAAAGATTTAATCATTTCGAGATAACAATTTAAGGGTTTCACCGTAATCTTCAACCACCTTATCAACTACCTCTTCAATTTCTGCTTTTTCTTTTTGAGATAATTCTTCTTTTAAAATACCCCCTAAATCTTTCTTATCGATAGCATAATTACCTGCTATTTTTTGAGCTTTAATTTCTCCCTTTTTTATTTTCTTGTAAACTGCAATCCGGCTGATACCTAAAATCTCAGCTAATTCAGTGGTAGACAAAAATTTTTGCTTTTTTGCTTTTTTGCTTTTGTTTGTCATATTTTGTTTTTAACCTAAGTTAACCTTTGTTTAGTAAGCTAACATAGGTTAACTTTGTTGTCAAATAAATCCGCTCTATCCAAAAAACTAAAAAAATACCCTGCTCTTAAACAAAGGGTAAAACAATTTGAAAAAAGGATTCATTTTGAATAAATCTTCTTTCTTGAGTTTCTGGACTAACTGCTTTTTCATTCTTCTGGTTGTTTTCTGCTTCTGGGATAGCGAGATTTCTCGGTAACCCAAAAACCCATATACTTACCAATCATTAAATGAATTTGAGCATCCAGAGCTGGAAAAGACCCAAAAAATATTAAAGTAATAGGTAAAAGAAGCCATTGTAAAAATAAAGAGATATATTTTGTTCTTTTAATTCCTTGAGGCCGGGAAGGCAAAAGAAGCATACTTAAGATAGCAGAAACAACCATTCCAATCATAGCAAAAGTCATAATTCTTCCAGTTAACCTGGGAAGATTATAGGAGAGTAAACTTGTGCTAAATCGTTCTCCTCCTAAAATTAAAGGCAACCATCCTAGAATAAAAATTAAAAGGGTAGAGGTTGCCCAGGACCAAAAACCATCAATTACAGCAAGAAGATGTTTTAATTTATTCCAGAAAGATATTTTTTTATTTCTCAAAAAGCCATATATCAAATAAGGAATCTCCTCACATCCCCAAGCCCACCTTCTTTGTTGCTTGTATTGATTGATTATTGTTTTTAAAAGAGAATCGGTTAAAACAGCATCCATTGAAACAGGATAATATAAGGGCAGAGCCTTATAATCTCCATTATAATGAAGATATGATTTCCAAAAAATCCTTGAATCATCAGAGACCATATTATTAGGATATCCTACTTCTTCAAAGACCCGAAAGGGCATTGAGTGAGAAGAATAAGTAACGAGTTTTTCTGGCCTTCCTTGTTGAACCATCTGCCAGAAAGTGTTAGAAGTTGCTACTACTCTACTGAAAGCAGGTACTTGCCAAATATTGTTATTATAAACTGGGATGGGTTGATAACTTGTTTTATGGGGGTTTTTTGTCGTCAAAAAATGATATGTCAAACAAGAAAAGTATTTTGGGTAAACTTTGGTATCAATATCAAAACTAGAAACAACAATGTCTTTATGGGGAATTTTTTCTTTATCAATTATCTTCTGATGGGCTTTTTTTACTGCCCATCTTTCATTAGAACCTTTTCCTGCTACCTCGCCAGGAATGTCTTTTGGGTGAACCGTAATTGAAAACTTATAAAATTTGTTCTTGTATTTTTTTTCTATCTCTTCAGCTCCTCGCAAAGCTTGTTTGCCTGCCCTCTCTTCAACTCCCAAAACTACTATCATCTTTTCTTTTGGATAATCTGATTTTACCAAAGCGTTCAAACTGTCCTTAATAATTTTCTTTTTTTCTTTGTAAGTTGGTAAAACTATTAAATGATAAATGTTTTCCCAGTTCTTAGTTTTTAATTTTTTAAGTTTACTTAGCCAGTCAATTCTTAGATTCTTTTTCATCTTAATATAAGTAATTATCTGATGAATTGAAAGATAACAGATTTTACAAAGATAAAAGAGACAAAAAAGAATTATAAAAATTGCCACAAAAGAAGGTAAAATCCAAGAAAAAAAGAGAACTCCGATAAGAGTTCCCAAACTTAAGACTCCCGGAATCATTTCAAAGAAACGATAAATCTTTCTTCTTCTTAAATCTTTGAAATCTGAAGCATGGGCTATTTCTAAATATTTTTTGGGCATAAGATAATAAGACCAATCAACTTATTTCAAGTATTGAATTTTTTAATCCCATCAATCCATCCCCTAATCTTGAAAAAATATTGACGCTTACTAACTCTTACATCTGCTGTCCCATAGGGAAGGGTGTTTTTAGGACGTTTTCCCTTGCTCGCCCGACTCTTACATCTCTTGGTTCTAATCCGTTCTTGAGAAATATCAGTGATGCTCGCCCAAAAATTGACAATAGATTTTTTGTCAAGATTTGGATGTATTTGAATTGATAACCTTATTCTTTTTTCGGGAACTTCAATAATTTCGCGAAGAAAGCGAAGAAATAAAAGAATCATTGCTGGATCAGAGTTCGCAAAGCAGATACAAGGCGAGTTTGTGTTTTGTTGTTTTTTATATCCTTCTGCCCAATAGAGAGCACTTCCGATCAACAACAGTTCATATTTTGAAAAAGATTTGATTTTATTAGCAGCATTTTTTCTTATTCTTTGGTTCTCAAGGCGGATTCTCTGACTACGTTTTTTATTAAATTCTAATAATTTTTTCTACCTTTTTTGTCTTTCTTCTTAAGGATTTTTTGAGCGGATTTAGGCAATTTCAGGTTCTTAAACCAACTACTAAGCGTGCTTTTGGGAATTCCTAAAGCTTCTTTTATTTCTCCATAACTTTTTCCTTTAACTCGTAAGTTAAATGCCTTTTTGTATTTACTTTTGTTTCTGGGATTCATGTGGCCCCAAGGGGAATCGAACCCCTATTGCTTGATTGAAAATCAAGTGTCCTTTCCGTTAGACGATAGGGCCAACAATATCTTAATCTTAACTTAAAAATTGAAAAAAATCAATTTCTCAAGTAATATAAATATTACTTGTTTTTTACTCTTTTCGGATTTATGAAAATTTTAGGCATTGAAACCTCTTGTGATGATACCTGTGTTACTATAATTGAAACCCCCAAAAACAAAAGGGGTCATTTTAAAGTTTTATCAAACATCATTTCCTCACAAGTTAAAATTCACAAAAAATACGGTGGAGTCTATCCTACTTTAGCTAAAAGAGAGCATCAAAAAAACTTAATTCCGGTTCTTGAAAAATCATTAAAAAAAGCAAAACTTCTTTCTAAATTAAAAAACAAAAGAAAATTAAAAGAAAAGAAAATTAAACAGATTCTAAAAAGAGAAAAATATCTTTTTGATAATCTGGAAAAGTTTTTAAAAACCTACAAAAAACCAAAAATTAACTTAATTGCAATAACCCAGGGTCCTGGACTTGATCCCTGTCTCTGGGTAGGAATTAATTTTACTAGAGTTTTATCACTTACTTGGAATTTGCCTGTTGTCTCGGTAAATCATATTGAATCCCATATTCTCTCAAATTTTATTGAAGAGAAGGTAAAAAAAGAATTATTTCCTGCGATTTCTCTTGTAGTCAGTGGAGGACATACTCAATTAATTCTAATGAAAGAGATCGGGAATTACAAGATAATCGGTGAAACAAGAGATGATGCAGCAGGTGAATGTTTTGATAAAACAGCAAGGATTTTAGGTCTTCCTTATCCTGGAGGACCAGCTATTGAAAAGAAAGCAAAACAATGGAACAAGAAAGTAGAATTTGATATAAAATTGCCGAGACCAATGATTAACAGTAAAAATTATGATTTTAGTTTCTCTGGATTAAAAACTGCTGTCTTGTATGATTTCAAAAAAAGAAAACAAAAACAAAGAAAATCAAAACAATATATAACAGAAGCAGCAAAAGAAATCCAGCAGGCAATAATTGATGTTTTAATTAAAAAAACAATCAGAGCAGCAAAAAATTACAGAACAAAAAGTATTTTTTTGGGTGGTGGTGTTACAGCCAATAAAGGATTAAGAAAACAATTTAAACAAAAAATAAAAAAAGATATTCCGGAAACAAAATTATTAATTCCGAATATTAAATATTCAGGAGATAATGCAGTAATGACAGCGGTCACGGGATTTTTTCACAAAGAAAATAAAACTCCCTGGCAAAAAATAAAAGCTGAATCGAATTTGAGAATAAGGTAAAATTTAATAATCGTGTTGTCTGTGTTAAAATAACAGATATGGAACTTCCAAAAACCTACAATCCAAAAAAAGTAGAGAAGAGAATCTATAAGAAGTGGGAAGAATCTGGTTTTTTTAATCCAGATAATTGCCCTGGTAAAAAGGAGGGTTTTTGTATTACTATCCCCCCACCTAATGTTACGGGTAAGTTACACATGGGGCACGCTTTAAACGCTGTAATCCAAGATGTTTTAATCAGAAAAAAAAGAATGGAAGGTTACAAAACTCTCTGGTTGCCGGGAACCGACCATGCTGGAATCGCCACCCAGAATGTAGTGGAAAAAAAATTAAAAAAAGAAGGTAAAACTCGCTTTGATTTAGGAAGAAAAAAATTCATAAAAGAAGTTTGGAAATGGAAAGAAAAATATGGAAATATTATCTTAAAGCAATTAAAAAAACTGGGGAGTTCTTGTGATTGGTCAAGAACAAGGTTTACAATGGATGAAGATTACAGCAAAGCAGTAAAACAAGCCTTTGTTCATTATTTCAAAAAAGGTTTAATAAGACGAGGTAAAAGGGTTGTTAATTGGTGCCCCCGATGCGCCACCAGTTTATCTAATTTAGAACTAGAACACGAAGAAAAAAAAGGGAAATTATGGCATATCCATTATCCTTTTAAAAACAAGGTAGGTCATATTACAGTAGCAACAACTCGCCCCGAAACGATGCTTGGAGATACTGCTGTTGCTGTTAATCCAAAAGATAAAAGATACAAAGATATAATAGGAGAAAAGGTAATTTTACCTCTAGTTGAAAGAGAAATTCCTATCATTAAAGACATTTTAGTTGATCCTGAGTTCGGAACAGGAGCAGTTAAAGTAACTCCAGCTCATGATTTCACCGATTATAAAATAGGAAAGAAACATAATTTAGAAATAATTCAAGTTATAGACAAAGAAGGAAAAATTACAAAAAAAGCACCAAAAAAATACCAAAATCTTGAAGTTGAAAAAGCAAGAGAGAAGATTATAAAAGATCTCAAAAAGAAAGAACTTCTAGAAAAAACAGAATCTCACATTCATAAAATTCCAAAGTGTTACAGGTGCGGAACTACAATTGAATTCATTCCTTCCTGGCAGTGGTTCTTAAAAATGGACAAGTTAGCAGAAACAGCAAAGAATCCTGTTAAAAAAGGGGAAATAAAATTTCATCCCTCAAACTTTAAAAAATTATATTTCAATTGGCTAGAGAAAGTCCGAGATTGGTGTATATCAAGACAAATTTGGTGGGGACACAGAATGCCCATCTGGGAATGTCAAAACGCAAAAAAAACAGCAAAAATGAAAAAAAGATTCTTTGCTTCAATAAAAAACCCAAAAGAATGTAAAATTTGTGGAAAATGTGAACCAAAACAAGTAACTGATGTTTTAGATACCTGGTTCAGTTCTGCTCTCTGGCCCTTTGCAACCTTAGGGTGGCCTAAAGAAACAAAAGATTTGAAGAAATTTTATCCCACTAATGTTTTGAGTACAGCTCGAGATATAATCAATCTTTGGGTAACAAGAATGATATTTTCAGGAGAAGAGTTTATGAAAAAAATTCCATTCTCAGATGTAATAATTCATGCTACAATCTTGACTCAGGAAGGAAAAAGAATGTCAAAATCATTAGGAACTGGAATTGATCCTATTAAATTAATAGAGAAATATGGCGCTGATGCCACTAGATTCGGTATCGCCTACCAAATTATGGGCGGGCAGGATATTCGTTTTGTTGAAGATAATATTACTATGGGAGAAAAATTCTGTAACAAGATTTGGAATGCTACCAGGTTTCTCTTAGAAAATATTGAAAAATCTAACTCAAAATTCAAAAATCTTAATCAAGTTTCAGGTTTTAAAATTCTAACAGAAGCAGATAGAAAAGTAATTAAAAAATTAAACAAGACTATAAATCAAGTAGATAAAGATTTAGAAAGGTTTGAGTTCGGTCAAGCAGCTCATAAACTTTATGATTTTTTCTGGCATGATTTCTGTGACAACTATATTGAACAGAGTAAACCCCAACTAAAAAATGAAGAGCAGAGAAAGAATACAGAAAAAATATTACTATATGTCTCAGTAATCTCTCTTAAGCTTC
The DNA here is from genome assembly GCA_964507665.1 of uncultured Candidatus Saccharibacteria bacterium. GTDB lineage: Bacteria > Patescibacteriota > Minisyncoccia > Minisyncoccales > CAYZYK01 > CAYZYK01. Next base: position 47,130 of record CAZDPT010000001.1, on the reverse strand, counting down.
TACATCCTTTCTGCCCTTTCATTACAGAAGAACTTTATCAGAAACTACCAATTGAAGAAAAAAAATTACTATTAGTTGAAAAATGGCCCCAGTCAATTGAAAAATAAACAGGGAAGAACCAATAAAGTACACTAAATTGCCACTAATAATTTTATGCTTCTAATCATCTCTTTTATTTTACTCGGTTTTTTACCTAGTTTGGTCTGGCTTTTGTTCTACTTGAGAAAAGATGTCCATCCTGAATCCAACAAGATGATTTTGAAAATATTTTTCTATGGTATGCTAGCAGCTATTGTGGCGGTTTTAATAGAGATAATAGTTGAAAGTCAATTAGTTTCTCTTTTGGAAATAATAAAATCTGATTTATTAACCCTTTTTATCCTCATTTTTGATTGGTTTATAATAGTTGGCTTCACCGAAGAAATATTAAAATACTTAACAGTAAAATGGGGAGTATTAAAACATCCCCAACTTGATGAACCAGTAGATGTTATCCTTTATATGATAATTGCTGCTCTGGGATTTGCTACTTTAGAAAATATCTTTATTTTCTTAAGTATTTATCCTAATTTACTAGCCAGTACAGGGCTTGCTCTCTTTCGTTTTATCTCAGCAACATTTCTCCACGCTTTATGTTCGGGAACAATAGGATATTTTTTAGCTCTTTCTTTTTTAAAACAAAGAAAAACTTTTTTATTCTCAGGATTAACAATAGCTGTCCTTTTGCACGGTCTCTATAATTTTTCTATAATAGAAATAGAAGGACCACTTAAAATTCTTATTCCTAGCATTATCTTAATTTTTCTTGCTCTATTTGTTTCTCGTGGATTCAAGAAACTCAAAAAAATAAAAAGTATTTGTAAAATTAAATAATTTAGATTACAAAATAAATAAAGTCTATAAAAATCTGTGTTTAGATAATAAAAATTATGCTTTTTTCAAAAAAAATTAAAATCAAACAAAAAAAATCCAGTTCGAAAAAGAAAAAGAAAGAGAATAAAAAAAGAGGAATACTTCAAACAGAAGGGAAATTAGCAGTTGATGTCTATGAAACAAAAACAGACTTTATTGTAATGGCAGCCACAGGTGGAGTTTCAAGAGAAGATATTGATATTTCCGTTGAAAAAGATATGCTTTTAATAAAAGGGGATCGTGAAAATCCTGTGGATACTGAAGATAAAAATTATTTTTACAAAGAATGTTATTGGGGACCCTTCTCTCGCAAAATAATTGTCCCCCAAAATGTAAATACTTCCCAAATTGATGCTTCAATGGAAAATGGAATTCTTAAAATAAAAATGCCAAAACTCCAAAAAGACGAAAAAAAAGAAATAGATCTGAAATAAAAGATAAAGTCTTTCAACTACAAAACTCCAGTAAACTTACTGGAGTTTTAATTTTTGTATGGGCGAGGAGGGACTCGAACCCCCAACCTTTTCAGGATACGGTCCTAAACCGTACGCGTCTTCCAATTCCGCCACTCGCCCCTGTAATCTTCAATTATTTCACCAAGCAGCCTTTCCTGAAATAATTTCTACTAGCCAAAATGCTAAGAGACCCAGTATCAGCCCAGCAATTCCCCAAATAAACGTTTTTTTTGCTTTTCCGAGTTTATCTGGAGATCCCGAAGATATCAGAAATAAAATTCCAGCATATACAAACATTACTACTGCTAAAGAAACTAAAATAGTCCAGGCTAGTTTTCCTAATTCTTTAATTTTATTTTTAATCTCAGTTATACCACTATCTCCTGCTGCGATAACTTCAAAAGGTAAAACTAAAATGCTGACGATAAGAATAGTAAGACTGAGATTTAATAAAATTTTATTCATATTTTTTGAAAAATTTTATTCTATGAATTATTAATTTTTATTTCCAAAACAGATAAAAAGTACCCAATAAAAATAATTTAGAAACTTAAACCAAACAATTCACTTACAATGGTTTCTATTGCAAAACCTATTCCAATCACTATTACTCCCCCTATTCCCCAAATAAACGCTTTTTTTGCTTTTCCGAGTTTATCTGGAGCTCCTGCTGAGGTAAGAAATAAAATTCCAGCGTAAACGAACATAACTATGGTTACTGTCCAAACAAGAGCCTTTAATATATTTATAACTGTTGTTTTTACATTCTCTAAGGTTTTCTCTGGTACCTCGAATAAATCAGCAGCTGAAACAATAATAGGAGAAATGAAAATGCTAGAAATAATTATAATAGATAAGATTTTTTTCATACTTTGATTCAAATAAATTTTCCAAACCTTTTTATATCTTAAAATAGAAATTTATTACCAGGAAAGACCAGTAATTTCATAAACTATCCAGCTCATCACTTGAGAAAGAAAAACTATTATTCCTCCAGCCAAACCCCAAATTACAGCTTTTTTTGCTTGGGAGAGTTTGGTCGGGTCTCCAGCAGCTGTAGCAAATAATATAGCAGCCCAAAGAAACATAACTACCGTAACTGTTACTCCAATTCTAACTATCCAGGTTGCGATACCTAAAAAAATATTATTTAAAGTTGTGCTACCAGTCCAAGGAATTTCTTTTTTTGGTGGAATAGGTTCTCCATCTCCATCTTGAGCAAAAATCTTCTCTGCTGTAAAGATATCTTTTAAAAAGGAGGATGAATTACTGAAAAGTTCTTCTGTATTATTACCTTCAAGCTGAAAAATAAGAAAAATATTAGAGACCAAAAAAATATTACAGATAAGAATGAAAATAAATAGACTCCTTTTCATTTAGTAATAATTGATAAGATTATTTTAAACTTCTAAATATTCCTCTAGAATTAAAAAGAATACTATAAACCAGTAAGTTCACTAATTAAACTAAACATAGAAGTAGCAATAATAGCTACTATTGCTGCAGCAATACTCCAAATAAAAGCTTTTTTTGCTTTCGTAATTTTATCTGGTTCTCCTGAAGCTGTAGCAAATAATATAGCAGCCCAAAGAAACATTACTATCACTACAGCAGCTGCAATTTTAATCATTGCATTTTTAATTCCGATTAGTATCGAGTCAAGATAACCAGCATTAGCCACGAGAGGCAAAACAAAAAGAAAAAGTATAATAATTAAGGTTTTTTTCTTCATTTTCATTATAGATATTTTAGTATAAAATCTCCTTCATAAGACTTATGATGCTCCAACTATTCCCTTTATAAGACTTATTATTGTAAAAGCAAGAAGTCCAACTACTACACCAGCTACTCCCCAAATAAAAGCTCTTTTTGCTCTGCTAACTTTATCTGGCTCTCCCGCTGAGCTGAGAAACAACAAAGCAGCGTAAATAAAACTTAAAATAACCACAACTGCAAAAATAGACCAAGCTGCTGATATAAGACCTCCACTGAGTTGCTTCCAAGTAATCTGAGCATTTACTGTAAAGGGTAAAATTAAAACAACAAAGCAAAACAAACTAATTAAAACTATTCTCATAATTTTATTTAAATTATTGTACTGTCCTAATTAAAATATATGTGCTCTATTTGAGGAATCTTCAATCTCTAAATTGTCAAAGATATATTCTTTTGTGTTTTAAATATCAACCTAATACTCTTACTATTTTAGCTCTTTGTAATTACTTTCTTGCTTAATCTAAATTACTGACAATTTCAAAATAATATTATCCTGAAAACTACACCAGGGAATAATTTTTAAGAGAATATCTCAAGCTCCAACTATACCCTTAATGATATTAATCATCGCATAACCAAGAATAGCAGCAGCTACACCGACCACACCCCAGATGAAAGCTCCCTTCGCTCTTTTTATTCTGTCAGGATCTCCAGATGAGGTTAAAAATAAGAAACCAGCGTAAATAAAGGCCATAACAGAAAAAACTACAAAAATCGTCCAAAATTTACTTAATATACCTTCTAGTACGCTTTCAAGATCTGTCCACCAGCTATAGCCAGGATCTGAAGGAAGAGCCCCAGATACCAAAAAGGGCAAACTCAAAAAAATACTAAGAACTAAAATTGCAAATATCTTTCTCATGTTTTTTAAACTTATCTTTTATCCAAGATTTTACTTGAAAATAGAATTTAGAACGACCTTTTAAAGGCTTAAAAACTCTTCTTTTAAAATAACTCTTGAGATAAGAATTGTCAACTTATTTGGAAGAAGAAAGTAAATTAACTCAAGCCCCCATAATTCCTTTAATAATCTCAACAATTCCATAACCTAAGATAGCAATTGCTATTCCAGCAACTCCGAATATAACAGCGCTTTTTGCTTTAGCTGCTTTTTCTGGATCACCCCCGGCAGTAAAAAACAAGATACCCGCATAAATAAACATAATCACAGCAAAGATAGTGAAGGCACCCCATAATATACCTCTTATCGTAATAAGAATATCTTCAATATCTCCAGGAGGTGTTGGTTCACCTTGGGCTGTCACTAAAAGAGGTACAGCTAAGAGACTTGTGAGAATTAAAGCAGATAATACTCTTTTCATGTTTTTATATAATTTATTTTAGAATTCAACCTTTTTTAATTATTTTTACCCAAATAATGAGTTCTAAGCCATTTCAAAACCCTATGGCTTAGAACCCATTTTAAAATAAAACACTATAATTCTATTCAATCTCCGAAAGTCAATTTATCAGGCTCCCATAATTCCTCTCATAATCTCAACAATTCCATAACCTAAGATAGCAATTGCTATTCCAGCAACTCCGAATATAACAGCGCTTTTTGCTTTAGCTGCTTTTTCTGGATCACCCCCGGCAGTAAAAAACAAGATACCCGCATAAATAAACATAATCACAGCAAAGATAGTGAAGGCACCCCATAATATACCTCTTATCGTAATAAGAATATCTTCAATATCTCCAGGAGGTGTTGGTTCACCTTGGGCTGTCACTAAAAGAGGTACAGCTAAGAGACTTGTGAGAATTAAAGCAGATAATACTCTTTTCATGTTTTTGTTTTTATATTTTAAATCTTAAATTTCGACCTTTGAATTATATTATAATATCTTAATAAATACTTAAAAAATTATCAACAAGCCTTTTGTTAATAACTTTTCTTCAATTACACTCCCTATAGCCCCAGCTAAAGTAGCGATAATAACTCCTATTATAGCATATTTTACCATGGTTTTAGCTTTAGAGATTTGATTTGGATCACCTGCTGCTGTAACAAAATAGATTCCCGCAATTATCAACATTAAAACAGCCAAAACACCAACAATACTTGAAATTATTTCCGCAATTGCCTTGATAAGATCTGAAAAACTTTCAGCCTGTAGAGGATTATCAATCATAACTGCCTTCGCAAAGCTTGAAGAGAGCAGCAAGATCAAAAACAATATTAAGAGAACAAAAGATTTTTTTATTAACATATTTATATCAACTATTTTCTAAATACCAAACCATAATGATAGTCACCTGGAGAAAACTCTTTTTTTAATTTAAGCCCTATTTCTTTTGTAATTTTCTGAACTTCCTCTTTTGAAACCCTTCCCTGTTTTGGTCCCAAAGAGGATTCTTTTTTCCAATCCACCACAAGAATTTCCCCAGCTTCTTTTAAAACTCTTTTAGCTTCCTTTATTATAGCAGTTTTATCCTCTGCTTGAAATAAAACATTTGGAATCAAAACTAAATCTAAAGATCCACCCTTTAAGGTGGAACCTTTTTCTTTTTCTAAATCACAAACAATAGTCTGTATATTAGAAATATTCTCCAAAGTTGCTTTATTCTTTAAGGCAGATAACTTTTCTTCTTGAATATCCAAACCATAAACTTTTCCTTGTTTTAGTCTTTTAGCCAGGGGGATAGCGAAACCTCCCCCGCCACATCCAAATTCAGCAGCTGTCATATTGCTTCTCAAATCCAAATTGTTTAAAACTTCTTCTGGATCGAACATAAATTGTTAAATATAATGTTTTTTTAAATACAGGTACCAGAAGCTACTTTATCTCCTTCTTTCAGCCTCATAATTCTAACTCCCTGAGTTGCTCTGTTGTGGATAGAAATAGAATCAATCTTAACTCTTATCACTTGTCCTTTTCTTGAAATTACAATTAGATCCTTTTCTTCAGAACTTAGAACTTTTCCAATTACAATCTGGCCCGTTTTCTTATTTATATTAGCTGTCTTTATTCCTACTCCTCCCCTCTTCTGAGTTCTATACTTCGAGAGAGGAGTTCTTTTACCATAACCTGATTCTGTAACCACCAATACTGTTTTCTTTCCTTTTTTGCTTTTCTTTTCTTTTTTCTTGGATTTCTTCTTGTCTGCTGAATGGATAACATCTATTCCAATTATCTCATCTCCTTTCTTAAGTTTAATACCTTTTACTCCATAAGTTGCTCTACCCATAGATCTTACTTGTTGTTCTTTAAATCTTATTGATTTCCCTTTCTTGGTAATCAGGATTATTTGGTCTTTTCCAGTAGTTTTTATAACACCTCTTACTAAATCTCCCTTTCTCAACTTTATAGCTCGAATTCCAGTTCTTCTTACGTTTTGGAACTTATCTAAACTTGTTTTCTTTATTTTACCATTTTTTGTAACCATAACCAAATACTTAATCCCCTTCTCTTCTTGTTTCTTTAAGGGAATTAAAGATAAAACATTCTCTTCTGTGGAGAGATCTAAAAAGTTAACTAAGCCTCTACCTCGGGCCACTCTTTTTGCCTTTGGAATTTCGTAAACTTTAGTTTGAAAAACCTTTCCAGAGTCTGTAAAAAAGAGAAGTTTATCATGTGTTGACGCAGAAACAAAATGTTCAACAATATCCTTTTTCCTTGTTTTCATACCAATAATTCCTTTACCGCCTCTTCTCTGAATCTTATAAGTGCCTGGTTTAATTCTTTTAACATACCCTCCTTTTGTCAGGGTAATAATTGTTTCCCGTAAAGGAACTAGATCTGCTTCTTTTATCCTTTTGATTTTACCTTTTTTGACTTTAGTTTTTCTTTTATCCCCATATTTTTCTTTTACTTCTTTTAATTCTTTTTTAACAATTTCTTTAATCTTCTTTTTGCTTTTCAAAATTGCCTTTAATTTCTTAATTTTCTTTTTTAATTCCTTGAATTCTTTTTCTATCTTTTCTCTTTCAAGTTTAGCTAAGGCTTGAAGACGCATCTGTAATATTGCTTCTGCTTGCTTGTTACTTAATTCAAACTTTTTCTTCAAGTTTTTCTTAGCTTTATCACGGTTAGCTGATTTCTTAATTGTTGCTATAACATCATCAATATTTTTCAAAGCTACACTCAACCCTTCAAGAATATGAGCTCTGTCTTTTGCTTTCTCTAATTCAAATTTAGTCCTTCTTTTCACAACCTCTTTTCTGTGAGCAATGAAATAAGAAAGAACATCAGTCAAAGAAAGAATTTTGGGCTGAATTCCATCAACGATAGCTAACATATTCAAATAGAAATTCTTCTGAAGATTGGTAAATTTATAGAGTCTGTTCAGAATTCTGCGAGGATTTGAACCTTTTTTTGCTGTTACTTCAATTCTCATGCCTTCTCTATCTGATAAATCTTTAATATCTTTTATCCCTTTAATCTTCTTATCAGAAACTAACTTAGCCATCTTAGAAATTAAACTGGTTTTTTGAACTTGATAGGGAATTTCTGTAATTATAATTTTAGCTCCCCCCCCTTTCTTTTTTTCTATGTTAGTTTTGGCTCTCATCACAATCTTACCTTTGCCTTGAGAATAAGCAGAAATAATCTCCTTTTTATCAAAAATCATACCACCGGTTGGAAAATCAGGTCCTTTAATAAATTTAAACAAATCAGAGGTTTCAGCTTCTGGATTTTCAATAAGAAAACAACAAGCATCACAAACCTCAGAAAGATTATGAGGAGGAATCTTTGTGGCCATACCAACTGCAATACCCAAAGCTCCATTTAATAAAAGTTGAGGGACAGGAGAAGGTAAAACAACTGGCTCTTGTCTGGTCCCATCGTAATTGTCTTCAAAATCAACTGTGTCTTTTTTAATGTCTCTTAACATTTCTTCTCCAATTTTTGAAAGTTTTGTTTCAGTATTATGGCTAATAAAACCGTTAGAAACAAAAGAATGGCAAGAACTATCTATCCTTAAAGAATACACTCTCTCTTTTGATTTCTTCTTAATAGAGACAATAGAATCAAACAGATAATGATTTTCGAGAAAGTTCTCAATAAGTTCAATATCGGACTTATCTAGTATCTTTTTTAAATAAGGAAAATATTTCTTTAATTTGGAATATCTGTCAAGGTTGTGAGTTCGAAGATATTTTTTATCCTCGGGATTTATTTCCTTCTTTTTATATTTTTTTCTTATATACCGGGAAAGAAAGGGAATATAATCTGTTTTGGATATTGCGGTTCCCGAATAAATGCGAGAAAACTTTTTAAGTTTATTTTTGTTCCTTTTTGAAAGAAAATTAATCTTTTCTCTAAACTGGCCCAGATTATTATAACCTCTAATAAGTAATTTAAACTCTTTCCTTTTTTGGTTATATACCACCGAACAAACTATACCAAACCTTAATAAAATATTTTGTATCTCTTCAAATAAATCTCCACTAGCAGAGGAGGCTTCTATCCAGCCAGAATCAACGTTTTGATAAACCCCCCCGTCCCCCTCAAAATATCCTTTTAGAAACTCTGCTACAGATTTCTTACTAGAATGAAATATTATTTCAGGGACTCTTTTTTTATCAGAAAGAACTTCTTGAAGGCCTAAATTTTTCAAAAATTCAACAAGATATTTAGAACATATTTCAAAGGAGACAAATTCTTTCTTACCATAACTTAAGGAGTCTCTTTTTTGTTCATAAATCTTACAATTTGGAAATAGATTCTTAAATCTTTTTCTAAACCCATCAAGAAATTCCTTGTCGGTGTTACAAAAACCTATCTTATGAGCTCCGCTCTTCTTTCCTATAGAAATATAGCCCTCAGCCGTTATAGCCCCCATTAAGAAAGCTAAGTCCTGGTTCATTTTAGAAGGTAAGTTATAAACAAAAGCACGGTCTTTTCTTTCTCTTTCAGGAAAATATTTTTTTAAACTAGGTTCTTTTTCTGGCCAGAAAGTGTCACTTCTATCAATAACAGCAAAATCACCTTTCTCAATGTTTTCCAATAGTTTCCATTTAAAGTTTGGTTTACCTGTCTCCTGGTTCTGAACCAAAGTTAATATTGGATGATTAAATGTCCCCCTCAAAGAATAACCACGATGAGTTTTAATTTGTAAAACAGGGTGAATTCCAGAATCAAACCATTTTGATGCCTGATTCACCTTTTTCCCCATAGATAAAACCTTTAAAGAGATATCTTCTTTATCCGAAACTTCCCCAACTTTTTCTAAGCATCTGTCGGTAACAATCATTGAATCACCAGTAATACAATATCTCATTGCAGCAAATTCTGAAGGGTCATCAATTGAACCCCAATTTCCCTGTCCGGAAGTCAACGGATATCTTAGAGAAAAATCTTGGGTCATTCTTGCTAAAGAATTATAAACAGCTACATCTCCATGAGGATGATATCGACTCAGGCAAGCCCCCACTACAGTAGCTGATTTTCTGAAACTGGCATTATGAAGTAGTCTATCCTCATACATTGCATATAGAATTCTGCGGTGAACTGGCTTCAAACCATCTCTGACATCAGGCAAGGCTCTGGAAATAATAACTGACATAGCATAGTCAATATAACTCTCTTTCATCTCTTCTGTTATTTTTCTCTCTTTTACTTCACCTATTTCTTTTGTTTTAGTTTTTGAAGATTTTGCCATAATATATAATTATTCTTCTAATTTTTCTTCTGGGACAGAAGAATTATTCTTTTTCTCAAATTCCGATATTAATTGTTCTGCTTTTTCTGGGTTCTGTTTGATCTCTTCTAATAGTTTTTTTGCTTGCTCTGGATTCTCCTCCATCAATTTCTTTAATCTCTTAAGTCTTTCTGTATTAACTCCTATTTCTGATGAAAATGCTCCTTGTAATTCCCCTTCTATTTCTTCTTTAAGAGAAGAGATATTATATTCTCCCATCAAGCCTTCTTTTTTAAAATCTGCTAGTCTTTTTTTTGTTTGCTGAAGCCAGATAAAACCGAGGATTAGACCTACTATCAAAACTATCAAAACTAAAATAACTTTTTTTGTTTTCTGGGGAAGACCTTGAGTTCTTTCTAAAATATCTTTAATTCTATTTCGAAGATTATTTTCTTCAGGAGAAGATTTGATGTTGTTTTTTGGGTCCATTAAGGTCGGAGAGCTATTATTTCCATTTTCTCTGTGGGTAGGTTTTTTTCTTTTATTGAAAAATGAGACTTTTTCTTGACTGAGTTTTGACCCATTGCTTTCAAAAACTTTTTTAAACTGTCCAGTTTTGGTTTAAGTTTCGGAATCTCATAATGCATAGGAATTACTATTTTGGGTTCAATTTGAGAAATAATACCTTGGGCCTCTTTAGCTGAAATAGTATAATTTCCACCCACTGGAACCATTAAAATATCTACTCCTCCTATTTTTTCAATTTGGGAATCTGTCAATTGTTTCTGCCCCAAATCACCGAGATGACAGACCTTCATTCCTCCATCCCTTAAAGTATATATTGTGTTCTTACCTTTCTTTTTGCCCTCCACTTTGTCATGAAAAGAAGAAATTCCTTTTATGAATATCTTTTGAATCTCGTATTCACCCGGGCCTTCAATTAAAAAGGGGTTGCCTTTTATAGTTTTGATATTATTATGATCATTATGATCATGAGTTATAAGTAAAATATCAGCAGAAAAAGAAGGAGGAGAAAGGCCTATCTTTTTAGTAAAAGGATCTATTGCTATCTTAACTTTCTTCCTTCCTTTGGAAATAACAATTTTAAAGCAGGATTGACCTGCCCATGTAATTTTCATAATTTGACTCAGTTTTTATTCATTTAGTAATTTTAGCAAAAATTCTCTAAAAATTCAACTTAAATTTACCTTATATCTTCTGATTCAATTAACTTTTCTCTGTATTTGATTTAAGCAAAAAGGGACTTGATTTAAAAAAAAGAAGAAGGTATAATAATATCTATTATTATATGCAGAATATGAAAAAGACCAAAAATTTAATAGGGCCTCCAACAGTAGGATCAATTGTAAAAGGAGAGATTGTTGCCTGGGGAAAATCCTCTGTCTTTGTGGATTTGGGAGTCTATGGAACAGGAATAATTTACGGTAGAGAATACCAAAACGCAAAAGATTATCTTAAGAATCTTGAGACAGGAGATAAAGTCTCAGCTAAACTAACTGCTTTAGAAAATGAAGAAGGTTACCGGGAACTTTCTCTAATAAAAGCTAGAAGAGAAATAGCCTGGAAAAAACTGAAAGAAAAGAAAGAAAAAGCAGAAATTATAAAAGTGGAAATTCTAGGAGCTAATAAAGGAGGTCTCTTAGCTAAAGTAAAAGGAATAAAAGCTTTTCTGCCTGTGTCTCAATTATCTCCCGAGCATTACCCAAGAGTAAAAAAAGGGAACAGAGAAAAAATCTTACAAAAACTGCAGAACTTCATTGGAGAAACCTTAGAAGTTAAAATTCTGGATCTTAATCCCAAAGAGAATAAATTAATTCTATCTGAGAAAGCAAAAGAGAAAGAAAAAATAAAAGAGACTTTAAAAGAATACAAAGAAGGAGACATAGTCACTGGAGAAATAAGCGGAATTGCAGATTTTGGAGCATTTATAAAATTTCCAGTCAATCAGAAAAAAACTAAGAAAAAAACTCCTAAAATTGAGGGACTCTGTCACATTTCAGAGTTAGCTTGGCGACTTATTGAAGATCCATCTGACGTTGTTGAAGTCGGGGACAAAATTAAAGTTAAGATAATTAAAATTGATGAGAATAATCAAGTTTTCCTCTCCCTCAAAAGATTAAAAGAAGATCCCTGGAAAGAATTTAAAAAAGAACACAAAAAAGGAGATATTATTAAAGGAGAAGTTACTAAATTCAATCCTTTTGGGGCTTTTGTTCAAATTACCCCAAAAATTCAAGGGCTCTGCCATATTTCTGAACTGGGAACAGAAAAAAAGATGAAAGAAAAACTAAAAATAGGGAAAGAATACAAATTTGAAATTCTCTCAATCGAGCCCAAAGAGTACAGAGTAACCCTAAAATTAAAAGAAGAATAATCTTACTTTCATTTCTTTAATAAATAGAATCTTACCAAACTTGTCATCATCCCTTGACAAGTTTTTTACTTTGCGTTATAATAGGGACAGTACTTAATATAGACAGGGATAGGGATAGACCTGCAGTAGCGTAGTTTCGACGCAATCCAACCTCAAGGAGGAAGAATCAAATGGGTACCAACACCCATCAGCAAAGCCCTTACGTGAAAGAAATAAACGGACAGGAAGACCCCCAGGTTCCCCAGAATCTGGGCTACGGCGCCAGCCGCGAAGATCTTCGCGCATGGGTTGAGAAAGAGCTCAACCCGGTCCTGGACGAGGCCGAAAAGCTAATCCGGTCCTGTCCGGTCTGCGGGGAGGAGAAGCAGAAAATACAGGACATCGTCTGTGGGGCCTGCTACAGCTCTTTTGAGGACCAGAGAAAGGAGATAGAACAACTTCTCATCTCCGGTTCTCTTGAGGAAATCGAGGAGATCGAGGGTACCAATTCCTTGACGGAGTGGGCCCGAAGGACCGCAGCAAGTTCCATACCCGAGGAAACTCTGCGAAGGTGCAAAGCTATGTATCCCCGGGTGTGGGAGGGATACCGAATCTTGGACCAAGTGGCCTTTAACGTCGCCTGGGCCGAATTGGAGTTTGCCTGCGAAAAGAAGAGCATCTACCTAAGCGACCTCAAACAGAAGGCTGCCCAGAGAAAGAAAGCCTTCTGGGAGAAAGTCGAGGGCAACCGCACGTATAAAATTCTTAGGACGTTCCAGAAAGCTATCAGCTTCCTGGAGAACGTCGTGAACGCCAACTAACCTCTTACAAACCTATAATCCCTGTCTATCCCGAGTCCCTTGCGCTATCCCGCGGGGGACTTTTCTTTTTAATTTAATTATAATTTAGAGTTGATTTCTGAGAATTTTTCTGCTATTGTATAAGGCATAGAGGATAAAAATAATCGTCTAATATTAGTTTTAAGAAAGAATGAATAAATTAATTAAAAACTTTATTTTCATAATCCTGATTTTTCTCATAATCGGAGGCGTTTTTAGTTTAGTTGCCCAGCCCTTTGAGTCCGAAAATAAGATTAGTATAACAGAATTAGCAAAAAAAATTAATCAAGAAGAGGTTAAAAAAATTATTGTTGCGGGGGAAGAATTAACTGTTTTCTACAAAAATGATGAAAAGGCAATCTCCCGAAAAGAATCAGACACTCCCCTGTTTGAAGCCCTTGTAACCTATGGGACCGAAAAAGAAAAATTAAACCAATTAACAGAATCAAACCAATTAACAATTGAGGTTGAAGAAAAAAAAGAAAGTTTAAGTTCTTGGTTATTTCCTTTATTAATTTTTGGAATATTACCTCTGGCTGTCTTCGGAATTTTCTTTTGGTTGCTCTTAAGGCGCGCTAAGGGTGGAGCTATGCAGGCTCTTGATTTTTCGAAAGCAAAAGCCCGTTTGTTTGGGGCCAAGGGCGGAACTAAAGAAAAGGTTACTTTTGACGACGTTGCAGGACTTGAAAACGCCAAAGAAGAATTAAAAGAGGTAGTTGATTTTTTAAAAAAGCCAAAGAAATATTTAAAAATGGGGGCAAGAATTCCTAAAGGAATACTACTGGTGGGCGCTCCTGGAACCGGAAAAACCTTATTAGCCAGAGCGGTAGCAAATGAAGCTAAAGTACCCTTTTACTCAATTTCTGGTTCTGAATTTATTGAACTTTTTGTAGGTGTTGGCGCGGGCCGTGTAAGAGATCTCTTTTCCACTGCTAAAAAGAACCAGCCTTGCATCGTTTTTATTGATGAACTAGACGCTGTAGGAAGAAGAAGGGGCGCGGGCCTTGGTGGGGGACATGATGAAAGAGAACAAACTTTGAATCAAATTTTAACTGAAATGGATGGTTTCGAAAGAACTTCCAAGGTTATTGTGACGGCAGCTACCAATCGACCAGATGTCTTAGATCCCGCCTTATTAAGACCGGGCAGGTTTGATAGAAGAGTTGTTTTAAATCTGCCAGATATTGAAGATAGAAAAAGAATCCTAGAAATTCATTCCAAAGAAAAACCCTTATCTTCAAACTGTGATCTAAGAGAAGTTGCTGAGCGTACCCCCGGTTTTTCTGGAGCTGATCTAGCCAACTTAATGAACGAAGCAGCAATATTGGCTGCCAGAAAAAACAAATCTAAAGTTCACCAAGAAGAACTATTAGAATCAATTGAAAAAGTTCTTTTGGGACCTGAAAGAAAGAGTCATATTCTCTCAGATGAAGAAAAAAATATTGCTGCTTTTCATGAAGCAGGTCATGCTTTAGTTTCCACTCTCTCTTCAAAAGCAGAACCTGTCAGAAAAATATCGATTATAGCCCGAGGAGGAGCAGCAGGATATACCTTAAAGATGCCAAAAGAAAAGAAGAAAATGAAAAATAAATCTGAATTTCTAGCAGAACTTGCTACTCTGTTGGGAGGTTATTGTGCTGAAAAAATAAAGTTCGGGGAAATCACTACTGGAGCAGCAAATGATCTCAAGGAAGTAACTAAACTATCTCGTAAATTAGTTAAACAATATGGAATGTCTTCTCTGGGGCCTGTTGCTTTTGGAGGAGAGGAAGAAAACATATTTTTAGGAAAAGAAATAGGAGAGAAAAGAAACTATTCTGAAAAAATAGCATCAAAAATAGATAAAGAAATAAGTAAGCTTATAAAATCTGCAGAAAATAAAGCCAAAAAGATTTTGAAAAAAGATAAAAAACTGCTTAATAAACTGGCTCAAACACTAATTGAAAAAGAAACTATAGAAAGAAAAGAGTTTGAAAAAATAGTAAAAAAGTTTAAAAAGAAAACAAAGAAGAAAAGGAAAAGTAGAAAAAAATCAAAAAAGAAAAAATAAGAAAGAAAAAAATAAGCGCACGTGGCTCAGTGGTTAGAGCACGTCTCTTATAAAGACGAGGTCCCAGGTTCAAATCCTGGCGTGCGCACCAGGGCGGTTAGCTCAGTTGGCTAGAGCGTCTCAGTGACATTGAGGAGGTCACAGGTTCAAGTCCTGTACCGCCCACAGAAAAATGGTAAATTCAAAATTGAAAATTATCTACAAAGATAGTAACATCTTAGTTGTTGATAAGCTCGCGGGTATTGTTGTTTCCCATACAGAAAAAATAAAAAAGAAAACTCTGATTGATTTAGTTTTAGAAAAACACCCCCAACTTAAAAAAACAGGCAAACCCCCAAGATATGGATTGGTTCATAGATTAGATAAAGGAACTTCAGGAATTTTATTAATTGCCAAAAACAACAGCAGTTTAAAATTCTTACAAAAACAATTTAAAAAGAGAAAGGTTTTAAAAAAGTATCTAGCTCTGGTAATAGGAAATGTGAAAATTACTACCAGAGAAATAAAAACTCTAATTGGCAGGTCTAAAAAAAACGGAAAGAAACAGAAAGTTTATCTACCAAAAGCACCCAAAAGCAAAGGAAAAAGAACTGCTATTACCGAATACAGAATTTTGCAGAAATTTCAAAATTATACTCTGTTGGAAGTAATTCCCGAAACAGGAAGGAAACATCAGATAAGAGTTCACTTATCTTATATCAATCATCCTATTGTTGGAGATAAAAAATATGGATTCAAGAATCAGTCTTGTCCAAAAGAGCTTACTCGAATGTTTCTACATGCTACTTTTTTAAGAATAAAACTTCCAGGAAATGAAAAAAAGGAATTTAAATCTCCTCTTCCAAAAGAATTAAATAAAATAGTTGAAAAATTAAACAAGAAATAAAAAAATGTCTTCAAAAACAAAAAAAATCACTCAATCTCAATTAAAAAAAGGGTTACCAGAGATTAAACCCGGGGACACAGTCCGGATTCATCAAAAAATCAAAGATCAAGAAAAAGAAAGAACTCAAATGTTTGAAGGTCTTGTTTTGACTAAAAAACATGGTAAGGGAATCTCAGCCACAATCACCGTCCGAAGTAAAATATCAGGAATTGGAGTTGAAAAAGTTTTCCCTCTTCACTCCCCTACAATTGAAAAAATAGAGATTATAAAAAGGACTAAACCCAGAAGGAAAAAATTATATTATTTAAGAGATGCCTCAGGCAAAAGAGCAAAATTAAAAAGAAAAGAACTTAAAAAGCCTCTTGTCTGGAAAAAACCAGAAGAAAAAAAAGAAAAATCAAAGGAAGAAAAAACAGAAAAGAAAAAGGCTAAAGAGAGTTCTACTTCTACAAATAAAAAAGGGAAAGTAGAAGAGAATAAAAAGAAATAAAGAAACAACCTGCCCAGGTGATGGAATTGGAATACATACACGGTTGAGGGCCGTGGCTCATTATGAGCGTGCGGGTTCAAGTCCCGCCCTGGGCACACAAGATTAAAAAAGAGGGGCGGTTAGCTCAATGGTGGAGCGCGTCGCTTACATCGACGAGGATACAGGTTCGAGTCCTGTACCGCCCATAAAGATTTGAGGTACTGAAAGCGCTTTAAGGAATTAGACCCTTTTTATAATCTTGTTTATAATAGTTAATATACGCCGCGGTAGCTCAGTGGTAGAGCACAATTCTGAAAAAATTGGGGTCGTCGGCTCGATTCCGACCCGCGGCATAAAGTGCGGGAGTAGCTTAGTGGTAGAGCGTCTCGTTGCCAACGAGAAGATCGCGGGTTCAAATCCCGTCTCCCGCTCACACTTTAAGAAAGGTTCGTTTAGAACCTTTTTTCTTCTTTATAAGAAAGGGGTTGACAGTTAATTTTAAATAAATATAATTAAAAGAATGAACAAGAAGAAAAAATACTTTCTATACTTTAAATATTTCTTAATTACTTCCATAGCAGTGGGGGTACTTTTTGGTTTTTTACCTATATTTGAAGCAAAAAGTATTGATTCAGAAAATATCGACTTGAAAACAAAAAAAGCCTTTCGGGCTTTAAGAGAAAATTTGTTGTTACTTCAGAATAACACCTTATCATCAATAAATTCTCTTCCTTTTAATTCTGAACCAGTTCCAAAAACAGAGAGGGTAAGAATGATTATTACCGCCTATTCAAGCACACCTGAAGAAACTGACGACACTCCTTTTATTACCGCAGCAGGAACTAGAGTCAGAGAAGGCATCGTAGCCAATAACCTTTTGCCTTTTGGTACTAAAATTAGAATCCCAGAATTATATGGAAATAAAATTTTTGTAGTTGAAGATAGAATGCACTATAGAAAAGGAGGATATCATCTAGACATCTGGTTTCCTTCCCAATGGGAAGCAAAAGAATTTGGTAGCAAATTAACCCAAATTGAAGTCTTAGAAAACTAATTTTAAAACAATTCTAATACAAAAACCAGCTTTGAAAAGCTAGTTTTTTTTAATTAAATAAGTTTAATTACTTGTTTTTAACGCTTTTTCTGTCCTTTAATCACAAAAGTAGGAACTGCTCCTCCACCTTGGGAAATATTTGAGATGTAAGAGTCAGAAATTCTTGTCAAACAGCCAACGTATTCTCCATTTAAAACTAAGGCATTATGATTAACCTTTTTCTTTACAAAACTCAATCTTTTTTCTGTGAACTCAGGGAAAACTTCCTCTGGTTGGGCAACAAATTTTTGAATTAACCACTTTCCTTTTTTCAAACAATTATTGATAGTATTAATCCATTCTTTCTGTTCAGTTTCTTTTCCAACTGATACTCCTTTCCCTCCTTGTCCTCTCTCTGGCTTGATAACAAAATTATCTTTGTGATTTTTTAAATAAGGAATTAAATTAATTAATTTTCCTCTAAGTTTTATTCCCCCTGGTTTTAAAATGGTAGTCCAAGGAATATATTTTTTAACACTATCTATTTCATCTTCTGTTAAAAACTTATCTAATCTACCCGAACTTAAACCCCAAAGGAGACGCTTAGAACCAACAATTAAAGAGTGGAAATTATTAACTAAACAAACTTTTCCTTCTTTGTAAGCATCAATAAAGGGGTGAATTTTATTTTCAATTCCTATTAATCTCCTAGGAACTAATCGGTTATAAATAAGATCAATCTCAGTATCTTTGAAAGTAAGGTTCTTACCATTATATCTTAATTCTCTTGGATCAATTAAAAAAGAGGGGAAACCTTTTTTATTAAAATAGTCAATAAAAACTTTTTTATCTAAAGTATCTATTTGAGGTAAAATAAGTAAGCCAATGTTTGGTCTCTTTTTTTTACCCCCCCAAGATCGGTAACATTCAAGTAAGGTTTCCAAAAGTTTTTCTTTTAAGTTTAAATATTCTAATCTATAATCTTTTAAAATTTCCTTGAAAAATCTTTCTTCTAAAAACAATCTGTTTCTTAAATCATAATCTCCCATCATTCCTGGAGAACTGTTAAATTCAAGAAACTTTAAAGAATTACCTTTCAGAAATAAATCGAACCTGGCGATAGCAAAATCAATATTGTAACCAGGATTAATTTCCATTAATTTTTCATATCTTTGAGGAACATCTATAATTTCCTGGATTTCATTATCTTTAAAATATAATCTACTGATTTTCTTCACTATTTTTACTATTTTCCCGGTAGCTTCTTTAATCCTTTTATTCTGAATCTCGGAGAGAAAAACAGGCTTTAAAGAAAAAGGAGCAGAAGTAGATCTAAGATTAGAATATTCTTCTTTTATCTTAGAATAAATACGATTATATAAAAAAAGGGCGTCTTTTTTATCCGCCTTTAGTTTGTTAAATAATTTATTTTCTAATTTACTTTTAAGAGCCATTATTTAATCGAGAAATTTCTTCAACAAATTTTTGAGCCAAAACTATTTCTTTAAAAAGACGTTTTGAGTGCCCGAGAGCAATTTTAGAAGCTATTTCCTGAGGAAGTCTTTTTTCTAAGTTCTTGTGGCCTAATTTCTTGGCCTCCGTAATTATTTCATCAGAAAGAGTTTTTTTATCTTTCAGCATTTTTTCCAAAGGATCCAAAAGGTCCCTTTTTTTCTTAGGAGTAAAAGATTCAGCTAGACTAAATAGCCTTTTAGAATAATTAAAGAGTTTTTTATCTTCAAACCCTTTTAAGACAGAGGCTCTTTGAAGGGTTTTTTTCACATAAGAATAAGGAGGAATATAAATGGTTTTTTTCTTAAAATCAAAAGGTTTTTTAAGAGCTTTTTCTGAAACTTTAACTTTAAGAAAGTCCTGTTGTATTTTTTTAAGTATTGATTTAATTAAATAAGAAACAGACATTAAACTTAAAAGGTGATTCATATCCATACCTCTTTGCTCCAAGGTCCCATGAATATTAATTTTAACTGGGGTCCAGTTGGTAATTAATTTTGATTTATAATTTGGTTTAAGATTAGCCTCTTTACATATATTTATTCTTTTTTGATAAAGTTTATCTACAAAATGAAGGATATCTGTAACTGTTCTTTGGTAGGAAGGTAAGGTTTTGTACACAGGAGAATCAAATTTAAATCTGAAAGGAACACCCTGAGAGGGCTCCAAATCCTTATCTCTTCTATAAACAATCAATCTTGTATCCTTAGCAAAATGATAACCTTGATAAAAGGGAGAAGATTGCATAAAAGCAGTTAAAGCGGGGTCAGCAGCGATCAAAAAATTATAAGAGTCAACTAAAGTTTTCTGAACCTTGGATCCAATCATTCTATTTAGGGTTAGTTTCTTTTTATCAAATGTTCCTCGGGGAAGAACATAATGACAATGATAACCAAAAACACGTCCGACTCTATTAAATTTCCTGCCAAATAAAGTGGTGGCAACCTTATACTCTTTTTTCCTCATTTCAGGAACAAATTTTCCAGGATAGGTACCTAAAGGGCAAAGAGTTAACTTTTCTTTTTCTGCAGCAAAAAGAAGGTTTTTTAAATTACCAAGGAAAGTCTGAGCAGTATCTGTAACTTCGTGGCTAGGATAACTTCCTATTTCTATCTGATTTTTACCGGCTTCTTTTCTAATATTATCTCCTACTTTATTCTTCTTCGAACCAACTTTTTCAAGTAAGAGATCAGCTTTATTAACTGGTTTTCCTTTCTGGTCTAAAACCAGAAATTCAGCCTCAAAACCTAACTTTAATCTCTTAAGGGGCCTTTTTTTCTTTCTTCCTTTTTTTCTATTTTTCTGAGAACTTTTCCTCTTTTTTTGTTTTTTGTTTGAATTGACCATTAAAAATAGATTAATTAGCTATTTTAACTCTATATTCCAAAATCCCGCTTAACACGGGATATACCCTATTGTCTCAAATCATGAATTTATGTCAAGTGCTATATAGTGGAAAAATATTTTAACAGAAAAGTTACTATCGAAACCTTATAACTCTATTTTAGTATATTTAAAGATAGAACTTTATGACTGTGCAGCACTATATTAAAGATAATTCGAACATTTTTTGCCACCGAAGAAGGTGAAGGAAAATCATCCGATTAGGCGGCTTGCATGCCACTGGCGGGCTCACCGCGTTCTTTAACAATTTCAAATTTTTCTTTGGCGGCAAATTCTTTTACAAATAAAAAAAATCCCCTTTGGAATTTTCGTCTTTGACGAATTCCACAGGGGTATGGATTTTAAGATCTGATAATTAAATCAACGATTCTTTCAGCTAACGGCTCTTGATATGATGAAGTCAACCGGAATTCTTCAGCCACGCAAAAGCCAGTTGGGAAAAATTTCTCCCGCAGTTGCCGGCAAACCTTCTTTTCTCTCTCCCATTGGGTCCGATGAAGTTTGTAGCTTTCATCGCTGGTTTCTTTATCAATAGTGTCTTCTAATAAATCATCAGTTGCCATGCTCGTACAATCGACCAAAAAAATCTTGGCATTAGGAAGAAAATCATGCATTGACTGAACTTCCCGACAAAGACGCTCAAATACCACATCTTCTCGCCAGTCGGGTTGACCGTTGGTATAATATTCCATATCATAATCTTTAAAATCCTGATCAAAAATCATCACCACAAAATTGACTGTTGGATCAACTGGACCATCGGGAATAACTGTAAATTGCTTAATCTTAGTAATACCTCTTTGAAGCAACGCTTTTTTAATAGTCCATGTATTCAGTCCATTAAGATAATAAATTGCGACCTTCGGGCTTTGCATCTGGTTCCCCTTTCTTTATTGGTTTACAAGGTACATGTTGAGCTAAACACTATGTCTAACCCCATGAATTATCTTACGATAAACCCAAAAAAAAGCAAGTTTAAAAACGAAAAACAGAAATTCCCAAAAATTTCTGTAACAAATGATATGAAAAAATTTTCTTTTACAAAACCGCCGATTGATTTTTCCACCTAAAATTTCTTAAAATTTGGTCGCTGAGCGAAGCGAGGCGACCCATAAATCGTTGACTTTTTCTCGCTGGTGCCCGGGGTGGGACTCGAACCCACACAGGATAAAATCCCAGTTGATTTTAAGTCAACCCTGTATGCCAATTCCAGCACCCGGGCAAACTAGTAGTTTTATCTAGTTGAGGCCAGGGCGGGACTTGCACCCGCGTATGAGGGTTTTGCAGACCCTTGCCTTGCTACTTGGCTACCTGGCCTTATCTTTTATCCTACTAAATTTTTAAATTTTTTCAATGTGTTCTCAATCGTTCCTTCCCGAATAAAACCTGCTGCCCAACGGTGACCTCCCCCTCCTAATGCTTTTGCTATCTTGGCCATATCTCCACTTTCTTTTGATTTTGATCTCAAACTTCCTCTAATTTTTCCTTTTTCATATTCTATTAGAAATAAAATGAAGGGAGTTCTTGAAAAAGAAGAAATCCAGTTAACTACTCTTTTTGCTTGGTTTGGTTGAACTTGATAACTCTTAAGGTCGCTTTGGGAAATCCAAGAAAAGGCAAATTTATTATCTTTTTGCGAACTCAATCGGGAAAAAGCCTTCCCCCAAATTTTTAGAACCTTTAATGGTTCATTTGAAAACAAATACTGATTAACTCTTTTTAAAGAAATATCCTTGGAAACAAGATCTGCGACAGCCTTTAAGGTTCCAGAGGAAGTATACTGAGAGGAAAGACCCACAGTATCCCCAACTATTCCAGTTAAAAGACAGGTTGCTATTTTTTTATCTATTTTTATACCTCTCTTTTTTAAAAATTGATAGATAATTTCTGAAGTTGAAGAAATTTCAGATTCAATAATAACAATCTCTCCTTTTTGATTTCCTTTTTTATGATGATCTACAGTAATAACAACAGGGAAATCTTTTTCATCGGAGATATTATTAGAATTTCTTTTAATTTTGAAGTTTAAAAAGGAAGGCAAACTTAATCTTCCAAAATCACCGTAGTCAAGACAGAATAAGAGGTCAAAGTTTTGAGTTCTCAAAGGTTCTTTTAATTTTTTAAATCCTGGAAGAAAATTTAAATAGTTTGGAAGATCCCCAGCAGCATAAACAGAACTTTTAATATTAACTTTTTTGAAAGCAAAATACAACCCCATCATTGAACCTACTGCATCGGGATCAGGGCTTTTATGAGCTACAATAAGAATATTTTTACTCTTTTCCAAAATGTTATTAATCTTTTGGAACTTCTTTATCAGTTCTTTTCTCATTTTAGAATTAAAAATCTTTGTCTTTTTTTATCTCTTCTAAAATTTGTTCAATCTTATCTGCTTTTTTGGTTTTTTCTTCTTTCTCAATCTTAATCTCGGGAGTTTTTTTTATTTCTAATCTCTGACTTAATCTTTGTTGTATTTTTTTAAGGTCCTTTTTCACAGTATTAAGTATCTCTTCAGACTTCTCTTCGGGAATTATACTCAAATATACCTTAGTCTGACTTAAATCAGAGGAAGTTCTGACCCTAGTTAAAGTAACTAAAATTTGATCTGGAAAACTAAATGTTTCCAGAATTATTTTAGATAATTCTCGCTTAATTAGCTCATTTAATCTCTGGATCCTTTTTGGCATAAAAAGTTAGATTTCAACTTTCTTTTTTTCCTCCACATACACAATCAAAACATCTCCTTTCTGAATTTTGGTATTACCCTCATATAGTATTCCACATTCCTCTCCTCTTTTTAACCTTTCTGTATCTTTTTTATTCTGTTGAAGATTAATAATTTTTCCTTCCCCAACCTTTTCTTTATTTCTCTGAACTTCTATTTTAGCACCTTGTCTTACCTCCCCATCAATGACCTTACCACCTGTTATCTGTCTTGTTTTCCGAGTTCTAAAGATCACTAAAACTTTAACTTTCCCTAAATCCCTTCTTTCTATTTCAGCAATTATCTTTCTTTTCATTAATTTTCTAACCTCTTGTACTAATTCATAAATTACATCGAATCTCTTTATATTAATTTTTTTATCTTCTCTCTTTTCTAAAATCTTTTTTGCAGCATTATTCATCTTCACCCGAAACCCTATAATTGAAGCACCAGACATCTCTGCTGTTTTAACATCTGACTCGTTTATCTCACCTACTTTTGCCTTTAAAATTCTCAAAATAACTTTTTCTTGAGGTAAACTTTTCAGCACACTCTCAATGGCCCCCAAAGAACCTAAAACATCTGCCTTTAAAACTATATTTAAAACCTCTTGGTCTTCCTCTACCACAAACACTGAAGATAAATCTTCTTTTTTCTCCTCAATTTCCTCTATTTTCTCTGTGGCTTCTTTAATTGAAGAACAACCTTTAAATATTTCTCCAACTTGAGGAACTTCCTCAAATCCTAAAACTACTATGGGTTGGGAAGGTTTAGCTTGATCAATTTCTTGACCTTTAAAATTTTCCACGCTTTTAACTTTAGCGTAGGTTCGGGAAGTAACTATAATCTTCTTTTTCTCTAAAGTTCCTTTCCTTAAAATTAAAGTAGCTGTGGGTCCTCTAAAATTATCTAAATAAGATTCAATTACTGTTCCCTCAGGTGGTGATTCTAAGTCTTCTTCTAATTGCTCCATCTCCGCTAGCAAAGAAATTAGTTCTAAAAGTTCATCAATTCCCTCTCCTGTTTTAGCAGAAATTTCTACTGTGGGAACTTTACCTCCTCTTGACTCAACTAAAACATCCTCTTCTGTAAGTTGTCCTCTAACCTTTTTAGGATCAGCCTTGGGTTTATCCATTTTATTCAAAGCAACAATCATTGGAATTCCTGCTTTCTTTACAGCTAATATTGCTTCTTTTGTTTGAGGACGTACTCCCTCTGCTGCATCAATCACTAAAATAGCGATATCAGCTACTTGAGCCCCTCTCTGACGCATAGCAGAAAAAGCCTCATGGCCTGGTGTATCAATAAAAGTTATTTTTTTATCTTTATGTTTTATTTCATAAGCTCCTATGTGTTGAGTAATTCCACCTGCTTCTTTTTGGGTTATTTTCAGGTCTCGAATAGATTCCAAAATTGAGCTCTTGCCATGATCAACATGACCTAAAACAACCACTACTGGTGGCCTTATTTCTGAATTATCTTTTTTCTGTAATTTATTCTTTGATTTCATAATTTTAAGATTTTTTTGCCTCAGAAAGGGCTTTTTCTTCTTCTTCTGATAATGAATATTTAGATTTACCGTTCTCTATTGGCTTACTATAAATTCTATTTCCTTCCCTGGTGTATAAGCTTGAAATTACAAATCCATTATCCTCTCTATCTAATAAAGCAATTACAAAACTTTGATCTCCTCCCACGTCTTCAAAAGGGTTGAATCTGACTATACCCAGCTTTTGAAAAGATATCTTGGAAATTTTTTCTAGCTCTGAAATTTTATTATTTAATTTTTTAATTTCTTTAGCTTGATTTTCTACTCTTTTAATTTGTTCTAAAATTACTTCTTCTAAATCTTTTGTCTTTTTTCCTTTAAAAAGAAGTTTAATCCTTTTTTTAAAACCGAGAAGATAAAAAAGTAAGAATAAATCAAAAACAAACAAAATTACAATCAAGGTTAAAAGAATAAGGTCGGTTGTTTCGAAGATATAAAGGTTAATCATATAAGATTATGTTAACTCAAACAGTTATTTTTTTCAATAAAAATCTCAGCTCGATTAAAAAGAGCTGAGGAGACAAGCGGCGGGAGTAGGATTTGAACCTACGGTTCGTATAAACGAACAGCTGTTTTCGAAACAGCCCTGTTAAGCCAAACTCCAGCATCCCGCCAAGAATATTGTGGACCCAGTGGGAGTCGAACCCACGACTCGTCCATGCCGAGAACGTGTTTTACCACTAGACTATGGGCCCTTCAAAGGAAAAAGGTTAAGAAGTTCTTTTTAAAATTATTTCAAACCAGTCATTGTCGAAATAAAATTCATGTAAAACTAAACCACAGATTCCTCCCAAAAAAACTTTACTATGTACAGGAAACCAACCAATTGAGATAAACACGAAAAGTATTATAATGCCTATCATCCAATGGTGCAAATGAAGTTTCCACTCCCCAAAACCTATAAATATTCTTTTAAATAAATCTTGCTCTATTCCTTTTATTATAATAGTACTTATTAAAAAACCTATTAGGATTCCTATTCCAAATAAAAAAGAAAGATAGAAAGAAAGTACTAAGGTTGCTCCCGGTAAAATAACTTTTCTCTTTTTTTGAGCCATAAATTTCTAATTTAGTGCCCCTGATAGGAATCGGACCTATATCTCAGGTTTAGGAAACCTGTGCTCTGTCCATTGAGCTACAGGGGCAGTACATTATTTTTTTACTTGCTTGTAATTTTAACAAAACAAACCACCTTTTTCAATTGTTAATAAAAAAGATTTTATGATACAATAAAAATCGTAAATTAATTTTAAAATTAAAGTAAAAATTATGTCAAAAGACAAATCTCCTATTATTGAAGTAGCAAAAAAAGTTTGTCCAGCTGTTATAACCATCGTTATCTCCAAAGACCTACCTAAGATAGAAGGATTCTATCTTTTCCCTTTTGGAGGAGAAAAATTCATGGTACCAAAAATGGGAAAGGGCAAAAACAAACAAAAACAAAAAATAGGTGGAGGTTCTGGTTTTGTTGTCTCTTTAGATGGTTATGTTATTACCTCTAACCACGTTGTAGCAGACAAAGACGCCGACTATACTGTAATTTTAGAGCCCAAAAAGAAATTTCCAGTAAAGGTTCTAGCTCGAGATCCCATAAATGATGTTGCTATTCTTAAAATGAAATCTAAGAAAAAAAACTTTCCTTCTTTAGAACTAGGTAATTCAGAAGAAACCGAACTAGGAGAAGAGGTAGTAGCGGTAGGTAATGCTCTAGGTGAATTTCACGACACTTTGAGCAGCGGCATTGTCTCCGGGCTCAGTCGTTACATTACAGCTCAGAAACATTTCAGCCAGAAAACAGCAAGGTTAAGAGGCTTGATTCAAACTGACGCTGCTGTCAATCCTGGCAATTCTGGGGGACCTTTAGTTAATTTGGAAGGGGAAGCAATTGGTATTAATACAGCCGTTGTAATGGGAGCTCAAAATATTGGTTTTGCTATCCCTATAAATTACGCCAAAAAAAACTTAGAAGAAGTGAAAAAATACGGGAAAATAAAAGTTCCATTTTTGGGGGTAAAGTATATTCTTTTAAATAAGAAAATAGCAAAAGAAAACAAACTGTCTGTTCAACACGGAGCATTGGTTGTTAGAGAAAATTTAGGTGCAGAGCCCGTAGTTGAGGGTTCCCCCGCTGACAAAGCAGGTATAAAAGAATATGATATAATTTTAAAGTGTGAT
Organism: uncultured Candidatus Saccharibacteria bacterium; assembly: GCA_964507665.1. GTDB lineage: Bacteria > Patescibacteriota > Minisyncoccia > Minisyncoccales > CAYZYK01 > CAYZYK01. The sequence goes on along the minus strand of CAZDPT010000001.1, from coordinate 20,407 downwards.
GGACAAAAAATTACTACCAAAAAACCCTTAGCTAATATTTTACAAGAACATAAAATTGATGATGAAATTACACTTGAAATCCTTCGCGATAAAAAGAAAAAAACCCTAAAAACAAAATTACAAGAAAAAAAGTAAATAAATATGACAAATTTAACAGAGTCAAACCAAGAATCTCAAAAAAGAAAAAAAATTCTTGAATTTATAGAAAATAATGCCAAAAAAAGCGACTTTATAAACTGGCTCAATACCCAACACGATGTTATTTTTTCAGAAAAAGAAGACTGGCAAGATATTAAAGAAGGAGTTTTAACAAACAAAGAGGTTAAAACTTCTTCTTTGCAAATTTATGCTGCCTCTCTGAGTTCAGATGAAGATATTAAAAAACTGCTCCAAAATGTAGAGCAAGAGACCAAAAAAGCAAAACAGGTAGTTACAAAACTCTCTTATCTTTCAGGGCTCAGGAAGTTTTCTATAATGATAGGAGGAGCTCTTATCCTGGAAGGGTTAGTATTCTTTATTTTAGGAGCAGGATTCTTTTTTCAAGTTATAAACTTTGGAGTTCCAGAAAATCTAAATATTTATATCTCAGCAATATCTTCTCTGCTAGGGCTCCTAAATATTATAGCAGGACTGCTTTTAGCTACAAGATAAAGAGGGTATAAAGAGTAATAGAAAAAACTAAAAGAAAAAGCAAAAAAGCTCCGCCAATCATCCATTTAATGCGTTCTCTGTCTATCCAGGAGATAAGATATAAAAGAAAACCCACCATAGTCCAAACAAGCCCCGTAAAAAGAACATCTTTCCCCACAAACAAAAGAATAATAAAACAAAAACCAGCCACAAACAAAGGTAACCAGGGAAAGAAAGGCACTTTAAAAGGTCTCTCAAGATAGGGCCTTTTTTTTCTTAACTGAATTAGCGCCAAAGAAAGAAGAATAACAGCTACCAAGAAAATAGCATTCCCTAAATAAGCAACAAATTTTACAGAACCAGTTAAAACTAAAAATAAAATTAGCAAAGCAACAAATATTAAAGTACTGTCAGGAATCTTCCACTTATTTAAAGAAGTAAAAGTTTTTCCAAAAAAGCCCTGTTTTGCCATATGATATAGTTCCCGAGAAGCCACCAAAATCATTGTTACAAGAGAGCTAAGAGTTGCCAAAAGAGCTCCGCCAATTACCAAAATTTTTGCTAAAATCCCAGACCTTCCGGCAATTAAAACCAATGGGGTTTTGGAATTGCCTAAAGCCTCTGGGGAAACCAAATTTACACCAACCAACGAAACCCCCCAAAACAAAAAAGTTACCAAAATCACACTCAATACTAAAGCCCAGGGGATTGTTCTGGCTGGCTTTTTTATTCTACCAGCAATAGTTGAAATATCCTCATATCCCACAAAAGCTGTATAAATAAGAGCTGTTGCAGCCAAAATAGAAGTAACCTTTCCAAAAGAAAAATCTTCAAAAATTTTAAAGTAAATTTTGTTTTCTGTTAAAATTAACGTTATAAAAAGCAACAACAAAACAGTTAAAACCACAGCAATTATATTCTCTGTGGTTATTGTTTTTTTAAAACCTCTCCAACTTAGAAAAACAAAAATTAAAATTACTCCAATCGCAATAAATAAAGAAGGAACAGGGACCAATAAATGAGCATAGTAAGCAAAACCCAAAGCATTTATAGCCCCATAAGCCACATCTCCTAAAACTATTAGCCAAGAGACAATAAAAGGGAAAACTCCTCTGCCATAAACATTAAAAAACAACTGAAGAGAAGAACCAGAAACGGGCATAGCAGAGACAATCTCAGCATAAATTAAAGCAACCACCAAAGCCAAAAAACCGGCTAACAAAAAAGCGAGGGGTAAGTTTTTACCAGCAATACCAGCCCCGGGACCCAAAAGAACAAAAATTCCCGAGCCTATCATAGACCCCAAACTTAACAAAATTAAGGAAAAAAGACCTATATTTCTTTTTTCTGTTTTTTCTCTTGTTTTAAATTTGTTTACCATTTTAAAAAGTTATTTATTCTATTGTACCAAAAAAAATAAAAATACTCACAAAAACTATTTAAGAAATTAAAGTTTTTTACTAAAACCTCTTTAAATTGCAAAATAAAAATGCTAAGATACAAAATCCACAAAAAACTTGTTCTGCTCTTTCACAAAAAGGAAGGAAAAAACAGATGAAAAAAACAACCTCTTTACCGCCTTACTTGATTTGGGTATTCGTTTTGTTTTGGGCTATGATTCCTTTGTCCTTTTCTTACTCTTCGGTTGAAAAAAGAATTGCTTCCAGTGAATCAAAAACCGAACAAAAAAGAAGAGAAGATTTCCTTGGAAAACTCCCGGTTAATCATCCTCAGATAACATTAAAATACAAAGTAAAAAAGAAAAGGGAAGCCTTAGAAGAACCAACTCAACATCCCCAAGAAATATCTTTTGAGGTTTACAAAGAAGAACAAATAATCGTAATAAAGGGGTTCTCTGACCTCACTTATTCTTTCTTGGGCATATTGAGCGGAAGAACAAGAATAGCAACAACAAGCATAATAGACCCAGAAACTTTATCTACTGTACGTTATTTCAGAAAAAAAATAACTTTTGAAAAAGAGGGCGGGGAATGGCAACAAACAGAGATTGACACAAGATACGCCTCTTTTCATCCCTTAGCCCAGGAAATAGAAAGGCCCGACAGGCACAATAAAATATATTCTCTAAGCGACTTTCCTTTTGAACAAGAAAGTCTAACAAGCCAAGATATAATCGTTGACCCCCTCTCAATCTTTTACTTTCTTATAAACACAGAAGACCTGGAAGCATTAGATGGAAAACAGGTTATGTACAGCAGAGGTAAAGAAATTATGCCCTATCGCTTCCAAGTAAAAAGAAAGGGTGATTATTTTGTAGTGAAAATAATAAGTCCTGAGAGTATAAAAATTCCTGTTTTGGGAGTAGAAATTAAAGTAACTCCTGTCTGCTGGGTTAACCAAAACCAAGAAATAGAAAAAATAGAAATGGTTGCTTCGGGAATCTTCCCAAATATAGAAATGACACTTCAAGAAAAGTCAATTACCGAACCCAGCACTGAATCCCAAAATCCCCCCTCAAAATAACAACCCAGAACACCCCAAAAAAACAGAAATCCCAGGAGGGAGACCCAAGGGCTAAAGCGAAAGCTGAGGCCCTTTTATTTTTAACCAAAAACCCGAAAAAACAATCTCGGGGTTTTAAAATGGGTGCCAATCCGGTCAAGAACTCAAAAAAGAAGAATTTTAAGGGGAAAAATTAATTAAATTTTTCCTCTTTTTAAAGCTAATGGGTCGGGGGTTATTTTAAAGCTAAAATGGGACAAATGGGACAGTTGCTTAAAAGCTACATTTATTACGGATGCACTAGAAGTAAAGACTTAGACTGCAAGAATAAATATATAAGGGAAAAAGATTTAATAAAAGAATTTACTAAATTAATAGATAGAATAGATTTGGATAAAATTGGAATGAAAAAGCAGATAGAAAAAGAAATAAATAGATATCAAAACTTCAGAGTGAAAGTTCTCGGCAATAATGAGGAGGAAATTCAAAACAAGAAAGAGATTAATATCAGAAATTATGCTAAATACCTGCTAAAGGAAGGTTCAATATACGAAAAAAGAGAATTACTCTCCTGCTTAAAAAGTAAGATAATTCTAGAAAATAAAGAAATTTATTTAAAGGAATAGAAATGCTATTATAAAGTAAGATTAAAGACGGAAAAATTTATAAAATTATGGAAAATTGTACTGAGGAAACAATAGAAAAAATCAAACTCTCAGAAATCGATAAGAAAGCAAAGCCTTTTCTAAAATGGGCTGGAGGTAAACGCCAGTTATTAGATATTTTTGATAAAATTTTTCCAAAAGGTTTTAAAAGGTTTTACGAGCCAATGGTTGGAGGAGGAGCAGTCTTTTTTCATCTTGAAACCAACAAGGCAATTATCAATGACTCTAATAAAGACCTTATTAGAACCTATCAAGTTGTTCGAGATAATTTAGTAAAACTTATTGAAAAATTAAAAAAATTAAAAAAGAGGCATAAAGAAAAATTTTATTATCAAAAAAGAGATCAATTTAATTCTTTAAAACTTCAGGAAGAAATTACTAAAAAAGAAAAAATAAAGCTAGCAGCATTATTTATTTATCTAAATAGAACTTGTTTTAACGGGCTATATAGAGTTAATCAAAAAGGAGAATTTAATGTTCCTATTGGAAGCTATAAAAATCCAAGAGTTTGCAATGAAGAAAACCTAATAGCAGTTAATAAGAAACTACAAAATACTAAAATTCTTTGCCAAGATTTTGAAAAAGCTGTTGATTCAGTAAAAACTGATGACTTTGTTTATTTTGATCCCCCTTATGATCCAATAAATGAAACTTCTAACTTTACTCAATATACTAACGGTGGATTTGGTAAAAAAGGACAAAAAAGATTAGCAAAGACTTTTAAAGAACTAGACAAAAAAGGGGCAAAAGTTGCTCTAAGCAATTCAAATACTGATTTTATTAATGATTTATATCAAAAGTTTAATATTCATACACTTAAAGCAAAAAGGAGTATTAATTCTAATGGTGATGATAGAGGTAAAATTAAAGAAGTTTTAGTAACAAATTTTTAAATGAAATATTTAAAATATTACAAACAAAAAGGATTAAGCGACGAAGACGAAGTTTTTAATTTTTTAATCAATAATCTCCAAGAAACCATTTTATCGTGGGATTTCTTTGTTGATTGGGAAAAAATTAGAAAGAAAATAAAAAATCTAGAAGAAGAATTGAATCTATTGAATGTTTTAATTGGAAAGAAAAATACAGAGGAAAGACTAATCAAGCTTATTAAAAAATATCCTAGAATTAAAAAGGCTTTATCCTTATTAATAGCTATTCGTTCTTATAAGCTTAGAAAAACCTATTTATTGAATAAAGAAGATATCGGAAAAGATATTGATGATTGGAATATAGAATTAAAACGTAAATATTTTAAGATTAATCAAGAATTAAACAAAAAAAGTAAACAAGAACTTATTAATTTTTATATAGAATCTGGACTTAAAAATGTTTTTGAAGATAAAGATATTAAAAATATTCAAGACTATTATTTTGGGATAGAGGTGGGGATGGATACAAATGCCAGGAAGAATAGAACGGGAAAACAAATGGAAAAAATTGTTTTTCAATATTTAAGCTCTCAATTCACAAACGTTTTGGGACAACCTCACTTGAGAGAAATAAATCAAAAGTGGGGCTTTAAATTAGATTTTGAAAATATCAAAACAAATAAGAGGTTTGATTTTGCTATTTTATCTAAATCAAAAAAGGTTTATTTAGTTGAAACCAACTATTACAGCGGAGGAGGAAGTAAGTTAAAATCTACCGCAGGGGAATATAAAGATTATGAAAAGTTTATAAAAAAAGGAGAACAAAAATTCATTTGGATAACAGATGGTTTGGGATGGAATACTACTAAAAAACCACTTAAGGAAACCTTTTTAAATAATGATTATGTTTTCAATTTAAAAATGTTATCAGAAGGAATTTTGAAAGAAGTGATTAAATAATCTTAAAAATTATGGCAAGCGATAAATCTTGGGCTAAAATATTTAAAGACTATAAAATAGCTAAACATAATTTTAGTAAAAACCCTTTTCCTTTGTCTGCTGATCAAATAAAAAAATCGTGCCAAAAATTTAAGAAAACAGCGGAAAAGGAAGTTCGTATTTTATGCAAACAAGATACTAGAAATTCTCGACCAAAAGTTTTTAAGGATAATAACTTGTTTTTATTACCTGTTAAGAATGGTTATTATAACATCATAAAAGGAGAAGGGTATATTGATATTCCTGAAATAGAAAATGAAGTTAAAAAATATAGCTCGAAGCTTAATTTTAAGTTAGATTCTTCGGTTGTCGGAAATTCAGAAATGCAACATTTAGATTTTGCTTATGCTTCAAGTTTAATAAGAACCTTTATGAAAGATAAATCCTTGGTTTTAACTATTAGAGGTAGAAAGTATACTCCTAAATTTAGTTTTTTTGTTGGTAATCAAAAGATAGATGTAGAAAGTGTTCAGACGGAAGTAGATGCTGGTTATGAAGGAAAAAAACAAATTGTTTTAATTGAAGCAAAAGGTTCTGGACAAGAAAATACTATTATTAGACAACTTTATTATCCTTTTAGACAATGGCAAAATTGTACAGACAAAGAAGTGTTAACTTTATTTTTTGAAAGAGATATAAAAGAAAACACTTATTCTATGTGGTATTTTAAATTTAATAACATTAAAGATTACAATAGTATAGAATTAGTTAATTCAGCTAAATATAAAATTATAAAAAATAATGAAGCTTCAACCTAAAGATTTTGAATTAGAGACCTCAACTGTCTGGTCTTTTAGACGAAGAGGGAAATGGGCAACTCATAATAGTAAATTTAGAGGAAATTGGGCTCCGCAAGTAGTTCGTAATATTTTATTAAGATATTCTAAAGAGGGTGATTATGTTGTTGATCCTATGGTTGGTGGAGGAACTACTCTAGCAGAATGTAAATTAACTAATAGGAATTGTTTAGGGGTTGATATTAATTCTAAAGCTGTAAATTTAAGCAAAAAAGCAATTGATTTTAATTGTGATTTTAATCCTAAAATAAAAGTTAAAAAAGGAAATGTTAAAAAATTAGATTTTTTAAAAAATGAATCTATTGATTTGATAGCAACTCATCCTCCTTATGCAAATATTATTGAATACAGTGATGGAAAAATAAAAGAGGACTTATCTAGTATTGATAGTTATGAAGGTTTTTATAAAGAAATGGAGTTAGTAGCAAAAGAGTTATATAGAATTTTAAAACCAAATAAGTATTGTGCTCTTCTCATGGGTGATACAAGAAAAAACAAACATTATATTCCTTTAGCTTTTAATGTAATGAATAAATTTTTAGAGGCTGGATTCGTTTTAAAAGAAGATATTATTAAACATCAATGGAATACTAAAACTGAGGGGTTCTGGGCTAAAAAATCAAAAAAATATAATTTTCTTTTAATTTTACATGAACATCTTTTTATTTTTAGAAAACCTTAAAACTATAAAAATCTGTGGTTGAACAGCTAACAAATAAAAAACTAAAACTCTTTCATAGGCAAGCTGGAAAAATTAGAAAATACCCTGATTTTTTTAAAAGCTCTAAAATTAGTATTAATATTACGATAGATAGAAAAAGTAAGATTGAAAGTAAGGGGGTAGACAACAAAACATTAGAGGCTGTCTTTTTAGCCTTTCGACCATTTGTTATGAAAAAAGCCATACCTTTTAAAGATATTTGCAGGCAAATCATAACTGAACATTCGACACAAAATAAATTACGTAAAAAAACAGAGGAGGCTTTAGATACTTGGGACAAGATTTTTGAATCAACACTACTGATATTGAAGTCTAATAATAAAAAAATAACAACGCGCAATAATTTCCAATACTGGATGAATGAAGAATACTTTCATCCTGAAAACTATAAAATTCATGAAAAAAGAGGACTATCTTTAGTAAAACAACACCCAATCCTAAGTAAACTTTCCCGGTTTAATTTAATATTTACTTTACAGGGCTTATGTGGATTAGTTCTTTGGGTTGATCGAGAAATAATTTCAGTTCTATTAAATAAGGATAAAGAATAAAGCAAAAGAAAATAGTTTTTAAAAACATTTTAACTAACATAATTTTTATTTTATTTAGATGGAAAACGTTCTCAAGGAAAACCAAAAAATACTCAAGAAATTAAGAAAAATTGGAATAAATCAAATAAAATCTTTTAAAGAAAAGACAGGAGTAAAAATGGCTTCCCTTAAATATGGCTTCCAAAATTACAGAAGCACGATACAAGGACTTTATGTGCCTTCAGAAATAGCAGATGCAAAGAACATGATTGAGGAAAAATCCTTTTTTATAGTAATGATAGAAAGTTTTTGGAGTTTATTTCAAGCAATTAAGCAGAGTATTAAAATACCGGTGATTCAATTAGCTTTAAGAACACAACTAGAGATAGCTGGAAATCTTATTTATTTTGTTGCCTTTCCTAAAAAAAGAAAGGGGATCGCCACTGAATATTGGCTTTTAAATATTGGTAGATTTTTTTCTTTAGAAGAAAATAAAAACTGGAAAAAAATTTACGAAAGTTTGATAGCAGAACTAGAAACAAAAAACAGTAAGAATTTTTATCAAAATCTAAAACAAAGTGAGTTTCCACTTAAAAAAATCTCCAAAAGAGCTAATCGTCTATTTCCTTCTCCAGCCATAAAAGGAATTTATTCTAAAACCCAAAACTTATGGGGAGGCATTGATAGAAAAAAGGTTTTTAGAAGTTATTCTTTTCTCTCAACTCTAACCCATGGTAATATTTTTTTAATTAATAATTTAAAAGAAGAAAATAGCAAAGAACATCTTTTTCGGTCCTTTCTTGCCTGTTTCTTGTCAGGAGAGAGAACAATCAGAACATTTAAAAAATTTGATAAATTAGCAAAATTCGACTCAGAAAAAATTCAATCTCTCTCTGAAGACTTTAGAAAGTTATTGCCTAAACTTTATATGTTTTCAAAAAAATAAAACATTGTATTTTCTAAACCATCAAGCAAACAAAGAAAAATCTTATGCTTTTTATTAAAAAAGAGACCCTAACGGGTCTCCTCGAACTTCGCCCTGTAATGGGTGACCGAGCGGATTCGAACCGCCATTACCTGTGCCACAGACAGGTGCTTTAAACCATTAAGCTACGGTCACCATGTGCCCTCAGCAGGAGTCGAACCTGCATATCTAGTTTAGAAGACTAGTGTTCTGTCCATTGAACTATGAGGGCATACCATTTTTTATTCTTATATTTATTTCCTCCAGAAAACCTAATTTCCAACCTTTAATTCTTCTAAATAGATCTTTATTACATATAGTTATGGCACATGTGCCATTATATAACTTATTTTTTCTATGCTTCAAAGAAGTTGGTTTTATCTGTGTTTTATAAAATTGAGAAAACGGAATGTCTGTAATTTTAGACCAATATTCTTTCATGTCTTCTCTACAATGAAGTTCATGAATATGAAGACAGATTCTAAATTTATCTTCGGGAACTTTACAAATTTTCCTGAACCATCTCATCATTAATCTAATCATTCTCGGGTCAGAATTGCTAAATTTTACTCTTTCACGTTGGTCTGATTTATCACCCTCTGCTCAATATAACATTAAGCCCGATAAAAATAAAGGGGCTTTGAGGCGGCCTTTTACTTCTTTTTTGGCTACAGCAACAATTCTTTTAGTTTTTTTTATTCGTTTTTTCTGTTGGACTTTCGCTCCTTTATAAGCGTTTTTTCGCCTTAGGGTCTTGTAAAGCCTTTCCTTTTGTTTTTTGTTCGGCGGTCAGTTTAATGTCTCTAAGCCAAACGCTCAGCGTGCTTTTGGAAACCTTAACCTTTTTTAAAATTTCGCTATAACTCTTTCCTTTTTTCCTTAATTTTCTAGCTTTCTTTTTTTCTTTTAGTTTCATAAAAACTAACTAAGATTATTGTCTATTATAGTTATATCACGTCCGCTCGGTTCTTACAAAATAAAAAACCTTTTTGGTTAAGGTTTTAAAAATCTCGGATTTTTTTACTCTGAAGGTATAACTAACTGCTGGCCAATCTTTAAAACTCTTGCTTCCCAACTAGAAAATATATTTCCCTCTGTATCGGTGATCTCTTGCCATCTGAACCCTGTACCCAAATATTTCTCTGCTAAATTCCATAAATTATCTCCTCGGGAAACAGTATAAATTGTTGGTTCTGTTTTTGTCTCTTCTCTGAGTTGTTGTTCTTCTCTGAGTTGTTGTTCTTCTCTTTGTTCTTGTTCCAAAAAAGGATTTTGATAATCTTGTTTTTTAATCTGTTTGAATCTTTCTTTTTTCTGGTCCCATTGCTCTAAAATATAATTATAAGTTTTATCTTCAAAAACTAAAACTTTTCTGGTGGACCGAGGAGTTCTCTCTGTTACCAGAAAACTATATTTATAAAAAACAATTCCACTTAAAATCAAACTTAATAAAATAACTAAAAGAAAGGTTAAAAAAGCATGTTTCCCTAAAAACCAAATAGTCCTTTTTGTTTGTTTCAGCTTCCAGATTACCTTTTTAAAATCAGCTAATTTTATTTCTTTCATTGTTTACTTCGTAAAAACTTTTATTGAAAGATTTGTTTTAATATCTTCAGATGAAAATTTATTTTCTCTGAGCTCTCTTTGTTTCAGTTTTCTTGCAGTGAGGCTTTCGGACTCAATTAAATAAGAACCAGCTTCCAGTTTTTCCAAAAACTTCAAGAGGCCAGAAAAATCCCCCCTGAGAGCAAGTTCAAAGGTAGTATTGGGCCATAAATTTGAATTTTCTTGCTTTTGAGGGATAGAGATAGAAAGTATCTCCAATGAGATTCCGGAATTTGAAGCAGTTCTTTCTAAAAATTTAATAAACTCAAGAGGAGTTTGGGAATCAATAAATAATTCATCTATTATTTTTAAATTTGGTTCATATTTCTGATAATTATTATTAAATCTCTCTAGTTCTCTGATCTGGTTTTGAAAAAAGATCAAATTTTTCTTAACAGTAATCAATTCTTCTGAATTATTCTTTATTGTTTTAAACAAAGGGTAAACAAAAAACACAATCAAAATTACAGTAATTGTTATAAAAACAGCTGAAATTATATATATCTTTTTAGAATATGTCATTTTTTAATCTTAAAGTTAACACTAAAATCAATATTTTTAGGTTTAGCCCAACTTAAAGGAGAGAAGTTTATTTCAGTAATACTTTCTTCTTGCTCCATTCTTTCCCGAAAAGAAGTTAAAATATCTCTGGTAGGACTGAAACCCGAAATAGTAACTGAAGTAGCTTGTTTTTCTTTTTTAAAAGAAAGATTCTCAAAGTATATAGCAGAGGGTGTTAAATCTAAAACCTTCCTTAAGTTAGTAGTGAAATATACTTGTTTACTGTAAAATCTTTTTAATTTAATCAACTTTTCATTGTAATTTTTAATAATCTGTTGAGTCCCCTTACTGTTGCTGGTTTCTAATTCTTGTTTTATTTCTTCAAGAACAATTCCTTCAGCCTCAACTTGTGCTTGTATGTAAGTTTTTATAGAGAACAAAGACAAAATCAGACAAATTAAAAATATTAAAAAAACTAAACCAAAAATCACTAAAAGTTTTATCTTTTTTTCAAGTTTTAACTGTTTTTTTTCTGTGGGGGGTAAAAGATTAATCATCTATAAATAACTATTTAGTGTTCCTTAAAGCTAACCCAAGAGCAGTAGTGTAAGATAAAGATTCTTCAGGACCCAGTTTCGGATTTCCTTTTGATGAATCCGGGAAAATATTAATCCAGGGATTTCCTATTTTGACTGGAACATTAATTTTTTGGGAAAGAAAATTATCCAATCCTTTTAAATTAGCTCCTCCTCCACAGAGAACCACCTTTTTTATTTCTCCTCCTTTCCCAGAACCGAGATGTTCATGAGAAATATGGGTTTTGTAGAAACTGATATATTTTTGGGTCTGCTTCACTAATCCCTTTAAAATAGGATTCATAAATTTAAATATCTGTTCCGATTCTTTGTTTTTATCTCTCTCGTTAAGATTATATTTCTTTTTTATTTGCTCTGCTTCAGAAAAACTAATATTCATGCCTTTTGAGATAGATTTTGTTATATCTTTTGAAGACAAAAAAACAGAAAAGGTAAACCGTAAACTATAACCAGAAAAAACAATAAAAGTAGTTCTACTCTGTCCAATATCGATTATAAGTTGGGGGGAAGTACTTTTTTGATCTTTAACTAAGGCCCGAACTACTGCTTGGGACTCTACTTCAAGAACCTTTGGAGTAAGCCCTGCTTTTTTCAAAGAAAAAATATAAGGGTCAATTGTTTTCTTGGGTAAAGCATTTATTAAAACATCAAAATGATCAAGATTGTTTTGAACAGGCTTTATAACCTGACAGTCAAGATAAACATCTTCTATGGGTAGGGGGATATAATTTTCTGCTTCATAAAAAACAGACTTTTTTAATTCTTTCTGACTCATTTTAGGCATTTGAATCACCTGTAAAAAAGACTTCTCTTCGGGTAAAGAGACCACAACATATTTTGTGCTCAACTTTCCTCCTTGAAGATTCTTTAAAGTTTTCTTTATTTCTTCACTAAATCTTTTCTTATCTTTTATCTCGCCTTTCTGAATGATGCCTGGTTCAATTTCTTTTTTACCCCAGCGAGACAAACCAAAACCCTTTCTTTTTTTCTCAAGTTCTACAACTTTTAAAGATAAATCTGAAATATCTAAACCAAACGTTTTAGGATTTAAAGTTAAGAATTCAAGCATATTATTTTTTAAAAATTAAACATTTTTTATTATACCATAATTCAGATTCCACTGAAGAATATTCCAAAACTTCTTTCTATTCTGTTTCTTTCCAGCTTGCAACCTGCCATCCTCCCTGGGGACCAGAAGAAAAAGAAGTATTCTCCAAGCCAACTTCGTATATGACTTCAACGTTGTTTTTCAGATGAATCCCATAGCCTGTAACAGATCTAAGATCAACTGTATCTTGAATGGTTATCCAACCGTTCTGAGCATAAAGAATATCAGTTTCGAATTCATCCTGAATAATAATAGCATCATCTGTTCCAGTTGAAAGAAACATAAGATAGCTCCCTTCTTCTCCTGAACCTAACCCCTTAGCACTATCTTGAAGAGTAATCTTGCCATCACTAATAACCACTCCACTAAGAGAACCATAAGAGTTCTGATCTAATCTAATTCTACTTTTGTTTTGAACAATAATTTCCTCTGTAGCTAAAATAGTTCCTGTAACATAGAGCTTAGCTTGGTCTTGAACTATTAGTTTTCCTTCAATCTTTAAGGGCCCCAAGGACTCCTCCTCCCAAGCCTTGATAATATAGTCCCCAGAATAAACACCACCTTCTTCAGCGTCTACCTTCCAGTCATCAATTTGGTTTTGAGAAATAGGTAAAGATAAAGGAGAAATTTCTTCTGTTAAAGTTTCCAAAGAAGAAGCAGTACAATTTCCGGGATCAGTACAAGTTAAAATTTCTGTAATATCAGAGTTTTTACAGATATCAACAAAAGCATCTTTCCCTACACTTAATCCATCAATATAGTTTCCGGTCTGGGAAACTTTTATTGATCCTGTAATCTCGGTGTTAGGGGAGGCTTCAATATTTCCGTTTGAAAAAATATTTCCATCCACAACGCTGCCATCATCCATTAATAATCCTCCTTCTCCTACTTGGGCTCCGTAATAAAAAGAGGTTTTATCAGAAGAAATCTCATAAACTATCTTTATTCTCCTTATTCTTTCTGAGATATTTCCTTCAGAAATGATGGTTCTGGCTCCCCCAATTATATCTGATATCTCCAAAGTCGCTTCCCCGCCATTTAATTTTAAAGTATAAGGAGTGGACCAATTCATATCTTCTGTTAATCTTAATAAAATATCCTCAACCCCTGCTTCTGTAGTATAATAAGCTTGGGTTGATTTGATAATGTTTCTAGTAATCTTCTGTTCCATATAAGTGAGGATAAAAATACTGGTAGCTGTCGCAAAAACAACTATCATAACCAAAATAGTTACAAAAAAGGCAGCAAATCCTTTTTCTCTATATTTATTTTTTTTAGATTCTCTATAGTTTTTCATTTTAATAAGATCTCAAACTGACAGTAGAGGTAGCGTTAATTGAGCTTTGATATTGGAAAGATTCTTTAAAATTAATTCCTAAATTAACTTGAATAGAAGCAGGATCGGTATTTATTTTAGTGAATTTTAAATTATTAACCTCTACTTTGTCTGAGGTTAAAACAATTGGATCTTGAGATTCTTTTTTAAAACAAAGATGCTCCTCACAAAGATAAAAGTCGATATAGGTTCTCTCCTCACCTGTCGGAAGATATTTTGTTGTCTCAAGAGAAAGTTGTTCTGAAGTAGTAGTTGGGGTATAAATACTTTCTGCCTCTCTAATTTCCTGGGTTATTGTCTTCATAGATCTTCTAATATTATCTACAACCTCTTCGGTTACAAATATTTTCTTGGCAGCCCTAGTGGTCCAAACAAAGAAAGAGATGACCCCAAGGATTATAATAGCAAGGATAGAGATGTAAACTAACATCTCAATTAAAGTGAAACCTTTTTTAGAAATTGAATGTTTCATTGATTCCAATTAGTTAAATAAGTGGCAATTTCTATCTCTTTTTCGTCCCAAGAAACAGTAGCTATAACCTTTAAACTATTTGGGTCCTCTACCCCAGAAGAAGAGATATTATCGTTACTATCTCTGTTAACTTTTTCAAAAACAACCTTTCTGGTAAAGCCGTTGATAGCCTCTTCCCCTGTAATTAAAGTCCATTGTTCGGGAGTTCCTGTTTTTTGGGGATAATAAGCTGTATTTTCACTTAAAACCCCCAAACCATCTTCTTCCCAATCAGTTTGGTCTCTGAAATTCCTCACAGCTTCAAGTGTATCTTGAACTAATTTTTCTGCTAAAACATCTTGTTTAGTTAACTGAATAATCCTTAAAGAAAAAGCGACCAGCCCCAGAAGAGTGGTCAAAGTAACAGCAAGAAGAGCTACTATGATTAATATTTCTATTGTTGAAATTCCTTTTTGTTTCTTTTTTTTATTGCCATTGAGGTTCTTGAGCATAAATAGAACTGTTGTTTGTGGTTAAACCATCAGCTGAATACTCAATAATTGTTCCTGAGCTATCTCCACTGATTTCTATCTTTAAAGATTTATTATTATACCTTCTGTCTCTGTGAATAGAAAATAGAGTATCTCCTGTATCGGGGTCATTCAGTCTATGGGTGTGAATTTTTAATTTCTGTATCTCACCTGAAACATCAACCTCACCTTCCCAATCAATCTGAGAGTCCGTTAAATAATCTGCTATTGGTATTTCTTTGATAACAGTTGTATTAAAGGTTAAAATTAAATCTTCAATACTGGTATCAATAAATCTCTCGTAAACAATATGAACATGTCTTGAATCCTTTATCCTCTCATCAATTGAAGGTTCAAAGGAAGTGGTGCTTACTTTACCTGATTTTTTAACATAGATGGTTTCTGTTTGATCAGAATCATTCTTCAATCTTAAACTAATATTTCCTGATTGAGAAAGAAGACCTGTAATCTTTTCAAAAACTATTTCATTTCCTCCTCCTATCTCTATTTGGTAGATTTCAACGCTCTCTGGGATATTATAAACATTGTCAAAAGATGAATCTCTGGTACTAAAAGAGTCACCTTTAAATAAAATATATTGGTGGGGGAAAGAAGAGGTATCAAAATAAACTCCATATTGACTGTTTTGTTGGGAAGCTAACGTTTTGTTTCTGGCCAATCTTGCTACAATAATTATTTCCTGAACTGTCTCCTTCAAAGCTGACTTGTTCTGAAAATAGTGAAA
This sequence comes from uncultured Candidatus Saccharibacteria bacterium, assembly GCA_964507665.1. Taxonomy (GTDB): domain Bacteria; phylum Patescibacteriota; class Minisyncoccia; order Minisyncoccales; family CAYZYK01; genus CAYZYK01. Next base: position 4,894 of record CAZDPT010000001.1, on the reverse strand, counting down.
AGAAGGAACAGTAATAATTACTAAAATTAACAGAATCCCAACAATCACCAGTAATTCAATTAGTGTAAAAGCTTGTTTGATTCTCAATGTTTTCATTTTAAGAACAGATTCTTGATTTTCCTTATATCCCACCGAGCATAGAATACATAGGTTGAATCATAGAGATAGCAAAGAAACCAACTGCTGCTCCAATAATAACCATCAGTACAGGTTCTAAAACAGAAACAAGATTTTTAGTAGCTCTGTCTATTTCTTCTTCAAAAAAATTTGCCAGTTTTACAAGGATTTCAGAGGTCTGACCAGTTTCCTCTCCAACCTTTATCATCTCAACTACTCCCAAAGGATAAATTTCCTGATAGGGTTCTAGACACTCAGATAAACTAGCCCCTTTCTTTACCTTCTCTGCTGCTTCTTTCATTGCTTTCTGAAAATAGAAGTTTTTTAATGTTCCCGAGATAACATTCAGTGATTTCACCATAGTAACACCAGAGGAAAGCAGAGCAGATAAAGTTCTAATAGTTGAAGCAGAGTTGCTCTTCTTAATAAGTGATGAAATGACTGGGATTTTTAATAGAATAGTATCTATTATTTTCCTACCTATTTTAGTTTTAGAGAATCGCCAGAAAAAAATAACGAACAAGATCACAAAAAGACAGACAAAATACCATCTTTGAGCCAGAAAAGAACCAAGAGCCATTACAAACCTAGTTGTAACTGGAAGTTCTACATCTAACTCTTCAAACATGGATTTTAACTTTGGAACCACTAAAATTAACATCAAAATTCCAATACCTATCATAGTGGTGATAATAACAGCAGGATAAATCATAGCTCCCTTTATTTTAGATTTTAGCCTGTGTTCTTTTTCCATATGAGAGGAGAGGGTTCCCAAAACATCCTCTAACATTCCCCCTTCCTCTCCTACTTTCACCATATTTTGGAAGAGCTCAGAGAAAACACCAGGATAACCACTCAAAGCCTCAGAGAAACTCCTACCTTTCTTTATTTCTTCCCTGACTTCTAACAAAACTTTTTTAAATCTCTTATTCTTTGTTTGATGAATTAAAATACTGAGGGCCCGAGATAAAGGTAAACCCGATCCTATCATAACCTGTAAATTTCTAGTTGCCATTAACTTTTCTCTTGTTGTTATTCTACCCAGAAAAGGAATTGAAATATTAAAACCTTTCTTTTTCTTTTCTTCCTGTGGGGTAGCATTAACTAAAATTAAACCATCTTTTTTAAGAAGTCTTGCCAATTGATGGGTATTTTCTGCAGTTAAAAAACCAGTCTTGGTTTCTCCAGTTTGATTTTTAGCTGTGTAAAAATAACGGGGCATTTAAAGGTAAAAAAGGTTTAATTATTCTATTATCACTCTTAATACTTCTTCTATTGAAGTTATTCCTTTGGCTGCTTTAACAAGTCCGTCTTCAACCATGGTTCTCATTCCTTCTTTTTTTGCTTGTTTTGTAATTTGATCAGTGGTTGCATTATTCACAACCAATTCTTTAATAGTTTCTGTAACAGGTAAAACTTCAAAAATTCCAATCCTTCCCTTATATCCCTCGGGACATTCTTTTGAACTCTGAGGACGGTAAAAATTAACATTTTTCAAGCCCTGATCAACATTAATTATTTTTTCTTCTCTTAATATTGCTAACACCTTTTCTAAATCACAATATTTATTTAAGTTTTTAATTTGAGATTTTTTAAGTTTGTATTTTTCTTTTCCCTGACACAATCTTCTAACCAATCTCTGAGCTAAAATTACATTCAAAGTAGAGGATAATAAAAAGGGTTCCACTTCCATATCAATCATCCGAGGAATGGCACCTGCAGCCTCGGTAGTATGAAGAGTAGATAAGACTAAATGTCCTGTTAAAGCAGCGTTTATAGCTAAGCTTGCTGTTTCTTTATCTCTAATTTCCCCTACCATAATAATATCGGGGTCTTGCCTGACTAAGGCCCTCAATCCTTTAGCAAAAGTTAATCCAATTTTAGGATTAACCTGAGTTTGATTAATCCGGGGAATCCTGTATTCAATAGGGTCCTCTATTGTTGAAATATTAACTCCAGGACTACTTAAAATTTCAAGCATTGAATAAAGAGTAGTAGTTTTACCACAGCCAGTAGGACCTGTAACTAAAATCATTCCAGTAGGTTTTCTTAAATTATCCTGAACTCTCTCCAAGCTTTTTTCTCTCAGACCTAATGCTTCCAGGGTGTAAGCTTCAGCGCTTTCTGGCAACAGCCTCATAACAACTTTCTCTCCTTTAAAGACAGGTAAAACAGAAACTCTAACTGAATATTTATCTGCTTGAATTTCAACTTTAAATCTTCCGTCTTGAGGTAGTCTGTGTTCATCAAGCTTTAAATCAGACAAAACCTTTATTCGAGCTACAATCCCAGGAGCAGCTACTTTGGGTAAAGTCATAGCATCGTGTAATATTCCATCAATTCTATATCTTACTAAAACCTCATTCTCAAAAGGCTCTATATGAATATCAGAGGCCCTTTGTAAAATAGCATGTTTAAGAAGAGTATCAACAATCCTTATTATCGGCAGTTCTTGAGCTGCTTTTTCAAGTTCTTCTTTTTCTTCAATTTTTTCTTCTTTAATTTGTTTTACACCTCCCACTTCCTTTTTTATAATCTCCCCAAACTCAGCCTCTAAAGTCTTCTGGTACTGACGAAGAGCATTCTTAATTCCTTCAGGGGTAGTTAACCTGGGTAAAATCTTCAAGGGGGTAGTTTTCTTAATAAATTCAATGGTTCTTAAATCGGCAGGATCAAGCATAGCTACTTCAAGTTTATCTCCTTTTTTCCTGTAAGCTACAATATTATTAGAACGAGCAATAGGCTCTGGAATTACTTTTAAAACCTCAGGGGAAATAATCTCTTCCTTTAAATCTACAAAAGGAATACCTAAGATATAGGCTTTTAATTTAAGTAATTTTTCTTGAGAAATTAAACCTTCTGAAACTAAAATGTCTTCTAATTTTTTGTTGCTTTTTTTAGCTTTCTTTTTAGCTTTCTTAAATTGCTTTTCTGTAACCAAACCAGCATCTAAAAGAAAAGCTTTTAATTGTTGGGGTTCAACTCGCATAAATTAATAAATGTTTCAGTTAAGTTATCATTTATTTTTTCCAACCTTACCTGATTGTTCACCGAGAATTCTTTTAATCTTTCCGATTACATCTTTTAAAGAAAAATCTGTTTTCACTAAATATGTTTTAGCTCCAAGTTCCAAAGCTTTATTCACATGTTTCAATTCCTCTAAATTAGTTAAAACAATTACTGGAATCTTTTTGGTATTCTTTTCCTTTTTTAATTTTTTTAAAACTTTGAACCCATCCATCTTTGGTAAAATAAGATCTAACAAGATTAAATCAGGTTTCTCTGTTTCAGCAATCTCCAGACCCTTTTTTCCATCTAAAGCAGAAATTAAGTTATAGTTTTCAGCCTCTAACGCTTCTTTGAAGGTGGTCTGGAGGGCGGATTCGTCTTCAATGAATAAGATTTTTTTCATAATTTGAAAAGAGAAGTTATAAATTAATAATTATTTAACAATCAAAATTATTTAACAATCAAAATTATTTAATCGGTAAATAAAACCAGAAAGCCGACCCTCTGCCTTTCTGGCTTCTAAATCCAATTTTTCCTCTAGATTTCTCTATAATTTCTTTACTGATATAAAGACCTAAACCACTTCCTGAAGTTTGATATTTTCTTGCGTTTTTTGATCTAAAAAATTTTTTAAAAATATACCTTTGTTCTTCTTTGGGAATTCCAACACCATTGTCCTCTATTTTAAAGTAAATCTTTTTCTTTCTTTTCTCAAGTCTAATTTTAATTATTCCTTTTTTGCTTTCCTTTTTGTAATGAATTGCATTATCAATAAGATTTCTAAAAACTTGTTTTATTTTAGAGCGGTCAATTAATAATTGAGGTAGATTATCTGAAATTTCTAATTTCAAATCAATATTTAGGTCTCTGAATTCTCCTTTAAATTCAGAAGTCACACTTTTTAATGTTTTCTCTAAGGAAACTTTTTGTTTATTAAGAGCAAAATCCTCACTTTCAATTCTTGAAAGTAATAGCATATCTTTCAATAATTTAGTCATTCTTTGGACATTTTTTTCAATAATTCCAAAATACTTTGTCTTTTTCTTTTCGGAATTTCCCAGTTTCTCTGAGATTAAAAGTTCAGTTATCCACCTCAAATTACTAAGGGGAGATCTTAAATGATGAGAAACAATAGAAACAAACTCTGATTTTATTCTTGCTACCTGAGCTAGCCTCTCAAAACTTCTGGTAACTAAAAAAGAGACAATAAGCAAAAATATAGTTAATAAAATTATTATCAAGCTTAACAAAAGGGGATCTTCTATGTATCTATTACCGATATAGTAAGTTAATATGGTGGTTACAACGATAACAATCCCCATTAATAAAAAAAGGAATTGGGGAGACTGCCAAATAGAAACTCCGTATTTACTGTATTGAGGAAAGATGTTAATTTTACGGAAAAGTTTTCTAAACATTTAATTTTCAAATGATAATTAATATCTCTTACTTAAACTATTTTACCACATTTTGGTTTTATTTTTAATTTTCCAAACCCCTGGTATTTTTTATCCTTCCAAAATCAAAGTTATTTGAACACTAAATTCTGTTGACTTAAATCTTCTCTGTTGCTAAAATAATCATACTTTAACGGGACGTGGCCTAGGGGTTTAAGGCATCCGCTTTGGGAGCGGAAGATCGTGGGTTCAAATCCCACCGTCCCGACTATCAAACAGTTTCTTATACAAAAATGCGGGAGTAATTCAATGGCAGAATGCCTCCCTTCCAAGGAGGTCGTTGCGGGTTCAAATCCCGTCTCCCGCTCCAA